>PLJH01000113.1 GCA_003139615.1 Alphaproteobacteria bacterium
CTCCAGGCGGTTCGCGATTGTCGAAAGCGGGGTCCCGCAATCGGCGATGTCGATGGGCCGCGTATCCTTCGGCGGAAGCAGTCCGGATTCTTTCGATGCGTAGTCGGGCTCTATCCGGTCCGTGGAGATCGCATAGGCGTCGATCTGGAGCCGGGGGCCGCCCGGATTGGTACGCCAGTCATTGGCGATTTTTTCGAGCGCCGTCGTGAGCACGACGCATTCTTCGCCGTGGGACTCCGCGAGATTCGCCGGTGGGGTCACGAACATTTCGCAGCCGCCGAGCGCAATCAATGCCGCCATCGCGCAGGCGGCGCCGATAATCCATCTGGCCTGCATTACGAGCCGGGTCCCGCCATTGCGCGCGCTTCTCTGCCTTCGCCGCCACCGGCTACGAGCCGACCGGGATGCGCCGCTCCGGACAACCTCGCGCTCGTCTCCGGAAAATCGGAGTTGGTCAGATAGAGCATGTAACGTGCGGCTTCATCCATCGAATCCATATGTGGCACGCCAAGGCCCGCTTGTCTGCTCGAATGGATCATGAACCCCGCGATCTTTCCCTCGGGCGTGAGCCATGCCTCGAGCACGGGGCCCAGGCCGGAAACCGCGTAGGTCATTACGCCGGCATACGTCCAGAAATTTCCGAGGCTATAGGCGATCAACCGCTCATGATAAACCTCAACGGCGCGCGGCACATGCGGACCTTGCCCGATGACGAGATCCGCGCCCGCGTCGATCACCGAATGCGCGAAGGCCGTGACATTCCCCCGATCCTCGCCGTCGAAGAATTCGTTGCTCTTGGCGACATGCACGAAATTCCAGCCTTCGCCGCCTCCGTGAAATGAGACGATGACGAGGTCGTGCGTTTTCCTGAGTTCGCGGACTAGCGCCTGCGCCCGTGGGATGTCGTTCAGGTTGAGCGTGCCGCTGTTGGGCGCGAACGCGATGACGGCCCCCTTTTTTCCGTTCGGCAGAGTGAGCGTCGCGAAGCGCGCGCCATCGCGATCGAGGCCGGCGAAGCCGATGCCGTGTGAACGCAACGCCGCCATGGTGGAGTCGCGTCCCTCCTCGCCGTAATCGCCGCTGTGATTGTTCGCCATGCTGACGACATCGACACCCAGGCTTTGGAGAACGCCTGCGTAATAGGTCGGGCTGTGGAATGCGAAGCAACTCCCGCAATTCTTCGCCGATGGTCCTGGTCCGTCGTAGAGCGGGCCCTCCAGATTGACGAAAGCGATATCCGCATGGCGGAACACGCCAGCAAGATCGCTGCCGACCAGCTCCGCCGCGTCGGCGCCCGGGCGGATGGCTGGATTGAGACCGACATCTTTCGTGCCCATCATCACGTCGCCCGCCGCAACGATATCCACCAAACCGGCGCTGCCGGGATGGTAGGTGCTCGAGAGCCAAAGCATCGTTGCCGGCCGGCGGGTGGAGTCGACAGGCACTCCTGGCCGCAGAACAGCCGGTTCTCGTCCAACGCCGTTCGGCGGCGGCACAAACGCAGCGAGCACATGTGCAGCAGGCGGGGGCACAACTTGCGCCAACTGAGCGGGTCTCACGATCTCCCCATGCGCAAGTTTCCACTGGTAACGGTCGATCAGATAATCGCAGGCCGAGACGCCGATCAGGGCCACCGCGAGCAATGCCGTGGCCACGGTCACGAACTGGCCGAACCAGGTCCCCAAGCTCCAACCGTAGCGCTCGTCCATGGCAAGTTCCTCCCGCGGCGGAAGCTTGCCGGAGGCCCCGTCCCAAGTCGAGACATGGCCGGGTTGCGGTTAATTGGCTGGACGAGAGCTGTCGGCCAGACCATTGTTTCTGCGGCCAAATTCGAGACTCTTCATGATCAAGTTGAGCTTCTGCCTGCACCGGCTGCCCAGCCTTTCACGCGAGACCTTCCAGCATTACTGGTTCGAGAAGCATGGGCCTCTGGTTGCGAGCTACAAGGAAACCCTGCGCATCCGCCGCTACGTCCAGATGCATGCTGCAACAACGCCCATCAACGACGTGATACGCGCCGGCCGCAACACCCCGGAAATGTATGACGGGGTCGCGGAACTCTGGTGGGACAGCGTCGACGATATGCGGGCCGCGAGCGGCACGCCGGCCGGCCAGGCTGCTGGCCTCGCTCTTCTGGAGGATGAGCGCAGGTTCATCGACTTGGCGCGCTCGCCGCTCTTTTTCGGTGAGGAGAAAACAATCATTGGCTGAACCAGGCAAAGTGAATCTCGCCGAGGCCCTCGCCCGCTTCAGCGATCACTGGAGTCCCAAGATCGTCGGCGAACTCAACGACAGCCACGTCAAGCTGGTGAAGCTGCAGGGCGAGTTCGTTTGGCATCACCATGACATCGAAGACGAATTGTTCCTCGTTCTGCGCGGCCGGCTTCAGACGCGATTTCGCGACCGGGACGTGTGGCTCGATCCCGGCGAGTTCATCATTGTGCCCCAAGGTGTCGAGCACATGCCGGCGGCACCCGAGGAATGCGAAGTGCTCCTGCTGGAGCCCAAGACCACGCTCAACACCGGCAATGTCGTCAACGAGCGCACGGTGGCGGAGCTGGAGCGGCTTTAATCGACGCGCCTAACCAGCTGCCTGGTGCAAACCAAACTGGATCCCACCCGGATCCTTGCAATTGACGAAGCGGCCGAATTCGCCTTCGTCCTTGATCTCGCTCGCTTCACCGCCGGCCGCTTTCACGCGCGCTGCGGCCGCGTCGAGATCGGCAACGTGAAAATAAACATACATCTGGGGAGCCGGGTCGTTGCCGTGCAAACCGGCCTTGATCGTCGGCGTCTGGAACCACATGTCGTCATGGCAGCGCCAGTCGAACACCGCGCCGAAGAATTTCCGCGTTGCGGCCATATCGGTAGAGCCGATCTCGAGGAAAGACACCGTACCGGGCGCAGAATCGATCATCGAAAATCTCCGTGTGAGTGCACCTGTAATATAACGAGCGCCCAATCCTACAGCGACGCGGGCAAAGTGCCTAACGCCCGAAATCCATGGACCAGACGATCGGCACGAGCCAAAGCCAGGGCAGCGCAATGGCGAACCATATGCCGCGCGACCACCTGAGCCCGAAGAACAGCCAGCCAAGCACGATGGCGAGGATGAAGCCGAGCGGCCATGTCGCCATCGCGATCATGAACGTCCAGACCTTGGTGTTGACTCCGGCATCCGACGCCAACGGCGACATCACCGCCATCATTCCGGTCGGCAGAAGCGCGAGGCCGTAGAGAATCGTGGCCCAAATCATCGCCTTGCGATGACCACGTTTACGCGGCAAATATTCCATGCGGTGTACGCCCCCAGAGCGGAACGCTATCAGGACGCCGCGCCTGTGTCGGCAGTATGGCTAGATGTCCGCGTAGCAGCGCACTTCGCTGGCAGCACCGGGCGATGTAATCGCGCCGTTGCGGGCGGGCCCGACATTCTTCGCGAAGCGCCACAGCGCGCCCGAGCCGAACGCAGGAGCTTTCGGCTTCCACGCTTTCTTGCGTTCCGCCAGTTCTGCGTCGGACAGTTCGACATCCATTGAGCCAATATCGGCGTCGATCGTGATCATGTCGCCGTCGCGAAGCAACCCGATCGGTCCGCCCTCGGCGGCTTCCGGTCCGACATGGCCCACACAAAGCCCGCGCGTGCCGCCGGAGAAACGTCCGTCTGTAATCAGCGCGATGTTCTCGACGCCCTGCCCGTACAGCGCCGCCGTCGTCGACAGCATCTCGCGCATGCCGGGTCCGCCTTTGGGTCCTTCGTAACGGATGACGATCACATCGCCTTCCTTGTAGGCGTGCGCCTGCACAGCCGCGAACGCATCTTCCTCGCAATCGAACACGCGCGCAGGTCCACGATGCTTGAGGTGTTTGAGGCCCGCGGTCTTCACGATCGCACCCTCGGGCGCGAGATTGCCTTTAAGTCCGACGACACCGCCCGTGGGTGCGAGCGGTGCGCTCGAAGGCTTCATGACCTTCTGGTTCGGATTGAACGTCACGTCCTTAAGATTCTCGCCAATCGTCTTGCCCGTTACCGTCATGCAATCGCCGTGGAGATAACCGCCGTCGAGAAGCGTGCGCATCAGCATCGGTACGCCGCCGGCTTCCCACATGTCCTTGGCGACATATTCGCCACCGGGTTTCAGCGAAGCGAGATAGGGCGTGCGCTTGAAGATCGCGGCGACATCGAACAGATCGAACGCGATGCCCGCTTCGTTCGCCATCGCCGGCAGATGCAGCGCGGCATTGGTCGAGCCGCCGGTTGCGGCCACAACCGCGGCCGCGTTCTCGAATGCTTCGCGCGTGCAGATCGCGCGGGGACGGATATTCTTTGCGAGTAACGCCATCACCGCTTCGCCCGCTTTCAACGCGAAATCGTCGCGTGCGAGCACTTCGGCGGGTGGTCCGGACGAATAAGGTAGCGCAAGCCCGATCGCTTCGGCCACACAGGCCATCGTGTTGGCCGTGAACTGACCGCCGCAGGCGCCCGCGCCGGGGCACGCATGGCACTCGAGATCGAGCAGATCCTCGGCGCTCATCTTGCCCGCCGCGTACTGGCCCACCCCCTCGAAAATATCGACAACCGTCACGTCCCGGCCCTTGAACTTGCCGGGCATGATCGACCCGCCATAGAGAAAGACACTGGGCACATTGAGCCGGAGCATGGACATCATCATGCCGGGCAGGCTCTTATCGCAGCCCGCGATGCCGACAAGCGCGTCGTAGCAATGTCCCCGCATGGTGAGCTCTACGGAATCGGCGATGACCTCGCGCGACACGAGCGAGGACTTCATTCCCTCATGCCCCATCGCGATGCCGTCGGTCACGGTGATGGTACAGAATTCGCGCGGAGTGCCACCGGCTTCTTTCACGCCGCGCTTCGCCGATTGCGCCTGACGCATCAGCGCGATGTTGCAGGGGGCAGCCTCATTCCAGCATGACGCAACGCCCACAAACGGCCGATCGATCTCCTCCGCCGTGAGGCCCATCGCGTAATAATAGGAGCGATGCGGCGCACGCTCGGGACCGACCGTGACGTGGCGAGAGGGCAGCTTCGACTTGTCGAACTTGATCATGGTGTGATGTCCAGAAATAGATTGGGACTTCTTCGCCCTTCAAAAGGGTCAACGCAATTGAAATTTGAACGTCAGCATATTGGACCGCAGGCGTCCCGTCGATTTTAGCTGCCGCCGTCAGGTTCATGCGGGCAAGATGCCCGCGGTCCATAAGCATTGCGACTCTACGTCGCCAGCCTGGAAACCGCCTCCTTCAATCGCAGCGCCATGGCAGCGGCGTCGGCGCGCTTTTCCTTCTGCTCGTCGATCACTTCCTCGGGCGCACGCGCGACGAAATCGGCGTTGTTGAGCTTGGCATCGAAACGGGCGATTTCTTCTTGCGCCTTCTTGAGTTCCTTTTCGAGCCTTACGCGCTCTTTGGCGAAATCGATCACGTCGCCGAGCGGAATGGCAGCAGTCGTTTCGCCAACCACGAATTGCGCCGAACCCGCGGGGACGATGTCGGATGTCTCAATGCTCGCGAGACGGGCTAGAGTCACGATCGCATCGCGATTGCGCTCCACGCGCGCGCGCGTTTCCGGAGCCGCACCTTTGAGGACCAAAGCAACTTTTGCAGCCGCGGGCACATTCATCTCGGCGCGGATCGAGCGTGCGCCGGACACGAGATCGATGACCCACTGCATCTCGTCATACGCGACTTTATCCTGCGGCAGGTCCGACAGAACAGGCCACGGTCCCTCGATCAACATTGTTGCGCGCGGATCGGCGGTTGTTTCCGTGCGCGCCCATAGTTCCTCGGTGATAAACGGCATATAGGGATGCAGCAATTTGAGAATTTGGTCGCGCACCCAGGCAGCCGTTGTGCGCGTCTCAGCCTTCGCTGCTTCATCGCTGCCGGCCAACACAGGTTTGATCAGCTCCAGGTACCAATCGCAAAAAACAGACCAAACGAATTGATAGATGCTATTTGCGGCATCGTTGAAACGCAGCGTTTCGAACGCCTTGGTGACGGAAGCTGTCGTGTTCGCCGTTTCGACCACGATCCAGCGATTGACGGTCAACGAGACTTTCGACGGATCGAAATCGGCACGACCGAAGCACTCGTTCATCTCGCAGAAGCGCGCGGCATTCCACAACTTGGTCGAGAAATTGCGGTTGGTCTCCACGCGCGACGCGCCGATGCGCATGTCGCGCCCCTGCCCGGCCGCAAGCGCCAACGTAAAGCGCAGCGCATCCGCGCCGAACTCATCGATGAGTGTCAGGGGATCGACCACGTTCCCCCTCGTCTTCGACATCTTCTGGCCCTTCTCGTCCAGCACGCGGGTGTGGATGAAGACGGTCTTGAAAGGCACGTCGCCCATGAAATGCAGGCCCATCATCATCATCCTTGCGACCCAGAAGAAGATGATGTCGAAGCCCGTCACGAGCACGCTGGTGGGATAGAAGCGCGCGAGCTCCGGCGTTTTGTCCGGCCAGCCCAGGGTCGAGAACGGCCACAGCGCGGAGGAAAACCATGTATCGAGCACGTCTGGGTCGCGCCAGAGTTTGATCGTCTTGCTTCGACCGGTCGTAACATCATTTAACGTTTTTTTGGCGTCTTCCTCGTCTCGACCTATCGCAACATCAACACCAAGCCGAGCGTATTCCCGTCTCGCTTGTTCTAAAGCCTCAGCTTCGCTCGATGCGACAAACATCGTTCGAGTAACGAAAGCGTCTTGGCTCGGATCAGGCAACATCACCGGCCCGTACCAGACTGGAATCTGATGACCCCACCACACTTGGCGCGAGATGCACCAGGGATGGATGTTGTGCATCCAGTTGTAATAGACGTTGGCCCATTGCTCCGGCACGAAGCGGGTTTCGCTTTTCTCGACCGCCTCGACGGCTTTTTCCGCCAGCGGGCGCACGTCGAGATACCACTGCTCGGTCAGGTAAGGTTCGAGCACGATGGTCTTCGTCTTTTCGTCATGCGGCACGGCATGGGTGATCGGCTCGATCCTGTCGATCAGCTCCAGCGCTTCCAGATCGGCCACGATCTGCTTGCGTGCCTCGAACCGGTCGAGCCCGCGATAGGCTGCCGGCACATCGTCGTTGAGCTTGCCGTCCCGCGTGAGAATGTTGAACAACGGCAGGTTGTGACGCTTGCCCACTTCGAAATCGTCGAAATCATGCGCCGGCGTGATCTTGACCGCGCCCGTTCCCTTCTCCGGATTGGAATGCTCGTCGGCGACGATCGGGATCAGGCGATCGACGAAAGGCAATCGCACGAATTTGCCGATGAGATCCTTGTAACGCGCGTCGTCGGGATGCACGGCCACCGCCGCATCGCCCAGCATCGTTTCGGGCCGCGTCGTGGCGACAGTGATGAAATGGCCCATCTGCCCATCGATGGTATATTTGATGTACCAGAGGTGACCCTTCATCTCGATGCTTTCGACTTCGAGATCGGACACCGCGGTCTGCATGCGTGGATCCCAATTGACCAGCCGCTTGTCCTTGTAGATCAGCCCCTGACGGTGAAGCTCGACGAACACCTTCAGAACGGCGCGCGAAAGCCCCTCGTCCATCGTGAAGCGCTCGCGCGACCAGTCGCAGGAGGCGCCCAGCCGGCGCAACTGCTGCACGATCGCACCGCCATATTCGTCTTTCCACTTCCAGACCGCTTCGAGGAATTTCTCGCGGCCCATCTGGATGCGGCTTTGCTGACGCAGCGCCAGATCGCGCTCGACGACAAGCTGGGTCGAAATACCCGCGTGATCCGTGCCCGGTTGCCACAGCACATCCTTGCCGCGCATCCGCTCGAAACGCGCGAGCGAATCCTGAAGCGTGTTGTTGAGGGCGTGGCCGATATGGAGGCGGCCCGTGACGTTGGGCGGCGGGATGACGATGGAGAATGCGGGCGCTGACGCCGAGACGTCCGCCGGGTCGGCGCCGAACAGGCCGGCTGATTCCCATTGCGCGTAGCGGCGCGCTTCCACCTCCGCTGGCGCGTACTGCGGGGGGAGCTGGCGGCGTTCTTCTCCGGTCACGTCAGGTGAGTCTAGACAGTCCGGCGGCCACTCGCGGCACGAGCGGCGGTCAGGCGGGCTTGCCGCGGGGGGTCAGGCGCACTTGCGGCGCGGGTTCGGGCTTGCCGCGGGGGGTCAGGCGGACTTCTCGCGTGGGGTCCGCCGCGCCACGTCGCGCGGCACCAGCGTCGGGTTCACGTTCTCCAGCACGTTCTCGGCGGTGATGACGACGCGCTCGACGTCCTTGCGGCTCGGCACCTCGTACATGACCGACTGCAGGACCTNNACGTTGGGCGGCGGGATGACGAGGCAGAAGGTTTCCGCGTCCGGCCTGCGGCCTGCGCGGAATGCGCCGGAATTCTCCCACTGGGCATAAATGCGCCCTTCCACTTCGGCGGGCGCGAAATTCTTGTCGAGCATTTGTCTTGCCTCTTGAGCGGACCGGCCGCCGGTTTGTCAAACCGTCCGGAGGCCTGCACGTCAAGAGGCTGGTCCGGAGCGGCTGGCGGCCGGCCCCGGATTTCGATGATACGAAAGGGGGTCAGCGCGCCTTGCGCGAGCGTACGAACTCGGCTTCTACGGCCGCCGCCAGCAGTGGAGGAAAATTCTTGTCCATCCACTCGGCGATCAGCGGCTTCATGCGGTCCATGATCGCGTCGGCATGGGTCCCCATCCAGTCCTGGAGGACGGGCTCGAAGGTTTCGCGCACGGCGCGGTCGAACAATGCCTCGAGCGAAGCGCCGTCATGGGGCGCAATCTGCGCGACCGGATCCCGCGGCACAGGCTTCGGCGCTTCCACTTGCGCAAATTTGCTCGACACATCGTCGAATGCCTTGCGGGACGTGTCGGAGAAAATGCCGTCGGGCGCTTTCGGAGCAGGCTTCGGTTCCTCGATCGTCTGGAACACGACATCGTCATGCGGAACGGCAACCGGTGCAGGCGCAATAACAGGCGCCGGTGCAGGCTCTTCGTGCACTTCCTGTGTCAACTCAAGCACTTCAGGCTCGGCCTCGGCCAGCGCCTGAACGGCCGGCTGCGCCGGTGCCTCCGGCGAGTCTTCCGAGATAATCTTGCGGATGGAGGCGAGGATTTCCTCCATCGTGGGTTCATGTTGAGGGCTTGAGGGGCTCGCCATCATCTTACTCCAGCACGCGCGTAGGATATCGCGCTAAGACCCTAAGACAGTTACCTAAAGAAGGAAAGGTCGAGTTAACGGCCGCAACCCTTTTTGTGCCTTCTCTGAACAAGACCTTAATCGCCGAAGCCGAACCAGCGCGAGGCGTTGTCGTTGTAATAGGCCTTGGGATCGTAGAGCCGCACGTTGAGAGCAAGTCCCCTAGCGGTCAGTTGGCCCGTGGCAGATAACACCTGATAAGCCGCCACGCAGGTGTCGTGCTGGGAGATCACCACGGCCACCTCGGAATTGAGCAATTCCTGCTCGGCGTTGAGCACATCCAGGATCGTGCGCGATCCCACTTGTTGCTCCTGCTTGACGCCGTCATAGGCGACTTCGTCGGCCTGCACCTGCGTCTGGTTCGAGACAATCGTGGCCTTGGCCGCCGTGAAGCTTTGCCAGGAGCTGCGCGCGGCATCGATGACCTGACGTCCGATATCGGCGACCGCCAACTGCGCCTGCTCTCTCAACTCCTTTTGCTGACGGACGAGAGATTCATCCGCGCCGCCCTGATAAATCGGGACAGTCACATTGGCGGTGAGCGACGAGATGTGGCCGGCGCCTGGAATGCCTTCCAAAGGCGAACCCTGGAGATATTCATACTGACCTTGAATTGACACCTGCGGGGCCAGTGCTCCTGCCGCGTCGTCGATGGCATAGTTGGCCGCCTTTACGTTTTCCTGAGCCTGCCGCAGGGCGGGATTTTGCTTCATCGCAAGCGTGATCACGCCCTCTTCACTGGCCGGCACCGGTGGCAGAGCTGGGTGTTCCTCGAGAGTTTCCGGCGGGCGTCCGATGTAATGCTCGAAGTTCGAGCGGCTCACATTGAGCTGACCCTCGGCGGTAATAACATCCGATTGGGCGCCCGACAGTCGCGCCTGCGCCTGTGCAACGTCGGTCCGAGTCAACTCGCCGACTTTGAACTGCTCTTGCGTCGCATCGAGTTGTTTTTGCAGAACTGTCACGTTGTTCTGCCTAAGCCTCAGGGTCGCCTCGTCGCGAACCACATCCATGTAAGCGGTGACAGCATTGAGGAGAACGTTTTCTTCGGTGTTGCTCAGTTCGTTCTCGCCGGCGCGGACCTGTGCCTTGGCGCGGCCAACTTCCGCATAAGTGCGGCCGCCGCGAAAAATCGGTTCCGAAACAGTCACCTGTCCCGTGATCGGATGTTCGCTTGTTGAAGCAATTCCGCCTGCCGGCTCAGACGGCGGGGCAGCCGCACCGAATTCCTGATATCCATAAGTGCCGCCCGCATTGAGCGTCGGTCGCCATCCGGCATTTGCCTGCGCGACGTTCTCGTCCGTCGCGCGCAAGCTTGCCCGATCGGCATCGAGTTGGGGATTGGTCTCATAGGCCACGCCGAGCGCATCGCGCAACGTGAACGTGTCGGCATACGCCGCACCGCATACCGATATTGCCGCCGCCAACACCAGCACGGAGGCTGCGCCCCGAACTGCCTTCATATCGTCACCCCGCTTGCCCGCGCCCAATGGGCTGATCTGGGTATTCTAGAAGACGAATCCAACTTTTTGCCGAAATCCGGCCAGCAACGGCGCCCAGGCGTCGAATGCGACGCGGCTTCCGATCCTGCCGTTTTGGCGCAAATAAAGATGCGCCCTGCTCTGCTCGCCCGATTGCACGATGGCGACCAGGCGGCCGCCCTCTGCGAGTTGGCCCAGTAACGCTTCCGGCGGCGCCTCGATCGCGCCGTTGACGACGATCACGTCATAGGGCGCGCTGGCGCGATGGCCATCGGCCAGCGATCCCTGGACGATGGCAACATTCGTCGCGCCCACGGCCGGAGCCATATCGGATGCAACACGTACGAGGTCTGCGTCCTGCTCCAGGCCCGTGACCCTGGCCGCAAGCCGGGCGATCACTGCCGTCGAATACCCTGTGGCGCATCCCACATCCAGCACCGAGTCGGTCGATGCGACCTGCGCGAGCTGGATCAGTTTCGAAAAGGTCCTGGGCTCGAGCAAATAGCGGTTCGCCACGACCTCGATGGCGCCGTCCGCATAGGCGACGCCGCGTTTGACGGTCGGCACGAAGCGTTCACGGGGCACTTCCCGCATCGCGTCGTGAATTCGGATATCGGTGACGTCGTTCGCGCGAACCTGCGATTCGACCATGTTCATGCGTTGGGCTGTGTAGTCCGGCATCGGCGCGATTCGCTTGGTTTCGACGGTCGGCGCTTATACGTTGCCGGTCCTTCGCTGACAACGCGAGAGAGAAGACTTCCGCAAAGCTTTTGCGCCAGGGTGCATTTGCCCTCGGCGCATTCCTTCTGTATAGCGCCCGTCGCCCGGCCACGTGGCGGAGTGGTGACGCAGCGGTCTGCAAAACCGCGTACCCCGGTTCAATTCCGGGCGTGGCCTCCAAATCTTAGAGGGTTGCTGCCGATTAACACAAATGGTGGTACTCGTTGTTAAGCATTCGTTAACCTTATGGTGGCACCTTTACGTCGTCTTCCCTTGAAGACACCCCACCATTACCCAACGCCTTGGGGCCGGGCTAACACCCGGCCCTTTTTTTCTTCTGGTCCGGCCAAAGTGATTCGGGATGGCCATCGTGCTTCCTGTCCGCGCCACAAGCGCGCGCTCGCGCGCCGGACTGCGCGACATCTTCCAGCCAGTTCAGCCAATTGTTCAGGACTTTTGCTGTAGCCATGGGATTGGCGATGCGCTAACAACGCGCCCCATGTTCCTGGGTAGCTCAGCGGTAGAGTCCTCGGCTGTTAACCGAGTTGTCGTCGGTTCGAATCCGACCCCAGGAGCCAATTTCTCCCGACGTTAAATCGATGCGCGCACCACGCCGTCGATACCTCACCCCAAATGCCAATCCGCGAGATGCGAATCGAACTGCCGGAGGGTGGCGGCTGCGAGGGCGTCGTTGGTATCGAACTCGACAGTTGCATGGCTTTGAGGAGCAGTTGCGGTGATGTCTGTGCCGCCATGGCCGTCGGAGACGGTGGCGAAGGTGTAGCCGGTGTAAGTACCGGTGAGTTGGAGCGTGGCGATGGTGCTGGCGCTGTTGGTGATGAGAAGCTGGTCGTTGGCTTCGAGCACAGCCGATGTAGCCTTGATCGCCAGCAGATCGACCTTGTCGCCGGCGGCGAAGTCCGAGATCGTTGCGGCAAAGCTCGATGGGCTTGCAAGCGCCAGCGTGGCGTTGGCGCCGTTGAAGGCCATGGTGAGCGTGGAAGCGGCCGAGGCGCCAAACTCCAATGTGGCGCCCGCATCGACCTGCATCGCGCCGGTGCCAGTAAGGCCTTGAGCCAGATCGAGCGTGCCGGTTGAGACTTCGATGTGACCGTTGTCGATGATGCCGACAGCGATGTTGCTTGTGCCCGTGCCGCCGTTCTTGATCAGAAGACCATTGTCGTCGATGACGGACGATGACGATGCGCCGATCCCGATGCCGACATTGCCTTCGATCTTGTAGGTTGCGCTGCTTGCGATCGTGAGAGTCGCCGCGTTGGAACTTGCGTCGCCAAGCGTGATCTGGCCGGTCTGGACGATTGTGCCGGCATCGTCGAGCGTGACCGTGCCGCCTGCGACGAGCCCCGATAGTGTGGCGTTCGACAGAGCCAACGTGCCTGAGCCGTTTACTGTCGCTCCAAGCGTCGCCACGCCGGTCAGCGACAAGGTCTCGCCGGAGGCGATCGTCAACGTTGTCCCGGCACCTTCGGAATAGGTTCCGCCAAAGGTCAGCTTCTCATTGACCGATGCCGTGTCGCTGCCCGACATCGCCCATCGGCCTTCTGTCATCGCAGCACCGCTGTCGAAAGCCTGACTGCCTCCCGTCAGCGACAATGCGCCCGTACTGCCCGAGATCGTGCCGGAAAAGATCGATCCGGCGCCGCTCAAACCGAGTGTGTAGGCGCCGAGCGCCAGGGTCGTGCCGGCCGCCGTGCTGAACTCTCCCGTATAGGCGAGACTCGTGTCGAGACTTGCCGTCACTCCCGACGACAGCGCGAGATCGGCTACGCCGAGGCTCAGCCCCCTCCACAAAGAATCCGTGCCGCCCGAAAGTGCCAGCGTGCCGGCGCCATCGACAGTGCCGATAAGCGCCGATCCACTTCCCGAAAGCGTCAGCGTTGCACCCGCCCCGATCGCAATGGCGGCGCCTGTGTTCTCCGTCAGTACACCGGAGACGGAAACTCCGCCGTTCACCGTAACCAAGGCTCCGCTGCGAAGTGACATCTTGGAGGAAAAATGTGCGCCCGCATCGAAGGTGTCCGAATTGCCCGACAGGGCCAGCGTCCCCCCCCCGCTGATTGCGCCCGCGAAGCTTGCCGCGCCCGTCAGGGTCAAGGTGTCGTTCAAGGCGATGTTGAGAGCCGTTCCGGCACCGGCCGAGAATGTTCCTGCATAGCTCAGAGACTCTGTGAGCGACGTGCTGGCGCTGCCCGATAGCATCCAGTTCGATACAGCCAATGATGCACCGCTGTTGAAGGTCTGGCTGCCTGACGTGAATGCGAGCGTTGCGCCCGTGCCCTGCACTTTGCCCGTAAAGGCCGAGGTTCCGTTCAGGGTGAGCGTGTCACCCGAGGCAATTGTCAGCGATGTTCCGGCTGCGCCCGCGAACGATCCGCCGGTGGTGAGATTCTCGTTGAGAGACACGGTGTCGCTTCCCGTCAGCGACCAGTGCGCCGTCGCCAGTGTTGCGCCGCTATTGATAGCCTGACTACCACCCGAAAACGTTAGCCCGGCCGTCCCCGTGATCGCCCCCGAAATCGTCGAGCCCGTGCCGCTCAGATTGAACGTGTAAGCGCCCAAAGCGAGCGTCGTCCCTGCGGCCTCGTTCAATAGACCGGCATAGGAAAAGCTCGTTCCGAACGAGAGAGCCGCGCCGGAAGACAGCACGATATCGGAGATGCCGAGACTTGCGCCCCTGCTCACCATATCTGTGCCGCCTGACAGAGCGAGCGTACCGCTTCCGGTCACGGCACCCGCAATCGACGAACCCTTTCCCGACAAAGTCAGCGTGTCGCCCGAAGCGATCGTCAGCGCCGTGCTGGCCCCTTCGGTCAGGGCACCCGAAATGGTGACGGATCCGGACACCCCGGCTTCGGCCGTGCCCTCGAGGACCAAACCGGACCCGAAACTCGCGCCCGAATCGAAAGTCTCTGTTCCGCCAGACAGCGCGAGCTTGCCCGCACCACTGGTCGCACCGGCAAAGCTTGTTGTGCCCGTCAGAGTGAGCTTATCGCCCGATGCCATCGTCAGGGTCGTCCCCGCTCCCGCCGAGAATGCTCCCGCATAGCTCAGGCTCGTATTGACCGTCGTCGCATCGCTGCCCGACAACGTCCAACTCGACATCGAAAGTGCGGCACCGCTGTTGATTGTCTGGCTGCCGCCGGAGAAGGTCAGAGCGCCGGTACCCGAGATGGTGCCCGCAATCGTCGAGCCTGTGCCGCTCAAAGTCAGCGCGTTCGCACCGAGATTTAACGTGCCCGCGCCCAGAGCGAGCGTTCCCGCATAGCTCTCGCTTGCCGCAAACGTCACCGATGCGTTGCCGGTGATCGCGATCGTTCCTGCTGTCAGGCTCGCGCCGTTCTGCACCGTGTCCGTCCCGCCGCCGAAGTCGATCTGCTGGCCGCCGAGAGTCCCCGCAAACGTGTCGTCCGTGCCCGTGAACACCAGCGCACCGGTCGACGACGTCACCGATCCGGAATCGTCGAACACCGAAGCCACCGTGCCGTAACCGTTCAGGTTCGAGCCGGTGCTGTCCGTCAGCGTCCCCGTCGACAGCGTGCCGCCCGCCATTTGAATCGTGCCGGCATTCGCGATCGCATTCGAAGAGCTGTAGCTATCGCCGACGATCAGCGTGCCCGACGCGGCGATCGTCTTCAGTGTGGATTGCACCGTTACTTCCGCCGAACCGTTCAGCGATTGGATCGCAGCCCCCACGCCGGTGAGTTCGATCATGCTGTCCAGGGTCGTAATCGAGACATTCCCCGGCAGTTGCAGCGTCGCGTTCGCGCCGGCACCCAGCGTGACGGTCGACAGCGCCCCCCCCGAATAACCACTCAGCGATCCGTCCTCGACGTTCAGCGTTCCGCCCAGCGCAACCAGCGCGCCCGTGTTCGATACCGCTTCGCCCACCGTGCCGAACCCGTCGATCATCCCGCTGCTCGTCAGCGACGACACCTGGAACGTCCCGCCGCCCAGTTGAATCGTTCCGGCATTCGTAAACGCCGTCGACTGCGTCCAGTCGGCGCCGCCCAATATCTCCAACGCGCCCGACGTGCCGGTCGATGTCAGCGTGGACTGGATGGTCTCCTTGGCATTCGTAGTCGGATTGAGTTCGTCCATGGTCGCCGAGGCGCCGCTCAAAATGATCGTCGCGTCGTCCGTGACGACAGTGGTCAAGGCGACGAATTCGAATGTCCCACCTGCCGCCGCTTCGTAACTTCCGCCTGTCAGTGTGGAGCCCGGAAGATTGGTGAAATCGTTCGACCCGACAAGGACCTCGCCGCCGTTTGAGGCCTCGACGAGCCCGGCATTGGTGAGTGTCGCCGGATCGACACCCATGGCGCTGCCGCTCACACCGGCGATGATGATGCCGTCGTTGACGAGCGTGCCGGTCAGATTGACGGGTGAGAGATTGGCGTCTTCCCCGATAAAGGCCGCCGTGCCGCTGCCGGTCTGTTCGACCGTCAGTGACGTCGCGAAGGTCACGACACCGTCAGGCCCGTTGTCGATGACAGCGCCTTCGGCACTGGCCGCACCGATATGGATCGTGGCGTTGGCAAGCGTCGTCGTCGGAGTGAGAATGAGTTCGGCACCGGAACCGGTGATGTCGATCGTGCCCGGGCCCGTGCCGCCGGCGCCAGTCATGGCGATATCGTCCGTCAGAGTGAGTTGCTGTGACGCGGAGCTGAGGTTGATCGTGCCGGCGATGGTGCCGCCCGAGATTGTGCCCTCAAGCACGACGCCGGACGGAACATCAAACGTCGCGCCCGCGTTGCGGAGGGGGGAGCTGAAGTCGATTGTGGCGCCTGGCGAGGCCAGGATCGTTCCCAAATCTGCGGTTGTGACGTCGTCAAAGATCAATTTGCTCGAGCCATCGACACTGATGGTGCCGGTATTCATGAATGTGGGCCCATACCCGACGGGATCGATTTCCAGCGTGTCGCCGTTGGTGACCGCGATGGTGCCGGCATTGGTGAGTGTCTGGCCGGGCGGGATGTCATTTCTGTCGTCAAGGACGAATGTCCCGCCGCTCGCAGCCGCGTCGATGGTGCCGTCAAGCGAACCCGGTCCGGAAATCGACGCGTAGGAACCGTTCGCAGTCTGACTTACGGTGACCGTGGAGGCGAGGGTCGAGTTCTGAAGGACCATCCCGGCTGCCAGCGAAATGGTCGCATTTTCGAGAGTTCCCGGGCCATCCAACGTCAACACGCTGTCAAAGCCCGAGACGTTGATGGAGCCCGGTCCGGATCCCCCGGCACCGACCATCGAGACATCGCCGCCCAGCTGTAGGCTGGCATTCGCAGCACTCAGGTCGAGCGTGCCTTCGATGGTGCCGCCTACGATTTCCCCGGCGAATTGAAGTCCCGCGGGAAGATTCAGCGTCGCGCCGGTATTGTCGAGCGTCGCAAATTCAAGCGTTGCGCCACTGGCGAAACTGAAATCGGAAAGAAGCGCAGCAAGGTTTGCCGTCGTGAGTGTGTAGAGGAGCGAGAGGGTGCTGGTTCCGTCGATGCTGATCGTTCCGGTATCCTGGAACGTGGTTACATTCAGGCAGAGAGTGCCGCCGGTCGTGACGGAGATCGTCCCCGTATTCGTAAAATCGCCGACATCGAGTGTCATGACACCGTTGTTCGATACAGCAAGCGAGCCGGAATTGGTGAATCCGGTTAGATAGATATCAAAGTGGCCGCTGGGGGCGGCGGCATCGATGGAGCCCTTGTTGACGATGGTCCCCGAACTCTCCTCGAGCTCGGAATTTTGGCCGATATAGGCATTGCTAGACCCCTGCGTTTGCGTGATCGTCAGGTGCGATCCGAAGGTCACGACGCCGCTGCCGAAATTGAAGATCGTCGCGCCATAGGCATCCGCACCGATGTTGATCGTCGCATTGTCGATCGTCTCGGTGCCCGTCAGACCGAGCAGCGAGTCGTACTGGTTCAATTCTATCGTGCCGGGTCCCGATCCGTTCGCGCCGGTCAGGGTCGGACTGTCCGCGAGGACCAGCGATGCATCATCGTACGGGGACGTCTGTGCAATCGCGAGGGTGCCGGCGATCGTCCCGCCGCTGATCGTTCCGCCGACAATTACGCCGCTGACCATGTCGAACGTCGCGCCCTGGTTCATGAGCGTGCCGTTGAAATCGATGGTAGCGCCGGTTTGAGCATCGATCGTGCCAAGATCCGCAGTCAAAACCGGAGCGGCGAATTCCAGTTCGCTTTTGCCGTCGACCGTGATCGTTCCCGTATTGGAAAAATTTGTCGTCGAAATGTCGAACGCGTCGCCATTGCTGACCGCGATTGTTCCAATATTGTCGAACGTTCCTCCGAGGACGGTGAGGCTCGCGGATTCTGGGTTATGGTCCGGAGCTCCGGCATTTATTGTGCCGCGATTGATTACGCTGCCGGAATTGAATGCGCCGAGCGTGTCACTACCTCCCAGAGCCGCTTCGGACGCGTTGATCGTGGTGTTTGCCGCAATCGTCAGCGTACCGCCGTTCGCCGCGTATACAGAGCTGCCCCCGATGCCGTCGAAGTTCACGATCGCATTTGTGAGCGAACCACTGGCGGAGAATACGACCGCGCCCTCCCAATAGGCGATGTCGATTGTGCCGGGTCCGCTGCCGTCTGTACCAGCCAACGTCAGGGTGCCGGTGATCCCGAGAGTACTGTTGCCATTGACATTGATCGTGCCGTCGACAGTCGCGCCATTTAGAGTTGCTCCGTCGGCGGAAAAAGTTCCCCCACCCGAATTGATCGTTCCCCCATTGATCGTTCCCGTCAGGTCCAGGTTTCCCGCAGACAATGTCAGCGTATTGGCAAGATTGAGCGTCCCGTCGACTTCGAGTGTCGCGCCGGCGTCATTGACTGTGACCGAACCCACGCTGAACGTTTCCGTCGAAGCGATGTCGACCGTATAGGTCCCCGACTCGGTGATCGTCGCAGTTGCACTTGAGCCGTTCGGTACGCCACCGGACCAATCCGATGCATCGGACCAGTCGCCGTTGGCGGAGACATTCCATGTGGATGTGGCCAAGGGAGGCTCCCGTCAGTCTGGTTCGTTGAACGATCGATCAGTCGGTGCGTTTGCCGCCTGACGGCAGCGAAGTCACAAAGCGTTTTGCTGGAGGGCAAGTGGCGAGTCCATAGAGTCCAAAGATCGTTCGCACGCCTGCCGCTTTTGTGCTCGGCATGCTCGATCTGACACCCACTGACGGAGAAATTCGCGCACGTGCCCCCCCGAGCTGGCGAATTAAGAAGCATATTCTCATCTGCACATCAGATGCAATACTTGCGGCGTAGTAAAGCTTCCGGAAAATGCAGGGTAGCGTAGGTTAACACGACTTAAGTTGAACTGCGACTCTGTTCGGGATTTGATTCACCTCCGTCGGCCGGTCAGCCCGTATGCGGCGTAACATCATCCGCTTCACTGGCGGTGGGACGACGATTAGGATAGACGGCGTTAGGCGTTTTGGTGCCAATCCATGGATGTCGAGGTCGAAGATATCGAACGACGCGCGCTGCAAGGCGACAGCGAGGCCCAACTGGCGCTCGGACGTCATTTCGAGTCTCAAGAGGATATGAAATTGGCTCGTGGCTGGTACGCCCGCGCCGCCAAACAGGGAAGCGTCGCGGCGCTGCGCTCCCTCGCTATCAACTTGTTGACCCACAAGCCGGTCGTTCAAAGCGACGGCGTGAATATGCTTCGCTCCGCCGCCGATAAGGGTGACGCGGAAGCCGCCTATATCTGCGGTATGCTTGCGGCACAGGACGGCGACCTCGACAACCGCTGGCGAATGGCGCGCGAATGTCTCGAGCGTGCGGCCGGACGCGGCTGGGCGTTTGCACGCGCGCAACTGGAGTTCCTGGGCAACGATTTTCACTCGTCGTCCGGAGTTGCGATGGCGGCAGGCGCCACAGAGGTGCGCAGCGTTTTCGAATCCCCCCGCATCGACGTAATCGAGAGATACATCGAACCGGCGATTTGCGATTGGCTGATCGAACGGGCCCGCCCGCGTCTGTCGCGTGCAATGGTCTACGATCCGGCAACCGGTCGCGGACGAACCGAGCAGGCGCGCAGCAACAGCTCTATCGCATTCAACATCGCGCAATCAGACCTTGTTTTCATGCTGCTGCGCGAGCGCATTGCGTCGACAGTGGGTGTTGCGCTTGCAAACCTGGAACCGTCATCCGTGTTGCACTATTCGCCTGGCCAGCAATTCGAACCGCATTACGATTTTCTCGACCCGAATGTGCCCGGTTACGCCAAGGACGTGGCGGAAAATGGCCAGCGCATTGCAACCTTCCTGCTCTATCTGAATGACGATTACGAAGGCGGCGAGACCGATTTTCCGAAACTCGGTTTTCGCTACAAAGGGCGCAAGGGCGATGCGTTGTTGTTCTGGAATGTCACTTCTTCCGGCGATCCGGAGGAGCAAACGCTTCACGCCGGCCGGCCGACCACCGCGGGAGAAAAATGGCTCCTCTCCCAATGGCTGCGGCAACCGGCGCGATGACGGCCGAGGCGCCGAACCGCGGCTTGCTTGAAGGTCCTTGATAGGACCATTAGGTTCGGTTCGAACACCCGCCCCCACCCAGGCATATGGACATCAAGCACGACGCCCTGGCCGCGATTGGCAATACGCCCCTCATCCGCCTGAGACATGCCTCGGAACTGACGGGCTGCGAGATTCTGGGCAAGGCCGAATTCATGAATCCCGGCCAGTCCGTGAAGGACCGCGCCGCGCTCTTCATCGTAACCGATGCGATCGAGCGGGGCGCGCTCAAACCGGGCGGCGCCATCGTGGAAGGTACCGCCGGCAACACCGGCATCGGCCTTGCCGTGGTCGGCAATGCGCTCGGTTATCGCACCGTGATCGTGATCCCCGATACGCAGAGCCAGGAAAAGAAGGATGCGCTGCGTTTGCTCGGCGCCGAACTGATCGCGGTCCCTGCGGTTCCCTACAAGGACCCGAACAATTACGTGAAATTCTCCGGTCGCCTCGCCGAGCAGTTGGCGCGCACGGAAAAGGCGGGCGCGGTGTGGGCGAACCAGTTCGACAATGTCGCCAACCGACGCGCACATATCGAGACCACGGGTCCCGAGATATGGCGGCAGACCGCGGGCAAAATCGACGGCTTCACCTGCGCTGTCGGTTCGGGCGGCACGCTGGCGGGCATCGCGTTCGCGCTCAAGGTGCGCAATCCCGCTATTCGGATCGTCGCCGCCGACCCGATGGGCGCTGCGATCTACAGCTGGATCAAGACCGGCGAATTGAAATCCGAAGGCTCGTCCATCACGGAAGGCATCGGCCAGGGCCGCGTCACGGCCAATCTCGAAGGTGCGCCAATCGACGACGCGTTCCAGATCCCCGATGAAGAGGCGCTGCCCATCATCTTTGGTCTGCTGGAACACGAAGGCCTGTGCCTGGGCGGTTCCAGCGGGATCAATGTGGCCGGCGCGATCCGGCTGGCGAAACAGCTGGGCCCGGGCCATACCATCGTCACGATCCTCGCAGATTTGGGGAACCGCTATCAGACCAAGCTGTTCAATCCTGAGTTCCTGCGCGAAAAAGGATTGCCGGAGCCGCATTGGCTGGCACAACCGCGAAAGCCCATCGAGTTGCCCTTCATCCGATGAAACCTATATCCCCCCTCGTCTCGACAGACTGGCTCGCCGATCATCTCGATGCGCCGGATATCCGCATTGCGGATGCGTCGTGGTATCTGCCGCAGGCGGATCGCGACGCGCGCGCGGAATATGCGGCATCGCACATCCCCGGCGCCGTTTTTTTCGACATCGACGATCTTTCGGACGAGAAAAGCGATCTGCCGCATATGCTCGCGCCCGCACCGAAATTCGCGAGCCGCATGCGCAAGCTCGGCCTGGGCGACGGCAATCTGATCGTCGTCTACGACGGCGCGGGCGTATATTCATCGCCGCGCGCCTGGTGGATGCTGCGCACCATGGGACACGAGGACGTGGTCGTGCTCGACGGCGGATTTCCAAAGTGGAAGCGCGAGGGGCGTCCTGCCGAAGACCTGATCCCGCAACCTTATCCGCGCCACTTCACGCCACGCCCGAACAATGCGCTGGCAAGGGATTTCGCGCAGATGCAGGCGAACTCCAAAACCCGCGAAGAACAGGTCGTGGATGCGCGCGGCGCGGCGCGTTTTGCGGGTCGCGAACCCGAGCCGCGTCCCGGCGTGCGGCCCGGACACATCAAGGGCAGCCTCAATGTTCCGTATACGGAATTAATCAAAGTGGACGGCACGTTCAAATCGCCTGAAGCGCTCGCGCGTATCTTCGCCGAACATGGCGTCGATCTTTCGAAACCCAGCATCACCACCTGCGGTTCGGGTATCACGGCCGCCATCGCGCTTTTGGGATTGACGTTGCTGAACGCCAAGAAGACTGCGCTTTACGATGGTTCCTGGGCCGAATGGGGCGCGCGCGTCGAAGTGCCGGTCGAAATCTCATGACGAAGAAGCCGCGCCGCGTTCCGACCGTCGTCACGTTCCTCGAGCTCACCACGCGCCCGCCCGCACTGCCGCCGCCGCAACCCAAAGGAAAGGTTGCGATCGTGAAGGCGGAACATCCGCCCGTGCATTTCTATCGCTACCTCTATGATGCGGTGGGGCGAGAATATAAGTGGGTCGATCGCAAGAAGCTGAGCGACGAGGCGCTTAAGCAGATCGTTCGGGACCCGCGCGTCGAACTCTTTGTGCTGTATTTTGACGGCTGCCCCGCCGGTATGGCGGAGCTCGATTTTCGTGATGCGGGCATCGGGCAGCTCGCCTATTTCGGCTTGTTGCCCGATTATATCGGCCACCGGCTCGGCTATTATTTTCTCTATCAGGCCTCGCTTAATGCGTGGTCGCATCCGATCTCGAAGCTGCTCGTCAACACCTGTACCCTAGATCATCCCCGCGCATTGCCGCTCTATCAGCGCGTGGGCTTCGTGCCCTATAGCCGCGAGAACCGCTATGTCGAGATGCCGTGAGCCGCGAGCCGCGCTAACCCCTTGACCCTCAACACTTATGCGCGAAGGCCATTCCAATTGCGGATGGGACGGGGCATGCTCCGCGCCGCCATAAGACAGCTTGGGGGATCAGAGGGATGACGACGGCAGATACGGCGGCAGTGGAACGGCAAGGGCCTCAATTGTTCGGGCATCCACGGGGTCTGACATGGCTCTTCATGACCGAAATGGCCGAGCGCTTTTCCTATTATGGAATGCGCGCCATTCTCGTTCTTTATCTGGTCAATTTCCTGTTGCTGCATCCACAAACTCAAGGTGTGATCGGATTTGAGCCGATAAAATACGCATTCGAATGGGTTGCCGCTGTGTTTTCATATGCCACAAGCTATTTGTGGCACTACATTTCGGGTGGAATAGCGGGCCTGGCAAACAACACCGTGGCGCTAATAGCGATCGCCGGCGCCATATTATTTGCGCTCGTCATCGACTATCTGGTCGACGCTCCCGACCAGAGCACGGTCACCGTCGAGAACTTTCGCCGCCGCCCGTTTCGCGCGCCCATTTATACGACCGTCCTGGTGGTTCTCTTTGGAGGGATCGCACTCGGCCTCGCTTATTATAGCCGTCACGGCCTCACGATCGCAGCGCTGCCCACCGGTATGGTCGTGCACAACATGGCAGTTCAGCCACTCTCATCGCTCATCTACGGCAACTACACAGCCTTCGTGTATCTCACTCCGTTCTTCGGCGGAATCATTGCCGATCGATATATCGGTCAGCGCGTATCCGTCGTCATCGGCGGCTTCACGATGGCAGTGGCAGAGTTTACGCTGATGTCACCAAAGCTGTTCTTCATCGGTCTTCTTCTGCTCATTATCGGCAATGGGTTCTTCAAGCCTAATATCTCAACGCAAGTGGGCAACCTCTACAAACCCGGCGACTCGCGCATCGATCGCGCCTATTCTATTTTCTATGTCGGCATCAACGTTGGCGCTTTTATTTCCCCTTTCATTTGCGGTTCGCTGGGTGAAGGCATCGGTTACCACTGGGGGTTCTTTGCTGCCGGAGTCGGGATGCTGATCGGACAAGTCGTCTATCTTCTCGCGTTACGCAATCTTCCTCCCGATCGCCTTGCAAGGCTCAAAGCGGCCCCCGAAGCAAAGAAGAAGTTGACGAGCAGGGACTGGAACGCGGTGGTCGCGCTGATCCTCCTTTGCATCCCAACGAGCCTTTTCTGGGCCGTTTACGAACAGCAAGGCAATACCATTAGTCTGTGGGCCCAGAACTTCACCGACCGACGGCTAATCCCCGGCGTTGTCGACTGGCAAATCCCTGTTACTTGGTTCCAGTCATTCAATCCGTTCATGATTTTCGCGTTTACGCTGCTCGTTGTCCCGTTCTGGGGTTGGCAATCCAGACGCAATCGTGAACCTTCCACGGTTTCGAAGATGGCGATCGGAAATTTCCTGCTCGCGATGTCGTATGTGGTGATGGCGGCTGCAGCTTACAAAACAGGAGCAGGCCATGCGAGTTGGCTATGGCTATTTGGATTTTTTGCTGTCATCACCCTTGGCGAGTTGTATCTTTCCCCGATCGGACTTGCGCTCGTCGCGCGCGTGGCGCCGGCTCAAATTCTTTCGATGATGATGGGCCTGTGGTTCATTACCAGCTTCGTGGGAAACCAGCTTCAAGGGGTGATCGGCAGCTTCTTCAGCCAGATGGACAAAGTCCAATTCTTCCTCTTGTGTGCCAGCGTAGGCGCTTCCGCGAGCGTGATAACGTGGCTGTTCGAACGGCCGCTAAGATCGGTACTTGAGGCCAAGCCGCTCCACGCGCCCGTCGCCGTCGAGCCACAAGCCGATCCTCACATTGAACCTCAACCGCGCGCCTAGAGGGAAGATTGAATAACCGTGGCAGATGAGAAGCCCTCAAACATAGACACCCTCGCGGTTCATGCCGGGCGCATGAGCCGCGAGCATTTCGGCGTGGTCAACACGCCGGTCTATCGCGCCTCGACTATTCTCTATCCCGATCTCGCGACGCTGGAATCGCGCGACGTGCCTTATACTTACGGCCTTCACGGCACGCCCACATCTTGCAGCTTCGAAGAAGCCGTCACGGAACTGGAGGGCGGTGCGCGGACGAAAGTTGTTCCGTCCGGCCTGGCCGCAATCACCTTCGCGATTCTTGCCGTCTGCCGCGCCGGCGACCACCTGTTGATGGTCGACTCCTGCTATGGTCCCAGCCGCACCTTTTGCGACAAGATGCTGGCGCGTCTCGGCATCGAAACGACCTATTACGATCCCGGCCTCGGCGGCGAGATTGCGAGTCTGTTTCGCGCCAATACGCGGGCAGTCTTCTGCGAGAGTCCCGGCTCTCTGACCTTTGAAGTCCAGGACGTGCCGGCAATCGCGCGAGTTACGCATGGACATGGCGCGTCGGTTCTGATCGACAACACCTGGGCGACGCCGCTTTTGTTCCAGCCGCTGGCTCATGGCGTCGATCTCTCGATCCAGGCCGTGACGAAATATGTCGGCGGCCATGCCGATCTGATGATGGGCTACGTTACGGCAAACGAAAGCCACGCCAGGCGCCTTGTCGACACGCATGATCAGCTCGGCCTCTACGCCAGCGGTGATGATTGCTTTCTCGCATTGCGCGGGCTTCGCACCATGCCGGTGCGGCTCAAGCGTCACGAGGAGACAGCACTCAAACTGGCGCGCTGGCTAAAGGCGCGGCCGGAAGTTGCGCGCGTATTGCACCCTGCCCTGGAAGACGATCCCGGCCACGCGCTCTGGAAGCGCGATTTCAAAGGTTCGTGCGGGCTATTCGGTGTCGTGTTCAATCCCCTGCCTAAGGGTGGGCTGGCCGCGTTCTTCGACGGACTCACGCAATTCGGCATCGGCTATTCCTGGGGCGGCTATGAAAGCCTCATCGTGCCGGCGCGTATCACGCGCACCACGAAAAAGTTTGCGGCCGAAGTGCCCGTGATCCGCATTCATGCCGGGTTGGAGAATGCGGACGATCTTCTCGCCGATCTCGCGGCGGGGTTCGAACGCATCGCACGCTGCACATGAGCGACACGGTTCTCTCGGCCGACGCGTTCATGGCCACCGTTGCGTTCGGCGCAGACGGCCTCGTTCCCGTCATCGCGCAGGATCACAAGACCGACGCGGTGCTGATGTTCGCCTGGATGAACCGCGACACGCTCAAGCAAACGCTCGAGACCCGCGACGTCACCTATTGGTCGCGCTCGCGGGCTGAAGTCTGGCGCAAAGGTGCAACCTCCGGCCACACGCAGCGTCTGATCGAAGCCCGGGTCGATTGCGATGGCGACGTACTGCTGCTGAAAGTCGACCAGACGGGTCCGGCCTGCCACACCGGCGCGCC
>PLJH01000029.1:0-13233 GCA_003139615.1 Alphaproteobacteria bacterium
GGTCCAAAGACTTCTTCTTCGAGCTCTTTACTCATATGCGATAGCCCTACCCCGCGAGGGGGGAAGGTTAGAAAAAGTGGCGACCGCGCTTCCTTTTCTTAGCCTTCCCCCCTCGCGGGAGAAGGTGGACGCCTCGCACTTCGCGAGGCGGACGGATGGGGCCGCGCGAGATTCGCGCGCGCGGAAAAGAAATTCATCTCAACACCAAAACCTCGTCGAAGATATTTCGCACACGCGCCTGCGTAGTCGCGAGTTGGGTTTCGAGCGCGGCGAAATCGATTGTATCTCCGGCGCGGGCGAGAAGCGCCTTCAGTCCCGGCGTCGCATTTTCCGGCTCGAGCACGCCGTCGACCGCGATGCGAAGCACCTGGGTCAGAGCCTGCTGCAACCTTGCCGCAGCGACCAGTTCGCCTGCGCGCGCGTTGTCGAGAATGCCTGCCTGCACGAGGCGCACGAGGGCTGCGATCGTGTTGGTGTCGAGGCATTGCGGCGCATCGACGCCTGCACGCAGCTGCAACGCCTGGGCGATGAACTCGATATCGACGAGGCCTCCGGCTGCGAACTTCAAATCCCAGGCGCTGCGGCCGGGAAATTGCGCCGCGAGTTTCTCGCGCATCTCGCGCGCGTCTTTCACGAGCTTCGCATCGTCGCCGCGTTTCGTCAGCGTGGCTTGGATCGTGTCTTCGACCTGATGCGAGAGGTCGGCGGGCCCCGCGATGATTCGTGCCCGCGTCAGCGCCATGCGCTCCCAGGTCCAGGATTCGGTGGCGTGATAGCGCGAAAAGGATTCGAGGCTGACGGCCACCGGGCCTTTGTTGCCGGTGGGCCGCAGCCGCATGTCGACTTCATAGAGCCCGCCTTCGGCAGTGAGAGTGGTGAGCGCCGCGATCAGGCGCTGGGCCAGCCGCGCGTAATAGACGATTACCGGCAGCGGCTTCGCGCCGTCCGAAGTTTCGACACCCGCCGGCGAATCGTAAACGAAGATCAGGTCGAGATCGGAGCTGGCCGTCATCTCGCGTCCGCCCAGCTTGCCCATCGCGACGACCGCGAACGCGCCGCCGTGCACGCGCCCCGCGCTCGCAGCAAGCTCGCGCTCGACCGCGCCCAGCAATCCCACGATCACACTCTCGGCAACATTGGCGAAGGCCGGTCCCACCTCATGCGCGTGGGCCACGCCTTCGATGATCTGTACGCCGACGCGGAAATTCTGCTCGCGGGCGAAGCGGCGCGCCGTATCGAGCGCGCCTTCATAGTCGCGCGCGGCTGTGAGCTGCTCGGCCAGCATGCGATCGAGCCGCGCCCGTGACGGCAGCTCACCGAGGAATCCCGGATCGAGCAGCGCATCGAGCACGGCCGGCGCACGCGCAAGATGATCGGCAAGCCGCGGCGCCGAGCCTGCCACCGCCGCGATGAGCTTCAGCAACTGCGGATTGGCGAGGAACAGCGAGAACAGTTGCACCCCCGCAGGCAACCGCGAGACGAAGCGGTCGAACTGCGCGAAGGCGGCTTGCGGATCGGCCGTCGCCGCCAGCGCATCGAGCAGAACCGGCACGAGCTTGGTGAGGAGTTCGCGGGCCCGCGCGCTGCGGGTGGCTCGTATGCGGCCGTGATGCCAGCCGCGGATCGCGCCCGCCACATGATGCGCATCGGCAAAGCCCAGGCCCTTCAGCGTCTCCAGCGTTTCGGGATCGTCCTCGACGCCGGTGAAGACGAGGCTTCCCTGACCGGGCGCGAGCGGCGCTTCGCGCTCGAACAATTTCGCGTAATGCGACTGCACGATCTCGAGCATGCGGATCAGCGCCGCACTGAATGCCGCCGCATCCGCGAAGCCCGTGAAGCACGCGATATGCGCGAGGCCCTCGGTCGATTTCGGCAGCGAATGCGTCTGCTCGTCCTCGATCATCTGGAGCCGGTGTTCGAGCCCGCGCAGGAAACGATAGGCCTCGGTCAGATCGGCGGCGGCCTGATCGGACACCAGCCCGCGCACGCGCAACGCTTCGATGGCGTCGAGCGTACGGTTGGGCCGCAGCGATGGATTGCGGCCACCGAGGATCAGCTGCTGTGTCTGCGCGAAGAATTCGATCTCGCGGATGCCGCCGCGTCCCAGCTTGATGTTGTGGCCCGCCACCGCGATTCCGCCGTGACCGCCATGGGCGTGAATCTGGCGCTTGATCGAATGGATGTCTTCGATGGCCGCGAAATCGAGATTGCGCCTCCAGATGAACGGTTCGATGGCCTTGAGGAACGCGGCACCGGCCGCGAGATCGCCGGCGCAGGCGCGCGCCTTGATCATCGCGGCGCGTTCCCAGTTCTGCCCCATGCCTTCGTAATATGATTCCGCGGCATCGGTGGAGATCGCAACCTGCGTCGCGCCCGCATCGGGACGCAGGCGCAGATCGGTGCGGAAGACATAACCGTCGCCCGTCGTTTCGCTGAGCAGCTTGACCAGCCCCTTGACGAGATCGACGGCAGCACCACGCGCATCGTCTTTCTTGCGGAACGGAAAGCGCTTCGCGTCGTAGAAGACGATGAGATCGATGTCGCTGGAATAATTGAGCTCGAATGCGCCGTATTTCCCCATCGCGAGAATGACGAGGCCTGTTCCCGCTTCAAGCTCTTCGCCGCTGCGCTCTTCCATGCCTGCCCGCTTCGCCGCATCGCGCAGGAGAAAGCGCAAGGCGCCGCTGACGCAGGCATCGGCGAAGCGCGTCAGCACGCGCGTCACTTTTTCAAGGTCCCATTGGCCCGCAATATCGGCCAGCGCAATGGCAAGCGCAGCGCGCCGCTTGGCGACGCGCAGGATCGCCATGGCGGCGGACATGTCTTCGGCGGTTTCAGCGTTCAGCGCGGACGCCCGCGCCGCATCGAGCGCCACGCGCGGACCGTTGGCAACAAGCTCGCGTAGGAATTCGCGCTCGCGCACGGCAAGGCGCGCGAGAAACGGACTGTTGCCGAACGCGGCTTCGAACAGCGCGCGCGCGCCCGGCGGCGGCACATAACCGTGCTCCGCCAACGCCTCCAGCGTGCGCGCGGCCCGTGCCGGATCGAACGGCGCGGGGAGTGGGGACACCAGGTTCGCAAACGAGTCGGTCATCGCGGGACGATAGCACCCGACAAGTTCGGTCGACAGCACACCCGCTCACGAAGCAACGGGCGAACTCCTATTGCGTCGTCGCAACTCCGCAGCGCTCCTATTCGCGACATGACGCGAAATAGCGACTGGGGAACGCTGCTGCTGTCATTTCATTTAGAAAACATTCATGGACAAGGCTCTCGCAAAGCGCGCACGCCGCTCCCGCTCACCAGTTCATATCCGCCAGCAGCCCCGCATAGACTTCGATCCCGTCCCACAGGTTTCCCAAGCGGAGGTTTTCGTTCTGGGCGTGCTGGTTGTCGTCGTAATTGGCGATGCTGACACCCGCCATCGGCACATGAAGCTGTCCCACGACATCGGCGATGCCGGAGCTTGCCCCCACGATCGGCAACTCGATCGGCGGATAACCGACTGTGCGGCCGATCGAGGCCACCACCGCTTGGGACTGAGGCAGATCGAGCGGAATCTTGACGGCAATCGCGCCGCCTTCGTCCCACACCACCTTGACGATTTTGGGATGCGAAAGGCGCGTCGCGAGATCCGGGTCGTCGCGTACGATGAACCAGCCTAGCTGGGCGAGGTATGCCTCCAGCAAGTCGCGCGTATGCGCGGGCGTTTCGCCGGGCGCCAGGCGAAAATCCAGCGAGGCGTCCGCAAGCGTGGCGATGGCATTGGCCGCGGACGGCCCCTCGTCGCCCACATGGATGGCGCGCACATTCAATGTCGGCGCGAGATAACCGTCGGCCAGGCGCGGCGGTCCGACGTTCCGGCCAAGCCCCAGCGCCTGCTTCAGCTGCGCTTCGACGGGCGGCATGGCGGCGAGCGCTGCTTTGTCCGCGGCCGAGACGGGCGCCACATCGTCATAGAAATGTGGAATCAGGATATGCCCGTTGTCGTCGCACAGGCTCGCGATGAGATTGGCGATCATGACCGAGGGGCTCGGCGCCCAGCTGCCGTAATGGCCGTCATGCAGCGGCCGCAATGGCCCATAGACGGTCATGCTCAGGCTCGCGATGCCGCGATTGCCGAAATTGACCATTTGCTTGCCGCTCTGATGCATCGGCCCGTCGCCCATGATCAGAAGATCGCCGTGCAACAAAGCGATGTTCTTCGCGATCAGGGCCGGGAAATGCGGCGAGCCTTGCTCTTCTTCGCCTTCGTAGAGGAGCTTGATGTTGACCGTGGGCTGGATATGCGCGGCTTTGAGCGCGTCAAGCGCCACCAGCATCGCCTCGATCGTTGCCTTGTCGTCGCCGGATGCGCGCCCAAACAGACGCCACTCCGGATCGAGCGGACCGGGCGCATTCTGCCAGTCGACGGGCCTGGCGTCCGGAAGTGCGGTGCGCATCGAGGGCTCAAACGGGCTCGTGATCCAGCCCTTCTGCCCGACAGGCTGGCCGTCATAATGCGCATAGAAGATCACCGTGTGCGCAGCACCCGGGACCTTCATCTCGGCGAAGACGGAAGCCGGCGTGCCGGGCGCGGCCCTCAACAGCGAGGTCTCAAATCCGCGCGCCTTCAGCTGGCCTTCGATATAAGCCGCATTCTTGTCGACATCTGCGAGGTTCGTCGCGACATCGGGCATCGCAAGCAGCGTGAAGAAATCGGCGACGATCGCCTTCTCATGCGCCTGTCGCCATGTGCGCGCCGCGACCTGAGGAGTGGCGGCTTGAGGGCCGGCGGCCTGGGCAGACGAGATCGCCAACCCAAGCATAAAACAGATTGCGATAGTCCGGAATTGCCGTGGCAAGACCCCACTCCCTATTTTAGAGTCACGGTGGCATCATACCCAAACGTGCCGCAACGAGAAATGCGGGGGCATGAAACATATTTTTCGTCCGCGCTCGCGAACGGCACACTTGGCTCCGCGCAGTGCGAATGAAACGAGATATGTCATCTGTCCTCGTATTCCTGGGAACCCAATCGAAGTCGCCGGAAGCCGCTCAAAATGACATCCGCACTATTTGCTTTTCTCGTTTGCCAGTCTTTGGTCGTGATCTTCATCGCGCTGCACGACTGGGTCCCGCCCGGCAGGCTCAATAATCTTGACGGCGTGCACGCGGTGGACAGCACTGCAAAACTGTTCATCGTCACCGTGCTCAGCACCCTGCCTTTTGCGATCGGCTTGACGGCGAGCCTTCACTATGCCGCCGGCAGGAATCCGGGCTGGCTGACATGGTTGCTCTGGATCAGTTACGGATTGGGATTCTACGGCATGGTGCGTGCCTGGTATTGGCCATACCTGTTTGGCGGCGATCCCGCCCGGGTCCAGCGCTACCAGCAGCGTTTTGCGCATACACACGCGTTTCTGCCGACGATCCACGGCATAAGGCCCGATACGCTGCACGTCTGTTTTCACATGGTTTTTGTCTCTGCGTTTGCGCTGCTTGCCGTTCTGACATTTCGCGATCATGCCTTTGCGTTCAATTGAATCGTTCGTCACCAGGCGAATTGGGGTGTTGGCCCGAACACCGCGCGCTGTACCGAGAGGGCCGATCATGAAAGTTTTCCGGCGCGTCATCGCGCTCCTGATTCTGACGGCCGCGGCCGCTCACGCGCAGTCGCCCTCTCCGATCGATCCGGCCAAAGCCGATGACGCCTTCGCCGAAGCGCGGCAGATCTCCGATCGCGAGGGCGGCCGTCTCTGGGGCATGAAGCTTTACGGCCCGATGTTCTTCGTCGACCCCGCAACGCGCGCTGTGATCGCCAACGAACCCGACATGCAGGGACTGCTCCGGAAGCAGGGAAACGATTATGTGGGCACGCTGCCCGAGAGCGTCCTCATCGCAGACTCGCCCGTCGAGTGGGCCGGCAAGCGCTGGACGATGCTCAGATGGCCGATGCCTGAGGATATTTTTACCCGGCAGGTCAAGTTCGCGCATGAGCTGTTCCATCGCATCCAGCCTGCGCTTCATCTCGATGCGCCCGACACGCCGAATCTGCAGCTCGATACGCTGGAGGGTCGCCTGTGGCTGCAACTGGAGTGGCGCGCGCTTGCGGCCGCTCTCGTCGAGCAGGGACCCGCACAGATCGCGGCGATCCGCGATGCACTCGCGTTCCGCAATTATCGACACCATCTGTTCGCGGGCTCGCCCGCATCGGAGGCGAGCCTCGAGATCGCCGAAGGCGTTCCGGAATATACAGGCCTCACCGCTGCCGCACCCGATCGCGACGCCGCGCGCTGGCGCACGATCGCAAAGCTCGCCGATCCGGATTTGAGCATTACCTTCGTGCGTTCCTTCGCCTACACGTCCGGGCCCGCTTACGGACTTCTGCTCGATCAGCGGATGCCGGGATGGAACAGGACAATTTCGATTCATTCCGATCTGGCGGAGCTTCTGGCCTCCACGCTCCACGGCAAAGCGGCGGCATCTGCCCAGCAGCGCGCATCTCATTACGGCGAATCGGCGATCCGCATTGCCGAAACCGATCGCGCCAAAAAGGCGGATGTGGAGAAGGCGCGCTACCGCGCGCTGCTGGTCGACGGTCCGATATTGACGCTGCGCACGGCCGGCCATTTTGCGTTCAATTTCAATCCCAGCACGCTCATCTCGCTGGGCAATGCCGGCGCCGTCTATCCGACCTTTCATGCCACCGATGCATGGGGAACGCTCGATGTGAAGGAAGGCGTGCTTGTTCCGTCGGACTTCAGCAGCGCGACGGTTGCGGCACCTTCGGACATTAGCGGATCGCCGCTGCAGGGCCCCGGCTGGACGCTCACGCTCGCGCCCGGCTGGCATGTCGTCCCGGCTGAAAAGTCCGGGAGCTTTATGTTGAAGAAAGATTGAGCAGCCGGCAGCCGGCACTTTCGGAGTCCACTCCAGTTGCCGCTGCACCCGGACCATGTCTCAATGCCGAACGCGCCGGGGCCGGACGCCCTGGCGCCGCAATTCGAGGGGGCGCGAATGTATAAGAATATCCTGCTGGCCTATGACGGTTCGAGAGAGGGCGCGTTGGCGCTGCGCGAAGGCGCTTTGCTGGCGAGAACATGCGGTGCGAAGGTCATCCTCTTGTCGGTCGTCCCCAATGCGACTGCCGCCACCGAATTTTCCGCAGGCGTCGGCGGCACGCTCGTGGACCACATCGACGGCTTCAAGGACCAGTTCAAGCAGGCGGTCGCGTGGATGACCGAGCGGGGCTTCGAGCCCATTCCCAAGCTGGTCATGGGCGACCCCGCCCAGTCCATCGGCGCGGTGGCCAAGGAGATCGCGGCCGATCTGGTGGTCGTGGGTCACGGGCGCAGAAACGTCCTTTCGCGCTGGTGGTCCGGTTCGACCAAGGCCTATCTGAGCGACCATGTCGGCTGCAGCATCCTGATCGCCTGCAATCCCACCAGCGACGAGGCGTTCGAGCGCGCGCAAGGAGACACTGTTTGAGGGGCAGTCGAAATCGAGAGCGGGTCGTGCAGTTACATCATTGAAAATAACGTTCTCACAAGTCGCGGTCGTCGGCGCGATCGGACCGCCTAATCCTCCAACACCAACACTCGGCGCCGATTGTCGATGGACCAGGACTTGAACTTCCTGAGGAAGCTTTGTCCCAGCAGAAGCATGCTGCCGCGCCGGGAGATAGTGGCGGTGACATCGCGGATTTCCCGGTCGCCCACCTTCATGGAGCGCAGGAGAAACATTCGCGACGGCGCTCGCGTGCCGTCCGCCAGAACAAAAATACGCATGCCGCGATAATCGGCGCCCGTGAGCGTGCCGTTGCGCATCAAGGTATTTGCCACGTCTTCGGGCACCATGACGTCGGAGGCGCCGCTGTCGACGACGAAATTGAGGGGCACGCTGTTATTTACCAGCACCGGCACGTGCAGGATGCCGTTCTCGGACCGGAGCACGATTTCCGTGGTTCCGGGTTTGGCCTGCACCGGCATCGCAGTGACTACGTCGGTTTGCTCGGCCGTGTCGCCTTTGATGCGCGCGATCTGGCTCGTGAAGTAGGGCGGTTGACCTTCGTCCTCGAGGGTCTGGTCATAACTTTCCAAAAGATTCAGCGCTTCGGCCTTGCGACCCTTGAGCACCAGTTCGTCGGCGAGGCTGCCGCGCACATCGACCAAACGCGGCACGATGTTAAGCGAGGCGGTGTTCATCTTGATGGCCTCGTCGGTCCGGCCGGTCTTGTCGAGGCTGGTCGCGTAGCCCGCGTAATAATCATATGTGGAAGCACCCAATTCTCCGGCGCGCTTATAATAGGGCAGCGCCTCGTCATGCCGACCGTCCCACGTCAGCGTCATGGCCATTCTTGCGTTGACCGCGCCGTCATTCGGATATTTCAGCAGATAGGCATGGAAGTCCGCTTCGGCGCACGGATAGTCGAGCGCCTGAAGACAGGCCTGCGCCTAGCCCAGGCTGGGCGTGCCGGTGATGACAGCGCGTTCAACGGTTTCGTGCCCATACGTCCCGGCCCAGAGCGCAGCGGCGCCCAGTGCGCCGAGAACTACAATGACGGGCGTTGTGCTGAAGCCGCGGCGGCCCGCCATGCCCGGCGGCGTGAAGAATGCGCCGTCCTGCTTGTCTTTCGTCATGACTGCCCCCTGTCCCCGCCCGCACTTTACCCGGAACGGCTTCCGATCGGTAGGTACTCCGAATGCGGCCGCGTTGCATCATTCGCTGTCGAAAGTGTATGAGACTGGCTGCATCGCCGTCGCCGGAATCCGCGAATTCACTCGACCATGGAGAGGATCATGAAATCGTGGATCTGGCTGGGGCTCGCGTTCAGCCTTCTGCCGGCTCTCGCATTCGCGCAAACAAGCGAGTTGCAGCTCGTGCAGGTCAAAGCGGCGTTCGAGCAATATGACCACGGTTGGCGCGCGAACGATGCGCAGCAAATTCTCGGCGTCATGGCGACCGATATCGATTGGACCAACGACTCCGGACTGCGCCTCGTCGGCAAGGACAAAGTCGAACCGTTCCTCAAGAAGCTCTTCAAGCAGCCCAATTTCCTTGCGGGAAAACCCGGCCCGCTGATCTACAATTCCGTTCGGCTTTTGAGCAGCGATGTTGCGGTGGTCGTGAGTACGGAAGACACGTTCAATCAGAAGGTCTGGAATACGGGCAAGACCGTGCCGGTTCTGCATTCGCATGAATTGACCGTGCTGCAGCGGCGGGGCGGACACTGGCTCATCGTCAGCGATCTCGTCAGCGACGAGTCGCACGGAATCTGAGGACTGCAACGAAAAGATGAAAGAGCGTCGATCATGATTAAAGAAGAAGATGTGTTGGCTGCGCTGGACAAACCCCGCGCCATCTATCCGCTGCAGCTGCGGCTCGACCCCAGCAACAAGAGCACGGACGCCCTGCAGGAGCTGCTGATGCGCATGCGAACCGCGGGAAAAGTGAAGTTCGATATCAAAACCGGCAAATGGAATAAGGCGTGAGGCAAGTTGGGTGACGATTGCATCGTTTCCCGTCGGAAACGCTTCAAAGCCGCTACATCTATCTAATCGACGTCGAATCTCCTCCTACTCACCATGCACTCTGTCTACCCAATTTAAACCGGACAGCAGTGGGTCAAGCCCGGCTATGGTGAATTTTGGGATAGGTTTGCGTCAACCCGGCCGAAGCTGCCGGCCGCAATGACAGATCACTCGAACAAATTATGCCGACACCATTCCAAAAAAGAAAAAGCCCGCCGGTAAGGGCGGGCTTATTCGTTTGGAAAACGCGGATCAGCAGCCCGCGGCGTGTTTCAGCTGCGACGCCGGCTTGAAGCGCAGGCCTCTCGACGCCTTGATCTTGATCGCCTCGCCGGTGCGCGGATTGCGCCCCATGCGCGCGGCGCGCTTGGACACGGTGAACGTGCCGAAGGTTCCGATCTGATACTTGCCGCCGTTCTTCACCGTCTTGAGGCCCGTCTCGATCGCCTCGAAGACAATCTCGACCGTGCGCTTGGCGTCGGCCTTGCTGAGATTGCCCTTTTTCGCGACGGCTTCGATGAAATCCGCTTTGCTCATTTTCTATCCCTTCAATGAGGCGTTAAGGCGGCGACATATAGCCAGTCGCGAAGTCCGCGCCTACAGAATCCTTGGCGCGCATTGCGATCGAGCGCGAGTGCGCGCGCAAAAGCCTTATTTTCCGGGCTTTTTCGGTCCAGCGGAACCATAGAATCCTTTTGGAAGCAGGTGTCGCAACCGCGCAATCCGCGGCCGCTTGCGCGAAATCGCGCGAATCACCCTTGTGCGGGTGCTGCGAGTCGCAGTTGCGGCGCCGGACGGGTCACGCGATTGGGAAACACCAATGTCGCTTTCAGCCCCGGCTTGTTGTCGTCGAGATCGAGACGCGCATCGTGCAGGCGGGCAACGGCCGCAACGAGGCTCAAGCCCAATCCGGTGCCGGGAGAATTGCGACTCTCTTCCAGCCGCACGAAACGCTCGAGCACATGCGCGCGCGCCTCCACGGGAATGCCGGGACCCGTATCGGCCACGGACAGCGCGACACCCGACGGCGTATCCGCCACCGCGACTTTCACCGAGCCGCCGGACGGCGTGTATTTGATCGCATTGTCGAGCAGGTTTGCGAGCGCCTGCGAGATCAGCCGTTTGTTGCCGGCGATCGTCACGGCGCCGCAGGGCGCGATTTCGAGCGCGACGCTTTTTTCCTCCGCCACCGGACCGTAAAGTTCCGCCACGCCTTCGACGACTGCGGGCAGATCGACGGGCGCCATCGCTTCGCGGGCGACGCCGGCTTCGGCTTCCGCGATCAGGAGCAGCGCATTGAAGGTGCCGATCAGCTGGTCGGTCTCGTCGACGGCGGCGCCGATCTCCTTTCCTTCGCGGCTTTCATTGTCCAGCTGCGAAAGCGTGCCTTCAAGCCGGTTGCGCAGCCGGTTGAGCGGCGTGCGCAAATCGTGCGCGATCGAATCCGTCACCTCGCGCATGCCGCGCATCAGCCGTTCGGTGCGATCGAGCATGCGATTGAGATTGGAGGCCAACTCGTCGAATTCGTCGCCGGCGCGCGTGACGGGAACCCGGCGCGACAGGTCGCCTGCCATGATCTCGCGGCTGGTGCGGTTGATCGAGTCGAGGCGCGTGAGAACGTTGCGGCTGATGAGTCCGCCGCCTACAAGCGCCAGCGCCAGCATCAGGAGACCACTCCACGGCAAAGTCGTCGTGAACAGTTTCTCCGTCTTGTAGCGTTCGTCCACGTCGCGCGCGACGAGGAGCTGGAAATCGCCCGCGAGCGGGAACACGCGCCCGCGGGCGCGATGGCTCACGAGCTGGTCGCCCAGATGGCGCTGATAATCGAATTCGACGAAATTTCCCTGAACGGATTGGAAAGACGGCCAACTGTCGAGATTGCCGGCGATGGGCCGGTTCAGCCGATCCGTCAGCAGATAAAGCCCCTGGCCGCCCCTGTTCGAGCGGCTGAGAATGACGTCAGCCAATCCTGCAAGACCGAGGCGCTGATATTGCTCGGCAAGGCCGGTGACTTCGGCGTCGATCGTCTGATCGCCCTCCGAGACGAGCGCGCGCTTGGTGTTCCAATAGGTGAAATAGAGCAGCGACGCGGCCGAAACCGCGAACAGGGCGATGTAGACAAAAACGATCCGGAACGCGAGCGTGCGGAGAAGTCTAGGCGCGCGCACGGATCATATAGCCGGCGCCGCGCACGGTATGGAGCAGCGGCGTCTCGAAGCCCTTGTCGATCTTCGCGCGCAACCGCGAAATATGCACGTCGATCACGTTGGTCTGGGGATCGAAATGATATTCCCAGACGCTTTCGAGCAGCATGGTGCGCGTGACGACCTGGCCGGCATGGCGCATCAGATATTCGAGCAGGCGAAACTCCCGCGGCTGAAGTTCGATGGCGCTGGTGCCGCGCTTGGCGGTGCGCGTGAGAAGATCGAGTTCGAGGTCGCCCACCTGCAGCCGCGTCTTAACCGCCGAAGGATGGCGGCGGCGCATCAGCGCGTCGATGCGCGCCAGCAATTCCACGAACGCATAGGGCTTGGTCAGGTAATCGTCGCCGCCAGCCTTCAGGCCTTTGACGCGATCGTCGACCTCGGACAGCGCGCTCAGGAACAGCACCGGGGTGACATTGCCGTGCTCGCGGATTTCCTCGACCAGCTTCAACCCGTCGACCTTGGGCAGCATGCGGTCGATGATCGCCACGTCATAGGGTCGCGACAGCGCGAGCGTGAGACCGATATCGCCGTCGCCCGCGTCGTCGACCACATGCCCTGCTTCCTTCAGGCCATTTACCAAATAGCGCTGAGCTTCGAGATCGTCCTCAACGACGAGGATTCGCATGCCTCGGCTCCTTCTTCTCGACCCCAGTTGAAGTGGGCCCGGTTGAACGGGGTCCGCGTCGGCAGCGGCAACGGGGGGGATGGGGCCACCGCCACCGACGCGGGGGCCGGGCGCCGCCGGCTCGAAAGCCCGCGCCGTCCGGTACACGTGAAACTCAGGCTTTCGTGATGCTTAACGCCACAAAGCGTTGTCCGTTCGATCCCGTCAGGAGTACCAGCACGCTCTTGCGGCCTTGGGCTGCTGCCTCGCCGACACGGCTCTTGATGTCCTGCGGCGTGTGCACGGCCTTGTTGGCGACCGTCACCACCACGTCTCCCGGCTGGATGCCCTTGTCGGCTGCATCGCTGTCCGGATCGACGCGCGTGATCAGCACGCCCGCGACATTGTCCTCGAGATTGTAGGCGCGGCGCACTTCGGGCGTGACGGCGGCCAGGCCGAGACCCATCGCTTCGCCGGTGTTCGCCGGCGCGCCATGTGCCTGCGCGGGAGCATTCGATGCGACCTGGTCTTCCTTGCGCGTGCCGATATCGGCCGTCAACGTGAACTGCTTGCCGTCGCGGACGACCGAGAACGACGCCTTCGAACCCGCGAGAAGCGTGGCCACGCGCCGCGTGAGATCGCGCGAATCGTCGATCGACTTGCCGTTGATGGCGAGAACGATATCGCCCTGGTGGAAGCCCGCTCTGGCTGCCGGCCCGCCCGGAACGATGCTGGCGACAATGGCGCCCTTCAATTCCTTGCCGCCCACGCTCGCTGCGATTTCGGGCGTCATGTTCTGGATCTCGACGCCCAGATAGCCCCGCGCGACATGGCCGTGCGCCTGAAGTTGCGACACCACATCGTGGATGGTGGAGGACGGTATCGCGAAGCCGATGCCGACGCTGCCGCC
>PLJH01000029.1:13242-41956 GCA_003139615.1 Alphaproteobacteria bacterium
AGGCCGAAGGGATTGCCGACCGCGATCACCCAATCGCCGACGCGGACTCCGCGATCGTCGCCGAACTCGACCGTGGGCAGAGGCTTGTCGCTTTTGACCTTGAGCAGCGCCACATCCGTGGGCTGGTCGGTGCCGATCAGCTTGGCTTCGAACTCGCGTCCGTCGGGAAGCTTGACGGTGATCTTCTTGCCGTCCTCGATGACGTGGTTGTTGGTGACGATGAGGCCGGACTTGTCGATGATGAAGCCGGAACCCATCGCGACGGCTTTGCGCGGCGCGGAGAATTGACGGCCGCCGCCGCCGCCGAACTGATTGAAGAAATCGCGGAACGGCTCGGGGAGATCGTCGGGGTTGACGCCCTGCTGGGCCGAGACCTGCTCTTCCACCGTGACGGTCACGACCGCCGGGCTCACGCGCTCCACGAGATCCGCGAAGCTGAACGGCGCGCCGTTCTCCAGCATGCGCGGGGTGGCATGCGCAGGCGCCGGGGGCGCTGCATGCACGGCCGTATTCGAGACCGGAACCAGAACCGGCGACTGGGCCGGATGCATCTGGGTCGCGGCGCCGAGGCCGACGATCAGGATCGCGGCGGCGGAACAGGCCGAAAGGAAACGGGTGCGGTGGTGGAACCTGGTCTTTTGTTTTAGATCGTCCATGGCTGCTCCTGGTGATCATCAGTGGCCGCGATTCCCCCGAACAGCGACCGATAAGAGTTTGAACCGGGGTCTTACGACACCCTAGTTACGTGTTTCTGTCCATAACATTAATCGTGAGACAGGTCCCCAAAAATCGGGTGCCTATCCCACGAACGTGATCGCCGCAGCGCCTTCTTGCTTAATCTTGGCGGCGCGAATTTTTTCGCGCCCGCGCAACCACCACAGCGAACACACTACCGCATAGAAACAAGACGAGAAAAGGGCCGAACCACAATAAGTATGTTCCCGGATCAAGCGGCGGCTGCATCAAGATGACATCGCCGTAACGTGCGACGAGTTCCTGCTTGATCTGATCGTTGGATTGGCCGGCTGCGATGCGCACGCGAATGAAACGGCGCAAATCCGCCGCCAACGGCGCGCTCGATTCGTCCAGCGATTGCCCCTGGCAAACGAGACAGCGCAATTCCTTTTGCAACTCGACCGCGCGCGTTTCGAGCGCGGGATCGGTGAGCGCGTCGGGATGGGTTTGCGCGAGCGACGCCTGCGCAAAAAAAGCAAACAGCAGTGCCAGAATCGCTGCGCGCATCATTCTGCCGGCGCTGCGCGTACAGCATTCGGCCGCAAGCGGCCCCATAAACTGGCAAGACCTCCCAACGCCATGATCGCGCCGCCGAACCAGATCAAAGGCGCGAGCGGATTGACGTAGGCGCGCACCGTCCAGCGTCCGCCACCGCGATCGTCGCCCAATGCGACATAGAGATCGGAGAACCCGTTGGTGCGGATCGAAGTGTCGGTGATCGCCTGGCCTTCCGCCGGATAGGAACGTTTCTCCGGCGCGATGGTGGCGATCTGTTTGCCGTTCCGTATCACTTCGAGGGTGGCGCGATCGGCGAAATAATTGGGACCCTGGCGCGGCGTCACGCCGTCGAAACGCAGTTGCGTGTCCGCCACCTGCATCGATTGTCCCGGCGCAAGCACTTCCAGCGCTTCGCTGCGCCACAAGGTCGTGCCCACGATTCCCAGAAGCGAAATGCCGAGCCCCGCATGCGCCAGAACCGATGCGAAGGATTGCACGCCCGCCCCGCGCGCTTTCCAGCGCTCACGAAAATCGACGATGCTGGCTCCTATCAGCCAGCCCGCCAGTGCGAAGGCGCCGGCCGCGGCCAGCATATGCGGCGCATGGATGGCGAAGATGACAATGGCGGCAAGGAGCGCGAGGCCGGCCCCCGGCGCGAGCAGTTTGAGCGCGCCCACAAGATCGCCCTTGCGCCAGGCCAACCGCGGTCCCAGCGGAACGAGCAGCAGAAGTGCGATGAAGATCGGCGCAAAGGTGATCGCGAAATAGGGCGGCCCGACAGAAATGCGCGTGCCCGTCACAGCATCGAGCAACAGCGGATAGAGCGTACCGAGAAACACCGTCGCGGCGGAGGCCGTGAGAAACACGTTGTTGAGCAGCAGCAGCGTTTCGCGGCTCGCAGGCTCAAACGACGTGCCTTCCTCGATGCCGGGCGCGCGCCAGGCGAACAGCGCCAGCGCGCCGCCGATCGCAAGCCCAAGAAGCACGAGAATATATTCGCCGCGCTGCGGATCGTTCGCAAAACTGTGCACGGACGCGAGCACGCCGGAGCGCACGAGGAAGGTTCCGGTGAGGCTCATCGAAAACGCCGCAATCGCGAGCAGCAACGTCCAGCTGCGGAATGCGCCCGTGCGTTCCGTGGCCAATGTCGAATGAATCAGGGCGGTTGCCACAAGCCACGGCATCAGGGCCGCGTTCTCTACCGGATCCCAGAACCAGAATCCGCCCCAACCAAGCACGTAATAGGCCCACCAGCTGCCGAGCGTGATGCCGAGCGTGAGCGCGATCCATGCCACCAGCATGAAAGGCCGCGCAGCGCGCGCCCAATGCGATCCCGTTTCCTGGGTGATGAGGGCTGCGGCGGCGTAAGCGAATGTCGCCGACAATCCGACATAGCCCAGATACAGCATGGGCGGATGCATCGCGAGACCGGGATCCTGCAACAGCGGATTGAGGCCTTCACCCTGGAACGGCATGGGATCGAGACGCCGGAACGGGTTCGACGTGAACAGAATAAAGAGGACGAAGGCGGCCGCGAGCAATCCTTCGACGCCGAGCGCGGCCGATGTGAGCCGCGCGCCGCCGCGAACGGCGAGAGCCATCACGGCCGAATAGACCGCGAGTACGAGCACCCACAACAGCATCGAGCCTTCGTGGTTGCCCCACACGCCGGAGATTTTGTAGATGAGCGGTTTCAGCGTATGCGAATTCTGCGCAACAAGCAGGATGCTGAAATCCGATGTGACGAAGCCAAAGGTGAGCGCGCCGAACGCGAGGGCGATGAAGGCGAAGAACCCGAATGCCGACATGCGCGCGACATGGCGCGACAGATCCAGCGAAGTGCTCGTGGCAGCGCGCGCGCCCCACAGTCCTGCGCCCGCCTGGACAAGCGCGAGCGCCAATGCAAGGCACAGCGCAAGCTGCCCGATTTCACCTGTCACTGTTCGCCTTCTTTCCAGCGGCCGGAGCGCTTCAATGCGTCGACGACCTCGGGGGGCATATAGCGTTCATCGTGCTTGGCAAGCACTTCCGTTGCGTTAAAGACGCCTCCGGGGCCGAGCGCGCCGAGCGCGACCACGCCCTGCCCTTCGCGGAACAAGTCCGGCAGGACTCCCCGAAATTCCACCGGCACGCTTGCGCGGCCATCCGTCACGACAAAGCGCACGTCGGCGGCCGGCCCGCGCACCACGCTGCCCTTCGCCACCAATCCCCCGATGCGGAACGCGACGCCGTCGGCCACATGCTTTGTCGCCAGATCGCTGGGACTGTAAAAATAAAGAACATTGTCCTTCAGCGCGCCCAGAACGAGCGCAGCTCCGCCGGCGCCGGCAACGACAAGCGCCAGTGCAAAGGCAAGCCGCCGCCGCTGCTTGGGAGTCATAAGATTCCAGCCTGGATTCGAGCGGCGCGACTATAGGGGTGCCGCGGCTTAACGCCAACGCGGGCGAATACGGATCCGCCCCTCTTCCGCCCAAATCCGTAGTAAAGCTTTCCCGTGTGTCAAAAAGGGCCGCCGCCATGAACGCCGTTCGCTTTGCAGTCGCGCTTGCCGTTTCGCTTCTGGTCACGGCCTGCTTGCCCGTCACCAGCACGAGCCCCGTCGGCACGACGGTTGGCTTCACCGCCGATCCCGCACTGTCGGGACTGTGGCGCGGTCAGGTGCACCAGCCGGAAGGGTGGGTCTACATCACCTTCTTTCCCCAGACCGACAATACGACCACCGCCGTTCTGATCTCGCCGCCGGATGCGTCACGCAAAGACGATTCCGCCCAAGGCGACTGGAGCGTCTATTCGCTGCAGACCGCAGCGCTTGGTCCCTATCGCTACATGAATGCGAAGGAGATCAGCAACAACGGCAAGGCGCCCGATGAAGCGCAGGCCGGCAAGACGTTTCCGCTGCTCTATCGCGTCAACAGCGACGGCGCGCTGGTGATCTACCTGCTCGACGAAAAAGCGGCAGCAGTGGCGATCAAATCCGGCGCGCTCGCGGGCACCATCGGCCAGGGAAGTTTCGGCGACATCACCCTCACGGCAGATCCCGCCGCACTCGACGCCTTCATGGCGACACCAGCCGGACGCGCGCTGTTCGTGAAGCCGCTGATCCTGCTGAAGAAAGTGAAGTGAGCCTCTTCGATCACTGCGCGGTGCGGAAATTCAAAAGAATTTTAACGCAGAGGACGCCGAGGATGCGCAGAGGGCGCAGTTTGATCAGCGTGAGTTCCCTCATGGCCCAGAGTGAGTCTTTATTTGGCACGTTGCGCCAATAAACCTTTTCCGATTTTACTATGGCGACGATTCAGGCGGTCTCCTCCGCGACCTCTGCGCATCCTCGGCGTCCTCTGCGTTAAATCTTTTTTCCTTCACTGCATGAACCAGCCGTGGCTGACGACGAGGGATTGTCCCGTCAGCGCGTTGGAGCCGAAGGAGGCGAAGAGGAGTGCCGCGGCGGCGACGTCCTGAACTGTCGTGAATTCGCCGTCGACGGTGTCTTTCAGCATCACTTTCCTGATCACATCTTCCTCGGAAATACCGAGCGCTTTGGCCTGCTCCGGAATCTGTTTGTCGACCAGCGGCGTGCGCACGAAGCCGGGGCAGATCACATTGGCGCGTACGCCATGCTTCGCGCCTTCCTTGGCGACGACTTTCGCAAGCCCGATCAGCCCGTGTTTCGCCGTGACATAGGGCGCCTTCAGCACCGACGCTTCTTTCGAATGCACCGAGCCCATATAGATGATGCTGCCGCCACGGCCCTGTTTGTACATCTGCCGCAGCGCCGCGCGCGTGGCGAGGAACGCGCCGTCGAGATGGATCGCGAGCATCAGCTTCCATTTCGTGAATTCGAATTCGTCAACCGGCGCCACGATCTGGATGCCGGCATTGCTGACGAGGACATCGATGCCGCCGAAGGTGGCGACGGCCTTCGCCATGCCCGTCTCGACTTCGGCCTCGCTGGTGACATCCATCGCGACGCCTATCGCCTGCGCACCGGTCTTTTCGATCTCCGCCGCGGTCGCATTCGCCCCTTCGAGATTAAGATCGGCGATGACGACCTTCGCGCCTTCGCGCGCATAGGTGATGGCAATCTCTTTGCCGATGCCGCTGGCCGCGCCCGTGACGACGGCGATCTTGTCTTTCAGAAGCATGCGCGCATTCCCTTATTCGGGCCCTTATTCGGCAACCGTGAAATCGAAACAGGCGATTCCGTCCTTGTTCTTCGTCGGCTCCAGCGCTTCGCGATGTTCGAGCGAACGCACCGTATCGCCATAGCCCGCGTTCCAGTGATCGTTCATGCTGAGCTGCGAGAATTCGTAGTCCTTGGAATCGCCTTCGTATTTCCGCGTGCGGTAGATCAGGTGGACGATGTTGTAGACCTTGCGCTCCGCCAAGGCGCGCAATGCGCTCATCTCCTTGCTCCCGCGCTGCTTGGCTGGCATGTCGTCGAGCAATTCGGCGATTGCGTTGCGCAACCGCTCGCTCTCCAAGAAGCTCGCGACATTGTCGCGCGTGCGGCTCGAATAGAGGATTTCCTTCTGGCGCGTCGCCACTTCCATCAGGTTATGCGGCACGCGGCCGCGCGCGCTCCACAAATCGACCTGGAAGGCCAGCGTGTCCTGTCGAGTACCATGCTGCAGCACCCATTGCAGGGGCGTGTTGGAAACAAGCCCGCCGTCCCAATAATGCTCGCCGTCGATTTCGATGGCGGGAAATCCCGGCGGCAATGCCGCGCTCGCCATGATGTGTTGCGGCTCGATCCTGTGCGCCTTATCGGCCGTATCGAAATAGACGAAATTGCCGGTGCGGACATTCACCGTGCCTGCGGAGAGCCGCATACGGCCGGCATTGATGCGGTCGAAATCGACATAGCGCAGAAGTGTCGCCCGCAGCGGCGTCGTATCGTAATAGCTGGTGGCGCCGGCACTGCCCGAAGGCTGCAGGTTCGGCGGCGGCATGCGCGGCGTGAAAAATCCGGGCGCGCCGGTCGTGAGCGCCTGGGCTGCGCTCAATTGATTGAAGATCTGGCGCCCAGCCTCACCCGAGGCTGCAAGCGGTTCGAACCAGCCCATTGGACCCCAGGAGGGTTGGGCCGTGATCTCGTTCCAGAAGCTCTTGAGCATCGCCACGCGCTCGCCAGGCGCATTGCCCGCGATGATGGCGGCGTTGATCGCGCCGATGGAAATGCCGGCGACCCAATCGGGCTCGATGCCGGCTTCGGCCAACGCCTGATAGACGCCCGCCTGATACGCGCCCAACGCGCCGCCGCCCTGCAAGGTGAGCGCGATACATTGGAATGGTGGGCGGCGCATGTGTTGCCTAAGAGGTTAGCTGCTGCTGTAAACTATGAGTTGTTACGCGAAGACGCACGCAGTTTCTCCGATCCTCTTCCCACACTCGTAGGGGAGGAAGAATTCCGGCGAATAACTTTCTAGTGCGCCGCGCGACGCAAAATTTCGTCGGCGAGGCCGGTGTCGTAGGTGAGGCCGGCTTGCGTCAGTACGATACGATGCGGCCAATCGGAGCGCGCGACGCCCTTGCGCTCCAGCGCATGCCAGACTTTCTCGTTGGTGAGGCCGCTTGCATCCTTGGTCGCGACCGTCGCATCGCCCAGATGAAAATGATCGCCATGCGGCTGCGGAAATTGCTGCAGCACGATTTCGCCGGCATTCGGCCCGCGCGTCGCCGCGCCCGGCACGCGCGCAAGCTGCTGCAGCACCGTCAGGGTGCGCAATTGCAGCGGATTGAGCTTCAGCGGATTCTGCTTCGGAGCCATGCGAACAATTCCCCCAATACTTTCTCAGGCCGCCAGCCACACCGGTTGATCCGCGCCCGGCTCGGGGGGAGGCAACCGCCAGGATTGCGGCGTTTTCGACATACGCACGATCGGTCCCAGACAATCGAGCCGGCCCCGCTTCGTGTCGCATGAGTTGAAATAGGAATCGAGTCCCGCCCGCGGGTCCCACTCGGTGGGCACGCTCGCCGCCGGCACCTTGCCCAGCGACTGCAGCCACATCGCAGTGGCCGAGAGCGAAACTTCCACCATCCAGCTGCCGCCTTCGCGAAAACGACGCAGCAACGCGGCCGCAACACCTGCCGCCGCAAGATAGCCGGTGATGTAATCGCAGGCCGCGGCGGGAATGAGCTGCGGCAGCGTCTCGCGCCTGCTCCCCGCGCGCTCGGCCGCGAACGCACCCTGATCGACCGCGATGCCGGTAACGCTCTGCGCAAGCTGTTCCCAGCCGCGCCGCTGCGCCCAGGGGCCTTTGTGACCGTAACAGGAGACGGCGCAATAGATAATCCCCGGCGAGGAATGCGCGAGTGCGGCGGGCGTCACGCCCAGATCCGCCAATGCGCCGGGGCGATAGGAATCGATGAACACATGCGCATCGCGCGCCAGCACGCGCAGCGCTTCGGCTTCGCGCGGTTTGTTGAGGTCGAGAAAGGTCGAGCGCTTGCCGCGGCCCGTATCAAGGTCGAACAGATCGATGGTCGGCAATTTTTCCGCGCGCACCGACAACACTTCCGCGCCTTGCGAGGCCAGCGTGCGCCCCACGGTCGGCCCCGCCAGCACACGCGTGAGATCGAGCACGCGCACACCGGCAAGCGCCTGGTCCGCTTCGGCCAGACGCAGCACGGGCGCATCGGCGATCTTGCGGATCACGATAGGCGGCGTGTCGGCGAGAAGCGCGCCTTGCGGAGTCTTGCGCCATTCCTCTTCCGTGCGCACGACAGCACCGCACAGCTTCATGAAGGCCAGCGATTCTTCCAGCGCAAACCCATTCCATTTCGCGACGCATTCCGCGATGGACTCATTGGTGTTGTCGGCGTTCAGCAAATCAAGCGTGCGCTTCTCGAGCCGCGGGAAACCGCCATGCAGATGAATCCAGCGCCCGTCGCCCGTGCGATAGAGCCCGACCGTCGGCTTGAACTCGGACGGGCGCGGCACAGCCTCGCCGTTCAGGCGCAACAGCGCAAACGATACGAGCGAAGCCGCAGCCGCGCGCAGATCGATCGAAATATCCTGCTGGCTGCCGCCGCGCAGGCGCCAGATCTCGTTGCCCGCCGCAGCACCCAAACCCAATGCAATCGCCGCTGCGCGCCCAACGCGGAAGGGGGTGGCCATGATCGGGTCATCGCCTTCGAAAGCCGGGCTGCGAAGCGGCGCGATACCGGCCAGCCGGTTCAGGGCGGCGAAAGCGTCACGCGTCGTCATGGAATTCTCCAAGCGTCTCGTATATTCCGGCTGGGACCGAGCCGCAATCTCGGGAACGCACGTATCGATCACGTATTAGAGGGAGCCGCTCACATGGCCGGACCGCTCGCTGGCATCCGCGTCGCAGATTTCGGCCGCTACATAGCGGGGCCCTATTGTTCAGCACTTCTGGGCGATTTTGGGGCCGATGTGATCCGCGTGGAGAAAAGGGACGGACGCGAGGACCGCACCCTGATCCCGCTGGCCGAGAATGACGACGGAACTCCGCGCGAAGGCGCGATGTTCCTGCAGATGAACCGCAACAAACGCAGCCTCACACTCGATCCCGCGACGGAAAAGGGGCGTGAAGTCGTGCGCCGGCTGATCGCGAACAGCGACATCGTGGTGGCAAACCTGCCGGGAGAGACGCTGAAGTCTTTGGGCCTCGACTATGCTTCGGTGTCGGCCATTAACCCGCGCGCGGTCTTGGCGGTCGTGTCTGCTTTCGGACTGGAAGGACCCTATGCGAATCGCGTGGGGTTCGACGGCGTAGCGCAGGCGATGTCGGGATCGGCTTATTTCTCCGGCACGGAAGAGCAACCCGTGCGCGCAGCGACGCCCTGGGTCGATTTCGGAACCGCCTCGCTGATGGCGATGGGTGTGTTTGCCGCGTTGCGCGCGCGCGACCAGACGGGCCGCGGGCAATTGGTGGAAGGCGCGCTGCTGCGCACAGCACTCACCTATTTCAGCACGATGCTGATCGAAGAGACGGTGCTCGCGCCCGGCCGCGTGCCCACGCTCAATCGCGGGCAGACATCGGGACCGTCGGACATCTACCGCACGAAAGACGGCTGGATCACGGTGGCCGTCAACGGCGATCCGCTGTTTCGCCGCGTCGCGAAACTGATGGGCGCGCCCGAATGGCTCGAAGACCCGCGCTTCGCCAGCGACAAGGCGCGCGGCGACAATGGCGAGATCCTCAGCGCACGCATTTCCGAATGGTGCGCCACCCGCACGCGTGACGAAGCAGTCGCGGCCTTCGAAGCCGCGCGCGTGCCCTGCGGGCCGGTCTACAAAATGCGCGAGACGATTTCCGATCCGCATGTCAACGGCGGCGACTTTTTCACGAATGTCGATTTCCCGGGGTTGCCAACGGCGCCGATCGCCACAACACCCGTAAAGCTACACAACACCCCCGGCGAAATCCGCCGCCGCCCGCCGACATTGGGCGAGCACAATGACGAGGTGTTGAAGGAGCTGGGATATTCGAGCGCAGAGATCGCAGCGCTTGTGAAGGATGGGACGGTGTGAGGTAAAAAGAAGTCAGCCATACTCGATACGGGCAGGTAGCTCCGACCGGGTCACAAGGGGCTTCCTCGACCTTTAACCGGGCAAGTCATGATTAGGCTTCCGTCTTCGCGTTGACCTGTGGCAGCACAGAAATCAATTTGACCGGTCCAACGATCCAACCTGTAGATAAAACTTGTGGCCGCCGCTTCGCGTCCGCCGCCGCTTGCTCCATTATACACATACCTGCTCGTAGCGATGTCATAGCGACCCACAAACATAATGCTCGTCGCGATAATCGCCGCGCCAATCAGAATTGCGAACTCGACTGTCCAGCGCATAAGCCCCCCCGATCCTCTGAAATAGTAGCCGCAATCCTTTGGGCGGCGGAATATCACTTGTGTGGGCCTCGATAGCCCGCCCTCGGACTCGTCGGCATCACAAAATTCCCTCACAGCAGGGAATATCAGGGAATTCGCGATGCGCGCCGCAGTCACTAGGTTTCGCCGCTCGCATCGTCTGCGGTCTCTTCCACCACAGGCGTGCGCACCGCGTGCCGGTCGATCTTGTCCAACTGGCTGAGCAGGAGGCGCATATATCTCTCCTCGCTCTGCGCATGCGTGGCGAGCGTCTTCATCAGAAGTTCGAGCCGCGTGCAGGTGCCGCCGCCTTGGAGATTGACCGGCTCATCCAGAACCTTGGAGAGGACGGACGAGATTTTGCTGCGCGGGCGGCCGCCGGGATTGCCGGAGCGTCCTTTCTGAAAGCGGCTTTGAACGGGCGGATGGCCGTAGCCAACGGGTTCGTCGTCCTCGGGATTTTTCGTCATGGCGTCCTTCCTGCTTTAATGAGAACAAAGCAAGAATACACCAAATTGGGCGTATGTCAAACTCATTTGGTATGACCTGGACGAACTGGCTGAAACACCCACGCGTCACCACCCTCTCACCCGCCCTCTCCCACTGCGGGGGCGACGGAAAAGAAGGGCGGCGCTCTATCTTTCCCCTCTTCCCCTTTTTTGGGGGAGAGGGTCGGGGTGAGGGGGTGCGCGTGCAGATGCTTGGCTTCGAATGCGAAGGTCGGAATCACCCCACCCGCTTGAACACGAGATCGTGCCCCTCACGCCGACTGACGAAGCCTGTGATTTTTCCTTGCGCGTCGCGCTGGAAGATGCGGCGGAGGCGCGGTTGGCCGGGCGTGAACAGTACGTCGCGAACTTCCGCTTTCATCGCAACCGTCGGATTGCTTCCCAGCGTTCCCGTGAGTCCGCTGCCGTTGCGCGCTATTTTGAAAATGAAATCCGGACCGCCCGAATAGGTGCCGACATAATCGCCAAGCTCCTTGTCGGAGAGAACGACCGAGGGCGGATCGTCGGCGAGCGCGATCGTCTGGCTCGAGATCATGCGCCAGTCGGCACCTTCCTTCAGCCACACTTCTGTCGAGCGGTATTTCGCGTGGAACGTCTGGCCGTGGGCGAGCTCCGTCTGCACATCGGTGAACGAGGTGACCGCAACCGTCCCGTAAAGCTGCACATGAAAATCCGTCTGCACGAGATGATTCTCGATGCCCTTGGGCAGCGGTCCCGCGCTGCCGACAATGTCTTTCTTCGACGCGCTCTCGCCGCCTTCGTTGATGAAGGTGACATGGTCGTCGAGCAGGCGAGAAAGGGCAGCCGTATCGCCGGAGGCCGACGCATCGGAAAATTCCTGCGACTGGTGCCGGATCAGCGCGGCCGTGTCCTCGGCAGCAAAGGACGGCCACGACGTCGCCAGGACGACACAAACAATTGCCGATGAAATGAAAAACGTTCTGGCCCACCCTCCCCTTGAGGGAGGGTCGAAATTATCTTTGAGCAGCAGCGAAAAGAGAATTTCGGGGAGGGGTAAATCTCCGACGACAGTGTGCTTGCCCCTTCCCGAAAAATCTCTCGCTACGCTCGAATTTTTCGACCCTCCCTCAAGGGGAGGGTGGAAGAAGTTTTTGCGCCCGTGCATCGCAGCCCCCGTGTAACCGTCGCGACAATGGCGCGGTTCGTGGCGGAGGCGAGTCACGATTGTGTGTAGGTTTACGCCGCCGCCTTCGCACCGAGTGCCGCGCGGCCGCGGCGGCGGAAGAATTCGCCTTCCTCGGCGCTGAGGAACAGCGTCGCGAGTTCGGCCGCCATCTCGAAATATTGTTCGGCGATGCGGCGACGCTCGCCTTCCGTCTCACGCAATTCCTTCAAGATGTCTTCGCAATACGGCTTGAGCGCCACGATCACTTCGTCGCGCGCGTCGTTCAGCGTTGCGCCAAATGACGCCGCCGCCGCAACCGGGCGGCAACCGATGACCAACTCGGCGTAGCGCCGCGCCCGTTCCGCTTTTTCGGGATCGATGGCGCGCGAAAGATCGGGCGCGCGTGGGCCGCCGGCATAGCTTCCCGTCTTGAGCGTCGGCATGACTGCCAGAATTTCCCGGGGGGCGCGCTTGATGAAGGATTCCATCATCTCGGCCACGGCGGCGCGATCCTTCATCAGCCGCTGGCCCCAGCGCCCGTCACGGCGCATTTCGATTTCCTTGACGATGCCGTTCGACAGCGCGGCGAAACCCGCGACATGGCGAACGAGCTCCGCCGCATCGAAGACGGGCTGACGCGCGGAGTGAATCTGCACGGCGTGACTTTCCATGTCGCCCAGCAATATCTCGCCAACCAGGCCCATATCGGTGCTGCTGATCAGCGTATCCTGCGTCTGACGCGAAATCGTGAGCGGCAAACGCAGCGCCTCCCAGGGATGCGTGAGACGGTTCATCGCCGCGACCGCGAGATAGGGCGCGGAATCGGGCACGGTCCCAAGCAGCCGGTCGTAGATCGCGCGCAGCGACCAGACGAGGTCTTCCGTCAAGGCAACCGTGGGCCTCGGCAGCAGCGCGTGCAGTTCGCGAACGGCATCTCCCGCGGCAAGCAGCAGCGCCATTTCCCAAGCGTCCGCGGCAGTCGCTTCGCCATTCAATGCGAGACGGGCCGATTTGCGGTTGGCATCGCCTTCCAGCGCCTTGCGCATCGTCTTCGAGGCCAGTGTCCAATAGGCCGTCGCGGCAGCGTTCGCTTCGTCGAGGCGATACGCATAGGCAGCTGCCTTCGTGATCTTCACGTAATCCGCGTGTTCCGCGGGCAGCAAAGTGCGCGCAAGCCATTTCCAGACGATCGGAATAGAACCGCGAGCAATGCGGCCGACCTGCTTGTCCTTGCGCGGCCCGCTGACGAGGAGATCTTCGAAGGGCTTGCAGAACAGCCGCAACGGCGAAACCGCGCGCGCGACGTTGGTGCCGCGACGCAGTATCGGGCGCAAGCCGTCCAAGATCGCGTCGTGCGGCAGCACGACGCCGTCGCCCAGCCGATCGAGCTCGATCGCCTTGGCCAGCCGCACCGCCATACGTTCCGGCAGGTTGCCGAGAAACGCCCGCAGCAAACCGATCTTGTCGTCCGCTGTCATTCCCGAATGCCCGTTCCGTCCGCCGATTGCTTGTGTGGCGCAGTCCGCAATCGGCCGCCTCGCACAGTAGCGCGCCGGCGTTAACGCCGCCTTGCAAACCCATTCTTAACCCAGGCTAATAATTCATCATTAAGGATTGCCGGTTTCCCGGCAGATCACGCGGTCGCCGGCAGAACGATCTTCGCTTCCAGCCCGCCCTGGGGCGCGGTGTCGAGCGCGAAGGATCCCCCATACAATTTGGCGATATCGCGCACGATCGCGAGGCCCAGGCCCGTTCCCGGCACGCTTTCGTCCAGCCTCTCGCCGCGCTCGCCGACGAGTTGACGCTCTTCGGGATCGAGGCCGGGTCCGTCGTCGTCAACCCGCAATTCGAAACTCGTGCCGGAGGTGCGGCCGGCCGATACCGCCACCCGCGCATGGGCCCATTTGCACGCATTGTCGATCAGATTGCCCGCCATCTCTTCCAGGTCCTGGCGTTCGCCGCGAAACGCAAGCGACGCCGGGCAATCGACCGTGATCTCAAGTCCGCGTTCGGCGTGTATGCGCTTCAGCACGCGGGCGAGATCGTCCAGCACGGGTTTCACCGGCGTGCGGTTGCCGAGCACGTCGAGCGCGCCGGCCGCGCGGGCGCGGGCGAGATAGTGATCGACCTGCCGGCGCATCGTCACCACCTGCCGCGAGACCGCATCGGCCAGAGGTCCCGGCTGCGCGGACGCCTCGCTTGCCAGCACCGTCAAAGGCGTCTTCAGGAAATGCGCAAGGTTCGACACATGGGTGCGCGCGCGTCCGACCACTTCGGCGCTGTGCTCGATCAGGCTGTTGAGTTCGGAGGCGAGTGGTTCGATCTCGGCCGGGAATTTTCCGTCGAGGCGGCGCGCTTTGCCGTCGCGGATGCGCGCAAGCGCCTCGCTCACGCGCTTGAGCGGCACAAGCCCCACGCGCACCTGCAGGAACACACCCAGGATCAATCCCAATCCCAGAACCGCAAACGACCAGATCAGCGTGCCGTTGAAACGCGCGATTTCGGTCTGCACTTCGGTGACATTTCCCGCCACGAGGAAGTTGAACGCGCGTACATCGTTGGGCGTGGGCGTCGCCGAAATCGGAAATTCGACGCGCTGCGAAATGAAGCGCACGCTCTGGCCGTCGGGTCCCGCGCCATGGCCTATCGTCAGATTGCCCGAATGTTCTTCGTCGGTGATCTTGATCGTCTGGTCGAACAGCGAGCGCGAGATTTGCGTGTCCCCGACGACGGGGCCTTTCGGACCGAGGGGCGTAATCTGCCAGTACCAGCCGGAATAGGCGCGCTCGAAACGCGGATCCGCAAACCGGCCCCGCAGGGACACCTGCCCCTGCGCGTCGGGCTCGGCCGCCGCGATCATGCCGTCGAGATCGAATTTCAGGCGCGCGTCGAAATTGGCCTGCACGGAATCGCTGAACACGTGCGAGAGCAGAAATCCTCCCACCACGAGCCCGAGCAGCGTCCACACGGCCGCGGCTGCGATGAGGCGGGCGGCAAGGGAATTAGGCTTTAGCCCGATCTTCGTCCCGAGCCGCACCGGGAATTTCAAGGCAATAGCCAAGGCCGCGCACCGTTTGAATGAGATTGGAATCGAGCTTCCTGCGCAGGCGCCCGACGAACACTTCGATCGTATTCGAATCGCGGTCGAAATCCTGATCGTAGAGATGCTCGACCAGTTCCGTGCGCGACACGACCTTGCCGCGATGATGCGCGAGATAGGAGAGCAGGCGGTATTCGAGCGAAGTGAGCTTCACGGGATTGCCGTCCAAGGTCACGCGCGAGGCGCGCGTATCGATGCGCAACGGACCGATTTCGATTTCGGAGGTGGCAAGCCCGGCCGCGCGGCGCAGCAATGCCCGCACGCGCGCGAGCAGTTCCTCGGTATAGAACGGCTTCGCAAGATAATCGTCCGCGCCCGCATCGAAGCCCGCGACCTTGTCGCTCCAGCGGTCGCGCGCGGTGAGGATGAGCACGGGCATCGTGCGTCCCGCCTTGCGCCATTTCTCGAGCACGCGCACGCCGTCCATTTTCGGCAGGCCGAGATCGAGGATCACCGCGTCATAGGGCTCGGTGTCGCCGAGGAAGTGACCTTCCTCGCCGTCGCCGGCCGCATCGACCACATAACCCGCATCGCTCAGCGCGCGCTTCAGGAGGCGCTGGAGATCGGCATCGTCTTCAACCAGGAGAATGCGCATCGCCGATCAGCCGCTAGTGTCTGTATCCGCCATGAGGTCCCCAACCGTGATTGGGGCCGCCGGGCCGAACCATAATGGGCGGACGGTAGCCGAAATTGCCGGCGCGGGGATATCCATAAGGCGGCGGCGGAGGAGGCGCTCCACCCCAGCCGGGCACGCGACCGATCACACGGCCAGTCCGCGCATCCGTGTCGAGCCAGATGATGCGGCCTTCGGGGGTCATCCATTTGATGTAGTAATGCAGCCCGCCGGACGCATCCGGAAATGGACCTTCGGCGTCATAGAAACGTCCGGGATAGCCGCTACGAATGCTCGGCAGGACTGAACTGAGCGGCTGCACGCCGGAATAATAGGGGGCATGCGCAAACCGCCCCTGCGCCAGCGACGGCGAGGCCATGCCCAGCAAGGTCAGCAGGGCCAAAAATCCAAGGAAAACGCGACTACGCATGGCGCTTTTTAGGCCCAGGGCGATGAACCTGCGATGAACATTCCGTCCAGAGCCCGTTCAGAGGCACGCTGGCAGATTACGCCCCGGAAACACGCCCCTCCAGTCCCCACAAGGAAGGCCCGGGGGGGCGAGAGCGAGATAAAGCGGACGTTAATCATGGGCAAAAAATCTGCAAGGCCCGCGACACCCGGCATGGGCCGCGGACGATGCCCCGAATTTGAGGACTAGTCTTGAGGCATGCGGTTCGCGGCAAGCCCCTCCACGCGAACCACACGGCCGTCAAGCGAGAGCCCGCGCGGAAGAAATTCCGCGCGGGTTTCTCATATTCGCCCGGAGCCTACGCCTGGAGTCCGCCGTCTCCAGCACAAATAAGCTTTAACGCAGGGGACGCAGAGGATGCGCAGAGAACGCCGGGGTGAATTGTGCCGATATCGCTTTTGCATTTCAGCGATGGACACTCCAAAGACGCGCTTCGCGCGTCAATCAAATGTGCAGCCGGCACTAACCTGTGGAGCGACATGCCGCCTTCCTCCGCGACCCCCACGCATCCTCTGCGTCCACCGCGTTAAAAATGGCGGACGGATGCGCAGCCCATGCGTTCAAGATGCTGTTGCGGCTCATCACATTACACCCCGGTTAACACTTAAAGCCTTGAAACCGCCGCAAATATCGACAACTTAGCGCATCCATGGCGGGCGACCACATCACGGAAAATCTGCACGCGGCGCGCGACTGGATCGTCCGCCACAGATTCGGACTCACGCGCATCGCGAGCGTGCTCATTGCCGTCATCGCGATTCCGATTACGCTGCTCTATCTGACGCCGGCCATTCTCGTGTGGTTCGCGCCGAAGCTCGACCTGAGCCAGGACCTTTACGCCGCCAACCGGCCAATCGCGTTCACCTTTCTCGACGCCAATGGCGACGAGATCGGTCATCGCGGCGCGCTTGTGGGCGACAGGCTGCTGCTCGAAGACATGCCCGCCTATCTGCCTGCCGCCTTCATCGCGATGGAGGATCGCCGCTTCTACGATCACCAGGGCATCGACATCCGCGGCCTGGTGCGCGCGACGCTCACCAACCTGCATGCGGGACATGTGGTGGCCGGCGGTTCGACCATCACGCAGCAGACCGCGAAGATCGTGTTCCTCACGCCGACCCGCACCTTCGGCCGCAAATTCGACGAACTGTTCGACGCCGCAAAACTCGAGAAATCGCTGAGCAAGAAGCAGATTCTCGAGCTCTATCTGAACCGGATCTATCTGGGCTCCGGCGCCTATGGCGTCGACGGCGCGTCGCATGTCTATTTCGGAAAATCCGCGCGCACTGTGACCATTGCGGAAGCGGCAATGCTCGCGACGCTCACCCGCGCGCCGACCGCATTCTCGCCGCGGCGCGATCTCGATGCCGCGCAGGACCGCGCGAATCTCGTGCTGCGCGCGATGGTGGAGACGGGCGCGATCACGCAGGCGCAGGCCGACGACGCGCGCGCCAATCCCGCGCAGATGTCCGATCATTCCATCACTGATGCCCGCAACTATTTCCTCGATACGGCGGCAGACGAGGCGACACGCCTCGTGGCCGGCAGCGGTCTCATGCACAGCTCGGACCTGATCGTGCACACGACGCTCGAGCCGCGCCTGCAGGAAGCCGCGCGCCATGCCGTGGCGAAGACGCTGAACACGCGCGGCGCGAAAGTGCATGCGAGCGAGGCTGCTGTCGTGCTGATGAAGCCGGACGGCGCGGTCTCGGCCCTGATCGGCGGCAAGGACTATGACGAGAGCGTGTTCAATCGCGCGACGCAGGCGCGCCGCCAGCCCGGCTCCGCCTTCAAGCCGTTCGTCTATCTCGCGGCTATCGAAAACGGGATCAGCCCGTGGGATGTGCGCGACGACGGACCGGTCGATATCGACGGCTGGACGCCCACCAATTTCGGCGGCCGCAGCTACGGCACGGTNNGCGCATCGTTGCGGCATCGTCTCGCAGCTCGATCCCAACGCATCGCTTGCGCTGGGGACGTCCGAAGTGACGCCCATCGAATTGACGACGGCCTATGGGGCGTTTGCTTCCGGCGGCATTCGCGTGTGGCCTTACTACGTCACCGAAGTCGACGATCCGCAGAAGAATGTCCTCTACAAGCGCACGCCCCCGCCCGAAGAGCGCGTGATCGCCTCGCATGTCGATCGCGACCTGACGACGATGCTGGCGGGCGTCATCACGGGCGGAACCGGCCGAGGTGCGGCACTTGCGGGCCATCAGGCTGCCGGCAAAACGGGTACGACGCAGGACTACCACGACGCGTGGTTCGTCGGCTTCACAACCGATTACGTCGCGGGCGTGTGGGTCGGCAACGACGATTCCTCGCCGATGAAAACCGTCACCGGCGGAAGCTTGCCCGCGGCCATCTGGAAAGACGTGATGACGGCAGCGGAGAAGGGCAAGCCCTCGAAGCCGCTCGACATGTCGCCCGTTCAGGCGCCGAACGACAATGCGATCCTGGGCACCGACAGCAATGGCGCCGCGCCGACCGACGACGAAGCGGCCCCCATGCAGGGCGGACAATCGGCGCAGAAATCGTTCTGGAACTGGATCTTCGGCAACGGCCAACAGCCGCAGCAGCAACCGCCGCAATCCGCTGTACCGCCGCAGGCAGACTCCAACGACCAAAGCGACGATGCGCCGCCGCCCACTCGCGATCAATATCAGGGCCCACCGCCGCCGCAGCGGAACCAGGACGACGACCAACCGCCGCCTCCACCGCCGGGACAAGCACCGCCGCCACCGGGGCCAGGATAGGGGCGACGGTCATTCGTTCGGTGCTATAGTTTCGACAACATTATCGATGCGATTGCGCGTATGAAGTTCGGACTGAAGCTCGCAGCGGCGCTCGTCGTCGGTATTGCGTTGGGATTGTTCGCCACCTGGGCGACCGTCATCTACGGCGCCGGACCGAATGCGCTGAGCGACGGGCCGTGGCAAACGAGCCTTGCGACCGGCAGCGCAAAGAGTGGTCCCTACACCCGCGCGAAAGTGGCGATGCACGGATTGCTCGCGCTCAATCGCAGCGAGACGATTTATTATACGGCTTACACGGACTCGAGCGGCGCGCCGCTCGACGGCGCCTGCGCGTATGACGTCGTGGGCCACGATCCCGATGCACGCTGGTGGAGCATCACCGCCTACGGCACCGACGATTTCCTGATTCCCAATCCCGTCGATCGCTATTCGATCTCGAAGAATTCCGTGTTGCGCGCGGCCGACGGCACATTCTCGGCGACGGTGGGCAGCGCCGCCCATGTGCAGAACTGGATTCCCACCGCACGGGCGCCGTTCTCGCTCACATTGCGGCTTTACAATCCGGGCGCGAGCGTTCAGTCCGAGCCGGGCAACGCATCGCTTCCCGTCATCGTCAAGGACGGCTGCACATGAGCGCGCGCGCCTGGGCAGGCTGGATTGCGCTGACGCTTCTTGTGGCGGCGCTCGTTCATGCGGGCTCGCTCTATGCGCTCCCCTATGTCGTAATGAACCGGACGTTTTCGATCCTCGGCGACCGGAACATGATGCATCATATGGCGCGGGCCGATGCGAATTCGCGCAAGGTCGTGCGGCCGAGCCCCGACCTTCTTTATTCCGCCTGCCCCTACGATCTTTCGAAAGGGCCGCTCGAAATCCGCGCCACGATTCCGCACGACACCTATTGGTCGGTCTCCACCTTCGACGACGACACGAACAACTGGTATGTGCTGGACGACCGCCGGACCAACCGCAACAAGCTCGACCTCGTCGTGCAGGCGCCGGACAGCGACCACGAAGTTGCAGCGACTGAGCATCGCCTGGTCGTGACCTCGCCCTCGCGCCACGGGTTGATCTTGATCCGCACACTGATCAACGACGAAGACCGTTTCGACCAGATCGACCGCACGCGCCGGCTGGCGACATGCGGGGCATACGTTCCTTCCGAGTGAATGTCGATTTTCGCCCCTACCCCGATGGGGTATAGGGAAAAAGGGGGATTGACCGGTCGGCTTGATCTGAAGTTGTTATAAGAGATCGGCGGAGGGGCTCATGATGCGTTTCGGATTTGCAATCACGCTCGCAGCGCTCGCGGCGCTTGGCAATACGGCGCAAGCCGCGCCGACATCCGTCACCTTCGTCACCGACTGGAAGGCGCAAGCAGAGCATGGCGGCTTCTACGAAGCGGTCGCGATGGGGCTTTACAAGAAGCGCGGCCTCGACGTGCGCATCATGGAAGGCGGCCCGAGCGTGAACGTGCCGCAATTGCTGGCGGGCGGCGCGGCCGATTTCGGCATCGGCTCCAACTGCTTCATTTCCGTCAACATGGTCAAGGAAGGCGTGCCCATCAAAGCTGTGATGGCGGTGTTCCAGAAGGATCCGCAGGTGCTTCTCACCCATCCGCGCGCGGATGTGAAATCGCTGGCCGACATGAAGGGCAAGCCGATCATGATTTCGGACGCGGCGACGGCCGCGTTCTGGCCGTGGCTGCGCGCGAAATACGGCTTCAGCGACGACCAGATCCGCCGCTACACGTTCAACCTCGCGCCGTTCCTCGTCGATCCCAAAGCGATCCAGGAGGGCTATCTGACGAGCGAGCCCTACACGATCGAGAAGGAAGGCAAGTTCAAGCCGCAATTGTTCCTGCTCGCGGACAATGGCTATCCTGGCTACACCAACATGGTGTTCGTGCCGCAACGCTGGATCGATTCCAATCCGCGCGCGGTGCAGGCTTTTGTCGACGGCACGGAAGAGGGCTGGTGGGACTATGTGTTCGGCAACGCCGCGCCGGGAAACGCACTCATCAAGGCCGCCAATCCCGAAATAAGCGACGACCTGATCGCGCAGGCGATCGCGAAAATGAAAAGCTACGGCCTCGTGATGGGGGGAGACGCGGCGAAAAACGGCCTGGGCGCGATGACAGATGCGACGTGGAAAAGCTTCTTCGACACGATGTCGTCGGAAGGGCTATACGACAGGAAACTGGATTACCGGAAGGCTTACGACCTGCGCTTTGTGAATGCGGGGCTGCATTTGGGTGTAAAGCATTGACCGTGAGCGACGGCGAACGCGACCTCGCGTGGCTCACTCCCAATTCACCATGGCCGGCCCCCGAGTCGGCCGCCCAGCCGCCGCGTGTCGACGCGGCGAATGACTCGTGCCTCCAATACGGATGGCTCGCAGACGCCCGCCCCCTGGGTGGCCGGGTCACGTCCGGCCATGGTGAGTGAGAGAAGGCATGACCTCTCTCCTCTCCCTCACCGGCATCGCCAAAACCTTCGACAATGGCGTCAAGGCGCTTGGGCCGGTCGATCTTGAGGTGCAGCAGCACGAATTTTTGTCGCTGGTCGGGCCGTCAGGTTGCGGGAAATCGACGGCGTTGCGAGTGATCGCGGGATTGCTGGCACCGAGTGCCGGCAAGGTCGAATTCCCGGGCGGCAACCCCGAGACCGCTTTCGTGTTTCAGGAATCCACCCTGATGCCGTGGGCGAGCGCGCTCGACAATGCGCGCCTGCCGCTCGATCTGAAGGGCGTCGCACGCGCGGAAGCCGACATGCGCGCGGGCCGCGCACTCGAACGCGTCGGCCTTGGCGGCTTCGAGAAGTCATTCCCGCGCGAACTTTCGGGCGGCATGAAGATGCGCGTTTCCATCGCGCGCGCGATCGCGGCCGAGCCGAAATTGCTGCTGATGGACGAGCCCTTCGCCGCGCTCGACGAGCTGACACGCCAATCTCTCAACGACGACCTGCTGAAGCTGTGGTGCGAAGATAAGCTCACCGTCATCTTCGTCACTCATAGCGTCTATGAGAGCACTTATCTCTCTTCGCGCGTGGTGGTGATGACGCCGCGGCCGGGTCGCATCGCCGCGGACATGGCGCTCGCAGCACCCGAAAACCGCGACGGGCATTACCGGCTGTCGCCGGAATTCACCACGCAAGCCGCGAAAGTTTCGGCCGCGTTGCGCAATGCGATGGTGGAGCACGCATGAGCGCGGCGCTCAAATATGCAGTTCCTGTGGCGCTGGGAATTGCCGTGCTGGCGCTGTGGGAATTCCTCGTCCGGCATTACGATGTTCCGGTCTACGTGCTGCCGGCACCATCCGCGATCTGGGCCGCGCTGGTCGAGAATTTCGCGTCGCTGATGCAATCTTTGTGGACGACGTTGAGCGTGACGCTGGAGGCGTTCGCTCTGGCGCTGATCGGCGGCGTGGCGATAGCCGTTCTGTTTTCGCAGAGCCGCGCGATCGAGAGAGCGCTTTATCCCTATGCCGTGATTTTGCAGGTGACGCCCGTCGTAGCCATCACGCCGCTCATCCTCATCTGGGTCGGCTTCGACCGCATCAATCTCGTGCTGGTCATTGTCGCGTTCATCGTCGCGTTCTTTCCGATCCTGTCGAACACGACGTTGGGCTTGAAATCGACCGACCACAATCTGATCGACCTGTTCCGCCTTTACGGCGCGAGCCGCCGGCAGATCCTGATGCGGCTCCAGTTTCCCACGGCACTGCCGAATCTGCTGGGCGCCATGAAAATTTCCGGTGGGCTCGCATTGATCGGCGCCGTGGTGGCGGAGTTTGTCGCCGGGTCGGGTGCTGCCACCGGCCTTGCCTGGCGGATCGTGGAAGCCGGACACACTCTTGAAATCGCCAAGATGTTCGCGGCACTTGCGCTGCTCGCAGCACTCGGCATCGCGATTTTTTCCATCCTGTCCCTGCTCGAATGGGCTCTCCTCCATCGCTGGCATGAGAGCGCGATCAAAAAGACGGCCTGAACGCGACTGGCTTTTGATAATCGTGATACGATCAATTCATGCGGGCCAGCGGATTCGGAACCGCGGGCGCGCGCAACCGTTTCGATCGAAACCGGATTAGGACAAGGAGTTGCGGCATGCTCGATTCATCGAAGTTCCGCCTCGCGCTCGTGGCGGGTGCATTTGTGTTCGCTGCGTCTTCGGCCCTGGCGCAGGATTATGACGGTTCGGACACTGTAACCGTGACCGCGCCGCGTTTCCATGCCGACGACACCAAGGTGGGTGGGCCGTTGGAGCGCGTCTCGCTGTCAGGCATCGTCCGCTACGACGATCTCAATCTCCAGACGCCCGAAGGTGCGCGCGAACTGAGATGGCGCGTGCGCGAGGAAGCCCGCGCGATTTGCCGAAACCTTGCGGAAGCCTACCCCTATTACAAGGCCGGCGATTCGTCCTGCTATAAACCCGCGCTCGAAAATGCGCTGGTGAAGGCCGACGAAGCCATTCAGGACGCGCGCGATTACGATTCCTATCGCGATTAGAAATTATTGCGCCGGAAATTATCGCGAAAGGCTGCCGGGTTCATTCGAGTTTTGCCGGCGCAGTCTCTTTCGCGACGATCATCGCAATGAGACCGATCAGCGTGGCGCCGGTCAGATACCAGGCCGGCGCCAGCACGTTGCCCGTGCGGCCGATCAGCCAGACAACGACATATTGGGTCGTACCGCCGAAAGCAGCGATCGCCACGGCATAGACGGTGCCAAGCGAACCCGAGCGCATTTCCTTCGGCATCAGTTCGGCGATGTTCACGAGGCTCGCGGCCGCGCTCCATGTGCTCAGCGTGGCAATAACCGCCGTGACGGCGAGTAGCGTGACGCCATCGCGGTTGTGCTCCAACAGCACAAAGCCGGGATAGACCACCACGAGCAGCAACACCCGCGGCCAGATCATTACGGGCTTGCGGCCGAACCTGTCGGACATCGAGCCGCTGATCTGACTGAACACAAGGATGCAGGTCCCCGACACGATGGGCGCCGCGAACGCCACATTGGCGCGCATGTGCAGAAACTGACTCGCATAAGTCGGCATGAAAAGTATGACATAGGTGCAAATCGTGGCGCTCGCGAGCATCACGACGCAGTCCACGAAGACGCCAACGTTGCCGCCCGACCGGGACCTTGCCGGCGCTATCGCATTCGTCTGCCGCGACGACGCGGGCTCGAGCGTTTCAGGGATGGTCTTGGCGATCATGAGTCCGAACGGAAGAATCAACGCACCCAGGATCATCGCCACGCGCCAGCCCCATTGCTGCAGGCTCGCGGCATCGAGATTGCTGGAAATCACGAAGCCCACGATCCCGCCGAGCATGCTTGCAAGTCCCTGGCTGGCATATTGCAGCGTCGTGTAGAACCCGCGCGATTTCGGCGCTGCCGCTTCCAGCAGATAGGATGTGCTCGGGCCCACCTGGCCGCCCAGCGCGAAGCCCTGCACGAGACGTGCAAGCACGACCAAGATTGGCGCGGCGATGCCGATCGCGGCGTAAGACGGCGTCAACGCCAGAACCAGAATACCGAAGCCCATGAGCACGAAACTCAGCGCCATTGCGGGCGCGCGGCCGGCGCGATCGGCATAGGCTCCTATAACGATGCTGCCCAACGGGCGCGTCGCGAAGCCGACACCGAACGTCGCAAGCGACAGCAGCAGGCTGCCGAGCGGCGTGTGGGACGGAAAGAAGGACTGGCCGATCTGCGTGGCGAAGAAGGTGTACGTGATGAAATCGTAGAATTCGAGCGCGTTGCCCACGACCGCCGAAAACAGGTGCCGCTTGGCGATGGGAATTGGCGGAAGGATCTCAAGTGGGTCAAGCACTGAAGCGGCATCCGTCACGCATCTGCTCCATGGTGGACTGCTCGATGACCGCTTCGAGCCATCCGCCGGGATCATCAAGGTTTTTTGCGGTGCGACAATGGTTGTTTCCTTTTTCTTCCCCCGTTTACGGGGGAAGTGGCCCGCGAAGCGGGTCGAAGGGGGCCCCTCAGTCTCGCTGCGCTCGACAGGTCCCCGCTCAGCGAGGCGAGCAAAATATACAACATAGATTCATTGTATAATTTTGAATAATACAAATTCATACTGTGAAGCCTTGAATTCCCCATCCTGAAATGTGACTTTCATCTCATGGCCAACCTGCCCCAGATCCTGACTGCCAACCGGCTTCGCGACGGCGACGTCGTCTATTGGCGCGGCGGTACTTGGGTCACCGCGCTCGCCGACGCCGAGGTGTTTCCGGACGATGCGGCGGCCGAGGCTATGCTGAAGGCGGCGGACGTGTTCGTGAAGGGACGCGAGGTCGTCAATCCCTATCTGTTCGATGTCCGCATCGCAGCCGATGGCGTCAAGCCTGTGAAGGAGCGCGAGATCATCCGCGCCGCCGGCCCGACCGTGCGCGTCGATCTCGGCAAGCAGAGCCGGCGATATGTATAGGTATGACGAATTCGACGCGCGCTTCGTGACGGAGCGCGTCGCGCAGTTCCGCTATCAGGTCGAGCGCAGGCTGTCGGGCGAGCTGACCGAAGACGAATTCAAACCGCTCCGGCTGATGAACGGTCTCTATCTCCAGCTGCACGCATATATGCTGCGCATCGCTGTCCCTTACGGCACGCTTTCCGCAAGGCAGCTGCGCATGCTGGCTCACATCGCGCGCAAATACGACAAGGGTTACGGCCATTTCACCACGCGGCAGAACATCCAGTTCAATTGGCCGAAGCTGGTCGATGTGCCGGACATCCTCGCCGATCTCGCGACCGTCGAGATGCATGCACTGCAGACGAGCGGCAATTGCATCCGCAATGTGACGGCGGATCATTTCGCAGGCGCGGCCGCAGACGAGATCGAAGACCCGCGTCCCATCGCCGAGATCATAAGGCAATGGTCGAGCCTGCATCCGGAATTTTCCTACCTGCCGCGCAAGTTCAAGATCGCGGTCGGCGGTGCGGCCCACGATCGCGCCGCGCTTAAATTTCACGATGTGGCCGTCGAGATCGTGAAGAACGAGGCGGGCGAAACCGGCTATCGCGTTTATGCCGGCGGCGGCATGGGCCGCACGCCCTATGTGGCGCATGTGGTGGGCGATTTCGTGGCGACGACGGACATCCTCGCCTTCCTCGAAGCGGTGATGCGCGTCTATAACCAGTCCGGCCGTCGCGACAACATGTACAAATCGCGCATCAAGATCCTGGTCAATGCGCTGGGGCCTGAAGAAATGCGCCGCCGGATCGAGCGCGAATTCGCGGAGATCAGGGCAGGCGGCACGCTGGAAGTTCCTGCCGAAGAGATCGCACGCATCACGGACTATTTCGCGCCACCTGCTTTCGAAGCGTTGAGCGATGTGTCGCCGGAATTCGAAGCCACGCGTGAGGCCGACGTGGATTTCCGCGCATGGTCCGATGTCAATCTCGCGGCCCACCGCGCGCCGGGCTATTCCATCGTCACGATTTCGCTCAAGCCCATCGGTGGCGTGCCGGGCGACGCGAGCCATGAGCAGCTCGACGCACTGGCCGAGCTGATGGACAAATTCGGCATCGCGGAAATCCGCGTAAGCCACGAGCAGAATCTCGTTCTGCCGCATGTGCGCAAGAAGGATTTGTCTGCGATCCATGCGCGGCTTGCCGAGCTCGGGCTCGCCACGCCGAATGCTGGGCTCGTCACCGACATCATCGCCTGCCCCGGTCTCGATTATTGCGATCTCGCCAATGCGCGCGCGATCCCGATTGCGCAGCGCTTGTCGGAGCGCTTCGCCGATCTGAAACGCCAGCGCGACATCGGCGAGCTGAAGATCAAGATTTCCGGCTGCATCAATGCCTGCGGCCATCATCATGCCGGCCATATCGGCATTCTGGGCGTCGACAAGAAAGGCGTCGAATTCTACCAGCTCCAGTTGGGCGGTTCCGGCGCGGAAGACGCCTCCATCGGCGAAATCCTCGGCCCCGGTTTCGGCGAGCACGAGATCGTCGATGCGGTGGAGCGCGTGGTCGATGTCTATCTGGAGCGCCGCGAGGGCAGCGAACGCTTCCTCGACACCGTGCGCCGCGTAGGGCTCGAACCGTTCAAGGAGCGCGCCTATGCCGCTCATTAGGGACGGGATTTTCGTCGAAGACAATTTCGCGACGATAGCCGACGGCGAACCGTTCCCTGCCAACGGCACAATCGTTTCGCTGGCCCGCTTCCACAAAGATCGCGAGGCGCTGCTCGCGCGCAACGCGCCCGTCGGCGTGCGGCTCAAATCCGAAGAATCGCCCGAGGCGCTGGGCGAAGATGTGCATCGCCTCTCCGTCGTCGTGCTCGAATTCCCGAAATTCCGCGACGGCCGCGCCTTCTCCTGGGCGCGAATCTTGCGCACGCGATTGGGCTTCACGGGCGAAATCCGCGCCGCCGGCCATTTCCTTTACGACCAACTCGCCTTCATGCACCGCGTCGGCATCGATGCGTTCGAGGTCCCGGAAAACATCACACTTCCGGAATTCCACCGGGCACTCGGCGAGATGACGGACGTCTATCAACCGTCGGCGGACCGCCGGAAAACCATCCGACAGTTGCGCGCCGGATTTGAAACTCTGCCCTCTCTCCCTTCGGGAGAGAGGGCAGGGTGAGTGGGTGCCTATGCAGCGCGCTGCTCTCGAAAGATTTGACCCTGCACACGCACCCACTCACCCTCGGATGCTACGCATCCTCGACCTCTCTCCCGACGGAGAGAGGTAAAGGGCACAGAGTTCGCGCAATTGTCATATTGACGGATGCGAGCGTGGGACGGCTCCGCTTGACCCCCCCGCCCCCCGGCCCTAAGACGCGCCTCGACGACTCCCGGGTAGCCCCATGAATATGACGCCGCAGCACACCGACGCGCTTCCGCGCTTCGCCAATATCGAGCGCATCATCGAGAAGCTGAAGCCGATCGATCCCGTCTATGTGATCTTCCCGGAGAAATTCCGCGTCGCGGCGAAGCGTTTCATCGACTCGTTTCCCGGCGACACGCTTTATGCCGTGAAGGCCAATCCTGCCCTGCATGTGCTCGACCAGGTCTATGGCGCAGGCATCCGCCATTTCGATACTGCCTCGCTCGCCGAGATCGAGCTCGTGCACGAGCGCTATCCCGAAGCGCAGTGCCATTTCATGGCGCCGGTGCGTGCGGCCGGCGCGGCCAAGATCGCCTATGAGAAACACGCTGTGCGCGACTTCGTGGTGGATTGCGATTTCGAGCTGGACAAGCTGCTCGCCGAAACAAGCGGCGCCAAAGACCTGCGCATCTTCGTGCGGATCGCGACTCCCTTGGGCGGCGCGGTGCTGGAGCTCTCCAGCAAATTCGGCACTACGCCGGACGATGCGGCGCGCCTGTTGAAGCGCGTGCAGGCCGCGGGTGCCGCCCCGGCCGTCACCTTCCATGTCGGCTCGCAATGCCTGTCGCCGTTCTCCTATGCGCAGGCCATCGAGATGGCGCGGCGCACGGCTACCATCGCCGGCGTAGAAATCGCGGCGCTCGATATCGGCGGCGGCTTTCCCGGGCCTTACTCCGGCAACGACGTGCCGCCTTATCACTGGTATTTCGACACGATTCGCGAAGCGCTCGCGACCCTCCCGCAGGAAAAGAAGATTTCGGTTCTGTGCGAGCCCGGCCGCGCGCTCGTCGCCGAAGGCCTTTCGCTCATCACGCAGGTGATCCTGCGCAAAGGCGACAAGCTCTACATCAATGATGGCATCTATGGCAGCTTCGACGAGCTCACCCTGCCGGGCTGGTCCGCGGATTATCACCTGCAGGTCTTCGCGCTGGACGGCAAGGGCCGCGCGCTCACGCAACCGGCCGGTCAAAGCCCTTTTCGCGTCTATGGCCCCACCTGCGATACGCTCGACGTGCTGCCCCGACCGCTGATGTTGCCCGAAACTATCGGGCCCGGCGATTTCATCGTGTTCGAATCCATCGGCGCTTATTCGGTGGCCGTGCGCACGGACTTCAACGGTTTCTACCCCGACCGCTGGGCAATTGCGGGGAATTAGGGCGAGCACAGTTCGGCGCGGCCCCCTTCCGTCCGCCTCGCGAAAAGCGAGGCGTCCACCTTGCATGT
>PLJH01000063.1 GCA_003139615.1 Alphaproteobacteria bacterium
GCATCGAGCCGTGGCCGGCCGAGAGCACGAAGCGGTCCCGGTCGGGCCAAGCCGGGTCGGCGGGATCGAATTTGAGGAATTGGCCGAAAAGCACGGTCGCCACGTCCGCCATGCCCATCGGCATGCCCGGATGGCCGCTGTTGGCGGCCTGGACGGCATCCATCGAAAGCGCGCGGATCGCGTTGGCCAGACGGCGGGTCGCGGCCTGCCCGCCAGAGGGTTCAGGCATCGCTGCTTGTGCTGTGGTCATCGGCGTCTGCCCCGTTGTCTCGCCCAAAAGTTCCGCCGGAACATCGGGGCGGGGGGCGGCCGTGGCCTTAGCGAGCGGCTGGCGCGCCCGTCAAGACCTGTGCAATTTCGGGGCGAATTCGTTGACCGAATTTCCCTACAGCGCCTATGGTCCGCGGTCGATTTGTCACGGAGTCTCGCGGATGACCGAGCTGGACGAGAAGGCACAGCGTCTCGCCGTGGCGCTGGACCGTCTGGAAGAGATGGCGCTGCCGCTTGCGGCTGCGCGCACGCAGGCCGCGAAAGATGCGGCCGAGATCGCACAATTGCGCGAGGAGCGCGACAGCCTGCTCGCACGCATTGCGGAACTCGAAGATGAATCGCGCGCGCTCGCCAGCGTCACCGAAGAAGTCGAAGGCCGTCTCGACGGCGCCATCGTGGAAATCCGCGCGGCACTTGGAAGATAATAGAAGCGAGTAGCGAATAGGGGGAAAAAGACTTTCTTCCCCATTCGCTATTCGCCCAACGGAGTGACCCCATGCCCCTCGTCAACGTCATGGTCAATCAACGCGCTTACACCATCGCCTGCGATGACGGCGAGGAAGAGCATCTGAAAGAATTGGCCGAGCATGTGGACGGAAAAGTGCGCGAGCTTCTCGAAAGCGTGGGCCAGGTGGGCGATGCGCGGCTTCTGCTGATGGCAGCCCTTCTCGTCACGGACGATTATTTCGATGCGGTGCACAGGCTCGATGCGCGCGCCAAGGAACTCGGCGATCTGAGCGGCGCGCATGACGAAGTGAACGCGCGGCTGACCAATTCCAGGCAAATCGCAGCGGAAACGCTGGAGAAAGCGTCGAAGCGCGTCGAAGACATTGCCGCGCGCCTCGCACAGGCCTAACCTTGGGGCTGGACGGGTACTGCCCCGCGCGTGAGGAATGCGATACCCAGGGGCCTTAATGGTACTCACCGGGAGCTGTCCCTGACCGAGGCCCTGGCTTCGGATATATGGCGCCCACCTGCACTTGCAGGCCCGTGAGGATCCACATCCAACGGCGAAGGCGGTCCCGTCCGCTTCATTCGAGATGACCTCCAAAGAATCCTTGCGCAAGGACGCGCGCGCACGCCGGGCAACACTCGCGGCGGCTGCACCCGATTTCGCGGCGTCGGTTGCACGCTTTGGCGCGATGCTGCCGATCGCGGAGGATGCTGTCGTCGCAAGCTATTGGCCCATCCACGACGAGGCCGATCCGCGGGCGCTGGCGTCGGTTCTTGCGTCGCGCGGACATTCGATTGTGCTGCCGATTATCGCCGGACCCGAAGCCGCGTTGTCGTTCCGGCCCTGGCGCGAAGGCGACGTGTTGTCCCCAAATCGCCATGGCGTTCACGAACCGCAGCCGCATCTCGACGCCATGGCGCCGCAGGTGCTGCTGGTGCCATTGCTCGCTTTCGATGCCGACGGCGTTCGCCTCGGCTATGGCGGCGGCTATTACGACCGCACGCTGGCGGCATTGCGGGCCCCAAGGACCATTCGAGGGCACATTGTTGCCATAGGGGTGGCCTATGCGGGGCAGGAAGTGGCAAAGCTGCCGCGCGACGCGCACGACCAGCGCCTCGACGGGGTCGTGACGGAAAACGGGTTTAGAAAGTTCGGATAGGGATGCGTATTCTTTTCATCGGCGACGTAATCGGCCGGCCGGGGCGTGACGTGCTCGCGGCGGAGCTTCCGCAACTGAGGCGCGCGCTCAAGCTCGATTTCGTCATCATCAACGGGGAGAATCTCGCGGGCGGTTTCGGCGTGACGCGTGTGGTGGCGAACGAGATGTTTGCGCTGGAAGTCGACGTGATCACCACCGGCAATCATTGGCTCGACCAGCGCGAGATTCTCACCTTCATCGATCATGACGACCGCATCCTCAGGCCGCGCAATTATCCGCAAGGCACGCCCGGAAAAGGCGCGGGTCTCTACGAAACGCGCTCGGGCGCGCGCGTGCTGGTGGTCAATGCGATGGGCCGCGTGTTCATGGATGCGCTGGACGATCCGTTCGCGGCCGTCGAGGGTGAGTTGGCGGCGTGCCCTCTCGGCGAAGGCGCGGACGCCATCGTCGTCGACATGCATGCCGAAGCGACCTCGGAGAAAATGGCGATGGGCCAGTTCTGTGACGGCCGCGCCAGCCTCGTCGTCGGCACCCATCAGCATATCCCGACAGCCGACGCGCAGATCCTTCCCGGCGGCACGGCCTATCAGACCGATGCCGGCGCCTGCGCGGATTATGATTCCGTGATCGGCATGGAGAAGTTCGAGCCCATCCAGCGCTTCACAAAAAAGATGTCCACGGGGCGTTTCTCGCCAGCCAAGGGCCCGGCGACCTTGTGTGGCGTATTCGTCGCAACGAATGCGAAGGGCCTGGCCGCGCGCATCGAGCCGGTCCGTGTCGGCGGACGCCTGAAGCAGACGGTGCCCGAGATTTGAACCCGATTCGAGTTCTCGCTACCGCTGCCGCATTATTTGCGTAGATGGCCGATCCCCAATTCTTCCCACAGCCATTCAAAATCGTATCCGGCCATTTGATCGTCGCCGGTGTGGGCGGCCGATTGATTCTCCAGATATTTGAGCCATGCCGTCAGCTTCTCGCGTCCTTTGGCGGTCTTTGCCGCCCGTCGCGGTGTGTCGCCCAGCATCGGTATTTTCTGGTCAAGCTGAGTCCTGTAGTGGCGGTCCATCATCTCGCGAATCGCTGCGCGCGCTTCATCGGCCGGTATCGGCGTTGCCGATTCGGGCACTGCATGATCGCCCTCGGCAAACGATTCAGCCGATTGGACCTCCACCAGGGGCTCGCCCGTCAGCCCCTCAATTGCGGGCCCGAGCAGAGCCCGCCCCCGTTCGGCGCGTGCGCTCGAATTGGCGGAGAAGACGAGTTCATTCTCGAGCAACTCGATATTGCCGAGCACCACCTCATCTCCGTCGAGATACGTGGTGAAGGTCAAGCCGGTTGCGCGAGATGATGCCTTTGCATCGTGACTTGTGGCGGCCTCTTCGATCCAGTTCCAGAATTCGTCGCTTTCGCAATGCATGCCGGGTAACGCGTCGATCGCCGATCGAAGGTCTTGCTTATTTGTGCCGGAATTAATCGGGTAGTGCACTTTCGTAAACAGCAATTCGTCGCCATCGCTGTTGCGCAGTTGCGGCCTGCGGGGCGCGAGCGCCCGTTGAAGAACGTCCTGGAGCCAGAGAGAAGTAAAGATCGGGGCAGCGGAACGCAGCACCTCCGTATCGGAGGTCAATTCGGCGTCGGAGGTGACGGCGATGCTGTGCTTCTCGGCAAGTTTCGCCGCGTCTTTGCGCGCCTTATCCGTGGCTCGCCTGATCAATCCTCGCAGTTTCTCGCTTAACTCAAGCGAGAACGGCAGAACTCCGCCTGCAATCAGGTTTTTCGGCGGCAATGTTACAATGCGTGCCGCCAATCTGTCCCATGGCTTCATCTGGCGAGTGGCCGATCGCTCGTCCACTCGCACCGGCTCTCCGCCGCGCAGGAAATCGCGCGCAAGAAACGACCGGCCCGGCACGATGTCGCTGACTTCATAAAGACTCATGGTCGATTGGCGCAGTGCTGCCATATATCGCTTGTTGGGGACTTTCTCGTTCCAGCCGCGCCGCTTGAGATAGTCGTCAACGATATTGCGTCCATCGTCGTCTTCGCGCGTAAGGAAGTCCTCGAGAACGCAACCCATCAAATTCAGGGCCAGACCTTCGCCGAGAAGCGGTCCGAGGTTCTCAAATTCGACGTCCGCGGCAGCCAGCGGCTGCGCCAAATGGAGTCCCATCAGGGCATTGAAGCCCTCCCTCCATTCCGGCCGTTCCAGCCATTTTATCAAACCCGCAAGCGAATGGGTCTCGGCCGCCATGCTCAATCCATTATGTTAATCGTCTTGGCAGTTCGTCTGCGATGTGCGATACCCAAACATGATACGTATCCGAACTGCCGAAACCAGCGCCGGGGTCGTAGACGCGGCGGGGCAAATTCGAGATTTCCACAGAACAAAACACTTCGTGGGTCAAGCCGACACCTCCGAAGCCTCCAATAGGTCCCATCGTCCTTCGAAAGGCAGCAAATCGCTTCGTTGGTCAGGCACAATTCGGCTGTGCGGGAAATCTCCTCCTCCCACAAAAATATCGGCCTGTCCGGAATGCTTTCGAGGTCGACCATCCAAGCGGGGAGATTTGAAATAGGCGTCGATATTACGGCGGAAAATGATTTCGGCGCATTCACACGGTACGACAAAATAACGCCATCGGGTGTGTTCGGTCGCAAGAAATATGACAAAATCACACAGTCGATAGTTGGTCGCTCGATTGAAAATCTTGCCTCCGGCGACCACGCTGGGGCTTACGCCGCCGCCCGTGACATATCCCCGCGCTTTACGGGACGACTTTACTTGGATGAGGCGCCGGAAGGAGCCCTTTTCGATTTCTAGATCGGCGTTCGGATAGTTGGTGCGAATTCGAGTTAAGTGAGTGACCACCCACCCTCGACTCTCGAGCTGCCGTGCACACTCTTCCTCTCCGATCTCGCCAGTTATTCCACGATTGCCCATGGGCCCCAAATTGGCATTGGTCGCCGATATAGCATAGAGGCTTGAACCGTTCTTCGTGCCCGGCTATTTGGACCGCCGCTTAGGGTGTCACATGGCCGGTCATTCCCATTCCAAGAACATCATGTTCCGCAAGGGCAAGCAGGATAAGGAGCGCTCCAAGCTCTTTTCCAAGCTGGCCCGCGAAATCACGGTTTCGGCCAAGCAGGGCCTGCCGGATCCGTCGCACAATGCGCGGCTGAGGGCCGCCATCATCGCGGCGCGGGCCGAAAACATGCCCAAGGACAACATCGACCGCGCGATCAAGAAGGCGCAAGGAGCGGACGCCGAGAACATCGAAGAAGTGCGCTACGAGGGTTACGGCCCCGGCGGTGTGGCCCTGATCATCGAAGCGCTGACCGACAATCGCAACCGCACGGCCGGAGACGTGCGCTCCGCCTTCACGAAATATGGCGGCGCGATGGGGGAGACGAATTCGGTCTCCTTCATGTTTTCGCGCGCAGGCGTGATTGCCTATCCCCTGAGCAAGGGCAGCGAAGACGAGATGCTCGAGGCGGCGATCGAAGTCGGCGCCGACGAATGCGTCACGACCGACGACGGCCACGAATTCCTGAGCCGGGTGGAAGATTTCGGCGAGGTACGCGATGCGCTCGAAGCGAAATTCGGTCCACCGCAATCGGCAGCCATTGCCTGGCGGGCGCAGAACTATGTCGCGGTTCCCGACGAAACGGGTGAACAGCTCGTCAAGCTGCTCGAAGTGCTCGACGACCACGATGACATCCAGCACGTCTACGGCAATTACGAATTGTCGGATGCGTTGATGGAAAAGCTGTCGGCGTAAGCAGCTTCAGTTCTCGACACGAACGATCACATCCATTCCTAAAATTCACCATGGCCGCCCTCCGAGGCGGCCACCCAGCCGCCGCGCGTCCGCGCGGCGAATGACTTTCTTCGTCGGTGATTTTGATTTGCGAATTGAGCTTAATTCAGCTCGCAGACGCTCGCTGGCTGGGTGACCGGGTCACGCGCGGCCATGGCGAAATTTGAGATCTCAGTTCGCGCGCTTCTCGCTATCCAGCATGTGCATCTGTTCCGGCGCATAGCGCGTGCCGGCGATGGATCCCTCGGGCGCGACGGCATCAATCGCCTTCAATTCGCTTTCGGTCAGCACGATGTCGGGCGCGCCGAGTGCTTCGGTGAGACGGTCGCGGCGTCGCGCGCCCACCAGCGGCACGATGTCGTCACCGCGTCCAAGCACCCAGGCGATGGCGAGTTGCGCCACCGTGATGCCGCGCGCCTGCGCGATTTCGCCGAGTTTCGTCACCAGCGCGACATTCGATTTGAGATTGTCGCCGACGAAGCGCGGGAAGAACGGCCTTTCGCGCATCTCGCCTGCAACGGTCGCCGCGCTGATCAGCCCACGCGACAGCACGCCATAGGCCGTCACGCCCACGCCCAGCTTGCGCAGCGAGGGCAGGATATGCGCCTCGATCATGCGCGTGACGAGCGCATATTCGATCTGCAGATCGACCACCGGCAAAACGGCATTGGCGCGTGCGACCGTCTCGGCCGACACTTCGCTCAGACCCAGATGGCGCACAGTGCCCGCCTTCACGAGGTCAGCGATGGCGCCGACCGTATCTTCGATCGGCACGGCGGGATCGAGCCGCGCCGGGCGATAGATGTCGATGTAATCGGTGCCGAGCCGCTTGAGGCTATAGGCGGCGAAATTCTTCACGGCAGCCGGCCGCGCGTCGAAGCCGCCCCAGCGGCCGTCGGGGCTCCGCAGTGCGCCGAACTTCACGCTGAGGATCGCCTGCTCGCGCTTGTGCCCGCGCAGAGCCTCGCCGATCAGCATCTCGTTGTGGCCCATGCCGTAGAAATCGCCGGTGTCGAGCAGGTTGATGCCCGCTTCCAGGGCCGCATGGATGGTGGCAATGCCTTCGCCACGGTCCGCCGGGCCGTAGAAGTCCGACATTCCCATGCAACCGAGACCGATTGCCGAGACTGTCGGGCCGGTGCGGCCAAGCTTGCGCGTTTTCATGTGTCTTCCTTTTTCCGAATTCTAGGCGTGCGTTGCCGCCGATGCCAGTTGCGCGGAACCACCCCGTTCCACGACACTCGCTGCCGTGATTCTTGACGGTCGCATGATGCACACGGTCCGAATTCTCGGCCTCGATCCCGGCCTTGCCCGCATGGGCTGGGGCGCGATCGAAATGTCCGGCACGCGGCTGACCCATGTGGCCCATGGTGTGCTGACAAGCAATGCGAAGCACGATCTTGGCAACCGGCTGCTCGTGCTGCATGAGGCGCTGTCGGCGGTGATCGCCGAGTTGAGGCCGCATTCCATCGCGGTGGAACAGGCCTTCGTGCACAAGGATCCGTCTGCCGCGCTGAAGCTGGGGCATGCGCGCGCCATCGCGTTGCTTGCCGCCGCCCAGGCCGGACTCGATATCGCCGAATACACGCCCAACCACATCAAAAAATGCGTGGTCGGCGCGGGCCATGCCGGCAAGGAACAGGTGATGGCGATGGTGAAGCGCCTGCTGCCGCAGGCTGCTCTCGACCAGGAAGACGCAGCCGATGCGCTGGCATGCGCCATCGCGCATGCGCATCTGTCGGGCACGCGCGCCCGTATTGCAGCGTCGCTCGCATGATCGGCAAGCTGACAGGCATCGTCGATTCCGTCGCCGAGGATCACGCGATCGTCGATGTGGGGGGCGTGGGCTATCTCGTCCATTGCCCGTCATCCACTCTCGCGCGGCTGAGCGCAGGCGCGAGCGCGTCGCTGATGATCGAGACCAAGGTCACCGACGAAGCGATCCGGCTTTACGGATTTTTCTCGGCGGAAGAGCGCGAATGGTTTCGTCTGTTGCAGACGGTGCAGAATGTGGGGTCGCGTGTGGCGCTGAATGTGTTGTCCGCGTTGTCGTCACGCGAACTCCAGCGTGCACTCGCACTGTCCGACAAGGCCGCCATCGGACGCGCGCAGGGCGTGGGACCGAAGCTTGCGCTACGCATTGTGACCGAACTGAAGGACAAGGCGCCGTCGATGATGCTGCGCGGAGCAGGCGAAGAAGGCGGCATTGCGCCGGTTGTTGCGCCGCGCGGGCCGGAGGCCGACGCCGTCGCGGCCCTCGTCAAGCTCGGCTATTCGCAAGGCCAGGCCGCCGAAGCTATTGCGCGGGCCGCCCGCGATCTGGGCGAACATGCCCCCGTCGATGTCCTGATCCGGGAAAGCTTGCGCGCGATGGGGCGATAGAGTAGTATCTGACTAGTCTGACTAGTCAGGGGTGCACGATGCGCACATGGGCGTTACAGGATGCCAAAGCGCGGTTTTCCGAAGTCGTGCGAGCGGCCAAAAAAGAACCGCAAACCATCACGTTACGCGGTGAGGAAGCGGCCGTTGTGGTATCTGCGGAAGAGTATCGTCGTTTGAAGGGGCGTCCGGCGCGTGTAAAGCCCAAGACGTTTCTGGAAGTGATGCGCGCATGTCCCTATGAGTTCGAGGTTCCGCCGCGTAGCAAGGATCCAGGGCGCGTCATCGATCTGTGAGCTACCTGCTCGATACCTGTATTATTTCTGAGCTTGTAAAGCCCGGTCCTGATCCTCGAGTCGTGGACTGGCTGATGCAAACGCCCGAGGAATCGAAATTTGTGAGCGTTGTGTCGCTCGCAGAGATCAGGTTCGGCATTATGTGCGCGCCAGCCGGACGGAAAAGGGATCGACTCGAAGTTTGGTTCGACGTGGAATTGCGTCCCTCTCTAGCGGATCGAGTAGTCCAATTTAGCGAATCTGTCGCAATGAGATGGGCGGCTCTTCGGACAGAGCGTAGAAATGCGCCTATATTGGATTCCCAAATTGCAGCGAGCGCGCTTGAGCATTCGTTGACCCTGGTCACTCGTAATGTGCGGGATTTCGCTTTTGTTGGTTTGAACGTGTTTAATCCATGGGAGCGCTGAGAGAGTCGCAAGAATGGCCGCTCCGAAAACCAAACCAGATATCGACCGCCTTGTCGCGCCGGCGCGCGCTGAAGAGGATTCGCTTGAGGCGAGCATGCGGCCCAAGCGGCTGGCGGAATTCGTGGGCCAGAAGCAGGCGCGCGAGAATCTCGCGATCTTCATCGAGGCCGCTCGCGCCCGCTCCGAAGCGTTGGATCATGTGCTGTTTTCAGGACCACCCGGTCTTGGCAAAACGACCTTGGCGCAGATCGTGGCGCGCGAGCTGGGCGTCAATTTTCGCTCGACCTCCGGTCCCGTACTGGCCAAGGCGGGCGATCTCGCGGCGATCCTCACAAATCTCGAACCGCGCGATGTGCTGTTCATCGACGAAATCCATCGACTTAATCCAGCGGTCGAGGAAATCCTCTATCCCGCTATGGAGGATTTCGAACTCGATCTGGTGATCGGCGAAGGTCCCAGCGCGCGTTCGGTCAAGATCACGCTCGCGCCGTTCACGCTGGTGGGCGCCACAACGCGATCCGGCCTCATCACCACGCCGTTGCGCGATCGCTTCGGCATCCCCGTGCGGCTCAATTTCTATTCGGCGGACGAATTGCTTTCGATCGTGGAGCGTGGCGCACGCGTGCTGGGCTTCGATCTGACAAGCGAAGGTGCGCGGGAGATCGCCGGACGCGCACGCGGCACGCCCCGCATCGCGGGCCGGCTTCTCAAGCGCGTGCGCGATTTTTCATCCGTCGGCGGACATGGGCGTGTGGATGCGAAAATCGCCGATGCGGCGCTGACGCGTCTCGAAGTCGATGGGCGCGGGCTCGATGCGTTCGACCGCAATTACATCCGGCTCATCGCGGAGTCCTTTGCGGGAGGTCCCGTCGGCATCGAGACCATTGCGGCGGCGCTCGGGGAATCGCGCGACGCGATCGAGGAGATCGTCGAGCCGTTTCTGCTGCAGCAGGGGTTCGTGCAGCGCACGCCCCGCGGCCGCGTGATTACATCCGCGGCGTTCGGACATCTGGGCCTTGCCGCGCCGTCGCGCGATCCGGCCCAAATAGCGTTGTTCCCGCCTCCTGGAGACGACAATGGCGAGGACGACGATGCCTGACGCACAGGGCTTCGGCCACTTCGAAGGCAAGATTCACATCCTGCCCATCCGCATCTATTACGAAGACACCGATCTCTCAGGCGTCGTCTATCACGCCAACTACCTGCGCTTCATGGAGCGCGGGCGTTCGGAGTTCTTCCGCTGTGCGGGCATCACGCGGCTTGCGATGCTGGACGACGCGGAACCCACCGCCTGGACGCTGCGCAAGGCAACACTCGAATATCTGCGCCCCGCTAGGGTCGACGACCTGATCGAAGTCCACACGGCCTGCACGGCTCTCACGGGTGCGCGGATGAACGCGGACCAGAAAATCTATTTGAGCGGGCAGCTGCTGACGCGCGGGCAGATCGAGGCCTGCGTCATCACTCTGTCCGGGAAGCCACGGCGCATTCCGGAAGAATTTCGCGGGAAACTGCTGCCTTTGCTATTGGAAACAAAAGCTTAACCAGTGGTGCCCAAATTCGGCCACGTTCGGGTGGCTTTTCCTTTGGGCGCCGGTTGTTGAGATATTCCGCGGGGATCAAGGCCGGTTTCGCGGGCACGAGAGGTTTGCTGATGAGATTGAAGCATGCAGCCGCGGCGGCGGTGTTGGCTATTTGTTTGACCGCGCCGGCGCTTGGCCAGTCGACGCCCCAGGCTGCGCCGACGGGTTCTGCTGCGCAAACCCAGGAACTCGGTGCGCCCGCAGCCGCCCCGACGACCAATGTCGACGTCACGCAAACCGGAGGAACCGCCGGCCCCGAGGTGAGCGGCATCTCCGTCGTCTCTCTGTTCCTGCGGGCCGATCCTTTCGTCAAGGCGGTGATGATCATCCTGGTGTTCGCCTCGATCTGGTCGTGGACGATCATCATCAGCAAATGGCTCGTGCTCAGCACGCTGCGCCGCCGCTCGGACAAATTCGAGAAAACGTTCTGGTCCGGGCTTTCGCTCGACGATCTCTATCAGCAATTCGCCCAGAAGACCGATCATCCGATGGCGGCGGTCTTTGTGTCCGCGTTGCGCGAATGGCGCCGCGCGTTCGAGGGCGGGCCGCCGCGCGAGGCTTTACTCCCCGGCATCAAGGATCGCATCGACAAGGCCATGTCGGTGACGATCATGCGCGAGACGGACGGCGTCGAACGGCAGCTCGGATTTCTTGCGACCGTCGGCGCCACCGCGCCGTTTGTCGGATTGTTCGGCACGGTGTGGGGCATCATGAATTCGTTTTCGGCGATTGCCGCGCGCCACGATACGACGCTTGCCGTCGTGGCTCCCGGCATTGCCGAAGCGTTGTTCGCAACCGCCATGGGCCTCCTCGCCGCCATTCCCGCCGTCGTTTTCTACAACAAGTTCATCAACGATATCGGCCGTTACACGACACGGCTTGAAGCCTTCTCCGACGAATTCTCCGCGATCCTGTCGCGGCAGCTTGACGAAAAGGCGAAGTGATGGCGGCCGGCATTCATCGCGCGGAACGTGGCCGCCGCCGGCGTTCGCGCCCCATGTCCGAGATCAACGTCACGCCGTTTGTGGACGTGATGCTGGTGCTGCTCATCGTGTTCATGGTCACGGCGCCGCTGTTGACGGTCGGCGTTCCGGTCGATCTGCCCAAGACGCATGCCCAGGCGCTCGGTCAGGATCGCGAACCGCTGTCGGTCACGATCCGCAAGGGCGGGCGCATCTATGTGCAGAACACGCCTGTCGGCGACGACGATCTCGTGCCGCGCCTGACCGCGATTGCCGCCAACGGCTACGACCAGCGCATCTTCGTGCGCGGCGACAAATCGGTCGACTACGGCCGTGTCATGGAAGTAATGGCGATGATCAGCGCCGCGGGGTTCACCCATATCGGGCTTGTCACGGATGTCGCGAAGCCAGATCCAGACAAGAAATAGAATCTCGCAGGCGACCGACGCCGGAGATTGGCCCTGGATCGCGGCGTGGATCGGCGCGCTCTCATTGCATCTGGCGATCGTGGTGGCGACATTGTTCACATGGAGCCACCGGCTCGACATCGTCGACGAAAGCGCGCCTGTCGTGCCCGTCGATCTCGTCACGATCGCGCCCAAGACAAACATCATCGCGACCGCGCGGCCCGCGCCGAAGGTTCAACCCGATGTGACGCCGGTGCAGGCGCCGACACCGCCCGTGGCCCAACCCGTCACGCCGCCGCAGGAAGATACCGAGCCGCCGCCGGTCGATACCGCGCCTTCGGAACCCTTGATCAAGGCTCCGCCGCCTCCCCCGGTTCCCAAACTCAAGCCGCAACCGCAGCCGGATAAACCGAAGTCCACGGCCGACTCGATCAATGCGTTGTTGAACAATGTGCTGGCGACCCCGAGCGCGCCGCAGAACGCGAAGGCTGCAAATCGCACGACGAAGGGCTTTGGAGCGCAAACTGCGATGACGGCGGATATCCAGGATGCGTTGCGCAGCATGATCAGACCGTGCTGGAGCCCGCAGGTCGGCGCGCCGAATGCCGCGGATCTGGTCGTCGATTTCGATATTTCTCTCAATCCGGACGGATCGGTCGCACAGGCGCCACAATTGACAGGGCAATCTGCCTCCATGGTGGCGAGCAATGCTTATACGCGCGCCGCCGCGGATGCGGCCCGGCGCGCGATCATGGAATGTGCGCCGTACAAATTGCCCGCGAACCAATACGGCACCTGGCGCGCGTTCACGTTTCACTTCGATCCTCGCCAGATGATGGATCAGTAGCTCTGGAGAATAACATGAGACGCATCGGTATCGCATTTGCGGCAGTGATCGCGATGATTGTGGGTTTCGCGGCGCCCGCGTCTGCGCAGCTTCGCGTGGATGTGACGCAGGGCAACGTCCAGCCCATGCCGATTGCGATCCCGAATTTCGCAGCACCTCAACCTTCCGATGCGGCCGCCGGTCAGAACATCGCGGGTGTGGTGCGCGCAGACCTTCAGCGTTCGGGTCTGTTCAAATCGCTCGATCCAAAATCCTTCGTCGACCACATCACGAACATCAATGCGCCGCCGACCTACGCCAATTGGCGCGTGATCAACGCGCAAGGTCTTGTCACGGGACAAGTGCAGATGCAGTCGGACGGCAGGTTGCGGGTCGATTTCCGCTTGTGGGACGTCTATGGCGAATCCCAGATGCTGGGCCTGCAATATTTCACCACGCCGGAAAACTGGCGGCGCATCTCGCATATGATTTCCGATGCGATCTACGAGCGCATCACGGGCGAGAAGGGGTATTTCGACACCCGCATCGTGTTCATCTCGGAAAGCGGGCCGGCGCTCGCGCGCAAGAAGCGCCTCGCGGTCATGGATGAAGACGGCGCCAATCCGATCTTCCTCACGCGCGGCGACTACATGGTGCTGACACCGCGCTTCAATCCATCGGCGCAGATCATCGCCTACATGTCGTATATTTCGGGCAAGCCGCGGGTCTATCTGTTCGATCTCGAAAGCGGCCGCCAGCAGATGCTGGGCGATTTTCCCGAGATGACGTTTTCGCCGCGCTTCTCGCCGGACGGCAACAAGGTGGCGATGACGCTGGAGAAGAACGGCAATTCCGACATCTACGTGATGGATTTGCGGACCCACGGCGTCGTGCGCCTCACGACGGATCCCGCGATCGACACCGCGCCGTCCTTTTCGCCGGACGCATCAAAGATCGCGTTTGAATCGGACCGCGGCGGATCGCAGCAGATCTATGTGATGAATGCCGACGGCTCGGACCAGCACCGGATCAGTTTCGACGCCGGCAGGAACGGAACGCCGGTCTGGAGCCCCCGCGGCGACCTGATTGCGTTTTCCAATCAGTCGGGCGACTCCTTCCACATCGGGGTTATGCGCACGGACGGCAGCGGCGCAAGAATCATATCCAATGGCTGGGAGGACGAAGGGCCGACCTGGGCGCCAAACGGCCGGGTACTGATGTTTTCGCGCACTTTGCGCGGCGGGCACGGTTCGCAGATCTGGTCGATCGACGTGACCGGCCGCAACGAGCAGCGCGTCCAGACACCCGGCGATGCATCCGATCCGGCATGGTCGCCCTTGATCCAATAGGAGGGAACTTTGTAGAGTGAAACGCAAGTAACTATGGGTCTATTCCGGCCCATCATACGTTACGCAAACGGTGCGAGCGTCGATTTTTGCGCTGTTCCTGCGCACCCTGGGACGCGCGTCATGTGGAGTAGGCTTGCCATGCTGAAATTTTCTACCGGTCTGAAATTTGCGGCGATTGCTTCGGTTGTATTGATCGCCGGCTGCACCACGAAGCCGCAAGCGGCCGCCGAAACCCCGCCCCCCGCATCGACCGGTCCGATGACAAGCGAAACGCAGTCTTCGAGCGTCGTTGCCGGCAGCGAGCAGGACCTCAAGGTCAATGTGGGCGACACCGTCCATTTCGGTTACAACGAATATTCCGTCCAGGACGAGGACAAGACCACGCTCCAGCGCCAGGCGGCCTGGCTGCAGAAATTTCCCGCAGTGCGCGTGACGGTCGAAGGTCATTGCGACGAGCGCGGCACGCGCGAATACAATCTCGCCCTCGGTGCCCGTAGAGCCAATGCGGTGAAGGAATATCTCGTGAGCCTCGGCGTTTCTTCGGCGCGGGTCGACACGATCTCCTACGGCAAGGAACGTCCCATCTGCACGGAATCCGATGAGTCCTGCTGGGCGCAGAACCGCCGCGGCGTGACAGTCGTTGCGGGCGGCGAGTCCTCCTGATCGCCTTGACACAGCATACCTGGAAGGGCGCCTGACGGGCGCCCTTTTCGTTGGAGCCTCATTTTCGGCTAAGTATTGAAATCGGATAGGAAATACCGGCGCGAGGCGCCCGCTTTGGAAATGGTGACGGCGATGGACATGACCGGCGACAAGCACGCGCGTTGGGCAAGACCGCTTTTTGTGGCGAGCCTGGGGTTTCTTCTGGCCACGACGGCTTTTGCCGACACGCCGCCCGCCGGCAACACGACAAGTGTGCAGACCGCTGAGCTTGCCCGGACGCTCAAGACCAGACTTGCGGCCGACGAGGCCCAGGCGGCATTGCTCGAAAGCAAAATCGCTTCGGCGCAGGATCGCACCGGGACGTTGCAGGTCGCAGATTTGTTCGGCGAGTCCGACAAGGACAAGCAGGCGCGCCTGCAGCACGAGCAGGCGCAGGATTCGAGCATCGCAAGCCTCAACGAGCGCGTGGGCGATCTCGAAAATACGTTGCGCCAGCTGACCGGCCAGATGGAGCAACTCGATCATCGCGTCAGCGAGTTCGATGCGAAGATCGCGCGCATGCAGAAGGATTTCGACTACAAGCTCTGCACGCTGTCTGCCCAGCAACTCTCGGCCGCAGGCGGCGCCGACGATCAGAACGCGTTGCCCTGCAACGGCACCCCGGCACAATCGAATCCGAGCGCGTCCGCAGCACCCGCCCAGATGGGACCGCCGCCGCCATCGAACACGCCGATCCATCTCGCGCCGCCACCGGGCGTCCTTGGTACGTTGCCGACCGGAGCGCCGCTGCCCCAGACGACGGCGCCCCAAGACGGCCCGCCGCCGCAGACAGCGTCGATCGATACACGTCCGCAGTTCGATGCCGCGCTGAACCTGCTCGCCAAGGCGCAATATGACGAGGCGCGCGCCGCTTTCCGCGCTTTCGCAGATGCGCATCCCAAGGACGATTTGACGCCGCAGGCCGTGTACTGGGTCGGCGATATCGCCTATGTGCAGAAGGATTATCAAAACGCCGCCCACGCATTCGCCGAGGAGATCAAGAGATTTTCCTCGAGTCCGCGAGCGCCCGAGAGCATGTTGCGGCTCGGTCAGTCGCTGCTTGCCATGAACCAGAAAAAAGAAGGTTGCACCTTCCTTGCCGCGCTCCCCAAAACGTACCCCGCCGCCTCGAAAACCGTCCAAGCGCAAGCCCTCGGCGCCCGCAAAGCGGCCGACTGCCACTAAGGCCCTTGTCGCAAAGACGTCGAAGAAGGCGGTCGTAAAGCCGGTTGCTGAGACGCCGGCGGTCGCAAAAAAGTCCACGCTTCCGGAAAAGCCGGCTGCGGTCGCCGATTTCGCATCTACCATGATGGATGTTCTGGCGCGCGGTGCACCCTGGCCCGGTGCCGTGGCGGTCTCCGGAGGGGGCGATTCGCTGGCGTTGATGTTTCTTCTGGCCGATTGGTCCCGCGTTGCTTCAAGACCCGCGCCCGTCGTGCTGACGGTCGATCATGGCCTCGACGCCAATTCGGAGCACGTCGCCCGCGATGTGCTGCGGCGCGCGAAGGCGGCAGGCCTGAAAAGCGAGTTGCTGGTCTGGAAGGACAAAAAACCCAAAGCCGATATCGAAGCCGCCGCTCGCGAAGCCCGCTATCGGCTCATCGGCGCGTGGTGCCATGCACACGAAATCGGCGGCGTCTATGCCGGGCACACGCTTGAGGATCAGGCGGAGACATTTCTGCTCCGGCTTGGCCGCGGCAGCGGGCTCGATGGGTTGTCGGCCATGCGCCCGGTTGCGCTCTACCCCGTGCCGGGCTTCGACGATCTGAGGGTCGTGCGGCCGCTCCTGGGCATCGGGCGGAGCGAATTGCGTGCTTTTCTCAAGGCCCGCAAGGAAACCTGGGTCGACGACCCCATGAACGTCGACCCGCGATTTGCCCGCGTCAGGCTGCGCGAAGCGTGGCCGATGCTGGAGGAGCTCGGGCTCTCAAGTTCCCGGATCGCCGGCGCAGCGCGCCACTTGGCCCGCGCCCGCGAGGCGCTCGATCATGCGACGGAGAACCTGCTTGCCCGGGCGTCGCGCATCGTTGACGGCGAAGCCATGCTCGACCCTTCGCGTTTGGCGGCAGCGCCGCGCGAAATCGGGCTCAGGGCCTTCGCATGGCTTCTTTCTCGCATTTCGGGAGAACCCTACCGGCCCCGATTTGAGCGTCTGGAGCGGTTGTTCGACGCCATCTGCCGTGGGGAACTCGTGGCCGCGCGCACCCTTCACGGCTGCCTCATCGCACCGTCCGGCAAGGGGGAAGCCGCGTTCGGCGTGCGCACGATTGTGATTGCGCCGGAATCCTCGAGAAAACCCGCTGCTTCGGGCTGATAACGGCCGGTCACGTACAATTAACCGCGAACCTTAAGTGGAATTGGAATTCGGTGTTGCTGCGGGTCATCTCATTTCTTAACGTTTTGATGGCTGGCAACGCGCTATAAATGCCCTATCTAATACGGCAGGTCCCTGAGGCTCTGCCGCCGGATTGGGCCCCAGTGAAAGGACGGCCGGTGAACAACCTTCGTAATCTCGCGTTGTGGATTCTGATCGCGCTTCTGCTCGTGTTCCTGTTCAACATGTTCCAGAACACGGGCCAGCATCAGAACCCGTCCGTCATCTCCTACACCCAGTTCAATCAGCAGGCGGTCCAGGGTCAGGTCTCGAAGGTCACGATCCAGGACAGGACGATCAAGGGCGAGCTCACAAATGGCCAAGCCTTTACGACCTATACGCCCGACGATCCGTCGCTTGTTCCAATGCTGAAGGAGCACAACGTCAACATCACGGCTGCGCCGCCGGATGACGGCATCAATCTGATGAGCGTGTTCATCAACTGGTTCCCCATGCTGCTTCTCATCGGAGTGTGGGTGTTCTTCCTGCGCCAGATGCAGGCAGGCGGCGGCAAGGCGATGGGCTTCGGCAAGAGCCGCGCGAAACTTCTCACCGAGCGAACCGGCCGCGTGACGTTTGAAGACGTCGCCGGCGTTGATGAAGCCAAGGATGAGCTGAAGGAGATCGTGGATTTCCTGCGCGACCCGCAGAAGTTCCAGCGTCTCGGCGGCCGTATCCCGAAGGGCGTATTGCTTGTGGGTCCCCCGGGGACCGGCAAGACCTTGCTCGCGCGCGCCATTGCGGGCGAAGCGAATGTTCCGTTCTTCACGATCTCCGGATCCGATTTCGTCGAGATGTTCGTGGGTGTCGGCGCGAGCCGCGTGCGCGACATGTTCGAGCAGGCGAAAAAGAATGCTCCCTGTATTGTGTTCATCGATGAAATCGACGCCGTCGGACGTCATCGCGGCGCAGGTCTCGGTGGCGGCAATGACGAGCGCGAACAGACACTCAATCAGTTGCTCGTGGAGATGGACGGCTTCGAAGCCAATGAAGGCGTGATCCTGATCGCCGCGACCAACCGCCCCGACGTTCTCGATCCCGCTTTGCTGCGCCCGGGTCGTTTCGACCGCGAAGTGGTCGTGCCGAATCCCGATCTGGGCGGCCGCGAGAAAATTCTCCGCGTGCATCTGAAGAAGGTTCCGCTGGCGCCCGACGTTGAACCGCGCATCATCGCGCGCGGCACGCCCGGTTTCTCGGGCGCTGACCTCGCGAACCTCGTCAACGAGGCTGCCTTGCTCGCGGCGCGCCGCGGCAAGCGCGTCGTCATGATGAGCGAACTCGAAGATGCCAAAGACAAAGTGATGATGGGCGCCGAGCGCCGCTCGCTCGCGATGAGCGACGACGAAAAGCGTACGACGGCCTATCACGAAGCCGGTCATGCCATCGTTGCGATCTCGGTGGAAGGTTCCGATCCGATTCACAAGGCGACGATCATTCCACGTGGACGCGCGCTCGGCATGGTGATGCGCCTTCCGGAACGCGACCAGCTTTCCGTGACGCGCCAGAAGATGCTGGCCGATATCTGCGTTGCGTTCGGCGGGCGTCTCTCCGAAGAACTGATCTTCGGCTACGACAAGGTCACGACCGGCGCGATTTCCGATATCCGGCAGGCGACCCATATGGCCCGCGCGATGGTGACGCGTTACGGCTTCTCCGATGAGCTCGGCCCGATCGAATTCGGCGAGAACCAGGAGGAAGTGTTTCTGGGTCATTCCGTGGCGCGCACGCAGAACATTTCCGAAGCGACCGCGCAGAAGATCGATGCGGAAATCCGTCGCATCATCGACACCTGCTACAACCGCGCCCACGACATTCTGCAGACGCGTATCAACGACCTGCACACGCTGGCGAAAGGTCTGCTCGAATACGAGACCCTGACGGGCGATGAGATTCTTGCGCTGCTCAAGGGCATTCCGCCGGATCGGACTCCTTACGAAGAGCCCGAGCCGCAGCGCGGCCCTGGTCCGAGCGTGCCGCAAGCCGGACGCCCGCGCGGTCCGGGCATCGGTCCCGTGGTCGAGCCCCAGCCGGGGCGGTGAGCGCAGCGCCGAAACTTCTCGGCATCGTCAATATCACCGAGGATTCGTTTTCCGACGGAGGACGATTTCTTGCGCCCGATGCCGCGCTCGCGCATGCGCGCAATCTGCTCGAGAGCGGCGCGGATATTCTCGATCTCGGCGGTGCTTCGTCAAACCCAGAAGCGAAGCCTGTCGATCCCGAAATCGAAATCGCGCGGCTGGCGCCTGTTGTTCGCGCGATGAAAGCCGAACAGCGTTCCCTGTCCATCGACAGCTTTTCGATTCCGGTGCAGCGCTGGGCCATGCGCGAGCACGTTGATTATCTGAACGACATCCGGGGCTTTCCGCACGAAGAGCTTTATCCTGAACTCGCGGCGTCGCGCGCGAAGCTGATCGTAATGCATTCGGTGCAGGGCGCGGGGCGCGCGACGAAAATCGTCGCCGAGCCGTCGAAAGTTCTCGATCTGGTGATTTCGTTTTTCGAAGCGCGGATTGCGGCGCTCGTGAAAGCCGGTGTCGCGCGCGAGCGGTTGATTCTCGATCCGGGAATGGGATTTTTTCTCGGCGGGAACCCCGAAGCTTCGTTCACCGTGCTGCGCCGTCTCCCCACGCTCAGACGCGCCTTCGGGCTGCCGCTGCTTGTTTCGGTCTCGCGCAAATCCTTTCTGCGCGCCCTGACGGGGCGCCCGCCGCAGGAGGCGGGTCCGGCCAGCCTGGCTGCGGAACTTTTCGCCATTGATCAGGGGGCGGACTATGTCCGGACCCACAATCCGGGCGCTCTCCGGGATGCCATCCTGGTGCGGAAAAAGCTGGACGAAGGCGGCTTCGTGGCCTAGGACCTGCTCCCTCGGCCGCGTATTAAGCCAAGCGTTCGAGCCATGCGGAATCCGTTAGGATTTCTGCTATAATCCGTGCCTGAGGGCATCCAAGGACAGATCACTTCATGACCCGCAAGTTGTTCGGGACCGACGGCATACGCGGACGGGCCAACAGCTACCCGATGACGCCGGAAATTGCCTTGAAAACCGGCATGGCCGCCGGCCGCATCTTCACCCGCGGCGACCATCGCCATCGCGTCGTGATCGGCAAGGACACGCGGCTGTCCGGCTATATGATCGAATCTGCGCTGGTCGCGGGCTTTACCGCCGTGGGCATGGATGTGTTCCTGTTCGGCCCGCTGCCGACGCCGGCCGTGGCCATGCTCACGCGTTCGCTGCGCGCGGATTTGGGCGTGATGATTTCCGCGTCTCACAATCAGTTCGAAGACAACGGCATCAAGTTTTTCGGCCCAGACGGACAGAAGCTGTCCGACGAATGCGAAGTGCAGATCGAAGCGTTGATGGAAAAGAGTCTCGAAGAGGGCCTTGCCAAGCCGCGCAAGATCGGCCGTGCCAAGCGTATCGACGACGCGCAGGCCCGCTATATCGAATTTGCGAAGCGTACCTTTCCAAAACAATTGGGCCTCGACGGTTTGCGTATCGTCATCGATTGCGCGAATGGCGCCGCCTACAAGGTGGCGCCCGCGGTGCTTTGGGAGCTTGGCGCCGAGGTGATCGCGATCGGCGACACGCCCGATGGCTTCAACATCAACAATGAATGCGGCTCGACCTTTCCCGAGGCCATGCAGCGGAAGGTGCGCGAGCGGCGCGCCGATTTCGGTATCGCGCTTGACGGCGACGCCGATCGCGTGGTGATGGCCGACGAAGAAGGACGGCTCATCGACGGCGACCAGATCCTGGGTCTCATCGCGCGCTCCTGGGCGAAGGCCGGGAAATTGCGCGGCGGCGGCGTCGTGGGAACCGTGATGTCGAATGCCGGGCTCGACAAATTCCTCAAGACGATGGACCTGAAGCTCGGGCGCGCGCAGGTCGGCGACCGCTATGTCATCGAGAAGATGCTGCAAGGCGGCTTCAATGTCGGCGGCGAGCAATCGGGCCATATCGTGCTCAACGATTTCTCCACGACGGGCGATGGGCTGATCGCGGCTTTGCAGGTTCTGGCGGTTGTCGCGCAGGACGGCAAGACGGCGAGCGAAGCCTCGCACGTGTTCGAGCCGATGCCGCAGATCCTCGAGAACGTTCATTTCAAGCGCGGCGCTCCCTTGAGCGATGCGCGCGTCGTGGAAAGCATCAAGGCCTGTGAACTGCGCCTTAATGGTTCGGGTCGCTTGCTCGTGCGCAAATCGGGCACCGAGCCCGTGATCCGCGTGATGGCGGAAGGCGAGGATGAAAAGCTCGTGCGCCAGATCGTGAGCGATCTCGTCGCCGTGATCCAGGAAGCGACGACTTGAATAGACGGCCTGCCCGCATTCTAGTCATCGCGGGATCGGATTCGAGCGGCGGCGCCGGCATCCAGGCCGACATCAAGACGGCGACGGCCCTTGGTGCCTATGCCATGACGGCCGTCACGGCCGTCACCGCGCAGGATACGCGCGGAATTCATGCCATCCACCCGATTCCTGCCGCCATCGTGCGCGAGCAGATCGCATGGACGCTTGCCGATATCGGCGCGGACGCGATCAAGATCGGTATGCTGGGATCCGCGGGGATCGTCGAGGCGGTGGCGGACGTGCTGGCGGCGCAGGCGAAGGATATTCCCATTGTCCTCGATCCCGTGCTGGCATCGACGAGCGGAACCGTGCTGTTGGACGAAGCGGGACGGACGGCGATGACAGTGCGATTGTTCCCGCTCGCAACTTTGATCACACCGAACATTCCGGAAGCGGAAATTCTCAGCGGCATTTCGATTCACGGGCTCGACGACGTGATGCGTGCAGCGAAAATCCTATGTGCCGCAAGCGCAAGAGCCGTGCTCGTCAAAGGCGGGCATACAGGGGAGCACGACGTATCGGATACGCTGGTTCTGTCCGGCTCGCACGAATCATATCATTTCGAATCGTCACGCATCGATACGCTGCACACGCATGGCACCGGCTGCACCCTCTCAACTGCGATAGCAGTGGGACTTGGGCAGGGACTTGCGCTTCGCGATGCGGCGGAGCGCGCCCATCGATTTGTGTACGATGCGATAGAGGCTGCGCCCGGCTTTGGTTCCGGGCACGGTCCCGTCAATCACATGCACGCTATCGCGCCCTACGAGTTCAAGAGCGTTTTCGAGACTTAGCGTGATCGCAACCATCAGAAAAGCACAAAGAGTCGATGTGAAGCCGCTGTCGGAGCTGGCGAAGACGACCTATGCGAACGCTTTCGGTCATTCGCTCAACCCGCCCGATCTGGCGGCGCATCTTGAAAACAATCTCTCGGAATCGTGCTTCGAAGAATTTCTCGACGAAGACACAATCCTTGTCGCCGAGCATGACAATCGGTTGATCGGGTTCATCCAGATCGGCGTCGTGTGGCCCGAAACCGACGATGACGATTTCTCTCCGGAGGATGCAGAATTGCGCCGCGTCTATGTCCTATCGGAATTTCAAGACAAAGGCATTGGCCGGCAATTGATCGACGCCGCTTTCCGAGAGCCGCGCTTCGCCTCAGCCAGGGATATCTATCTGGACGTTTGGGAAGACAATCGGCGCGCCCAAAAGCTCTATGAAAGCTATGGCTTTCGCGCTATCGGCAAGCGCGCGTTCCAAGTCGAATCTGGCGCGAAGACCGGCTTCGACCTCATCATGATCCGTCGCGCGCGCTGACGTAGCTTACACGAGCGCCTTGTCCAGCCGGTTGCGGATGATGCTCTCGGCTTCCGTCACGATGCGCGCGACGAGCTCGGCGCAGGACGGGATGTCGTGGATGAGGCCCTGCGTCTGGCCGGCCGACCAGATGCCGTAATCCATCTCGCCCTTGTCGAGGACGCTGCCGCCGCGTGTGCCCGCGACCAGTTCCTTCACATCCTCGAATTTCGCATTGCCGCGCCGCTCGATGGCGACAACCTCGTCGCTGATCGCGTTCTTCGCCACGCGCGCGGTATTGTGCATGGTGCGGAAGATCAAATTCGTGGCGCGCTCGTCGTTCGCCACGATCTGTTTTTTCACATTCTCGTGGATGGGCGCTTCCTTCGTCGCCATGAAGCGCGTGCCCATATTGATGCCGTCGCAACCGAGTGCGAGCGCGGCCACGAGCCCGCGCGCATCCGCCATGCCCCCCGATGCGATGATCGGAATCGTGAGCTTGTCCGCGGTGGCAGGAAACAGGATCAGCCCGCCGACATCGTCCTCGCCGGGGTGCCCTGCGCATTCGAGCCCGTCGATCGACACGCAATCGACGCCCACGGCCTGCGCTTTCACCGCGTGGCGCACGCTGGTGCATTTGTGGATCACCTTGACTCCCGCTTCCTTGAAGCGTGGCAGATGCGGCTGCGGATTGTTGCCGGCCGTCTCCACGATCTTGATGCCGCCCTCGATGATCGCCTCGCGATATTCATCGTAGGGAATCGGCGTGATGCTGGGCAGGATGGTGAGGTTCACGCCGAACGGCTTGTCGGTCATCTCGTGGCAGCGCTTCAGTTCCTTTGCAAGGTCTTCCGGCTTGCCGGCGGAATGCGCCGTGATGAATCCCAGTGCGCCCGCATTGGCGACGGCCGCGATCAGCTCGGCTTTGCCCACGCGGGTCATCCCGCCGCACGTGATGGGTGCCGCAACGCCGAACATCTCGGTGAAACGCGTTTTCAACATGGTTCAGGCCCCTGTTCTGGATATCGATTGCCCTTAGCCTGCCGGGAAGGGCGGGCAGCACGCAAGGGGTAAGAATTGACATCGCCGATCCACGGATTGATCTGTTTCTGGCGAGGCATGTCGCGAAGATATCAGCGACCTCAACGGGCGTTCGGCGATTCAGTCTGTTTAAGCAGGGCCAACTTTTCTCGAATGACTTCGAGAACTGCGTCCTCAATGTCCTCGCCAGTTAGCGCCGCAAGTTTGCGCGCCAATATCTCAGCCTCATCTTCGAGCACAAGGTCCATGAGTTAATTTATCCCAAAAGCTGTGCGCCCGCCACCCCTCGTTCAACGATCTACGAACGGATCGCGCACCAGGATCGTGTCTTCGCGCTCGGGGCTGGTGGAAAGGAGTGCGACCGGCGCGCCGATCAACTCCTCGACCCGGCGGATATATTTGACGGCCGTCGCCGGCAACTCGGCCCAGGAGCGCGCGCCGCGGGTGGATTCGCTCCAACCCTCGACGGTCTCGTAGATCGGTACGCAGCGTGCCTGCTCGTTCGCATCGACCGGCAGGTGATCGATTTCCTGTCCGTCGAGTCGATAGCCGGTGCAGATGTTGATCTCGTCGAAGGTGTCGAGCACGTCGAGCTTGGTAAGCGCGATGCCGTCGATGCCGCCGGTCACGACCGTCTGGCGCACGAGCACGGAATCGAACCAGCCGCAGCGGCGCTTGCGTCCCGTCACCGTGCCGAATTCCGCGCCGCGCGATCCCAGCTTTTCGCCCAGCGCATCCGTCAACTCTGTCGGAAACGGCCCTTCGCCCACGCGCGTGGTGTAGGCCTTCACGATGCCCAGCACATAACCCACATCGCGCGGTCCGCAACCCGATCCGGCGGCCGCCTGTCCCGCCACCGTGTTCGACGACGTGACATAGGGATAGGTGCCGTGATCGATATCGAGCAGAACGGCCTGCGCGCCCTCGAACAGAATGCGCTTGCCCTTGCGCCGCATTTCGTCGAGGCGACGCCATGCGGATCCGACAAACGGCAAAATTTTGGGTGCGATCTCCTTGAGCGCTTCGAGCAACGCGCCGGCATCGATCTCCGGAAGATTCGAACCGCGGCGCAACGTGTTGTGATGCGCGAGCAGCCGCGCGATTTTGTCCGGCAGAGATTTGGGGTCCTTCAGATCGATCACGCGCAGCGCGCGCCGTCCCACCTTGTCTTCGTAAGCTGGACCGATGCCGCGCTTCGTCGTCCCCAGGCGCTGCACGCTGTTGGACGATTCGCGTGCGGTGTCGAGTTCGCGATGCAGCGGCAGGATCAACGCCGCGTTCTCGGCCACCATCAGGCACTCCGGAGAGATCGCGACGCCAAGCTCCTTGATGCGCTCGACCTCGTCGACAAACGCCCAGGGGTCGACCACCACGCCATTGCCGATGATGGAAAGTTTGCCCGGCCGCACCACGCCGGAGGGCAACAGGCTCAGCTTGTAGGTCTTGCCGTCGATAACGAGCGTGTGGCCCGCATTGTGGCCGCCCTGAAAACGCACGACCACATCGGCACGGGCCGACAGCCAGTCCACGATCTTGCCTTTGCCTTCGTCGCCCCACTGGGCGCCGATCACGGCGACATTCGACATTATTCCGTACCCGGATCAAATCGCCCGCGCGAGGATCGCGCATGGGCACGGTGGCGGACTATAGGATGAAACGCGCGCCCCTGTCAGGCCGATTTTGGTCCGAAAGGCACCAGCATGGGAACCCTGCGGCAATAGAAATTGTGGGCACTGCGTTGTCCGGAGAGACGGCGTTATCATTTGCCGCACCCGTCGGCGGCAATTCTTGGGTTCAAGCGCAGGGATGTCGCGTTACGCCTCGAGCCCCGATTCGGCGCGATCTAGAACCAGCCAGACTCGTGAAGCGCGCGGGTGAAGCTGCGACTGACCGGTGCTTTTGTCCCGTCACGCAGCACAAGAAATAGTTTTCCGCTTTCCCTGTGGGACGATTGTACCGCGTCCCGGGCCACCCACCAGGATCGGTGGATTTGTGCGCCTTCAAGTCCGCGCAATTCCGTCAGCGCATCGGAGAACCGCAACAGCACAAGATCGGATCCGGCGCTCGTGTGAAGCCGGATATAGTGATCTTCCGCCTGCACGGCGAGGAGGCTGGCAGCGCGCAATTTGTGCGGAAGCCGCGAGAGAATTGGCGCAGGCTGCGGTCCTTGCGGCGATTCCGGGCTTGAGCGGACCGAGTGAGTCTCGATCGGGCGCCGCTGAACCAGCTGGTTGATGCAAACCATGGCCGCGATGACCAGAACAACCGGCAGGTAGAATTCCGGCAATCGAACGGCGCGCAACGGCTGAGACAATGCCAGGGCCGTGACCAGCCATGTCGCAAGGGTCACCGGCACCGACAGCAGGACGATTCTCAGAAAACCTGCCAACACCAGCTTCGACGGAGAAAGATGGACGCGATCCAGCGAAGAGCGGATCGCAAGACTGCCGAGCTGCGCCATTTCAAGCAAGCAAATCCAGTAGAGAAATCGCTCGCCCAGAGGCAGCACCTGCAGTTCGAACGCGTCCGTCAGTGTCAGGAAGACGGCCACGACGGCCGGCACAGCGATCAATTTGGCGAACGGAAGCCACGGTGGTGGAGCATTTCGCGAAGCGTGAACTGCGGGAGTTGCCATTGGCGTAATTCAATGCCCTTTCGCGCATTTCGCCTTTTCGTCGCAATCAAACAGAGGGATGCAGGACGCCGGCGCAAGTTTGGGAGAGAACAATCCATGCACAACGATCCATTGTGGTTCCATGCGTTCCTGGCGGTCCACATTACGGCCGGCATGTTGTGTCTCGTGCTGGCGCCCCTCGTATTGGCAGTCACCAAAGGTGGATCGCAACACCGGCGCTGGGGCAGGGTTTATTTCTGGTCGATGGGTCTGTTGGCGGGAACGGCTCTCCCGATGGCGCTGTTCCGCCCGGTGTTGTTTCTCGCCATGATCGCAATCCTGAGCTTCTATCTTACCTTCTCGGGCTATCGCGTGCTGCGATTGAAAAGCCTGGCGAGCGGTGGAAATGCCGGCGCAATCGATTGGATTGCCGCGATTTTGACATTCCTCACATGTGCCTGCCTTGCAGGCTTCGCCCTGTTGCGACCCGACTGGGTGCAACATATGGGCGTCGTAGCCGTGGTGCTTGGAACGATTGGCATGCACGGGGCAGCGGCGGATATGTACCGATTCTGGCGCAAGCCGACACAGCAGATGTTCTGGTTGTTCGTGCATTTTGAAAAATTTATCGCAAGCTACATCGCGATATGGACAGCCTTCTCCGTCGCCACCTTGAGCCGGATATTCCACTATGCCGGACTTGCAATCTGGCTGTGGCCGATGCTCGTCGGTGTGCCCGCTATCGTCGCGACGGTATTCTACTACAAGCACAAATATCCGTCGGCGGGGTCACGAAACGTTTCGCCGCTGCGGGTGTAGCCGATCCATCGACGGTGTCGCGGCTCAGGCGGCTTTTGGGCCGAAAGGCACCAGCATGGGAACCCTGCGGCGATAGGAATCATAGGCCTCGGGGCCCAGTTCCTCGCGCAGGAAACGTTCCTCCAGCCGGGCCTTGATCCAGAAGCCCCAAGCCATAACGGCCGCGCCCAGAAGCGCTACGAGCGTTCCCCGCTGAATGGCAGTGGCGAAGGCGGAGAGAATCAATCCCGTGTAGATTGGATGCCGCACGAGTGCATAGGGGCCGGTATCGACGATATGGTGACCCGCCTTTTTTGTGATCCAGCCCGACCACAGGCTTCCCAAATAGATTCGCGCCCACCACGCGAACAGAAAGCCAAGCGTCACGACGCCGACCAGAGCCCAGCTCACGTCGTCGCTCAGAACCCAGAGCCTGCCGGGGCCGCGATAGGAATGGGTCTGAACGCCGAACAACAGAAATGCACCGGCGATCGTGACTACCCGATAGAGAAATTGCGTATTCCAATCGACTCTCTTGGCGACCCGCGCCGACCACAAGGCGGCCAGCATCCAGCTCACGAACCAGACGAACCATACGATGAGCGTCGCATATTGCGGCGTCACGGTATGGCCCCATGCGGCCATGTCATCCATGGAATCGGCCCCTGCTGAATTCCGCCAACAGTTGGGCCCGCAATCTGGGCAATAAAAGGGCGAGACTCAGAAGGCCAGCGCCTTGGCCTGTTTGACGAGCGGTAGTTTGCGGATCTCGGCGACCACGTTTTCCGGCACCCCGCCGTCCACCTCCACCAGCGCGATCGCATCCGCGCCTTCCGCGCTACGCCCCAGCGCAAAAGACGCGATATTGGCTTTCGCATCGCCGAGTAATGTCCCCAGCCGGCCGATGAAGCCCGGCTTGTCCTCGTTGATGACGTAAAGCATGTGCGGCGCGAATTCCGCATCCATGTTGATGTCCTTGATCTGGATAAGACGCGGGCGCCCGTCGGAGAACACCGTGCCGGCCACACGTCGCGTGGTGCCGTCCGCGAGCGTCACTGTGATCTTGATGAAGCCTTCATAGATGCCGTGACGGTCGCGGCGCGTTTCGCTCACCTTGATGCCGCGTTCTTTCGCGACGATGGGCGCATTGACCATGTTCACATGCGCGAGCGCGGGTTTCAGAAGCCCGGCAAGCGCGGCCTGAGTCAGCGCACGCGTGTTGAGCGCGCCGGCCACGCCTTCATAGAGGATCTCGACACTCGTCAGGCTCGTGTCGGTCAGCTGGCCTGCGAACGCGCCCAGCTTTTCCGCAAGCGAAATCCACGGGCGCACCTTCTGCGCTTCTTCTGCCGAGATCGACGGCATGTTGAGCGCATTGGTGATGGCGCCCGTCAGCAGGTAATCCGAAATCTGCTCGGCCACCTGCAGCGCCACGTTTTCCTGCGCTTCGCTGGTGGACGCGCCAAGATGCGGTGTCGCCACGACTTTCTCGTTGCCGAACAGCACATTCGTTTTCGCGGGTTCTTCCTCGAATACGTCGAGCGCGGCGCCGGCCAGATGCCCGGAATCGAGCGCGACTTTGAGTGCGTTCTCGTCGATCAGCCCGCCGCGGGCGCAATTGATGATCCGCGCGCCTTTCTTCATAAGGTTGATCGCATCGGCTGAGATGATGTTGCGCGTTTCGCTCGTGAGAGGCGTGTGTAGAGTGATGAAGTCCGCGCGCGCGAGAAGATCGTTCAGTTCCACTTTCTCGATGCCGAGATCGGCTGCACGCTCGACCGACAGATAGGGGTCGAAGGCGATCACTTTCATCCGCAAGCCCTTGGCGCGGTCGGCCACGATGGAACCGATATTGCCTGCGCCAATCAGGCCCAAGGTCTTGCCCGTGAGCTCGACACCCATGAAGCGGTTCTTTTCCCANNTTGTCGACGCCGATGCCGGCGCGCGCGACAACTTTCAAATTCTTCGCGGCCTTGATCACGTCGGCCGTGATCTTCGTCGCCGAGCGGATGGCGATGCCGTCATAGTCGGCAACGATCTTGAGCAGTTCTTCCTTGGCGAGGCCGGTCTTCACATCGGCCTCGATGCCGCGCTCCTTGAAGATTTGCAGTGCTGCGGGCGAAAGCTTGTCGGCAATCAGAACTTTGGGCATGGGAGACTCCATTTTCACTTCCCCCACCCCGACCCTCCCCACAAGGGGGAGGGTGAAGTGAGGCCAATGTTCACCTCCCCCTTGTGGGGAGGTCGGAGCGCGTCAGCGCTCCGGGTGGTGGATCAGCTCGCTTTGACCTGCGTCCAGGCCCAATCGAGCCATGGCGTCAGTGCATCGAGATCGGTGGCGTCAACGGTTGCGCCGCACCAGATACGCAATCCGGGAGGCGCGCTGCGATAGGATGCGATGTCGAGGGCCACGCCTTCCTTGTCGAGAATATCGGCGATCTTCTTCGCGGCGGCGGCCTGCGCATCCGGCGCGAGCTTGGCGAACCAGGGATCGACGATCTTCAGGCACACCGACGTGTTCGAGCGCGACGCTTCTTCTTCGGCCAGGAACGCGACCCAGTCGGTTTCGTGCACCCAGCGCGCCAGCACGGCGAGGTTGTCGTTCGAGCGCCCGATCAGCGCCTTGAGCCCACCGATACCCGCCGCCCATTTGAGCGCATCGAGATAATCTTCCAGCGCAAGCATGGACGGCGTGTTGATCGTCTCGCCTTCGAAGATGCCGTCGACGAGCTTGCCGCTCTTGGTCATGCGGAAGATTTTCGGCAGCGGCCAGTGCGGCGAATACGCTTCCAGCCGCGCGATGGCATTGGGCGACAGCACGAGCATGCCATGCGCCGCTTCGCCGCCGAGCGCTTTCTGCCAGGAGAACGTCGTCACATCGAGCTTGTCCCACGGCAGATCCATCGCAAACGCGGCGCTGGTCGCATCGCAGATCGTGATGCCGAGGCGGTCCAAAGCAATCCAATCGCCGTTCGGCACGCGCACGCCAGACGTGGTGCCGTTCCACAGGAACACGGTGTCGTGCTTGGGATTGGCTTCAGAAAGATCGGGCAGCGCGCCGTAATCGGCTTTCAGGATGCGCGCGTCCTTGAGCTTCAGCTGCTTGGCGACATCGGTCACCCAGTCTTCGCCGAAGCTTTCCCAGGCGAACATGTCGACAGGTAACGGCCCCAACACCGACCACATCGCCATTTCCATGGCGCCGGTATCGGAGGCGGGAACGATGCCGATACGATAATCCGCGGGGATCCCAAGAACCATGCGGGTACGTTCGATCGCATCCTTGAGCTTGGCTTTGCCGGGCTTGGAGCGATGCGAGCGGCCGAGAAGGGCCCCGCTCAGGCAGTCTGGTGTCCAACCCGGCCGTTTGGCGCAGGGTCCGGACGAAAAAAAAGGCCGTGCAGGGCGCACGGCCGGACGATTTCCGGTCATCAGTCATTCCTTCCAGAATGAACGCACCTCGTTGGGGAGGTGTGGCCCACCGTCTGTGTAGTGAGTCCCGGCCGCGCAGTCAAACATGCACCGCATCACATAGCGTCGCACCGGTTCGGAACGGCGGCGGGGCCCGCGCGTTTTCTGTCTGCGCCACAGGGGTTCGAGAACGATGCCGCTTGCACAAAAATCCGACGACACGCCGACGCTCATCATTCCCACCGACAAGGTGGGTTTCATCATCGTTAAGGCGCGGGAGTTCGACGAGAAGGTGGCGGACAGCGATCCCGACGAAGGCTCGAACCCGACCGACGACGACAATGCCGACATTCTCGAAGACAAGGCGGGCGACGGCACGCGCGAGGAACTGGTCGGCGCGATCAACGCGCTCAACGAAGACGAGCAGGTCGAGCTCGTGGCGTTGGCGTGGCTCGGCCGCGGCACTTATGACCTTTCGGAATGGGCGGACGCACTGCAGCTCGCGCGCGACGAACACAACAAGCGCACCGCGCAATACCTCCTCGGGCTCCCGATGCTGGGAGATTATCTCGAAGAAGGTCTCGCCGCGTTCGGCGTCTCGATTTCCGACGAAGACGCCGACTCCTGATCCCAGGGCACGGGAAGCCGGCATCTCGTGACATTTGGCGGGATTTCACCCAAGCTGGAGTTGCCGCTTGGGGGCGCGAAGTGGGCACTCCGCAGACTCTTTCGGAATTTCTGCAGCAGGTTTTTGCCTGCGCGCCTGATATTGCCGACAGCATTGCGCGGCGTTCGATCGACCGTCTCTATCCTTTGAAAGCGGTCATCCTCAAGCAGGGCGATGAAGCCGGTTCCACCTTTCTTCTCGTTGCCGGTCGCGCGCATGCGCTGAGCTATGGCCTCGAGGGTCAGATGGTTCTGCTCTATGAACTCCTGCCCGGCGATTTTTTCGGCGTGATCGCTGAGACCGAACCTGCGCCGGAAGCGGCCGACGTGGTCGCCGTCGAAGATGTTCGCGCGGCCGTGTTTCGGATGCTCGATTTCCTGGCATTGCTCGAGGCCTATGGCTGCGTCGGTCTGGCGGTCTCGCGCATGTTGCTCAAGCAGCTGCGCGCCACGGCAGCCCGAATGGTCGAACGCACCACGCTTTCCGCCGTCGGCCGCGTTCATGCGGAATTGCTGCGCCTGGCGCGGCTCGGCGACGGCCGCACGCTCCGGCCTGCGCCCGTGCTGGCGGCGCTTGCCATTCGCGTGCATAGCACGCGCGAGACCGTATCGCGCACGATCAATGCGCTCGAGCGGCGCGGTATCATTCACCGCGATGCGGACGCGCTGGTCATCGTGGCGCCTCAGAGGCTGGAGGATTTGATCGTCTGAATTGCGCGGTCAGCGGCAGAGCGAAAAGAGCTTTGTCGGGTCGACGATGTCGCTTCCCGGCAACTCGCCGACAAATTCGAATCTCGCGGAAGACGATCCCGCGCACAACGCGGCGGCAAAATCCTCCGTCACGTGGATAGCCCCGGACGGCGTCGAATGAATCATTCTACCGGGCAATGCACTTGCGGCTCCGGTCAGAATCGGTTCGCCGCCGAAGGGATTTTCTGCACGACGAACGAGCCCGTAATGTCCCGCGATACGCAGATCGCCACAGCCTGCGAGCATGTGCGCCACGGACAATGCGGCATCGGTCGCGGCAGCCGGGTTGTTATAGCCAACCAGAACGGCCTCGCCCGTCCAGCGCGGCGCGAGCAAAGACGTGGGTCCGGATGCGAGAGTGCCGGCCAGTTGCCCCAGCGTTTCGGTCGATCCGCCGGATTCCGGGAGATCGATCCGCAACAGGGCCGCCAGTTCGAACCGCGCGTTATTCGTAGGCGCAGGTTTGGCGTTGCGCGCCCGGATACGCGGCGCTGCCAGCACGAATTGGCGGCGGCCGCTCTCATTCCAGATCGCACCGATCCGGTCGCTGCCGCTCGATCCTTGCGCCGCCGACCGATCGAGGATCAGGAACTGAACCGCTTCCGTCATCAACATGCGGGCTTGCATGGCGGCCGATCCCATCGCGATTTCCGCCGCCAGCTGAATCGCGAGCTCGGCCGGCGCACCTGGCTCCACGGCGATGGAGCGAACCGTTTCCGCGGCGTCCACGATTCGATCGAAACGTGCGGCCCAGTGGTCGCCGAACGGCGCGACGGAGGATTCCCGAAACTGCATACGCGGGCCGGGCAGGATGACATTGAGCTCCGCGCCGGCATCGAGCAGCGCTTCGGCGATCAGGATGTCCGCGCCGGCCGCGAGCGCGCCATATCCGAATCCGACGCGCTCTTCACGCAGTGTGTCGCGGATATTTCGACCGAGCGCGTCGCTTGCGCCGGCCAACGCCATGTGACCGGCGAAATGCAGGCTCCGCGGCGGACGTGAGGCATCGAGCCACGCTTTGTCCTCGCCCAATTCGTCGAGGATTGATGCGAATTGCCGCAAGGTGGACGCGTGGTCTTCGTACGCTTGCGGCGCCAGGGCGATAGCCGCCGCGAATTCGGTTTTGGCCTGCGCAAGATCGCCGATCAGGAGCAACGCCTCGGCCCGCGTGGCGGCGCGATAATAGGGGGTCTCCTGCTCGTCCTCGCCGCGCTCCAGCACGCCGCGCGCAAGAATTTCCGCCTGCACGCGCCGGCCGGCCAGCAGCGACAACGTCGCGGCATTGATCAGCGGATAGGTCGCGCCGCCGATTTTCCCCGCGCGGGCATAGGCGTCGGCGGCTTCGAGAAAAAGCCGCTTGCGCTCAGAACCCTCCGTGCCTCGCGCGCGGTCCTTGAGCAATCGCCCACGCACGCTGAGCACCGCGGGATCGTCATCGACACGCTCCAGCCCAGCGTCCGCAAACAATCGCCACGCATGGTCCAGCGAACCGGACCGCGCGTGGGCGATGATGGAGAGGAGAGATGGATTCACGCTAGAAACCGGTGGCGATGTTAGGGCTAGCCCATTAGCTGCGACGGCGGCGGGCCGCCGGTATTTGTAATATCGGGATCGAGCGTAATATCCAACAAACTGCCGTCTGCTTGCTGGACAGTGGCGTACAGGTTGAACGGATCTGGAGTCGCTTTCGGTGTGATACTGCCATTCGCGCTGGGAGAAATGAATGAGAAATAGACAATATTACAGCCATAGATGGCGTTGACGGGCGCGGTTTGTGCCGCGGCGCCTGAGTTTGGCACGTGCATCAGGTTGAAGTATTCCGGATTGGCAGAGTTACCATTGTTGGGGTCTCCCGTTGTGACCGCGCTATAGTCGCCGCGAAAGTACCAATTGGCCCTCCTGTTGAGTTCGAACACCATGTAACCTGGTCGTGCAGTGGAATTAGGTGATCCCGACCCATAGATCGAGAAATTCAAAGGGCTCGCCTTCGACAAGCCCTTAGTATAATTGTAAGAGAGGATATTATTAACGAAGGTTGTTATATCGGGAATAGCATTACCGGAAACCGAGTAACTGTCTGTGTGATAAAATATTTGTAGGCCGTCCGTAGTCGTACTGAATGTAATCTTCTTGTATATAATTTGCGACATTGACCAAGCGGCTGGTGCATTCGCCCCAACTTCCCAAATCGGTAGTTGAGGAACAATTGAAAATGGGTTTACTTTGACGCGCGATGTCATGGCTTCATTCCTTTCTCCAAATTTCATTTGCGCTATTCTCTTCCAGTTGAACTTGGGCCCTGAGCTGTGACCAGGCCTTGTTGGCTGGCTCGAATTTCGTCATCGCATCCAGCTTGTCCAAAACGCGGAGGAGTCTCTGTCGCGCGGTGGTCTTTTGCCCCGCGTCCAAATCCAGCAGAGCCAGCGCGCGCTGCGTTGCGACCCAGATTTCCTGGAGGTGCATGTTGTTCGGGTCTTGCGCCATTTGCGCGTCGAGCAGTCGCTCTTCGAGCAAACGCTCCGTGCGCGCACGAAGCGGCTCACCATTCGCGCGATAGGCATCCGCAATCCAGGCATGCCGATTGATGACGGCGATTTCCAAGTCCTTCGTATCGTGCAAACGCGCAGCCTCTTCCATCTGGGTCAGGGCTGCACCGCATGTCTTCATTGCGGATGCAGGATTGAGCGGCACGTCGAGGTCGAGCGAACACAAACTTCCATCCGCAAAGGCGGCTTCGCGTCGATAGACGGGATTGTTCGGGGAAATCGCCACGAGCTCGTCGGCGTATCGCTTGTATTCACGGAATGCCGGTCTCGCGTCTTTGGGTCGGCCTCTTTCATAATCGACAAAACCGATCCAGAATTCGCTTTGTGCCTGGTCGAATATGCGTTCCGGATTGTGGGGCGCCGCCGCCAGCAGCGCGGAGGTCGTACGGCGCGCCTCCTGAAACTTCGCGAGCGCTGCGTCATGATCGCCGCGCGTTTCGTCATCCTCGCCGATCGCGTGGAGAATTCGCGCTCGACGCTCGAGCGACTCCGGCGGCAATGTGTCGAGGTCCTGGTCGCTGTAATAACGCAGCGCGCGTTCGTTGACGGCGGCCATCGCATCGAGCCGGCCTACGCCTTTTAACGTCGTTCGCAAATCGGTCAGCATGAACTCGACCAGTCCTTCTGCCTCGGTGCGCTGACGCTCGGCTTCGGAGCGGGCGTTGAGCGCAAAGATCGTCAACAAACCCATTGCTAGCATTCCGACGAGAGCCGCTGCCGTGACGGCCGTCACGCGTTGGGTGCGGCGTTGCGCGTCGCGTTGGACGAGTTCGTCGAGGCCGATGCCGAGAATGCCGGCGACCAGCTTGAGGAGCCCCAGTTCGGCACCGTCGCGGCCCTTGCGGAAATCGGCGGCGAGGGGTTCGACAGCAGCGCCGTCGGGACCGATTCGTTGCAATACATCCGGAAAACACGCAGGCGGCTCGCCTTCGCGGATTGCTGCCAGCACGGGCCTGTCGGGATGCAGTGCGCGAAACGTCTCCACTTCGCGCGCCACCCAGGGCGATGCGACTGCTGCGGGCGAACACACCACGATGAGGCTTCGCGAAGCCTGCAGCGCCGCGCGAACCTCGGTGCTCAGATCGTTGGCGGCGGAAAATTCTTCGCGATCCCGGAAGATGGGCGCGAGCCGTCTCGGCGCAACACCCTGGGATGTCGCGCGTCCCACGATGCGGCGCGGCAACGCATAACTCTCCAGACGCCGATGAAGTCGCCGTCCGAAAGCCGCGTCCTTATGGCTATAGCTGATGAAGGCCCAATATTTCGGGCTTTCCGCAACGGCAATATTCGACACCCCCGCTCTCCCCAAAGAGCAAGTAAAACTCTGCCAGAACTTGCAGCGTTGCACAACGAGGGGTTGCGGTCCGGGCAGGTACGCCTTCAGGGCGTGACGGCCGTCACGGACGGCACCTGCAGGAAGCGATTTAGCTGGACATCGAACGAGCCTCCAAAACGCGAGATGCAAAGGGTTTCCGGCCAACGGCCCCCAGCAATCGTTCCGGTGATCGCGATAGATTGTCGATCGGGTTTGTTGGCCGTACTCACTCAAGGGGATATGACCATGACACGGAATTCATTTTTGATTTCCACCGCGATAGCCTGCCTAGCTGGTGCGACGTGCGTAGCGACCACCGCCTATGCTTCCGAGGTGGCTATCTCTACGGCCCAACCTGCGGCCGCCGCGCCGGCATCCTCGGCCGCTTCTCCGGCCGCCGTAACTCAGTCCGCGGCAGCTGATGGGACGGGCACGACGACCACTGTCACAATTCCAAACAGCAGCGAGAATTTTCTCGATGACCGGGTGTCCTGGTCCAACGCGATCGAGGCCAAGGCAACCCTGACCGGATCGCTCGCCAAAGGATTTTGTATTCCAGCGAGAACGAAATTGATTGGTGCTCGAGCGGCTATGGATACGGATGTGCAGCCGGGCTCGTCGCCAACGGGTTCCTCCGCTGCGCAGTATCAAGCGGTGACGCTTGATGCCGCTCCCTTCGACATTTTTGGACCTCCGCCCCCGATCAAGAGAGATACCCCAACAGGGTTGCGGTATCTGATCCCGCCGGGCGACGCACAAACAAGCTTGTGTCCCGACGTCACCAACTCGAATACGAAGTTGTATGAGGGTACTGTTGTATACGTCTCCAGTGCCGACATGGACAACGTCACCTTCAGAAGCGGTTTTGACTATGGCGCGCTGGTCGTCCCGTTCAAGATGCAACTTTCGGGCAGCAAAGCGTTCACTGGTTCGGCATCTTTGGGCGGCTATATTGGATATCAAAATCCGATCGGCGATTTTGGCGTCAACGTGAGCCCGATTCTTTTCGCCGGCCTGTCCAACATTTCGACCTCGGCTACGTCCGGATCAAAGACAACGTCCCAGACCGTCGCCGGATTGAGCTATGGAACGGGCCTGCTGTTCAACATCAAAGATAGTTTCCAGGCTGGCTTCGTCTTCGGCTTCGATCACGTCAACTCCGCCCAGAAATACCAATACAACGACAAGCCGTGGGTCTCGTTCGAGATCGGCTATTCGTTCGCGAATTGACGTTTAAGCTGGGTGGGGCAACCGGCAGCGTTCGCAAAAGCGCTGCCGGTTTTGTTTCAGACTTCGATTTCCGCCCGCATATAGAGCGCGCACGTTCCCGAGAGGGTCGTGCGCGCGCCGTCGTCGGTGCAGGTGAGTTGGCCGCCGCGCGGGCTGACCTGACGGGCTTTCATTGTCTTTTTGCCGAGGCGTTTGGCCCAGAACGGCGTCAGCGCGCAATGTGCGGAGCCCGTCACGGGATCTTCCGGTACGCCTTTGTCGGGCGCGAAGAAGCGTGAGACGAAATCGAGATCGCCATCGCCTTTCGCGGTCGCGATCAGGCCCCAATTGTCCACGCTGCGCAGCACGCTTGCGATACCGCCGGCGCCTTTGATGGCGCGCACCGCGGCGGCATCGTCCCACACGGCGAAGATATAGCGGCCCTTAAGGGTTTCGCGAGGAGGCGTCGTGCCGAGCGCCTTGCCGATCGCATCGGCAAACCCGGCCGGACCTTCGAACGGCGCAACGGAATCCGACGGCAGCGACATCGTGTTCTGTCCGTCGTGGCCGCGCGCGACCGTCAGCTTGCCGGAACGCGTTTCGAACGAGACGGATTTCAGCCCGGAATCGAGCTGTTCAAAGATCAGCCAGGCGCTCGCGAGCGTTGCGTGCCCGCACAGATCGACTTCCGATTCCGGCGTGAACCAGCGCAGCTCATAGGCGCCCGGCCCGCGGCGCACAAAAAAGGCCGTCTCCGCGAGATTGTTCTCGCTGGCGATCTTTTGCATGAGGCCGGCATCGAGCCAGGACTCGAGCGGCACGAGCGCCGCGGGATTGCCTTCGAACGGCTGCGTCGCAAACGCATCCACCTGCCACATTTTGAGCTTCATCAAGGCCTCCACAAAATCCGAACGCGCAATTCATAGCCCTGCTGCGCGCAGCGAAAAGCGATTCTGCCGCATATCGGTTCACCGGATTGGGAATGGGACTCGATCGAGGCGAGCGATCAGCTGTGGGCGTCTACCTCGAAATAATAGTGATAGTGGATTCGGCAGCCAGGGTTGAAATGCGCGCCGCAGGCCGGGCAGACATTTCCGCATTCCAGATATTCGCGGATGCGCAACTCGGTTTTGCAGGCACCGCACAAGACTGCCCGCTCGCCCCACATGTTTCGCGGCCAAACCTGCGCCGCATGATCGGCCATCGCATCGTGGCAATCCTTGCAGGCATAATAGATGCCGCAGCATTTCATCCTGACGGCGATGATATCGAGCGGCGTGCGCCAGTGGGCGCAACGCGTCTCGGAGTCGAGATCGATGCCGCGCACCGATGGGCGCATGACGAGGTGCTTACACGCCTTCCAGCGTGTGACTGCGCTTCTCGTGAAGCGTGCGCTTCATCTGTTGCTGCAGCTTTTCGAACGCGCGCACTTCGATCTGGCGGATGCGCTCGCGGCTGACGCCGTATTTCTGCGAGAGGTCTTCCAGCGTGGCGGGTTCGTCGCGCAGGCGGCGGGCCTCGAGGATATCGCGCTCGCGTTCCGTCAGCTCGCCCATCGCCGTCGTCAGAAGCGAATGGCGCTCGTCCATCTCTTCGGTGTTGGCGAGACGGGTTTCCTGGTCGATCGTGTCGTCGGCCAGCCAATCCTGCCATTCGGATTCGGAATCCGAACGCAACGGCGCATTGAGCGAGGAATCGGGCGCGGAAAGACGGCGGTTCATATTGACCACCTCTTCCTGGGAGACGGCCAGCTTGGTCGCGATCTCGGCCACATGCTCGGGCCTCAGATCGCCTTCTTCCAGCGCGTTGATTTTGCCCTTCACCTTGCGCAGGTTGAAGAACAGCTTCTTCTGCGCGGCGGTGGTGCCCATTTTCACGAGGCTCCACGAACGCAGGATGTATTCCTGGATCGCGGCGCGGATCCACCACATGGCATAGGTGGCAAGCCGGAAGCCGCGATCGGGCTCGAAGCGTTTCACCGCCTGCATCAGCCCGACATTGCCTTCGGCCACGATTTCGGAAACCGGCAGGCCATAGCCGCGATAGCCCATCGCGATCTTGGCGACGAGACGCAGATGACTGGTCACGAGGCGGCGCGCGGCCTCGGGGTCTTCATGTTCGCGCCAGCGTTTGGCGAACATGTATTCCTCTTCCGGCTGGAGAAGCGGAAACTTCCGGATCTCCGACAGGTAACGCGATAGTCCGCCTTCGCCCTGAAGGGACGGCAATCCGCGACTGCTCATCTCACTCACCCCAATCTCGGCTGCGAAACGCCCAAGCGCGCTCGCGAACCCGTACACCTCAACAACGCCCACCAGTCAGTTTGGATACAATAGAAGCGAATATGGCCGAAATATGAGGGAGATATATGTATGGTTTTTGCGGCTACAAGCGGCGCAGCGCCGCGATGAGTTCCGCCAGATCCACAGGCCAGGCGGACTCGAACCGCATAGCCTTATGAGTTGTGGGGTGTTGGAAACCAAGAATATAGGCGTGCAGCGCCTGCCGCGGGAATTCGGCCGCGGCGGTAAACGCGGCGGCCTCTGCATCCGTCTTCGGGCGCGGCGGCGTGCGGGTGCGGCCGTAGGTCGGATCGCCGATCAAGGGATGGCCCAGATGGGTCAGATGCACGCGAATTTGATGCGTGCGTCCCGTCTCCAGCCGGCATTCGATCAGGCTCGCGAAGGGCCGCGCGGAATCGCCGAACTGCTCCACCACGCGATAGCGGGTGCGCGCGTCCTTGCCGCTCCCGCGCATCATCGCCATGCGTTTGCGGTCGAACGGGTTGCGCCCGATCTTGCCTTCGATCAGCCCTTCGCCCACGCGCGGGCTGCCCCACACGACGGCATGATAGGCGCGTTCGATGGTGTGCGCGGCGAACTGCTTGCCGAGGCTGCGCATTGCACGCTCGTTCTTGGCAGCGACAAGCAACCCACTCGTGTCCTTGTCGAGCCGGTGCACGATGCCGGGCCGCGCCTCGCCGCCCACGCCTTCCAATGACGGTCCGCAATGGGCGATCAGAGCATTGACCAATGTTCCGTCCGGGTTGCCCGCGGCCGGATGGACCACAAGCCCGGCCGGTTTCTCGATCACGATGAGGTCTTTGTCTTCGTAGATCACGTCGAGCGGAATATCCTGGCCTGCGGGCCTGGCAGTTCGGGCCGGCGGTACCTGCACGTCGTAGATTTCGCCCGGTTTGACCCTGAGATTCCCGTCTCCTATCTTCGCGCCCGCGCGGGCGACCGCCCCCAGGGCGATCAGGCCCTGCAGGCGCGAGCGGCTCATTTCGGGCAAAGCAGCGGCCAGGAAGCGGTCGAGCCTGAGCCCGGCCTGTGCGTCCGAGACCCTCGCCTGCAGCAATTTTCCGTCTACGGAGGAATTCGTCTTGTCAGATGTATCCGGCACAACTCCCGCCGATCCCAGCTCAGTTCCGAGTCCATCCTATCGCGTCATGCGCACTGTCGTCATTGGCCTTGGGCTGTTGATGGTGGTGATGTTCGCGCTCGTGCTCGCGAAGCTCTTTTCGGCGATGCAGGGGCACGAAACGAGCGAGGCGGCGCCCGATAAGACGACGGTCTTCACGCTCGCGCCCGGCGCCAAAATCGTCTCCACCGAAGTCCAGAACGACCGCCTCGTGCTTCATATCAGGAACATTTCGGGCGACGAGATCGACATCATCGATACGGAATCGGGCCGGCTGGTGGGGCAGGTGAAGTCCGCGGCTCCGTCAAAATGATCGCGCGGCTGCTCCTGCCGCAACCTTTGCGGGATGCAATCGCGGCTGACGCGCGTGCAGCGTTCCCATGCGAATGCTGCGGGTTGATCGAGGGACGGCGCGAAGGCGATGCGGCGCGGGCGCTGGCCGCTCATCCCGTGCGCAATCTCGCGCCGGAGCCGGATCGCTTCGAACTTGATCCGGCCGGGCATTTCCGCCTCATGCGGTCGTTGCGGGGTACCGGTCGCGAGATCATCGGCTGCTATCATTCTCATCCCAACGGACGCGCCGAACTTTCGTCGCGCGATCGCGCGTATGCGGGCGAAGACAATTTTGTCTGGCTGATCGCCGGCATCGACGCGGAAGGCCCGATTTCGTGGTCATGTTACGTCTCGCACGGCGTCGACTGGCGTATGGTCGAGATCGCAATCTCTGAAGAGCACGCGTCATGCACCTGATCTTCATTCATGGACCGGCAGCGTCGGGCAAATTGACGGTCGCGCGCGAACTCGCGCGACTCACGGCCCTTCCGCTCTTCCACAATCATCTCGTGGTCGATGCGGTCGTCGCATTGTTCCCGTTCGGCAGCGCGCCTTTCGTGCGGTTGCGGGAAGAGGCGTGGCTCGCGGCCTTTCGCGAAGCGGCCGACACCGGGCAATCGCTCATCTTCACTTTTGCGCCCGAGCGTACCGTGCGCCCCGAGTTCATCGCGCAAGCGATCGAGACGGTCGAAAGCCGCGGCGGGCAGGTGAGTTTTGTTGCGCTCACTTGTGGGCAGGACGAGCTCGAACGCCGCGTCGAGGCGCCGTCGCGCGCCGAGTTCGGCAAGCTCGCGTCGAAAGCGCTTTTCCGCGAGCTGCAAAGCTCGGGCGCCTTCGAATTCCCATCGCTGCCCGATGGCGGTCTTACGCTCGACACCGGCACCCTTTCGCCCGGAGACACCGCCGCCCGAATCCGCGATTTTCTGGGTTTGAAGCCGGCAGCGGACGCCCACTGATGGCTCGCTTGATTGGGGGCACATCCCGCCGGTATAAGCGGCGTCCCGCGCGATGCTCCCATCGTCTAGCGGTTAGGACGCGGCCCTCTCAAGGCTGAAACCGGGGTTCGATTCCCCGTGGGAGCGCCAGTTTTTGTTAGCGAGCACAGCGAGCTTACAAAAACTGAGCGCCACGGAGCCGAACAGCGGCGAGTGGGCGCCAACCACGCATCGAACTTCGAACTCGCCACTGAGTGCTTGCGCTGTACGGAAGTAATCGCCGCCTTTGGGCCGGTTATGATGGCGCTTTCTCTATAGACCGCGATGCTGCTAACGAGCCTCCCGACATAACGGCGTTGGAGTGGTTTGGCGCGCTAAGAGTCTGTCCGGAAACATCATGCGGGATTGCAGAGTTTTCGCAACATGAGGCGGATTGAAGCGAGGCGCAAGAACGCGAGTGCCTTGCGATTGAGATTTTCCCAATCCTTGGCAAGTCTGCGGCAGCGGTTCAGCCATGCGATTGTGCGCTCGACGATCCATCGCTTTGGCAGGACGACGAAGGTGTGCAATTCGTTGCGCTTGATGATTTCGATGACCCAATCTCCGCTCTGCGCAGCCGCCATTGCGGCG
>PLJH01000020.1 GCA_003139615.1 Alphaproteobacteria bacterium
AGCGCGCCGCCAGCACTTACTCCAGCGATTTCTCCCGCGAAAGCCTGGACCGCATGGTGAAGTCCGCGTTGGAGCTTTCAAAGATCACATCGGAAGATCCGTTCGGCGGAATTCCTGACGCTTCGCAACTCGGCTCGCTCACGGGCGACCTCGATCTCTATCACGAAGACGTGTACTCCCTTCCCGGTCCCGACCGCATCGACTACGCCCGCCGCACCGAAAAGGCCGCGCTCGATTTCGATCCGCGCATCAAGAATTCCGAAGGCGGATCGTTCGACGCCGCCACCGGCCACAAGGTTCTGGCCAACTCGCATGGCTTCGTCGGCGAATACCGCCGGTCCTATTGCTCCGTCTCAGCCGTCCCCATCGCACAAAACGAAGATGGCGCGATGCAGCGCGACTACTGGTTCTCGGTGGCGCGCACGCTGACAAAACTCGAATCCCCCGAGCAGGTCGGCAAGGTCGCCGCCGAACGCACGCTCCGCCGTCTGGGCGCGCGCAAGGCGAAGACCGCGCAGGTGCCGATCATCTTCGATCCCATGGTTGCCACCTCGATCCTGGAACATATTTTCGAGGGCGTGAACGGCGACTCGGTCTACCGCGGCGCTTCGTTTCTCGCCGGCAAGCTGGGACAGAAAATCAAGCAGGCGGGGCAAGCGACCGTCTCCATCCTTTCCATCCTTTGCCTCGACATGGTGCGCGTGACGGTGCTCATCCTCGTGGGCGGCGGGCTCATGTACGAAGCGCACGCGTCCTACGCGCTCATTCTGGCGCTCTGGACCGTGCTCTATCTCGGCATCGTTGTGTCGCTGGCGCAGCGCTGCGTACGGCTCTCGAAAGCGTTTTCCGAGGAGGTCTCGACCTCGACGGGACGGCTTGTCGACGCAATCACCAATGCCGAGCTCGTGCGCGCGTTCGCCAAGGCCGCCTATGAGCGCCGCTTCCTCTCCTTCTTCCTTTCCGACGAGATGAATGCGTCGCGGCGGCTGCGCTGGTTCCTCATCACAATGAAGAGTTTCATGACGCTGGCGACCCTGGCACTCCTCATCAGCCTCCTCTGCCTCGCGGGCAATGATGCGCTGATGGGCGGGATCAGCGTCGGCGCCTTCGTGATGATCTTCACGCTGGCGAACCAGATCGCCAACAGCGTGCAGGAGCTGTCCTTCCGCATGCTCGATTATTTCGAGCAGCTGGGCACGCTGACCGAAGCGCTGGAACTGGTGAGCCAGCCGCACGAGATCGTGGACGCGCCGGACGCGGCCCCGCTTCTCGTGAAAGAAGGCGCGATCCGCATCGAGCATGTGCGCTTCCATCATCCCGACGGCCAGCCCGTGTTCCAGGATCTGAATCTGGACATCAAACCGGGCGAGAAAGTGGGCCTCGTGGGTCCGTCCGGCGCGGGGAAATCCACGCTCGTCAAGCTCTTGCGCCGGCAATACGAACCGCAGGGCGGCCGCATCCTGATCGACGGCAAGGACATTGCGCTCGTCACCTGGGACACGCTCAACGAAGCGGTCGCCGAAGTGCCGCAAACGCCGGGCGTGTTCCATCGCGCGGTGCGCGACAACATCCGCTATGCGCGTCCCGAGGCGCGCGACGAGGACGTGATCCGCGCCGCCGTCGACGCGCATGCGCATGATTTCATCGAAGCGCGTCCGACAGGCTACGGCACCATCGTGGGCGAACAGGGCATCAAACTCTCCGGCGGCGAACGCCAGCGCGTCGCGATCGCGCGTGCGCTGGTGAAGGACGCGAAAATCCTCGTGCTCGACGAAGCGACCTCGTCGCTCGATTCCGAATCCGAGCACCTGATCCAGGAAGGCCTGTGGACCTTGATGCAAGGGCGAACCGTCATTGCCATCGCACACCGTCTCTCGACCATCGCGGGCATGGACCGCATCGTCTATCTCGAAGCCGGCCGCATCGTCGAAGAAGGCCCGCACCGCGAATTGCTCGCCAAAGGCGGCGCCTATGCCCGCCTGTGGAACCGCCAGATGGGTGGGTTTATCGACGCGGCGTGATTTGTTCTCAAATCGAGCCTGTGGATAACTATAATTAGGCGCGAATCACTATGGCAAAGAACTCAAAGATTGAATGGACGCACCACACGTTTAATCCCTGGTGGGGTTGCGTGAAGCTTTCGCCTGCCTGCAAGCATTGTTACGCGGAAACTTGGGCACGACGGGTTGGACAACAAGTCTGGGGAATACGAGCCCCTAGGCGGTTCTTCAGCGATGACCATTGGAATGCTCCAAAAATCTGGGAAAAAGAGGCCCAAACTGAGGGCCTGCGGCGTCGCGTATTTTGTGCGTCGATGGCGGACGTGTTTGAGGATCGGCGGGAGCTTGACGTTTGGCGCGAGCGACTATGGGCGCTTATCGCACAGACGCCGCATCTAGACTGGCTTTTGCTCACCAAGCGCCCAGAGAAAATCGCGGGACTAACGCCTTGGGGCAAATCGTGGCCGGAGAATGTTTGGCTGGGTACAACGGCCGAGACCCAAAAATGGGCGAACGACCGTATTCCCGCCTTAGTAAAAAACCCTGCGAAAGTGCTGTTTCTTTCTTGTGAACCATTACTTGGACCACTGGACTTGAACCCTTGGATTGAAACGAAGATTAATTGGGTAATTGCCGGTGGTGAAAGTGGGGGGAAGTCGCGTCCAACTGACCCTCAATGGGTGAGGCAACTGCGAGATCAATGTGTAAATCACAAGGTGCCATTTCATTTCAAACAATGGGGAAACTGGGCACCCATAAACGAGGCGGCTGAACGGAAGCGCATCAAAATGCTGGCGAGTGGTGAAACGTTGGTTCGTGTCAACAAGAAGGATGCTGGCCGGTCGCTCGACGGCCGTACTTGGGACGGTTCACCAATTGCATGAAGCCTGAGCAGCAGACTCTCTTCGATCTACCGATCATTGCGGGAAGCAAGCAGCCAAAATTTAAGCCGGTACGAAATAGAATCTGGACAGAGCAAAAGGCCAAGCTGATCTCGCGCTACTTGCGCCTTTTTGTCTTAATAACGAAACACGGAACTTACATCGACGGTTTCGCGGGCCCACAATACAACGACAAAGAGGACGCCTGGACGTCACGCCTTGTGCTCGAAAGCGAACCGCGGTGGCTGAAGTCATTCTTTCTCTGCGATATCGATGCAAATCAGGTCGCGCGCTTGAATGCTATGGTGTCTGGACAGCCGGCCAAACCCAAGCGACACGTTGAAGTTTTGGCCGGCGATTTCAACCAAAATATTCATACCGTTCTGCAGTCCAATAAAATCCGTGAAGGAGTGGCAACATTCTGCCTCTTGGATCAACGAACATTCGAGTGTGATTGGTCAACGGTTCAGACTCTCGCGCAAGCCAAAAAAAGTGAAAAGATCGAACTCATGTATTTCGTGCCAACCGGCTGGTTCGAGCGTGCGGTATCAGGGCTAAATGACAAGTCGCGAGTGGAGCGGTGGTGGGGTCGATCAGATTGGCAACAATTGACTGAAATGAATAAGGACGTTCGTGCGCTGGCATTTTGTGATCGTTTCAAGAAAGAACTCGGCTATAAGTACACGTCGCATTGGCCCATCTACGATAAGGAAGGTGGCACCGGGCGCATTATGTACCATCTGATACATGCATCTGATCACCGCGACGCCCCCTATCTTATGTCCCGTGCATATAGAACGGCCACCAAGAGTCTTCCGCCGCAGGAGCAGTTAGTTTTGGAATTTGCGGAACTCAAGAAGGCCTTGGATGAAGTCGGCGTTCGTAAGTAGAACGTGGTTGCGGTGTCTCGGTTGACGCCCCGCGTGACAGCAGGCAATTGTTGGAATGCCGAGTAGCTAAAGACCATCTATGCCCCAACCATCCCGCGGACATCTTCTTCGCCTGTTGGGCGTGGGCTTTGGCGTGGCTGTGGGCTTCGGCGAGGTGATCGGCTCGGGCATATTGCGCTCGCCGAGCTTCATCGCGGGCACGGTTCACGCCTTCTGGCCGATTATCGCGCTGTGGTGTCTGGGGGCGATCAACGCGCTTCTTTCCGCCAATATCGTCGTGGAGCTGGGAACGTCGGTGCCGCGCGCGGGCGGGCCTTATGTCTTCGCCCATCGCGCGTTTGGCGACGCGGGCGGATTGATCGTGGGCTGGACGGTCTTCTCGAGCCACAGTGCGGGGTCGGCCGCCGCGAGCGTCGTGTTCGCGGATTTCCTGCCGCTGGCGATTCCGGCAACCCAGGGTCACGAAGCCGCCGTCGCCGTGGGCCTGCAGGCGCTTCTCTACGCGACGAACATCGCGGGGCTTCGCGAAGGGAGTGTCATGCAGGGCGCCACCAGCATCCTCAAAGCCATGTTGCTGTTCGGGTTCGTGTTCGCCGCGGCCTGGCTCGTGCCGTCGAAAGGGGCAGCCGCGCTCACCGCGATGCAACCCATCGGCTTCGCCGCGCTGATCGGCGCCTATCAGCTCATCAAAGGCGCTTACACCGGCTGGGACGCCGCGATCTATTTCTCGGAGGAGAGTGTCGCGCCGTCGCGCAGCCTGCCCCGCGCCGTGTTCATCGGCATTGCGGTGACGGCGTTTCTCTATGTCGCGGTCAACGCGATGCTGCTGCATGTGCTGGGCATCGCGGGCACCGCGTCGTCGTCGCTGCCTTTCGCGACCGTATTGTCGCGCGTGGCAGGCCCCGGCGCATCGCTCCTGTTTGCGCTTGGCGGCATGATCATCGTCATCGGTTGCGCCAACGCAAACATCATGCTGGCGCCGCGGGTGCTTTATGCGCTCGGGCGCGACCGGCTGCTGCCGGGCATGTTCGAATCCGTGAACGCGGGCGGCAGCCCCTATGTCGCGTTTCTGTTGTCGGCCGTCGTATCGATGGCGCTCGCCTCAACGGGGGCCTTCGCGCTCGTGTTCGGCCTCATTGCGACCTTGTCGACCATGGCGGGCGTCATCGTCGAGATTTCGTATTTCGTCGTTCGCCGGCGGGAGCCGGAACTCGCGCGGCCCTATCGCGCGATTATCCATCCCTGGCTGCCGGCACTCGCGCTCGCAATCGATATCGTCCTGCTCGTCCTGTTCGCGGCGCACGACCACAAGGGCGCGCTGGTCGCCGCAGGCATGTGCGCGCTGTGCGTTCCGCTGGCATTTCTGGCCCGCCGCGCCCGGGCGGCGACTGTCTGAGAACTGCAATCTGGGCCGCGCTTGCGAGCGCCGGGCCGCCGCGCTAGTACCTGCCCGGCCCTCCCACACAGGAAATCCCCATGGCTCGCAGGAAAATTGCGCTGATCGGCGGCGGACAGATCGGCGGCACTCTCGCCCATCTCGCGGCCCTCAAGGAACTGGGCGATATCGTCCTGTTCGACATCGTGGAGGGCCTGCCGCAGGGCAAAATGCTCGATATCGCGCAGGCCGGGCCCATCGAAGGCTACGACGCCAAATTCAAGGGCACCAATTCCTATGCCGATATTGCGGGCGCCGATGTGGTGATCGTGACGGCGGGCGTGGCGAGGAAGCCCGGCATGAGCCGCGACGACCTGCTCGCCATCAACATCAAGGTGATGTCGGCGGTCGGCGAAGGCCTCAAGGCGCATGCGCCGGACGCCTTCGTCATCTGCATCACCAATCCGCTGGATGCGATGGTGTGGGCGTTGCGCCAGTTCTCCGGCCTGCCGCATGCGAAGGTGGTCGGCATGGCCGGCGTGCTCGACAGCGCGCGGTTTCGCCACTTCCTCGCCGAGGAAATGAATGTGAGCGTGGAAGACGTCTCGGCCTTCGTGCTGGGCGGGCATGGCGACACGATGGTGCCGATGCCGCGCTTCTCGACGGTCTCCGGCGTGCCGCTGCCCGAACTCGTGAAGATGGGCTGGATCAAGCAGGCGCGCCTCGACCAGATCGTGCAGCGCACGCGCGACGGCGGCGCGGAAATCGTGGACCTGCTCAAGACCGGTTCGGCGTTCTACGCGCCCGCGACGGCGGCCATCGCGATGGCGGAAAGCTTCCTGAAGGACAAGAAGCGCGTGATGCCCTGTGCCGCCTATCTGAACGGTGCTTATGGCATCAAGGATCTCTATGTCGGTGTGCCGGCGGTCATCGGAGAAAAAGGCATCGAACGCATCGTGGAACTGGAACTGACCGGCGATGAGCGCACGCAACTCGCGAAATCGGCCGAGTCCGTGATGGGCCTGATCGACGCGTGCAAGAAACTCGATCCGAAGCTGGGATAGGACCGATCTCGCGCACGTAGTCGCGAGCGAAGTAAGGGGCAAATGATGAAGCGGACATTGGTTATTCCGGCCATCGCCTTGATGCTTAGCGTTGCGTCAACTATTTCGCAAGCTCAAACCGGCGCTTCGAGCGCCGGTAGTCCTATGAATTGCAAAATTGGCCCCGTCGAGAAGACCTATGGTGGTTCCAAATGGCTCGTTTACGGATGTTCCGACGGCAAGAGCGTTGTGTTTGTCGCTGCTCCCAATAGTCCGGCTTCACCCTTTTACTTCAGCTTGACCCCGGACAGATTGTTTGGGGAAGGTACCGGAAGCTCTAAAGCTACCGATGCTGCCTATGCAGAAATCCATGTGCTAACTTCAGATGATCTTGCAGAATTAGTTCGCGAAACGCAGACGACCGCTTCCAAAAAATGAGTTGAACATGTCCATCCTCGTCGACAAGAACACCAAAGTGATCTGCCAAGGATTTACCGGCAATCAGGGCACGTTCCATTCGGAACAGGCGATCGCCTATGGCACCAAGATGGTGGGCGGAACGTCGCCCGGCAAAGGCGGCTCGACGCATCTGGGCCTGCCCGTGTTCGACACCGTGGATGAGGCGAAAAACGCAACCCATTGCGACGCGAGCGTGATCTATGTGCCGCCGGCGTTCGCCGCGGACGCGATCCTGGAAGCGATCGACGCGGAGATTGCGCTGGTCGTCTGTATCACCGAAGGCATTCCCGTGCTCGACATGGTGAAAGTGAAACGCGCGCTGTCGGGCTCGAAGACAAGGCTGGTTGGCCCCAATTGCCCCGGCGTCATCACGCCCGGCGAATGCAAAATCGGCATCATGCCGGGACATATCCACCGCCGCGGGCGCGTGGGCATCGTCTCGCGCTCCGGCACGCTGACCTATGAAGCGGTGGCGCAGACGACCGCCGTGGGCCTCGGCCAATCGAGCTGTGTGGGTATCGGCGGCGATCCGGTGAAGGGCACCGAACACATCGAAGTGCTGGAGATGTTCCTTGCCGACGACGAGACGGATGCCATCATCATGATCGGCGAGATCGGCGGCTCGGCCGAGGAAGACGCGGCGGAGTTCGTCCGGCAGTCGAAAAAGAAAAAGCCGATGGTGGGCTTCATCGCCGGTGTCACAGCACCTCCGGGGCGCCGCATGGGTCATGCGGGCGCGATCATCTCCGGCGGCAAGGGGGGAGCGGATTCCAAGATCGAGGCGATGAAGGCCGCCGGCATCCGCGTGTCGCTGAACCCGGCCGCGCTGGGAACAACGCTGGTCGATCTGCTCAACGGGAAATAGAAATTCCCCTCCCCGCTTGTGGGGAGGGTCAGGGTGGGGGAAAGAGACTCTTCGCGCGGACGCGCGCGGCCCTTCATCCTGCGCGCGACTTACGTCGCGCGTTCCTTCTCCCACAAAGGGAGAAGGAAACTAGTCCGCATGAATCCATCTCACTGCCCGCCCGGGCTCTGCATCTGGCCGCCGCCGTGACGCGACGCCATGAAGGCTTTGCAGCTGTCGGAGAATTTGTCCTTGTTCGCCTTCACGCAGGCATGACGATCGTCTTTCGTCTGGGCCGATGCGCAATAGGTCTGGAAGTCCGCGCCGCACGCCGCTTTGAACGCGCCGTGTTGCGGGGCGCCCGCCGGCGGCGGCCCCTGCATCTGGGATTGCGCGAAGGCAGCACCTGCACTTGCGAGCGAGAGGACGAACGAGAGGCTCAACAATGTCGTTTTCATTTCCGGATTCCCTACTCTGCGTAACCCCTATAGGCCCATTTACCACGGGCCGACGCACCCGGTTCATGAAATGAAATTCATTTCTGTCGCAAACTATCGCTTCTATTCGGCCGCAGCAGGTGCGTGCTCGCGCGCGCCGGAAGCCTTGCGAATCAATCTCTGCATGGGCCGTTCGAAGAAACGGTAAGACGCGAAACCCAACGCAATCAGCACGACATAAAACGCCGCCAACGCGCCCACGGACTGAAACGATTTCGGAGTCCAGCCGAACTTCAGCGCCACGAGCGCGAGCGTGAGCTGCATCGGAAAATGAATCATATAGGTCGAATAGGAAATATCGCCGAGGAACGAGACGCGCGCATAACGCCCGCCCAGAACCTGCTCGTCGAGCGCCAGCGCCATGATCGTGATGGGGCTCACGACAAAGATGAAGCCGCACAGGAAGAATTCGTAGATATCGTCCGAGCCCCAATGCGAAATGCCGAACGGTGCGCGTGCGGCGAGCCAGGCGGCCGCATCGCCGAACGCGGCGACATAGAACGACGCGAAGACAAGCCCCCACATCAGGAGCGTCAACCACGCGATCGCAATGGCGATCTGTTTCGCATGCGCGCGCACCTTGATCGCTTCGGTCGCCTGCAATACGAGGCCACCCAGGAAAAACCCCATCAGCCCGCGCGCAATGAACTCGTTCCAGGACAGCAGGAATATCGCGGCCAGCGGAATGGCGATGCGCCACCAGGGTGCTTTCAATCCGAGCCAACAGAACAGGAAAAACACGCCATACAACATCGTTTCGATGGAGACCGACCACGCAGGCCCGTCGAAGGATTGATCGATGGTGGGCGGCAGCCATTGCTGCGTCAGGAACAGGCTCGGGATGAAATGCTGCCAGTCGTTCGCATCGAAGATGAAGAATTTTCCCGTCGCGCGGAAGAAAAACGTTTGCAGCACGGCCACAATGACGAGGGTCGTGAAATGCAAGGGATAAAGCCGCGAGAAACGCAGCAGCGCGAAACGCGCGGGCGCCATGCGATGCTCGCGGATCGCCTCGCCGTAAAGCCAGAAGAACACGAAGCCGGAGAGCGCAAAGAAAAGGTCGACCGCGATCCAGCCCTGCTCGTAGAGGGGTTTAAGCAGCCAGAACAATGGCTGCGACTCGCGTCGCCAGCCTGCCTGCCAGGTGCCGCTGATGGCGAAGAAATGCTGCCAGTGCCAGATCACCACGGAGAGCGCCGCGATGCCCCGAAGCGCGTCGAGCGAATAGAGCCTTTTCACGCGTTTCCCTTCGACCGACGCCATCGCCCAACTCCGGCGATGCTCTACCAGATCGGTAGGGCGTTGCGATAGATCGCGGCTCTCTGCCGGCGCGAACGCGGCGTGAGTTTTCTGATAGAATCGCGGCGGGCGCCCAACCCTGAAGCGCCGGAATGGATGGACATGTGAATCTCGGTCACGGCGAATTGTTCGGCACCGTCCGTCGCGAGCGCCATATTCCCGGCGTAGCGCTGTCGCATCGCATCGCGGCAGGCAATGTGGCGCACCACACCCATGACGATGCCCATTTCGTCTGGGTGACGGGCGGCGATTATGTCACGACAGCCAACGACATGTCGCACAAGGACGGGCCGATTTTTGTCTACAACCCCGTCGGAACGACCCATCGCGATCATTTCGCCGACGGCCGCGGCAGCTTCTTCTCGATTTCGATTTCCGCCGAACGGATGCGCCACTGGCAAGAGGGCGCGCGCATGCCCAACGAACCCGTTCACGTGCGCGGACGCTCGGCGCGGGGTCTCGCCCGCAAGCTGATGCAGGAATGCTGGGATGCGCCGGATTCGCCGCTTGTTCTGGAAAGCCTGTGCCTCGAACTGATCGGTGCGGCCGGCAAAAACACCGAGGGGATAACACCTGCGATGCCGGCGTGGCTCAATCGCGCGCGCGAAGCGATTGCGGCGCAGAGCACCGAAGATATTTCCCTGAGCCGGATTGCTCGCGAGTTGGGCGTCCATCCGGTTCATCTGACGCGCGCGTTTCGCGCTTTCTTCCACTGCACGCCTGGAGAATATCTGCGCAGCCTGCGGCTGGAGCGTGCCACGCAATTCCTCTCGCGCACGCGGCGCAGTCTCGCCGAAGTGGCGCTTCTGTGCGGCTTCACGGATCAGAGCCATTTCACCAGACGTTTCGTGCACGCTTTTGGTGTGACGCCGGGCGAATATCGCCGGCTCACGATCATGTGAGTGTTTGTTCCGTACAATACGAAGCTCGCTCGGCCGCGCAGCATCGCGGGTCTCCGGGAGATGCGCATGCGTGAGATTGCCCTGAGTTTGATGCTTTTCCTTTCATTGCCCGCTTCCGCGCAGGCGGCGCCGAACCCGCTGATCGGTCTTTGGGGTGCGGAAAAGGATTTTGGCCCGGATGTCTCGGGCACGTTGACGATTGCGCGCTCGCGTTCCGGTCTCGACGCAACGATCGGTGCGGTGCATGTGCCTGTGACCGTCGCGGGCGAAGAGCTGCGCTTCGCGCTTCCCGACAATCAAGGCCAATTTCGCGGCCGGCTGCACGGTGGCGCGCTCGAAGGCTTCTGGATTCAGCCGGCGACGCCCGTGCTGGGTGTGGAATATGCGAGCCCGATCGAATTCGCGGGTGGGAAAAATCAATGGGCAGGAACGGTGGCGCCACTCGAAGACCGGCTCACACTGTATCTGTCGATCGACACACAGGCCGACGGATATCTTGCGGCTTTCCTGCGCAACCCGCAGATGAATCTGGGCCGCGGTCACGAACTCGCCGTGACTCAAGCGGGCAACGAACTGACGCTCACCGATACGAAGACGCGCCAACCCATCATGCACGGCACTTTTTCAGGGGATGCATTGGCGCTTGTGTATCCCGGACCCAACATCGTTTTCGACTTCGCGCGCCGCGATCCGGAACACGCCGTAGGTTTCAACGAGCGCACCGGCGCGGAGCCTTATGCCTACGCCCAGCCCGCGCCGCTCGACGATGGCTGGAAGACCGGCTCACTCGCGGATGCCGGCATCGACGCGAACGCCATCGCGGCGCTTGCGCGCAGCATTGCGAACACCAAGGCGGCTGCAGGCACGACACCCTATATCGATTCGCTCTTGATCGCGCGCCATGGCCGGCTGGTATTCGAGGATTACTTCGACGGCTTCGACAAGAATACACCCCACACTTTGCGCTCGGCCGGCAAGACGCTCACGTCGATCCTGCTGGGCGCCGCCATCGATCACGGAGCACCGATTGCGATGACGACTCCCGTCACGTCGCTTTTCCCCGGCCCCTTCGCCAATCCCGATCTCCGTAAAGACAAGATCACCATAGAAAATCTGCTGACGATGAGTTCGGGACTCGCCTGCGACGACGATGACGACAATTCGCCCGGCAACGAAGACACGATGCAGAACCAGTCGGCCGAGCCCGACTGGTACAAATACACGCTTGATCTTCCCATGGTGCGGGCGCCGGGCGAGAAGGCCGTCTATTGCAGCGGCGGCGTGAACGTCGTCTATGGCGCATTGCGCAACGCCACCCATCGCTGGGTGCCGGAGATGTTCGAGAATTATCTCGCGCGCCCGCTCGATATCAAGCGCTACTACATGAACCTCACGCCGACGGGAGACGCCTATGGCGGGGGCGGAATTTTCATCGCGCCGCGCGACGCGCTCAAATTCGGGCAATTCTATCTCGACGGCGGCACGTGGAACGGCAGACGCGTGGTGAGCAAAGCGTGGGTCGACGCCTCGACCGCGACCCATGCCAAAATCCACGACGACAGCACCTATGGCTATAATTGGTGGCTCTTCAAGCTCAAGGTCGGCGATCGCATCTATGACGAATACGAGGCCGGCGGGAACGGCGGACAGATCATCGCGGTGGTCCCCACGCTCGACACCGTCATTCTCATCACCGCGGCAAACTATGGACGCTTCGACATCTGGTACAAATTCCAGACGGACCTGATCCCGAACGTCATCCTGCCTGCGATGCAGTGAGGGGCGTAAGCGGGCCATCCCCTGCTTGAACGGGCTACCGCTTGGCGTGCTACATGTCTCGGCTCGCCATTCCTGCCTTGGGGTTCGCCTTGCGACTTCGTCATCTTGCCGTGCTGGTTCTGGGTCTTTGCGCTGCCTTGAGCGCCGAAGCCGCCGTCGATCCGTCTGCGTATCAGGACTTGCACTGGCGGATGATCGGGCCGTTCCGGGGCGGGCGGGTGCTGACGGTTGCGGGTATCGCAGGCGATGCGCGCCGGTTTTATTTCGGCGCGGTCGATGGCGGGGTGTGGGCGACGGGCGATGCGGGCCGCACCTGGCAGCCGATCTTCGACGGCGAACCCGCAGGCTCCATCGGCGCGATTGGATTGGCACCTTCGGCGCCAGACATCATCTATGTCGGCACGGGCGAAGCGGACATGCGCTCCGACATCGCGCATGGCAACGGACTTTATAAAACGACCGATGCAGGCAAGCATTGGAGCTTCATCGGCCTCGCCGACAGCCGCCAGATCGGCCGCATCCTCGTCGATCCGCACAATCCCAATCTCGTTTATGTGGCGGCGTTGGGTCACGCCTATGGACCGAATGAAGAGCGTGGCGTGTTCCGCTCGACAGACGGCGGCGCGCATTGGGAAAAGGTGCTGTTCAGGAACGACGACACGGGTGCGATCGATCTTGCGTTCAAGCCCGGCGATCCGAACACGATCTATGCCGCGCTTTGGCAGACGCGGCGCCCGCCCTGGAGCGTCTATCCGCCTTCGAGCGGACCGGGCAGCGGGCTTTATGTCTCGCATGACGGCGGCACGCATTGGATGCAGATCAGCGGCAATGGCTTCCCTGCACATCCCTATCGCATGGGGCTTGCGACATCGGACGCAATGCCCAACCGCCTTTATGTGCTGGCCGACGGACCGCCCGATGAAGCGGGGATGTATGTTTCCAACGATGGCGGCGCGCATTGGACGCACGCGACGGGCGACAAGCGCATCTGGGAACGCGGCTGGTATTTCTCCGGCATCACGGCGGACCCGAAAAACGCCGACCGCATCTTCGTGATGGATACGATCGTGCTGCGCTCCGACGATGCGGGCAAGCATTTCATCGCGCTGAAGGGCGATCCGACGGGCGACGATTTCCATGCGCTGTGGATCGATCCCACAAATTCCGATCGGCAAATCCTCGGCAGCGATCAGGGCACGCAGATCACCGCCAATGGCGGCAAGACCTGGAGCAGCTGGTACAACCAGCCCACGGCGCAGATCTATCACGTGGCGACCGACAACCGCTTTCCCTATTGGGTCTATGGCGCGCAGCAGGATTCCGGCGCGGTGTCTCTTCCCAGCCGCACGAGCACCTATGACGGCATTACCATGGAGCAATTCCATGAGGAAACGGCCGGCGGCGAAAGCGGCATGATCGCGCCGGACCCGGACGATCCGGACATCATCTATGGCGAGAAAGTGCAGAAGCTCGATCTGAAGACGGGGCAAACGCGCGAAGTCGATCCCACGCTCGCTTATCCGGCGGTGGAATATCGCAGCACCTGGACATTGCCACTCGCGTTTTCGAAGAAGGACAAAAAGACACTTTATTTCGCCAATCAGCGCCTGTTCCGCACATCCGATGGCGGCAATCGCTGGGCAGCGATGTCGCCCGATCTGACGCGCCCAGATGCGGGTGTGCCTGCCAATCTCGACGCGCCGACCGCGGTGGACGACGATCATTTGAGCAAGCGCCGCGGTGTGATCTACACGATTGCGCCCTCGCCTTTGCGCGCGACGTCGCTGTGGGTCGGCACGGATGACGGGCTTGTCTGGCGCACCGACGACAACGGCACGCATTGGACGCAGGTGACGCCGCCGGGGCTTTCGCCCTGGTCGAAGATCGGCGGCATCGAGCTTTCGCATTTCGATCCGAATGTCGCTTATCTCGCGGTCGACCGTCACCGGTTGGACGACGACCACCCTTACATCTGGCGCACGGGCGACGGCGGCAAGAGCTGGGCACGCAGCGATGCGGGATTGCCGGGCGATGCCTTCGTCAATGTCGTGCACGAGGACCCGGCGAAGAAGGGTCTCCTCTATGCGGGCACGGAGCGGGGCATGTTTGTTTCGTTCGACGACGGCGCGCATTGGCAATCGCTCGAACAGAACCTGCCGATGACTTCCGTGCGCGACATCGACGTCCACGGCGACGATCTCGTGATCGCCACCCATGGGCGCGGCTTCTGGATCATGGACGACGTGACGGCGCTCCGGCAGATGCCAATAGCCACGAACGCGCCGGTCCTGTTCAAGCCGGCCGGCGCCATCCGCATGCGCTCGGCGAGTTTCACGGGCACGCCGATGCCGAAAGACGAACCGATGGCGCCCAATCCACCTGACGGCGCGGCGATCGATTTCGTGTTGCCGGCATCGGTCAACGGACCCGTGACGCTGACGGTCACTGATTCCAAAAATCAAAAGGTGACGAGCTATACGAGCGCAGAGAAAGCGCATGCGCCCGATGCCGCGAAATTGCCCTTCGCACCCGAATGGGTCCCGCCACATCCGATCCTGCCGGCGACACCGGGCATGCATCGCTTTATGTGGGATCTGCATTATCCGAGCGGCGGCGACTCGGACAATCCGTTCCGCTCGGGCGGCGTGTGGGCGCCGCCGGGAAATTACGCGATCGCATTGACCGTCAACGGCCAGACCCTGCGCCAACCGCTGACTCTGAAACCGGACCCGCGCGTAAAAGTACCGCCCGGCGCGCTTCAGCGCGAATTCGAACTTGCGATACAGGTTCAGAAAACATCGGCGCAAAACGCCGCCGCGCTCAAGGAAGCAACCGCGCTGATGAAAGCACTGGGCTACCGCGTCGGCCACGAAACCAAACTGCGCCCGCAAATGCTTCACGCAATGGCCTCGATCTCGGCGCTGACGGACGTGCCGCTGCCGTCGAACGTCCATCCCGGCCGCGAAAACCCGCCTGCCCGTGCGGATTCCTTCCGCAGCTTGGCCGCCGATTTCGAAAAACTCGAAGCCGCTATCGACAACGCCGACGCCGACCCCAGCGCCGACGCAAAGGCGTCCTACACGACGCTCTCAAAAATGCTCGCCGCCACCCTCAAGCAATGGCAGGCGCTGAAGACGGGCGAGATTGCGGCGCTGACGGCGGCGGGAGAGAAGGGGGTGTCAGGTCGTTGACGCCGGGCGTTCTGCCAAATAGGGGAGACAGCAATCACACTGCCGGCCGAAGCGAACAGGCAGGACTCGAATAATTGCCGATGGTAATCGCCAAGGATGAGTCGTAGCTTGATCGGACTTGAGTTCAAGTCGCCCATTTCGATGTGTATGTACTTTGCAGTCATTCTGTAGCTTGCGTCCGGGCAGCACCTCTCTATTCAGGTGAGATTCGCATGACCCCGAATTCTGCTCCTGCGAAAGCAGAACGCGTCGGCATCGTTCTCGTGCATGGCGTCGGCGAACAACGCCGCTTCGAACATCTGGACGGAGAAACGCGAAGTCTCATTGCCGCTCTGCGCACGGAAGCAAAGCACTGGAATGCGGCGAGCGACACCGACAATGCGCAGATCACCGTCGAAATCGCCGGTGCCACGGATTCGACTTTCCTGGCGGGCCAGGACACCTGGACGCGAGGCCCGCAGGCGACGGTGCGGATCATTGCCAAGGGGTTTGCGTCCGGCGACGACGCAACGGCCTCTTCGGAAATTCATTTCCATGTGCACGAAGTCTGGTGGGCGGATGTGAACGAGCCCTACTCGCTCTCCAAACAGGTTCGATTCTGGCTTTGGGGATTATCCATCTGGCGCTATCCGGGAAAGGAAGCGAGTTCGCTTCCCAGTGCCGACCTGGTGATGCCGCCGAATGTGCCGGGCAACAGCTGGCTCCCGGTTTGGACACGTCTGCGTCTTCTTGGCCTGGGGGTCGTGTTCGCGTTGCTCGGGTTTTCGATCGGGACCATCTTGTTTCTTCTGAAGCGCCTCTTCGACCTTGATCCGCCCCAGTTGCTTCAGACGATCACGAACTACGTATCCGGCGTGAAGCTGTACAATCAGCGCCGCCGCTTCGGACTCGGACTCGTGCCGAGCGACGAAGAGTTCCTCGATACGATCGGCGAACCGCCGCGCGTTTCGATCCGGCGACGGATGATCCGCACAATTGCCGAGGTTGCCTGCAACGATTACGACCGCTGGTACATCCTTGCGCACAGCCTGGGTTCGGTCGCGGCCTTCAACGGCCTGATGGAAACATCCTGGGCATGGCCGGGCTATCTCGATCAGCCGCTGTGGCAAAAACTGATCGCTCATTTCCCGCCCATGGCTGGGCCGCCCAAACCCGGTTGGACACCGCCAACCGGAAACACCGTGCCGCAGCGTCCCGTCTGGGGCGGGACGGATATCGCCTACCGGCAGCGCATCTTCGAACGCTTCCGGGGATTGCTCACTTACGGTTGCCCGCTGGAGAAGTTTGCTGCCATTTGGCCCGCGCGCGTTCCGATCTCGCGAACCCGCGCGTTCGGGCTGGACACAGTTTGGGTCAACGTCTTCGATCCGGTCGACCCGATCTCGGGCGTGCTCAAGCAATTCGCCGGTCAGCCGCCGGAATGTTGTCCCCATCCGCAAAATGTCGGCTATGCCGCAAGCTCCGTCCTGCTGCTCAGCCACATCCGTTATCTGACGCCGAAAAAACCTGTGCCGGATCTGGCGACATCCGTCATGCGCTGGCTTCTCGGCGGCATCGACGTCCCCGGACAGGGAACGAACACGTTTGGCCGCTACCAATTCAAGGCCGGCGATAGAACGGCGCGTCTTCGTTCGGCACTGGCCTGGGCGACCTGGATCGCCGCGTTCCTCGTCCTCGCAGGCCTGGGCGGCTTTGTGCTTCCGCTCGTGCTCAAAGCGGCGGCTTCGGCTGGAGCGGGTTTCCGGCACGCGCTTTCCAATTTGTTCGCGGGGCACTAGCGCGATCGACGCGAGGACATAAGAGGTTGGCATGACGGTTTGGTTGAATTGGACATTGCTTGTCGCCGGGATGGCGATCGCCATTCCGATTGTGGTCGGCGAACTTGCCGTCTGGTTCGGATTGTTCAAGAAGGATGCGGACGACATTCCGCCTCCCGTCGCGAGAACCGCCGCGCTGCGCGCGGAGGAGTTCGAAAAAGCCGGCCCTGAGCCCGACTTTCGCGGACCGCAATAGGGTAAGAGTCTCGAGGCCCTTCGTGACTTTGACCGTTGCAACCAACAATCCACAAGGATTCACGCGCCGATTCCTTCTGCAGCCTCGCGGGTGATTTTGAAAAACTCAAAGCCGCCATCGACGGCGCCGACCCCAGCGCCGACGCGAAGGCGTCCTACGCTACTCTCTCAAAAAAAAGCTCGCCGCCACGCTCAAGCAATGGCAGGCGCTGAAGCAGGGAGAGATCGCTGCGCTTAATGCGGCGCTCGCGGCGGCGGGGGAAAAGGGGGTGACGAACCGTGACGTTGCCCCCAAGTCTCATCCAGTTGGGACTTGAATCTGGCGGTTGATTTTCTCCATTTGCACGGTCGTAGCAATGGGGCAGGCCGCGGAGCCTTCGATACGCAGCGGCCTGCCCCATTGCGGTCCGAACTGAGCGGCATGTACGGCTGGCGTCAGCCAGCCGATGCGAGAATGAGGTCTGACGTCGTTGTAGTCCCGACGCCATTCCTCGAGAGCCACGCGCACCTGCATGAGCGAGGTGAACAGCGTTTCGTTCAGGAACTCGTCGCGCAGGCGTCCGTTGAAGCTTTCGACGAAGCCGTTTTGCATAGGTTTCCCCGG
>PLJH01000005.1 GCA_003139615.1 Alphaproteobacteria bacterium
CACGCCTTCGGCGACCAGTACCGCGCCACCGATTTCCGCGTACCGGGCAAGGGCAAGCTCACGATCAAATTCGTGGGCGAGGACGGAAAGACCATCGAGCACGAGGTGTTCGATTTCCCGGGCGGCGGCGTCGCGATGGCGATGTACAACCTCGACGATTCGATCCGCGAGTTTGCTCGCGCCTCGATGAATTATGGGCTGGGTCGCAGATATCCCGTCTATCTCTCCACCAAGAATACGATCCTCAAGGCCTATGACGGCCGCTTTAAGGATCTGTTCGCGGAAGTTTTCGAGGCGGAGTTCGCAGCCAAATTCAAGGAAGCGGGCATCACCTATGAGCACCGGCTGATCGACGACATGGTTGCCTCGGCGCTCAAATGGAGCGGCGGCTATGTGTGGGCGTGCAAGAACTATGACGGCGACGTTCAATCGGACATTGTCGCCCAGGGCTTCGGTTCGCTGGGGTTGATGACGAGCGTGCTGCTCACGCCCGACGGCAAGACGATGGAAGCGGAAGCGGCCCATGGCACGGTGACGCGCCATTACCGCGAGCATCAGAAGGGTAAGGCGACCTCGACCAACGCCATCGCGTCGATCTTCGCCTGGACACGCGGGTTATCCCATCGCGCCAAGCTCGATTCCAACGAGCGTCTGGCGAAATTCGCCCATGCGCTCGAAGCAGTGTGCGTGGAAACGGTCGAAGCCGGATTCATGACTAAGGACTTGGCCCTCCTCATCGGCCCCGATCAGAAATGGCTGACGACCGAAGGCTTCCTCGACAAGGTTGACGACAACCTGAAGAAGAAGATGGGGTAGAATCTGGCCGAGATGTCGTACTTTCCGCACCTGTTGGAGGCGTTGCCGGAATCGGGAGACGTCACAAAGGCAACTCTTGAATTGCTTTGGCGTGCCGCGCCCGAGCAGGTCAAAGAGTTGGACGAGATTTTCGCAGCGGGAATACAAGTCCGCATATCGCACGGCGGGACGCCGTCGTTAGGCGTAGCATTTAACGTCCTTCAAATACCAATAGAGGCTCTACAGCAACTCTGGCTGCTGGCGCACGCTGCGTGGGCAGACTTCTTGGAATTCGAAAAACTGAAAGCGGATAGGAACGCTTTAGTTGAGAAATCCTTGATCTTAGAAGCCGTCGCCGCCGCTCAGAGTCTTAGTAAGGGCGAAGTACCACAGTGGCCGACCGGTATACCATCATTCAGCGAAGCAAAAGAGGGTGATCAGGCTAAAGCCGTACGAGTACTATATGCCATGGCCGTCGCCTGGGCCATTCTTCACGAAATGCAACACGCAAAATTTTACGAGAACGCGGATAAGCCAAACGAGCCCATTGACGAAGAGATACAATGCGATGAGTACGCGGCAGATTTTCTGCTTGGGAAGATCGAGAAGTACTTCGAACTCACTGGAGAGCCTGTAGATCACGTCAGGGGAAAGCGAGCAATGTCTGCGCTCGTTGGGCTATATTATATCGCAAAATTGTCTCCCGAAAACTCGGTTAGTGAAACTCACCCACCAATTCAAATGCGCATCAGGCTGTTGTTCGATAGGATAGGATCTCAGCCCGCTATCCATTTTTGGGGATTCGCAACTGCTTTAATTTGTGGCTTAAACCCCGACATAGCCTCTACGCCTATATCAGAAGTTGTCGTATCGAGTCGCGATTTGGCATCTGTCGCGTTGGACAAGGCATTTAAGTGAAGCAAGCCGGAATTTCGATGCTGCTACAACGATTTCGTTCGATATGGAGTACCGGGAGACGTCATGAGTGCAACACGGATCGCTCGGTGCTGTTGTGGCGATTGTTCGATCGAAGTGTCGGGCGAGCCGACGCTGAACGGCATTTGCCATTGTTCGAGTTGCAAGCGGCGCACGGGAAGCGCGTTCGGCTGGTCCAGCTATTTTCCGGACGCGCAAGTCACAGCCAAGCGCGGTGTCTTCGAGGTTTATGCGAAGGAAGGCGATGCGGGCTACAATCGCTGCTTCTGCGCCCGCTGCGGCACGACTCTCTATTGGAAGAGCTTCGGCTTCCTGCCGGACCAGACGGGAATCGCCGGCGGATGTTTTGTTGACGACCCACTTCCGACGCCCAATCTTTCCGCGAGCGATACCAGCCGCTGCGCGTGGCTGGATTTTCCCGAAACCTGGCTTCGCACGCCCTGACTGCTGACAACATCTGTCAGGACGCTCTGCGTGCAGCGCAGATGTGACCTGCGGCTATGTTCTTGAAATGTTCTTTTTAGTTTGCTAGCTTCGCGCCCAAGTATTTGGCCAAATTATCGGGAGGATTTTCATGATTGGGTACATCACCATCGGCGCGCTCGATACCGAGGCGTCGGGCAAATTTTACGACGCCGTGTTCGGCCAGATCGGCAGCGAGCGAAAATTCGCGGACGGCGGCTGGATCGGCTACGGGCCGAAAGGTGCAGACAGCCACAGCGTCTATGTCTGCCCGCCCGCCGACAAGAAGCCTGCAACGTTCGGCAATGGCAGCATGATCGCGTTCACAGCCAAGACAAAAGACGAAGTGCAGAAAGCGTATGAAGCCGGTCTCAAGACGGGCGGCAAAGACGAAGGCGCGCCGGGCGCAAGGCCTGCGGATTCGACCACCTTCTACGGCGCATACTTACGCGATCCGACCGGCAACAAGATCTGCGTGTTCTGCCGGCCGTAAGGTCTGATCGTCGCGGCGCCCCCTTCCGTCCGCCTCGCAAGTGCGAGGCGTCCACCTTGCATGT
>PLJH01000091.1 GCA_003139615.1 Alphaproteobacteria bacterium
GGGGCCGTCCACCCCATCTCTGCAGGTCGCCGTCGGGCGCGATATCGGCCTATCGGCCATCTTGCCCGTAATTTCGGCATAGGCAAAGCTGCCCAGAATCGACATTCCCCGGATGAACCGGAGTTGCGGTGGAATATGCGGCATTTCTGAGATACGCGGAAGCCCGAGCGGCCGTTTTTTCGCGGCCCGCGAACCTGTCCAAGCAAGACCATGCCCATGGACTTCGTGCGCGACAAATTTGCGCGCGATTCGCCTTCAACAATCCGAACGAGACCGCCGCCTGCGGCTGCGGCGAGTCCGTGTCGCTCACGTCATCGGCAGCAGAAGTTCGTCATTGCGTTGCACGGTGGCGCGGCCGTTGACGGAGAACGATGCCTGCAACGCGTGAAACAATATCGGATCCGCGGTAGCCAGAGGAACGACTTCGTTCTCGATCTCCAGGCAGGCCGATCTGTCCAGAGCCCATTCTACAGCTTGAGAAGAGGCGCCTCTTGCGCCCCACAGAGAAACGAACGCCTGTTCCGCATCGATGAATTCCACCTCGCGTGTTCCTGCAATCCCCCTGGAATCGTACAAAATGTAATCCGATTCAGTTATCTTCGTAATGTGCAGCTGCGGAACGCCTTCACCTTGCCACTGCTGTTTCCAGGACAAAAGTACAAGATCAATGTCTTGCCTGATGGTATCGTCCGACGCGAACTCACTCTCGAAGTCGGCCAGGAAATGGTACGCAATCTTCTCGATATCGCCTGTCGCCGGAAAAGCGCGATGATAGCCCGGCATCGCGCGAACGTTGCTCACTCCGAAGCTTTCGGGCACAGAATGATATGGGCTGAATCTTTCTATGCTCACGGGGCGGAAGTTGGACGGAGGAGGAAGATGATTGATATAGCGCATGATTTCGAGTGTATCCCTGTACCATTCGATCCTGTCACCGGGAAATGCACCCATCAGGTTCCAGACTACTCCCACGTCGACCGACCGCGCATATCTCAAAAGCGCTATGTTTTGTGAAGCCCTCACGCCCTTTTTCATGAGCTTCAAGAGCGGTGTCGAAAGCGCCTCGATACCAGGTTGAATAAGACGGACGCCTGCAGCCCGCAATAACTCCACGTTTTCGAGATTCAAATTGGCTTTCAGTTCGTAAAACAAAACCAAATCGGATTTTTCATCGGCCAAACGCGGGAGCACGGACCTGTAATAGGAATGGGGCATGATGTTATCTGTCATCATGACCCTTCTGGTGCTGTAGTCCCGAGCAATCTGCTGAAGATCCCGCACGACGATGTCGGCCGATTTCTCGCGAAATCCCATACCATCGCCATTAAGCCCGCAGAAGGTACAGTTGTGCTTCTCTCCCCACCAGCAACCTCTGCTGCTCTCATAGGGTATCCAGATGGTACTGGGGTTGAAGTCAGGCAGACTTGTCTTCCGCTGGTCGAAAAAATCGTGATACGTGGGAACAGCCAGCTCGTTCAGTTTTTTGTTCGGAGCGGCCCGAATAATCCTGGCCGATGGAGCCGTGCCTGAGGCAATTCCTCCAAGAAAGGAAATGAAGGTCTTTTCGCTCTCCCCCGAGAACACATGGTCGATGCTGTCGGTTAACGTGAGGATGCCGTCGGCCATTTCACCTTCGCAATTTGCACCGCCGAGAATGGTGACGGTCTGCGGGCTCAGTTCTTTGATTCTTCGGAGTATCGCGAGACTCGGGCATGTCTGTTCGAAGGTGGTCGTGCAACCGACAACGGGAATTGAGCTGTCAACGATTGCCGCGCAAAGTTCGTCGCACCACTCCGGCGCAATACGGTTGATCTCCGAAAAAACGGAAAAATCGAGATTCAAATACTTGCTCATGGCGCCGAATTCGGTTTCGTCGACAAACAGCGTATCGACGCTTTCACCTCGCCCGAACGCAGCCGCGCGAAAGCAGACTTCTCCGAAAAGGAGGTAATCGGCAGATACGATTGCTTCGTACGCCTTCGTCCCGATTGCCTGAGCAAAAAGGAGGTTGGCGTACAATATCGAGACATTGAACCCCGCTCGCTCCGCCTCCGCCCGAAGCAGATGTACTCCCAGAGCCGGGAAATGAAGCCCCCTGAACGGAGGGACGATAATGACGGCGTCCTTGCGCTCGGCACCGAGTATCTCACGCGTGAGGCTGGCAGTCGCACGGGCAGTTATCATCAGTCCTCACAATTTCTCAGACACGACTTGGGTTGCGACCGGGTGGCCGAAGTTTGAGTGCAGGAACGCGTTCGCTAAAGATTATAGTGACCTCGGATCCTGGGTTTCCTTTTCACCTGACGGCAAAATACCCTCAGTGAATTTCGCACGTCCTTCGGCAATCGAAAGCCTCTCGACAGGAGTGTTGCGACGGGATCATCGACGAACTGCTTCCGAAAGCCGGCGTCTGAATCCAGAAGTTCCTGTATCTTCGCGACACCGTCCATCGCACCCCCCCCTTCTCTCTGTCCGCGCGGCCTACCCCGAGCGGCTCCATCCTAGATCCGCTCGCCGTCTGGCGGCGCTCGGCTCTCCCGGATAAGATTCTCCGAATTGCGCAGAGCGGAGACGATAGCATTTTTTTGGGGTCACGTGAACCCTCGGACGCCATATCCGATGCCGCGGCGTACGGGCGTTGGGAAGATCACGTCCCCCAGGCTGGTTCGCGCCAATTCTCCCGCCATTCCGCCTCACGACTCCCTTATTCACGATGCCCCAGGCGGATACCCGGCCTCAGGCCGGACCCGGGTGCAGCCCATTTATCGACCTGGAGAGTTCGGGTCCAATCGCCAGCGAACCTCACTTCATAGACGGCGGACCCGGTTTTCCATGCTTCGCGCGCGGTAACCGAACCCGCCGAGCTAAGTCGCCACGCGGCTCAACGCGAACCGGCATTGCATGGCGCCGGCCTTCCCCTTTTGCCGCGTGCGTGTGAGCATTTCCCGCAACAAGCTTTCTTCACATTTCTAATTGCTTCTGACATGTTCCCTAGCGGGCAACGCCGTCCGCGGCGCTTTTCCATCAGAAATCGAAAGCTGCATGCCTCCGCCGTCAAGGATCAATCTGGGCCTCAGGCCTCTTTGCCGCGACAATCCCTGGCCGGAATTCGACTATGGAGAGATCGAACCGTTTGAATTTTCGCTCGACAGCGGCGGACATGCCGGGCGGGAACTGATCGTCGATGTGATCAGGGCACGCAACATCGATCTGATGCTTGAAGTCGGGTGTTTTCTGTGTGGCTCGGCCCTGCAGTGGCTTCGCACATCGGACACGCTCACCGTGATCGGGGCGGATCCGTGGGAAGGAAATTGGGGAACTTATTTCGAGTCGCTGTCGCGCGACCCGGTACGCGCGCGCGCGATGAATCGGTGGACCGAGGAGCAGATCGCAACCATGGTTCACAATCTGCGCCGGTTCGGCAACTTCAGCATCGCCCTGAATAATGTGCGCCAATACAAGACTCGCTTCATTCCCGTGCGGCGGCGCGCGCCGGAAGTGTTTTATTATCTTCGCGATCGCAGAATCGAGCCAAAGCTCATTTACATCGATGCCGACAAAAAGCGCGAAGACCTCGATGTCGCCAGGGAACTCTTTCCCAATGCGGTTCTTTGCGGCGACGATTGGCTATGGGCGGATAATAGCGGTGTGTTGCGCATGCAAGAGCATGTGAAGGCCTTTGCCGGGGAACACAATTATACAATCAAGGCTTCGCGCCAGACCTGGCTGTTGATCGCCCCGGAATTCGAACCGGCAAAATCAGACGACGCCGTCGTCTGATGCGCGGCTTGTGAAGTCTGTTGCGGAACCGTTGCGGGATTCCGACGCTGCGGCGGTTGCATGAATAAGGTGGAATGCCCCCCCCGACGTTTCCCCTGGAACGTTCCAGCCGAAATACGCCATAAGTTTCAGAAAGTCATAATCGCGCTCAACCGCGAGACAAACTTCGCCGAGCATCCGGTGCATTGATTCGGGATCAATCTCGCTGATTACGGGCTCGCCGACTTTCGCCGCATGTGCCCTTCTTCGACTGGTATTGTCGCGCAATTCCGGGCGAATGTGTTCGATCGGCACAACATAATCGAATACGGCGTGCGAATGCGGGACCGTCCCGATGAATTCCAAAACCGCGCGAACCGTTTTACGTTCGAGATAGCCCACCAACCCAAGCAGAGAGAAGAATGCGGGCCGATCCCGCCTGAAGCCGGCCGCTGACAACACACCCGCCAGGTCGTCGCGCTCCAGATCTGCGGGAACCCAGATCGGAAGGTTTGGTGGAGATGTTTGCCATTCGGCGATGCGGTCGCGCTTCCAGGACTGGGTGGCAGGATGATCGACCTCGAAGACTTTCAGTCCCCGGTCTGCGTACGGATTGCGCAACCCAAAGGTCTCCAATCCCGCGCCGACAGAAACAGCCTGTCGCACGCCGGCCTCCACCGCACGACCCAAAGTATCCTCGCTGAAGCGGCTACGCATGGCGGTCCCAAGTCGTCTGATCAGATCCTTGCGTTCGCCAAATCCCGCTTTTGAAATGGCCGCCGGATCGACACCGGCCATCGCGCACGCGTAGGGGTCCAGCAATGCCTTGCCGCCATCGAGTACCTGATGGGCGGCTCGAAGTTTGGCCATGGCCAGGGCCGATTTGCTAGGTTCGCCTTGCTGCATGCACCCAAGTCCTCCACGCCCGCGGGCCGGTTACGGCATTACGCTAGCGCGCTTTCCGCCGAGATGGAACCAATGGCGGTCGTCTTGTTGAAAACAGAGACCAAGGCCATGCGCGTCCACCCGTGAATGACACCGGCCACTACCCGGTGATACCACGGAATTCAAATTTGCCGAATCTGGGCCCCGCTCCTGGAATTGCGTCGCGATATTGGCGAACGCGCTCGGGGTGAAGACGCCACCAAATCCGAGTGGTCCGATTTCGTTTACCTGCTCTTCTGAAGGTCCGGCGCGCCGTGACGTCCTAAACGCGACGACAATTTGTTTGATCGAAGTTCTGCCGTTCTGCCGACGCCCGGAGGATCGGTTTCTGCCGGGTGTGCGCTTTGAAGACGAACTGCCGCGGTCTTGCTTACGCGACAATCTGCGCGTGCGATGGCGACCCTTGGCGATGGAAGGGGTTTTTCCACTCGACAAATGTGCGAACCGATGTAGTGTCCGACGACGAGCAATTGGTGCGCCATTTCCTAGTTATGCGAATGCGGTTAGGCGGCTCGTGCGATGGGCAACGGTCCTGTAGATTTTGTTTGAGGTTAATGGCGATGGGGAAACACAACGCCCGGCTTGTTCGGGCGCTCGGGCCCAGGGGCATCCCTGCTCATCGGGGATTGGACACCGTCAATAGAATGCCCGTCGTCAGGGTGCGCAGCGCCTGCCGGCCGTCGCCAGTTGAATGAGGGTCTCACCGGTGGCGGTCGCCTCACAAGCCGAAATTCAGAAAAGCGTACGCGCTGCGCTGAAGGAAGGCAGGCACGACGAGGCCAAAGTTACGCTCGCGGCAGCGCTCGATCGTTGGCCGGATGCCTACTGGATGCTGATGCTGCATGCCGAGGTGTTGAAAGCATCCGGCGACCTCGCGGAGGCACTCGCACAATTGCGTGCAATTCACGAAAGATTTCCGGACAAGCACTGGGCAGCACAAGGAGTGATCCGGTTGCTGTTTGAGGAAGACCGCCAGGCGGAAGCGCGTGCCTTTTTTGAGAATGCCGTCTGGACCAGCACAGTGCCGGACGAAACCAAGTCTCAAATGATCACCGCGCTGTCGCCCCGGCGCGGCAATCTCGATGAAACGATCGCTTTCCTGGGGCGTCTGCTTTTCGCCAGTCCGGGCAGCCCCGCAGTCCTGACCAGGCTTGCGATGATCCGGGCGAGGCAGGGGCTGTGGGATGAAGCCGTGAGCCTTCTCGACGAGATCGCCGCGCGCGGTCCGGTGCCCGAACACGCTCGCGCGATCCAGGCCGATTTGCTTTCGGGCTTCGGCCGCTTCCCCGAAATGCTCGTGATCGCGCGAGAACTCGCAGCGGCCCATCCGCATCGGGTGGATTACACGCATCGTGTCATTCTCGCGCTCAGCGGGTCCGGCGATCACCAGGAAGCCGCGCAGGTCCTGAAGGACGCTGCGGCCAGATGGCCGGGTGACTGGCGCGTGCTTTTTCGCCTGAACCGTATTGTGCCTGTGCAGCCGCTATGGGACGAGGCCTTCGCCATCATCGAGGCCAGTTTCAACCCCGCGACGACATACGCTCGCTCGTTATTTCAATTTGCGGTGGCTTCATTGCGCCAGGGGAAGACGGAGCAGTCGCTCATCGCGCTGGATGCAATCGCGCAGAGAGGTCTTGCCTCAACGCATGCGGACCCGCTCCAGCATGTCCTTGGAAGGTTTTCGCCCGAAGAATGGCGCGCGCGAATGCGACTCGCGGACGATCAGACCGCCGAGGTTCAAATTGTCGGCGTCGAGGGAGCAGACACCACGATCGTCATTTTCGGTGGAATCGATTTTGGTTTGTCCAGTCTGCCGTTCGGCTACGTCGATGCGCTGTTGTCGTCATACCGGGCCAACGTGGTCTATCTTCGCGATTTCGCCTTCCGTGCATACTTCGAAGGCATATCGAGCCTTGCACCGACGGCCGAGCAAACCCTCGATCGATTGCGCGAGATTCTGGAACGGCTCGGGACGCGCCGGCTGATCACGATCGGATATTCGGTAGGTGGGTTTGCTGCAATCCGATACGGCGCTCAACTGGGAGCCCAGGCGGCGATATCTTTCGGCGCGCCGACCACATTGGAAGAGGAATTTGAGGCCGACTCCAAGCCCGGTGTCGGCTATAGGCCGAAAGCGCTGAAGCGGGCGCTGTCATTTCGCCTGACCGATGAAACAAAGGACCTCGTCAAGGACCTTGCAGGAACGTCAACGCGCGTTTTTTGCCACTATGCGGCTCAGTATCCCGCCGAAGTCGCACATTCCAACCGGTTACGCGACCTCGACAATGTCGAGTTGCGACCGCTGAACATCTCGGATCACTCAGTAGCTATGCGCGCAATTGCCGACGGTATCCTCGATCGCCTACTGGTCGAGGAAATCGGCGTGCCGGTCAAATAGGATTACGAGCATGCACGTGGAGAGTATGACGTTACCGGTCCTGGCGTCCCAGCCGCCGATTGAGCGACGAATGCGGACGATCAGTTTCCGCCTTCGCACCTTCCGCTGCATTCTCGAGATGCTGCGGCCGGGAATCGGCGGAGGTTTGCTGGTCGATCTCGGAGCCGGTCCCTGCCTGTTCGCAAAGTTGGCAGCGAAGGAAGACTTCCGGGTGACTGCGGTCGATGTCAGGCCGCCCTGGAACATCGATGGCTCGCCGTTGCCGCTCGAGAGCCTTGAGGGGATCGAGTTCGTGCAGGCCGACGCTTGCAAATTCGATGTGTCGGGTTTCGATATCGTCTCGATTGTGGGGCTGCTTTACCACCTTACGCTGGACGAGCAGATCGATCTCCTGACCCGCTGCAGCGGGAAGACCGTCATCATAGACACGGAAGTCTTCGACGACACGGCGATGTCCGAGTCGGCGCGCGAACGGATCTTTCCTCCCGCCGATGCGAGAGAGTACAATGGCATCGATTGGCTGGAGACCGACCATGTTTGGTCTTCCAAGGGCAATCGCTATTCCTTCTGGCACACCGTTCCCAGCCTGTTGCGCATGTTCGAGAACACGGGCGCGCGGAATGTCACAATGTTCGGGCCGCAATACCGATCGGCGCATGGGCCGCGCCAGTGGTACCTTTTGAACGTTCCGGATATTGCCGGCTGAGTTGTGCCGACCCATAGGATCGCCTTATGACGGACGAAGCTGCGCCGAAGCGGGTCGCGATCACCGGAACTTTCGATGTTGCCAACTATGGCGACTTGCTGTTTCCGCTGATCGCCGACTATCGGCTTGGGGCAAAGGGCTTGAAGATCGTACCGGTTTCGCCGACGACCGGAACGACGGTATTCGCCGACGCCGTACAGCCCGTCGGGATCGGATCCTTGATCTCCGGCGAGGAGGCGGTTGACGCTATTCTCATAGGCGGCGGTTATATTATTCACCAGCTGCTTCTTGATGTTTTGCGGGAGTATCGGGAATCCGGAGTCGGTGACTGGGGGGTTCCGGCGCTCTGGCTGGGCGCGACCATGGCGGGCGCGCTGCAGGACATACCCATCGCGTGGAACGCGCCCGGCGTACCGCTGCCCTTTTCCACTCGCATGCGCGACGGCATGGTCGCGACGGCGCTTCGCGCCGCGGATTATGTTGCTGTGCGCGACCGCGGCAGCGCCCAATTATTGGGAAGCCATGACGGCACCACCGTTGAAGTTGTCCCGGATACTGCGCTGGACTTGGCTGGGTTATGGCCGCCCGCGACTCTCACCGCGACGTTTCACGAACTTCTGCGACGCAAATCGACCCCGGGCGATCGACAAAGCTTTGCCGTGCATTTCCGTGCCCGTTCGCTCGGCGAAACGCCGCTGGCGACGTTGGGCGGTTGGATTGACGAATTCGCGCGTGTCCACGATCTGCGTCCGATCCTGATCGCGATTGGGCCGAGCCTGGGTGACGACGCCGATGCGCGCGATCTTTCGGCTCATGTCGCAACGCCCCACATCCTGTTGGACGATCCGCGAAGCCTCACCGAGATCGCCGCCGCAATTGAATCATCGCGTCTTTATCTCGGTGCGTCGTTCCATGGCTATGTGACGGCGGCGTGCTATGGCAAGCCGGGCGCGTTGGTGGCCCGGCCGGCCCACAAGAAGTTCAGCGGCTTGCTCGAACAGATAGGCAGAAAGCAGGATCTTGCGTTCGATTGGCGCCAGGCTTTCGACATCGCCGCGCGCAACTACGCGTCCGGCATCGAAATCAGGCTTCCCAGTTCGGTGTCGCAGTCGCTCGATGCACACTGGTCTCGCATCGCCGCCGCAGTCGCCGATCCTCTGCGCGGCCGCAACGCCCGCATCCGCTTCTTGCGCGATTATCTGCATCACGGCATCGAGTTCGAAGGTGCGAGCTGGATGCTCAAGCCGGTTCTGCCGCGCCGCCGACAGGAACCGCCGGAATAGCTTCGATCACGCGCTTCGAACGCGAATCGAACCGCCAGCCGGGTTTCCGCACGGCAGCCAGCGGTTTGCGCCGGATTTGAAAATATTCCCTGCTAATTGCTTTGAGGACATCAAGTCCGTGTTCCGGCGAGTTGGAGGTTGTGCCGCCATGAATCTGGTGAAAGGTGGCGTCGCCTTCAATGCGAATGAGTTGCGTGCCGGGCAGTTCGCAGGCCCGAATGAGGACATCCGGGTTGGCCAGACCACCGCCGGGGCTGGTGAACCGGGCATCATAGCCGCCGAGTTCATCCCACAAAGTCCGCGTCATGAAGAGAGCGTTGCTCTCCAGGATCGGCCCATCGACACCGCTGCGCCACGATGGAACCGCGATTTCGAACAAGCGACTGCCGTCGTTGGGCCAGCCGATAGACTCCAGCAGCCGATCTTCCTCGGACGCATCGTAGCCTCGAGCCATGCTGGTAGCCTGGTGGGCGGGCCCAAGGTGGTAGTTGTACGTCGCGACCACCGGGCGCGGATGAAGCGACGCCGCGAGCGCGCACGAATCGACGAGTCCCGGAGACGCCAGGCGCGCGCCGTCGATCCATACACCGATCAACGGCGCGCTCGCCTGGCGGAGGCCGAAATTCACTGCTTCGACAGGCGTGTCCGATATTTTCGGCAGTCTGTGGTAGATTAGATTGAGTCCGAGAGACGTGAATTGATCCTCGGGTGGCGGCACGCGTGAACCGTTGTCAATCAGAATGATCTCGCAGCGTCCGGCCGGGCAGTTGCGTTGATAGTTGGGAGAGAGGGATAGCAACGTACGCCGAATGACCCGCGCCATTTCATAGCAGATAACGACGATGCTGATTTCAGCCGCCACGATCTACGTTTCCCGTTCGCGAATCGTAGAGCCAGCCGATTTCGTGCACCATTTTCAAGGGACGGCCGGTTCTACGGTAGTAGTCTCGGCTGGTCAATTTCAGAATGTCCGCACCGGGGAATCGTGCCCCGGTCGAGACACCGCCGTGAATTTGGTGAAAGGTTGCCTCTCCCTGAATTCGGATCAGCTGCACGCCAGGCGAGCCGCAGGCGCGGAGGAAGAGATCGTGATTGGCCGAACCGCCGCCCGGACCGATAAAGCGCCGGTCATATCCTCCAAGCTCGCGCCACAGGCTCTGCGGAAGGAAGATGGCGTTGCTTTCCCACATGCGTCCGGTGGGACCGCCGATCATGTCCGGCGATGAAATATCGAAGAGCCGATAGCCGTCCTCCGGCCAAGCAATGGATTCGAGCAGCTTGTCTTCTGCATCGGCATTGTAGCCTTTGTGCGCACTGAAGTACTGCAGCTCATGCCCGAGGTGATAATTGTAGGTCGCAACGACCGAGCGGGGATGAAGCGCCGCCGCGCGGGCGCATGCGTCCACGAGACCGGGCGACGCCATGCGCGCGCCGTCGATCCAAACTCCGATCAGCGGCGCGGTCGCTTTCGAAAGGCCGAAATTCAGCGCTTCGACCGGCGAATCCGAGGTCTTCGGGAGATGATACAAGGCGAGATCGAGACCGAGATCCGCGAACTGCGCCTGCTGCGGGGGACTTCGCGAGCCGTTATCGACCAGAACGATCTGGCACCGCCCGGTCGGACAGTTGTGTTGATAGCGAGGTGACAACGACAACAACGTTCGGGGTATCTCGCGCGCCATATCGTAAGCGATGACGACGATACTGATTTCCGGCAGCGCTGCCATTTTCTTCCGCTTCGGCTATTCAGTAAGGAGACCGGCCTTCGCCAGCGATTCGACCAGTCCGTCGACGCTCGGATTCTCGAAGAAAAGCGCCGGTTCCAACTCGATACCGAACTCCTCTTCCATGACGCCGGCCATAATCACGGTTTCGGTGGAGTCGAATCCATAAGCGTCGAATGTTTCGCCGGTGGGAAAAGGCGTAGCCGGTACGTCGACGGCTTCCGTAATGTACTTGATGAGCCACGCCCGAACCGTATTGCGGTCGCGCGATCGATGAAGTTCGTTCACGTCGTTTTCCTTTTCGAGATGGGCCTTAATACAACCGGAAGCTTCGCCAGCTCGCGGAAGAGCAGATGTTCCTGCCATTGCGGCGAGGCCTCGAGCAACTCAACATCGAACCGTCGAAACATCGTCGAAATGAGAGTTGCCGCCTCCAGGTGCGCCAATCCTGTACCGAGGCAGGCGTGAATACCGGCGGCAAAGCCTAGATGAGGCGCTCCGCGGCGGTCAATGTCGAAACGTTCGGGGTGTTCATATGCCTCAGGGTCGCGATGGGCTACCTCCAGCTTGACATAGATAGCGGACCCCGGCGGGATGCGCACGTTCGATAGACACATTTCCGGTCCCGCGACACGGCCGACATGCCGCAGTGGCCCAGCGAACCGCATAGTTTCGTCAATGCAGGCTTTCATCAGACCGGGATCCGCCATAACGCGCTCGCGATCGGCAGGACGCGCGGCCAACAAATACATCATGTTGCCTAGAAGCATGGCCGTCGTTCGCGTGCCGGCCATGATGAAGAAAAATGCACCAGCCGCGATCTCGTCGTCATCCAGGCCGAACTCGGAAGCACCCAGTGTGGCCATGCGTCCCAGTCCACCCGTCATGCCGCGCTGCTCGCGGATCTTTTCGGTCATGGCTGCCGACAACTCGCGCGCCTCATTCTCCAGCCGTTCGTAGGTCTTCAACGACGATCCGCGATGCCAGGCGCCAATCAATTGGGCGCCGGTCCGCATGACATTTGCCACAAAGTTCTCCTCCAGACCGAGCGCCCTGGCGATTGTCATGGCGGGAAAACGGGTGGCGAGAACGTGCACCGCGTCGACAGGCTCCCCGGATGGGATTGTGTCCAGCAGAGAATCCACGCTCCGGCGCATTGCGCTCTCGCTAAGATCCGCCGCGAAATTCTGGAGACTTTTCTTCAGAAATAGACGAATTGTCGTGTGTGCCGGCGGATTTCTATGAACGAGAATCCCGCCGAGCATCGTGACGAGATTCGGAAACGTGCGTCGCCATCTTACTCCCAGCCTCGCAATCTCGTTGCCCAGTTCCACGACCTGGACTTCGGGATGACGCAATACTGCGGCCGCGTCGGCGTAGCGAGTGAGAATGAAGGAGTTTTCTTTCGCACTCCATCTGGGTGGCTCATGCGACGCCTCAACCCAGTCCGGCACCATCATGAGCCGGCCCTTTCCTCTGCGGGAAGCACGCCGGTGGCGAGAAGCGGTGCGAGTTCGCCGCGAAGGAACCGCTCGCGCAAGCGGCTGCGCTGAATTTTGCCGCTTGCCGTAGTCGGAATTGTCCCCCGCGCAACCAGAAGGGCCGCAGTCGGAGTCGTGCCGTGATCCTCGCCGATCGCACTTGTTGCGGCCTTGAGCAGCGCCGCACCCTCGGCCTGTTCCACCGATTTCTGCGCAAGTTCGCAAACGATCACCATCGCCTCTCCATGCTCGCGCTCGATCCCGAAACACGCAGTCGATCGCAGCAACGCGGCCTTGGAAAGGCTCATAACCGTTTCTTCGACGTCCTCGGCATAGATGTTGGCGCCATGGATGATGAGCATGTCTTTGAGACGACCCGCGATGTAAATCTCGCCATCCGAAATGAAGCCGAGATCGCCCGAGCGCAGGTATCTCTTGCCGCCGATCCTGAGCTCGCGCGCGTCGTCCGGCACCTCTGCACCAATCTCATGCGACCAGAAACCCCGGCTGACATTGTCGCCGCCCACGCAGATTTCGCCCGTAACACCTTCCGGGAGGATCGCATCGCCGGCGCCGACGATAAGAACCTCGCAGCTCATTCGCGGCCATCCGCAGGAAACGAGTTCACGCGCGCCGGCAACGCCTCTTTCTCCGGTCGATTCACGGTCCGCCGAATGTGTGCGCAAACCGGATCCCGCATTACGCCCGCTCACGAACAAGGTTGCTTCGGCCTGTCCGTAGCAGGGGTAGAGCGCGGCGGGATCGAAGCCATGCGGGGCGAATTTCGCGGCGAACGCGCGCATGGTCCGTGGTCGCACGGGCTCCGCGCCACAGAAAGCGACCTTCAACGAAGAAAGATCAATTCCCCGAATCTGCTCTTCGCCGACGGCGCGGACACAAAGATCGTAGCCGAAATTGGGCGCGCCGGCGGTCGTGGCACGCCAGTCGGAGATCGCTTTCAGCCACCGCGACGGGCGTTGCAGGAACGCGAGCGGCGACATGAACACCGAGAGGCCGCCGATAAAAAGGGGCTGCAGGATGCAGCCGATCAATCCCATGTCGTGATGAAGCGGCAGCCAGTTTGCGACGATGAGCGCTTCGGTATGTCCAAAGCCCTCGGCGATCATCGCCTGGTTGGCCATGACGTTGCCATGAGTGACGGCGACACCCTTGGGTTTTCCCGTCGAACCCGACGTATATTGGATAAACGCCAGCGTAGATCCGGACGGATTTGGCACGCTCGCAAGGGGCGAGCCTGCGAAGACTTCGGGCACCGTGAGAATTTGTCCGCCCCATTCGCCTATCGAATCGGATGCGTCCCTGGCCGTTCGATCCGTGATGATGGCGGCAGGCTTCGCCGCTCTGGCAATGCCTTCTATGCGGTCCCAGTGCCGACGTTGCAGCGGATATGGGACAGGCACGGCATAGGCGCCCGCATAGAGGCAACCAAGGAAACACCGGATGAAGTCGATTCCCGCCGGCAGCGCCACAATGACGGGTCTCGAGGCCGCGCCGGCGTCGCGCAGCACGCTGCCCACTATACGAGCGGAACGATCGAGATCGGCATAGCTCGCACGGCCGACTTCACGCTCTCCGCGCTCCAGAAATACCATCGCGGTGCGATCGCCATGCGACTGCGCGCGCGCACTCAGCAACTCGACCATATTGGAGGGATGCTCACGATCGCTACGCAAAGCCATTCAGGACGCTCCATGGATCATGGTGTAAGTTATCCTGATCAATCATTGCCGTCGTCGCTTGACGCGGGCCTCCGCGCGTCCGCTCGCAGAAGCGCGTCGTTAAGCGCCGTCAAAAGGCAGATAACCTCATCCCAATCCCAACGAAAGAACAGCGCATCGTCCATGCCGATGCCGCCGGAAACGAGCCATTCGCGATTCATCGAAAACTGTTCGACGAGATATTTTGCATCTTTTTCAAATACACCGGTCATGCTCAGCAGCAAACTTTCGGGAAGCTGAAAATCTGCACCCTTAATGTCATAAAGTATGGTGCGCAGGCGCGGCGCCCACTGTGTCGCGATGCCGCCGGATTTTTGGGCCTCATTCAAAGCGAGCAGCGCCTTCGCCGCGGTCAGGCTCATGACAGGACCAGGAGGGCGTTCGACGGCGTCAACGGAATCGAAGTGGATGCCAAGGCTTTGCAGCAAATTCCGAGTCTGCTGTACTGCGTTTCCGCCAAATGGGGCTGCGATCACGCAATCGTCTCCGAAATGCTCGACCCAGGCTTTCAGTCGGTTATACCGAGCCGTGATTTTCTTCTCAAAGCCGAGCCCGAGATCGCCGACGGCCAACGAGGATCGGCATTGATTCAGCGCGGCATGCCTTATGTTTTCCGCCGGCCGGCATATCCAGCAGAGCACAAGGGGCTGAACGCCGCGGTCATGGAGATAGTCCGCCAGGGCTTTCACCTGGGTGGACGGAAAGTTCCAAAGCTGTGCTGCGGAGATAAATCCGGTACGCCCCGTCAAGCCGGCGAGGAACTGATCGAGCGAATGCCTCATCGATTCGGGATTCGGCTGCGCGCTTCCGGGTTCTCGCCGGCCTCCCGCCGTTCCCAGGCCAGTCGGCTGCGCATCCGCAAAGGCCGACGTCATAGTTTCCGAATGGTTTTGAGCGGTCGACCAATAATCGAGCCCCGCGCCCAGAGCCGCCTCCCGGTTCTTCGCGAGCCAGCGTTGAAGCGACGTGCTGCCGGCATTCGGCATGCCGATGTGCAGGATAAGATTTCCCGCACCGGGCTGGAATTCGACTGGAGCATTCGCAGTCGGTGGCCTGACATCCAGGTCTGCACTTTTTTCCGTCGTCGGCTCGGACGGCGTTTGTCCTTTCGAATCTACAGGTCCGGATCGTGGACGCATGTGATGGAAAATCGTAATGCCGGAGATTCCGGTCCAAGCCCTCTCGGGAATCGCCGCCGCTTTCAACTCGTCGGTGCTAAACAACTCTAGAGGCTCGATATTGTGCTTCTCCAGTTTGCCCCAGACTCTGTCCAGCAGTTCCGGCACGCTTTGGCTTCCAAAGACCCGATAATGGTCGGCCTGAAGAAACATCGATTCACGCTGTGCAGGCGTCAGGTCGTCCGACAAATCCTCGCGCGTGTGCTTGCCGCTGATCGGCACAGCCAGGAAGTGGTGTCCTCCCGGGGCGAGAATGCGCTCAAGCTCGTGCAATACGGATTCAGGGTCACAACGTAGATGTTCGAGAACATGCGTGTGAACGATCACATCGAAAATGCGGCTGGGAAGCTTCACGAGATCGCGGCACAAGTCGATCGGCCTCACAACGCCGGAGCGATTGGCGTAGCGGGACGGATCGATGTCGCATGGGTAATAGCGATCGCCCGACAACTCGAAAAAGCGTTTGGCGAGGGGACGTTCGGGCGCAACATGCATCACGCGAAGTCCCCGCTTGAACAGTCCCATTTTTTCCAGGATCATCCAAAGGAGCCTCGTTCGCTCCACGGTGCCGCACTTCGCACATCGTCCATTTTCGCGCCCGCGAAAGACCAGAAACTCGCTGGATTCGCAGATGGGGCATCGTAGACTTGTGCGGGCGATGCCGGACTCCGATCGAGAGGGTGCAATCTCGCTCATGCGGCGCCGATCTCGCCCTCGATCGTTCGCCCGGCAGCGGATAACGGCGAGCGCTCATGCGGGGTCATTGCAGCCACCAAATCATCGCTTGCATCCAGTATTTCGGAATGACCGATATAGCGCCGTCCAGACCGGCGCGGCGCCGCCTGTATGCTAGACGACCGGTGGAGGAATGGCCAAGAGCTTTGTTCGTCATGGGCTGCTGCGTCGGCACGGTAAACGCGCTCATCGGATTTGAGTTGGAAGCGAAGGCGATTTTCGACCGTTCGCACGGTCAGCGTATTTCCTTTCGTGTCGCGGCCTTCTGCGAGCGGGCCTTCATTCGGCGCGATCGGGGTCAGTCCAAATCCTGAAGCTATTGACAACGCGCGGTTGGTTTTCGACATGCAGCGCTCAATCGATGTGTCGAGGCATTTCGCACCTTGCGAGCGATCGGCTCGGAATTTGACCGATAGCCGCCATTGGGGCAAAACAAACGCGTGTGGCGGCGGGAACTTGGCAAAGGCGTGCTGTCCCGTTCAGCGTCGCTTGATAGGGGTGGTGCGTGCCTGACGGGGATTTGAAGCGGATTGCCGATGGGATTCTTGCGCGCCTGCCGGAGGGTGAGGACGCGCAATCGATCGCACGCTCTCTGCAGAAACCCACACCGAAGGCGCTCCGCGATGCAGGCGAGGGTTTGTTGTCGGCAGGTCATATCGACCTGGCCGAAACACTCTTTCGCGCGATGGCCGATTGTCCGGGCATCGATTTTTGGCCCCTGCAGGGGCTGGCGCGAGTCGCATCGAGGCGCGGCCGCCCGGAGGAAATGGTTAACGCCTGGAACGAATGTCTGCGCCGACATCCCGATCACGCCGCACCTTTCTGGTTTATTCAACTTGCCCGAGCCGAGCGGGAGAGAGACAACGCTTCGGCCGCATTGGATTATCTGCGTCAAGGCGTCGAGCGCTTCCCCGAGTCTCTGCCGCTCCTCAGCAGCCGGCCCATGGCCTTGTTTCGTATGTGGCGGGTGGAGGAGGCACTTGAGGCCTGGAGCGATCTGATCCGTCGCTTCCCGGATTTTCTCGCTGCACATGTCGATTTGGCGGGGGCCAATCAGGAGTTGGGCCGCTGGGAAATCGCTTACCAAATCTGGAGCGACCTCATCCGCTCCCGGTCCGATGAGGCAACGCTGCATTGGTATGTCCAGCGCGTCGTATGCCTGCTCAATCGGCCGCTCTCGGATTCCGTAGAGGCGGCAATTTCGGAACTCGAGGCGAGATTTCCGGACTCTGCGAGGGGGCGGCAACTTGCGATCGATTTGGCGACCAAAAAAAGCGATGGAACAGCCGTTTATTCGGCCCTTATCGAGGACGCCGTCGCGAGACACCCGACGGATCGCCACCTCTTGTCGCTGCGGGTAAAACATTTTCTGGCTGCCGGACGCAACGCGGACGCCGAACGTACCGTTGAGCTGCTCGAGGCCTCGGGCGACGATGTTGTGGCGACGCTGAGCCGCTGGCAGTTGCTTATCGCACTAAACGCTGAAACTCAGGTCAGAAACAGTGCACACCGTATCGTACCCGGTCGCTCCTGGTCGCTCGGTAAAGGCATCAGAATATGCAGATTTCTCCAGTCGGTCGTCGGTTCGCCTTGGGCGATCGAACTTGCGCTTTCGCTGAGCGAAGATCTGGAACGGAGATTTCCGCAAAGGATTGAAGTCGTCTGCATCCGAGCCTGCCTGCTGATTGCGCTATGCCGGAACGATGAAGCTTTGGCGCTCGTCGACATGCTGCCCCAAATATACCAGGGGGAGGATGCGCTGGAACTGAGAGCGTGGGGGGCCGTGCAGCGCGGCGATATACAGAGCGCACGGAATTCCTGGACGACAATTCTGCAGAACATCCACTATCCCGCTCTGCATGGCCCGGAACCGCATCTGGAGTTGGTGACGCCGCAACGGGCGCACATTGGAGACGCGATAACCTTGTTCACTCCGGTGCACAACGAACTGACAAACCTGCCGCATTTTCTTCAACATTATCGCAGGATCGGTGTCCGGCAGTTTGTGATCGTCGACAATTTCTCGAACGACGGCACCGGCGAATATCTTCGCGAGCAGCCCGACGTCATTCTCTATCGGACACAAGACAGTTTCTCAGCATCGGGCTCCGGTATGCGCTGGATCAATTGCTTGATGGACCGCCATGGCGGGGAGTGGTGTCTCTATGCCGACGCCGATGAGGAACTCCTCTATCCCGGCTGCGAAACAATTCCTCTCGACAAACTGATTGAATATCTCGACGCGCAAGGCGCCGAAGCCATGGCGGGTTTCATGCTGGACGTTTACCCCGAGCGCCTTTTCGACGGCGCGGGGCGGCCGGCCACCCGTACGGATTGCTGCTATTACGATTCCGATTATGTGTGGAAGGGGCACTTGCGTTGCCCCTTCGTCAAGCCCGAGGGCGGCGTCCGCGCGCGGGTGTTCGGCACCAAAGAATTCCTGCACAAGGTTCCACTTATCAAGCGCCGCGCCGGCGTTTACCTTATGAGTCACGAAACCACTCCGCTGAAGTTAGCCGACGTGACCGGAGTTTTTCTACATTACAGTATCACCGATCTACCGAATAAAATCGCAAAGATGAAATGTACGGAAGATACCAAGCCGGTCACTTCGGATCGCAAGCCGTCCGTTATGCGCCGCTACGAACAATACGCGTCGCAGTTCGAGTCGATTATCAGTCTCGACCTGCGCTCCCCAGGTGTGTCGCAACTGCTTGGCGACAGCCTCGAACTGGTCGATCGCGGATTGATGCAAGCCCCGCCCGGATTTCGCGGCTGGGTGGCCGAACAACGCCGCAGCGTCGGTCTTTGCGAAACAAATTGGTCTTAACGAACTCGGGCGCAGCTTCAGAACGGCCCGGAGGTTATACGCGACCAAGGCGGCGGCCTCGTCATCGTGAGCTGCACCGGGTTTCGAAGACACCGAGTTAGGTGTTTTTATGGAACCGGAGGTGGGTCATGGAACGACGGAGATTTGCGCGGGTGTTCAAGCTCGAGGCAGTAAGGCTGATCAGGAAACGCGCGGTGTCTGTTGCTCAGGCATCGCGGGATTTGGCTGTGCATCAGACGCAGCTTCGCAAATGGGTGCAGGACTTTGCGGACGATCCGCAGCAAGCGTTTCCAGGCCGTGGGCAGATGAAGCCCGAGCAAGCGGAGATCGCGCGGCTGAAGCGCGAGGTGACGAAGCTCAAGGCCGAACGTGAAATCCTAAAAAATGCCGCGGCCTACTTCGCGAAGCAGAGCCCGTGAAGTTCGCCTTCATCGTGAAGCACCGAGCGAGATTGATGCCCATTCCGGTAGCGGATGCGCTTGTCCTGGGCGATGCCGGGCTCCGCCTCTGCGGTCGCCTTCTGTATCTCCAGGGCGCAACAGACCGCCGCTACCACGCGGGATAACTCGACGGTGGAATGGATGGAAGATTCACCAGGAATTCGACCAAATCGGTTACGACAACAATCGTCGTCCCGCCGCATTTTCGCGCACGAAGCTAGCCGCGTTTGATTGCTTCGTAGAGCGCGCTTCTAACGATTGGAAGAATTTCCACGAGCCGAGCAATCCAATACGCGGGCTGCGTCAGACCGAATCTGCGCCGGATGTCGTCTTCTGCGGCTCGTTTACTGTTCGTGACGTCGGATAGTGCTTCTGGTTCCGTGGGCTTCTGTTCGAGCATGGATCGCATTGTCCCACTGCGTCGCACGATGAGCCGCGCGGCATCTTGCACCTTAATGTCCGGCGCCGCGCTGCCGACCTCTCGCGTCATGACCTGCGAAACGTCGATCTGCGCCCCGCTTGGACCGGGCGAACCAATGTCACTGAACTTCCATACCGCGCGACGGCGCCGGGACCGCCTTGATCTGAATCAGAGTCTTTCGTTCAAACGCCCATGTTTGGGTCGATGAGATATTTCTCGCCCGTCGCGCGCTTTTTGTAGGCGGAGATCGTGTCGAGCTGCAGCGCCTGGGCCAGCGATATTGTGCGCGTGTAATGGCTCGCAAATGTCGTCTTGATTTCGCGCGCCACGCGCTGACGCAGCTTTTCGCCCTCCACCGGCCCGATTTTCTGCAGGAAGGGTGGCAGCATCCAACCGCCCATGCCCCATGCCATGCCGAATGTGCGATTGAGTTCGGTGGGACCCGTGTCGAGGCCGCCATAGATATAGACCTGCTTGTGCACCGACGAACCATAACTGCCGTAGGTCTTCGCCTTGAGGTTTGCGGCAACTTCCATCCCGGCCAGGATCTGACCTGCCAGTTTCCCGCCGCCGATCGCGTCGAATGCGAGCGTTGCGCCGGTCTCCGCCAAAGCGGCAATAAGATCTTCCATGAAAGAGGGTTTCGAGGAATCGCATATGTGTTTGGCGCCAATGCCTCGCAGCAATTCCGTTTGCGCATGGCGGCGAACGATGTTGACGAGGGCGACGCCGTCCGCGCAACAAAGCTTGTTTAACATCTGCCCCAGATTGGAGGCTGCTGCCGTGTGAACGAGCGCCGTGTGACCCTCACGTCGCATCGTTTCGACCATGCCGAGCACGGTGAGCGGGTTGATGAAACAGGACGCGCCTTCCGCTGCCGAAGTGCCGGGCTGCAGCACGAGGCAATTCGCAGCGCGAAGGCAGCGATATTGCGCATACATGGCGCCGCCGATGATCGCGACGGTTTTGCCGAGAAGATGCTGGGCGCCGCTCCCGGCTTTGATCACCTCGCCCGCACCTTCATTGCCGACCGGTAGCGATTCATCCACACGCGCCGCCATCACCCGCATCGCAGCCTGCGGAATGGTTGCGGTGACGATCGGGTTTTCGCGCGTGCCCGAAGCTTTCGCAGTACGCATGTCGGCTGTGCCGAACAGAAAGAAGATATCCCGCGGGTTGATCGGCGTGGCTGCGATGCGCACGACGACTTCGTCGGCGGCAGGTTCGGGGACCGCAACGCGCGCCAGCGAAAGCTCGAGCATGCCATCTTTGGTGACGAGCGAGCGAAGTTGAAGTCCGTCCATGACTTGTCTCCTGATTCATGCCTGGAAAATGTCGAGCGCGGACCCTAGTTCTGGCTCTGCGGAGGTGGAGCGGGCCTTGGGGGCTTTCTCGGTCACTGATGATCTTTTCTTTTCATCTGGAATCGCCTCGATCACGAACGTGCTAATCGGCCTAACCAAATATAGCGATGGCAGCGAATTTATGAAAACCCTCGATTCGTAAACGCAAACGTCGGCTTCCGCCAAAACGATCTCCTGGATGTGGTCCGTTGCGGAATATCCCCAGACCCGTCCCTTATCGGGCGATCGAGCACCTCAAGAGCCGGCGGCGGAGAATAGGGCGGCAAGAAGAGTGGCCACGCGCCGCAATCCTGAATGAGCTCTGTCACACGCGGTCCTTTGTGCGAGGACAGATTGTCCATGATAACGACATCGCCCTTCGAAAGAGTGGGAGCGAGCTGCGTCTCGATATAAGCCTCAAAAGCGCAGCGGTTCATCGGACCGTCGAGCACCCAAGGTGCAGTCAGGCCGTGACATCTGAGGCCGGCAACGAAGGTCTGGGTATGCCAATGGCCGAACGGCACATGCATTCTCAGGCGTTCGCCGACGGGTGCCCGTCCCCGCAGCCGCGTTTCTTCCACTTCGCGACCGTCTTCGGATTGATGCCGTATCGCCTGGAAAGGTGCCTCAGGCTCTCTTGACTATGTTGTATCGCTCGACGGANNTGGAAAATAATGCACCATCAAAACCTGGGATCAAACATCTAATAGCCGGAGCCAGCCATGGCGCGGTTTCGGTTCGTCCTGGACGAAGGCCATGAACGATACCTGGCCGGACGGTCACCCGGAACACAACCTCCACTTCCACGATCTCCGCAGCACTGCCGCAACGAACTTCTATCGGGCCAATTTCACGATCCGCGAGATCGCCGAAATCCTGGGCCGGAAGGAAGAGCGCATCGAGCGGCTGACCGATCGATACGTCAAGCGAGACGAGATTTTACGCGACCGGATCCGGCGGTTTTCTGGGGCCAAGACGTGAACAAAAACTGGAACCCCTTTGGAAAACTACTCCGTACACTGATGGAACGCACATTATAACCTGTTGAAAATATTGGAGCGGGTGAAGGGAATCGAACCCTCGTCAGTAGCTTGGAAGGCTACAGCTCTACCATTGAGCTACACCCGCGAACGCGGCCACGATACAGGAGCGGCGGCGAAAAGGTACCCGTCGCCCTGCCCGTTCTCGCGGCCGAAAATGGTGGGGGAAGTAGGACTCGAACCTACGAAGGCGTAGCCAGCGGATTTACAGTCCGCCCCCTTTGCCACTCGGGACATTCCCCCAAAACTCGGAAATTTCATGCTTTTTCGGCTGCGGCCGGCGGATATCGGGCAATTGCGCTGGGGTGTCAATAGTCGGTTTCGCGTCCCCTTTGCTCACCCAAATGTCAGGGCTGCCCCCTTGCGGGCCCCCCTCGGGGGTGGCCCATTGTGCTCTGTGGTGCGTCGCCGGAAGGCCTGCAAATGAGATCGTGTCTGCTGCTGCTGATCGGGGTTCCGATCCCCATCGTCATCCTGATCGGAATCCTCACCGGCCACTTCTGAGCGCCGGCGATCAGAACAACGCGGCCACGACGTTCTCGCCGCCGTAATTCTCGATGAACACGAGAACCTTGTAGCCCTGGGCAAGCTGCACCTTGCCGCTCGCATCGTGCAGCAGGATGCCGTCATTGCTCATCGTGCCCGTGCGGCGGTCCATCGCGAAGCGCGGCGCGAGCCCGCGATATTGCGTCTTGATGAGCGTGAACAATTGCCGCGCGGCCTCGGGCGGAAGGCGGACGCAGCCCGCACTGGCGCGGTTTCCCAGCATGGCGATATCGCCGCCCGACGCCGCATGAATCGCGAGACCCGTCTGGTTCCCGTCCTTCACCCAGTTGAAGAACATCGCGTAAGGCATCGGCTCGTTCCACTGCATGGAACGGTAATGCGGATAGAAGCGCTTCGCATCGAGTTCGTAATAACCGGCCGGCGTAAAGCTCGGCAGCTTGGCGCCCGCGGCGTTGAATTCGATTTTCTCCCGGCCCGTGGAAACCGGCCAGCTGTTGAACAGCACGAGATCGCCGCTCGCCTGTTTCTGGAACACGAACATGTGCTGCGACCACGGCCCGTTATCCGCTTTGCTCACATAGAGAAACAGGTCGAAATTCGCGAGCATCTCGCTGGTGAGGCTGTCTTTCAGGCGCTGCTCGACGCGCACCAGTTCGGCCGGGCTCGGCGCAGGAAGATTCGGAACGGGCGATGCATTTTCCGGCGTGACGCCGGGAGCCTGAGCGGCGGGCGTCGTCGCCTGCGGTGCAAGCTCCATTGTCGGTTTTGGCGGGAGCGCCATTGCAACCTGCGGCGCAGGTGCCGGCTGCGATTGCGGCGGCGTCGGGGTCGACGCCTCGGGAACGCTCGCGCGCAGATCCGGCGCAGTCACCGGTGCAGGCGGCGGCAACATCGCGACTTGCGGCGCCGGCTTTTGCATAACCGGCGCCGGCGGCACGGCTTTGGCCACGCGCATTTCGGGTCGCGGAATCGGCCGGGGAATCGCAGGCGCCGGAAGGACTTGCGCGACCTGCTTCGGAGCGGGGCTGAACTCGGAGGCGATCTTCCGGCCCAGCGCCACGCTCTCGGCGCGAGTGAATTTCCAGCCCGGCTGAATCATATATTGGTTGAGCGCGACTGCTGCCTCGATGCCGTGCACTTTTGTGAAGCCGGCCGTGTCCTCGACGCCATGCCGGAGCGCCGGATGATCCTGCAAAGCGATCGCAACCGTGAAGGCCGAAGCCGTCAGCAGGAAAAGCCCGCTCAGTTGCCGTAACGCACCCATGCCGCTCGCACTGACTTGCCGGAGAGCCGAGCGAGAATAGGCCTTTAGCCCCTCCCCGTCCCATTCCGGTGCACATCGAAGTTAACAGCATCGCCGCAAAAAGGCTCCCGGGCAACGGAGAAATTGTTAACGCGTGCCCTTCAGACCGCATATTTCGCGAGGTCGGCCTTCAGGGTCCTGGACGCACGCCAGTAGCAGAAGGCGCCGGTCAGGCCGGTGATGATGCTGGTCATCAGAGCCCAGCGCAGCGAATCCGCGCCGAGGAACGGCTTGAGCAGGTCGCTGATCTCGCCCACCCCGGGCGGCCCGAGCCCGAGCCCGATCATGTTGAGGGTGAAGAGCAGGATCGCGATCGCCCGCGCCCGCATGCGCAGCGGCACGAGCCCCTGGGTCATCGAATAGGCCGGTCCGATATAGGCTGCCCCCATCATCGCCGGCACGATCGCGCCGATCAGGCACACCGCGGTGCTCGGCGAAAGATAGAAAATCGGTGCGAAGGGAATCGCAATGAACGTGGCGATGATGGGCACATACATGTTCCAGCGAATGTCGCTTTTGCCGTAACGGTCGGCGAAGACGCCTGCCATGTAAGTCCCGATCGCACCACCCGCGCCCGTGAGCAACGACAATGCGACCCCGATCTCGGACAAGGTCATGTGATGGGAGATGACGAGAAAAGAGGGAATAAATTGAATTCCCGCATAGCCGCCGAACGAACTCATGCCGGTGCCGAACGCGATCCAGCGAAACGAGCGCTGCCTCCACAGCACGCGGATGACGGCCCACAGGCTTGCTGTCTGCGCCGTGTCGATGAGGTTTTCGACCTGACCGCGCTTCGGTTCGTGAACCGACGTGAGCACCAATATTCCCAACAGCAATCCCGGAACGCCGGCGGTGAGAAACGCAAGACGCCAGCCGTAATGCTGCGCGACCCAGCCGCCGCCGAAAAACGCCACCAGCAATCCGACATTCAGTCCCGCCGAATAGAAGGCGAGCGCGGAGGCGCGCTTCTCGGGCGGATAGAGATCCGCCAGCACGGAATTGATCGAGGGCGAAGTGCCGGCTTCGCCGACGCCCGTGCCGAACCGCGCCAGCACCAACTGCCAATACTGCATGGCCAGTCCGCACATCAACGTCATGAAACTGAACACGACCAACGACGCGGCGATGACGTTGCGGCGATTGAGCCGGTCGGCAAAAATCGCGAGCGGAATGCCGAGAACGGCATAGACGACTGCAAAGGCCGGCCCGCCCAATATGCCCAGCTCGAAATCGGAAAGATGAAACTCGACCTTGATGGGATGACCGAGAATGCCGAGGATCTGCCGGTCGAGATAATTGACGACATAGACCAGCGCCATCACGACAAGAACGTAAGTCCGGTAACCGTTGGAAAAATGCGCGCCGAGGACGGTCGGTCCCGGCGCATCGATCACGGCTGTTTCTTCCGCCGGATGAGCGGAGGTCTGGTCGGTCATGAAGCCTCTTCGGGCGTTTCCTCTGGCGGGCACCCTAACAGAATTGCAGGGTTGGCAAAGCGCGTCACGTCTTCTTCAGCCCAAACCTCTCCCCGCGTCTGCCCTTCACGGCGAGATCGACCGTCGCCAATCGCTTTTCGCCTTTCACGCGCATATCTTCGCCGCGCATGTCTTTCATTGCAACGTAATCGCCGAAGGAATCTTCCAGCGCCTGCGTGAAACCTTGCGCATCCTGCGCCTTGTTCATCTGGATCTTCGCGAAGCGCAGCGCAAACGGCGAGTTCTCCGCCACGCGCTTCGCATAGGCCATCGTTTCCCGTTCAAGATCCGAGGGCGCGACAACCCGATTGACGAAACCGAATTCTCGCGCCTCCTCCGCCGAAAGGAACCTGCTCTCGAACACGATCTCCTTCGCGCGCTTGATGCCGATGTCCCACGGGATCGACATATATTCGACGAAGCCCGGCAGGAACGACGCATCGCTCGCCGCGAAGACGATGTCGCAACAGGCGGCGAGCATCCAGCCCGCATAGATGCAATAGCCCTCGACCATCGCGATGGTGGGCTTCGCGCAATGGCGCCAGCGCACGAGCAGATCGAGATTGTAGCGTTTGAACTGGTCGTAGGTTTCGATGCCGGGTGCAGCACCCAACGATTCCCAATAGGCGAGCGCATCCGGCGTGCCGAGATCGTGCCCCGACGAAAAATTCCCGCCGCTGCCGCGCACCACGATCACGCGCACGGCTTTGTCTTTCTCCGCCAGCGCAAACGCCGCATCGATCTCGTCGAGCATGCGATAGCTCTGCGCGTTTCTATATTCCGGCCGGTTGAGCGTGATGATGCCCAGCGGGCCATCGACGGTGTAGAGGATATCCTTGAACGTCATACGCTTCTCCACTGGTTCCGGTGTCTCGGCGGGTGCTCGCACAAAAATCACCTGTTATTCCTCAAAAAAGCCAGACAAACCGCGGGTTTCCAGCGAGCATAACAGGACAATAACAGGTCCTGTTTTCGGCCTGATGTTCGATATTATGGCGCAAACGCCCCAAGGGCGATCTGCGCAAGATTGTTGCCGGATTCGCGGCTTCCTCCGACTCCCGATACCGTCGAAAAGAGGCAGGTTTGGCGCGGGGTCACCATGTTTTTGGAGGCGTGTAGGTTCGCCCTTCGTGGCTCGGTCAGTCGCGCCAACGCGTGGGCGCCAGTCGCCGGAGCATTCGTCCTTTGGGCACTGGCGTGGCTGATGGGCTACGTAATCGCGCTCCCATCCACATGGACGCAAGCAATCGTCATGTTCTTGCTGTGTCTTGCCACGGCATGGCTTCTGATAGTGGGGGGCAAATTCCTCTATTATCCGTGGGGTCAACTTAAACTCATGCGAGCGAAGATTCCTCCGCCTGCGCCCCCAACAGTCATCCCGCCCGATGTGGCCGAAGCAAAATTGAAGTTAGCGGGATTCGTCATGAATACGTTGTCACCGGTAATCGTCGAAGCTGACGATTCAATCCGAAGGGCCGCCGACGTAATCAAGGAATGGGACCCCAAGAGCCCTCAATCGTTGTTTGCATGGAACGGCGTTTTTGCGCGGTGCCCATTGCTTCCGAACAAGGGTCTTTTCGGGTCAGCTGATTTGGTTAGAAATACGCCACTGCCAACTTTGGAAACATTTGTGCGCGGTGATCTCGAACGGTATCGAAACGCCTTGAGTTATATGAACTTGGTGATCAAGGCGACATCTAGCAATCGGGCACTTGCTGAGAGGTGTGGACTAGTTAAGCAAATTGGTAAGTGGCTCCCTCTGCACGAAAAACTGCGAGCCGAATTGACCGACATTATCAAAGACATTCATTTCCCGATTCTGAAAAGCCAAACGGAAGAAGGGCTTTTCGATCTCAAGCAATATCCCGAGCAAGTGTTTCGCGATTTTGTTGCGGGCACGCTGTCATAAGTCTTCCAGCCTCACCCCCTCCAATTCCAAAGCCGCCAGACAGGCAAACAGGAACGTCGCAGCATAGGTACCCCGCGCCAGCTTGTTGGCGATGGACGCCTTCGTTTCGCCCTTGAAGCCGTGCTTTGCGAGCCGGGCAGCCAGCTCCTCATAGGTCACGTCGGCCCGCTTCAGTTCCGCCTTCAGGTACCGGGAGGCCCGGTCCTCCCAAGTCAGTGCTGCCATGGAATCTCGCCTCAAAGAATAAATTATCGTATCTGATAACTTTTTGCTTGACCAGCCCTGGAATGTTCCCATATATGAGAACAAGACGCCGGGAACAAGCACTTGTCGCAGCACTTCCTCCTCTCCAGCAAAGCCAAGACCCTCCGTCTTGTCGACGTGCTGCGGATGACGGACAAGGAAGCCGAGATGGCCTTTTGCAAGGTCCGCTGGTTCGAAACCGAAGGCGCTCCGGTGTGCCCGCATTGCGGCGGACTGGATGCCTATCTCAACCCCCGCCCGAACGGCACGACCCGCTATCGCTGCAAGGCTTGCCGGAAGGATTTCACGGTCACATCGGGAACGCTGTTTGCGAGCCACAAGCGGCCCCTGCGGGACTATCTGGCGGCGATTGCGATCTTCTGTAACGAAGTGAAGGGCAAGTCCGCGCTGGCCCTCTCGCGCGATCTGGGGCTGGCCTACAAGTCGGCTTTCGTGCTGCTCCACAAATTGCGCGAGGCGATGGCGGAAGAACTTCGGGGCCGCATCATCGGCGACGATCACAACGAAGCATCGGTCGACGGTTGCTATGTCGGGGGCTACATCCGCCCGGCCAACATCCGCGAAAATCGGATCGATCGTCGCAAGTTCCCGAACGGCAAGCGCAAGGTTGTTGTGGTCATCCGCGAACACGGCGGCGAAACGCTCCCCGGCGTGTTCGCTTCGGAAGGTGCGGCAGTCGGCTGGATCAAGTCACGCGTCGCGAAGGGCACTGTTTTGAACGCCGACGAAGCATCATCTTGGAACGATCTGCATGGCCGTTTCGAAGTGAAACGCATCAATCACCAAGAGGCATATTCATTCAACGGCGCTTGCACGAATTGGGCGGAAAGCTACTTCGCCCGTCTCCGTCGCGGCGAAGCTGGTCACCATCATCATATCGCTGGCGCGTATCTGCTCCGTTACGCGCAGGAAGCGGCTTGGAGAGAAGATAACCGCCGCTCCTCGAATGGCGACCAAACCCGCAACGTCGCCGCCTCGCGATGCGGAAGGGGCCGTCTGTGGATTTCTCCGGCTATTGGCAGCGCCATATCAAAGCGGCCTGAAAACAGAAAGGCCCCGAATGACTCCGGGACCTTTCCGCCTTATCCTCAGAATCGCCAAAGACCAAGGATAATATTCAATGCGCCACCACGTGCTTATCGCACTCGCACTTTGCGTGGCTGCGGGAAATGCAGAAGCGACTACGATAATTGCTATTCGGCAACCTACATTTTTGGAGATTGCCGCTGACAGCAAAGTAATAACATCCTCCGGACGTCAGCTTGGTCCCGTCTGTAAGATTCAAGTCGCCAACAATGTCTATTGGGCCGCCACTGGAATCGGGACGGCGACTGGAACTGGGACATCCAAATTCGTGCACTTCTCCGTCGATAACACCGCGGCGAAAGATATGTCGACAGACGCCAGCTTGAGCGTTCGAATTGGCAAATTCGAACGCGATATCATTCGAATTCTCCCTCCGCTTCTGGAACGAGTTCGGCGTGTTGAGCCAGATGTTTTCGATGCTCATTTTCTCGGGAATAAACCGGCGATAGGAATCGTATTTGCGACATTTGCACACGGAGTGCCCGAACTTTATGAGCTCAGCTTCACGTTGACGACCAATGCGCCGTCTGACGCTATAGCCATGAAAATCACAGGCGGCGATAGCCCTAGTGCAGCTTTCCCGCAGTCGATCATTGCAACTTTGGGCGACCACAAGGCCATCGACACGCAAACTGACAGCAACTTTAGTCTCAGCTTGGTCGCTCCTACCCCGTCCGTCATGAGACATTTGATCGAACTGGAAGTGTCGGCCATGCCCGGTGAAGTTGGCCCCCCTATCGCAATCGTCATGATAGACAAAGACGGCGCTCACTGGATCAGCCAAGGCGTTTGCAAGCCCAAATATCAGAAGAAATAGACTCGCGAGTAAGACTGTGCGCTTGCGCAAACGAATCCCCTTCGGCTAGATTGCGAATCCAGCCGGGAGCGCGCGCTATCGGTGTTGACGGATAGGGACGCCAGCCCGAATCCATCGTCCCCAAATCTATTCTGATTTGCCTTGGTCCGCTATGGCAGCAGGCAAGCCGTCGAAGATGAAGTGGAAGGCAGAAATTGGCCATGCCGCAAAGCCCCGATGAGTTCAAAGGCCCGTTATATTTGCTGGTTGGCTTCGGAATCGTAGCCCTTGTCGCGTGGGCCATATGGCCGTTTCTGATGCTCCGGGGCCTCTTTCACTAGCAACGATTGTCTTCACTCGTAATAGCCCACCGCGAGGCTGGTCCGGCTCCGGTCTTGGTCACGGTCCCGCGCCTCACGAAAATCCGCAGCGCCGCGATGACCGGCTTAATCACGGACTCCTTGGCGGACGGCGTGATGCCGTTAGCGTGCATGACGTAGGAGGCGATTTCATCGGTCAGGAGCGGCCCCGGAGCCTTCCGCAGCCCTTCCAGAATGAGCCGGGGCAACTCGTTCCGGCCGAAGTATTTGGACGGCTGATACCGCTGGCGGCGCGGGATGCCTTCGGGGTGACCGGGGATTAGCAGCACCGCCGCCGCATCCAGGTTCGCCAGTGCGGCCCGGAGCTTTGCCAGCTTCCGTTCGGTGTCTTGGACTTGGGCCGCGATCTCGACCCGCTTAGCCCGGATCGCTGAAATGACATGGGGAATGGATTCGCTCATGCCCCGAATTTAGGCGCGGCGGGCTCGATTTTCTTGGGGCGTTTGCGCCATAATATCGTGTTTTCGGCCTGTTATTTCGCCTGTTATTTCGCCTGTTATTTCGCCTGTTATTTGCCTGTTTTCCGCATGTGAATCGCACGCGATTGTCGCTTCCATTCTCGAGCTCCGAAATGCGGGGTCGCCAAAACAGCTTGACATGCGGTTCTCCAAAATCGGCCGACGGCACACTAGACCAAAATGGTTCTTAAGTCAACCATTATAGTTTGTACCAGAACCATTGCCCAGGAGTTGGAAGCCGCGCGCGCAATACCAGCCATGGGAAGCAGCGCAGATCCTGGCGCGCGAACGCCACGATCGTGGCAACGATGACAATCGCCGCGTCGGCAACGGCGCGCAGACCGGCTCCTTGCAGCACTCGCGATGAAGAAGGGTTCCTGGCGCCGGCTTCCGACCTATTGTCGACGACGCCCCGTTAAAGTGGCGCAATCCATCACGTCGGCACTGCTTCATGACGTATTGTCCCAGCATTTGTTGAGACCTAATGTGGCTCATGGTCTCCTACCGTACAATCCGTGTCCCGGAGCTGAGAAAGCTGCCGCTTGAAGGCTGGGCGGTCGAAAGGTCGGCTCTCGGTGAAATAGCGCGCATTGTCAGCCAGGTGTATGCGAATAAATCAGATGCCCAAGCCGAAACCTTCAGGCTGAGAACACTCCAAGCCGGCGCGGCGCAGCAGGCCGATGCCCAAAAGATTCCGGGGCCGGAGAAGCGCCGCTAGCAGGCGCAATCGACACATGCCGCCGCTGGCGATGCCATCCCTCGCACATTCCCCTCACCCCACCCGCGTAAACCCATCCGCACTCCACTCTTCACTCCCCACGCCGTGGTGCACGAAGAACAGTCCCGCCGGATCGTATGTCTTCTTGATCGCGCGCAGACGCGGGTAGTTCGCGCCCCAATAATCCTCCCGCCAGTTCGGATTGAAATAATTGCTTTCATTGAGATAGCACCCGCCCTTGGGCGCGATCTTGCGCAGTTCGGCGGCCGCAAGGTCGATCTTATGCGCATCTTCCTTCGCAGCTTTCAGGTTCACCGCTGCACCCGGCAATCCCGGATAGGCGGGGGCTTCGCCGTCGGCGATGATGACGAGGGTGAATGCATCGGTCACCGCGGGGTTCATCGACGTTTGCAGTGTTGCCGCAACGGCCTCCGGCGCGGCGCCCGCAATGCCTTTGTTGAGATGAAACTGAACTTGCTTAAAGCGGCTCGCGGCGAAGATTGCATCTGCCAGTGTCTTCCGCTGCTCCGGTTGCAACAGGGATTGCGGCAGCCACAGCGACTCGTAACCATGGAGGATGACACCCACCTGTTCCTGATCGCCTTGCCACCAGCCATGCCAGGACGGCGCGCCCGGGCGCTTATCGGGGATCATGGAGGGGTTGTTCGCGATATCCCACCAGCCCTTCGAATCCCAGGCTCCCGCATGGAGCCGATCCTCGATGGTGTAATCCTGCGGCGCCGCGTTCACCCAATCGAAGAACTTTTGCCATACGGCTTTCACCTCATCGGGGCCGAGGCCCTGACTCACCATCGAAATCTCGAACACATTGTCCGAGCCGAAATGTACCTGCTCGCCCCAATGCGGGTTGAACAGATTGTCGCGATAGAAACCGAGGAACTGCGCGATCAGCCGCTCAAACGCCGCATCCGATTGCGCTTTGACCTTGCCGCCCGCATAGCCGAAATATTTCGGCAGCTCATGCGTGCGCAGGGTGAATCGCGTGACGATTCCGAACGTGCCGCCGCCGCCGCCTTTGAGCGCCCAGAACAGATCGGGATTGCTGCTCGCATTGGCGATGCGCACTTCACCGTCCGCCGTGACGATCTCCACTTCGAGCAGGCTCGCAGCACCCGTGCCGAAGCCTTTCGAGAACGAGCCGAAGCCGCCGCCCTGCACCAGCCCCGCCACGCCCACATCCGTGCAGCCGCCGCCCTGAACATAACGACCGGCTTCGAGAGTCACGGCGTGGTAGAGATCGATCCACACCGCGCCCGCTTCGGCGCTCACGGCCGGCACGGGCGCGTCGCTTGAGCCTATCGGCACGAATGCGTCGTGCACCGTCACCGTGTTCATGCCGCGCGTCCAGACGAGCAGCGAGTCCGGCGCATTCGATGTGCCGAGATAAGAATGGCCCGTGCCTTTGACGACGAGGCGCATATTGTTCGTGCGCGCGAAATTCACGCCCGCCGCGATATCCGCCGCGTTGCGCGCCTTGATCGCGTAGATGCTGGGCGCGGGTGTCCACGCATCGTACCAACCCGAAACTTGCGTGCCGCCCGGCTGGTCGCCCACCCAGAACGGATTGCGCATGTTCTTCAGCGCATCGGCGCAAACGGGGCCTTTCGCATCGGTCGTGCAGGTGGCGAACGGCGCCTGCACCTCGATCAGGTTTCCGCCCACCACATCCTTCAGCTTCGCCCAGGCGGCTTGGCCCGGCCATGCCGGATCGCCGGGGCGGATTCGGGCCGCAAGGCCGGCCGCTTTGACGGAGAACGGCGCGGCTGCAAGCGGCTGCAGCGCCAAAGCCGCCGCCATGCTTTTCAACAATGTCCGCCTGTGCATTCTCATTTTCCTGCTCCTGCCGCTATGTTACCCGCGTTGCCGCCCCTGAGAGCATCCCGCGTGTCCGAGATCGCCGAAACTTCTGCCAAACGGCCGCCGCCGGGTGAAGCGCCGCGGGACAGGCTGCGCGCGTTCGGTGTTGTGCGGCAATGGCTTGGGACGAACGGCGACGAATCCGGGACGAGAGCCCGGCGCACATTTCTCTACTCGCTGGCGATTGCCGCGGCGACCGTGGGAGTCGTCAACACGATCAATGTCATCACGGATCAGCGTGAGAGCCAAAGCCACAGTCTGGCGGGGCCGCTGATCGCGGAGGCCGGGAGCTGGTTCACCCTCCTTCTGTTCTTCTGGCTACCTTGGCTCGCCTGGCGCTTTGCGCCGCCCCAGGTCCGCCCACGCTGGAAGCTCCTGATTCATATCCCGACGGCGCTCGCCTTTTCGCTCGGCCATGTGGGCGGCTTCGTGCTGATCCGGGAACTGGTCTATCGGCTGGCGGGTGCCCAATACAATTTCGGCGCGTTCGTCCCGCAATTCCTCTACGAATTCCGCAAGGATGCGCTGGGCTACGCCCTGTTCTTCAGTTGCTTCACGCTCATCGATCATCTGCTGCGCCAGCAGGCCTTGATCGCGGAGCCCGCGCGTGCGCGCACCTTCGATATCCGCGACGGCGCGAAGCTCACGCGCGTGCGGCTCGATGACATTTTTGCGATCACGTCGGCGGGCAATTATGTCGAGTTCGTGTTGCGCGACGGAAAGCGCCTGTTGATGCGCTCGCCTTTGTCGGCGCTCGAAACCGAACTCGGCCGCCGCGGTTTCGTGCGCACCCATCGGTCATGGCTGGTCAATGCCGAACAGGTGACCGCGCTGACGCCCGAGGGCTCCGGCGATTATACCGTTGAGTTGCAAAGCCTCACCGTGCCCCTGTCGCGGCGTTTTCCGGAGGCGCTCGCGAAGCTGCGGCACGAATAGCCCGTCTTCTCTCCGGCCGTGTTTTGCTTTAGCGTCCGCGCACCAAAATCGAGGGGAGAACATTCATGCGTGCATTCATCCTGGGCGCTGCCGCTTTCCTGGCGTCGACATCGTTGGCATTCGCGGACGACATCATGACCGGTCTGTACGGCAACACGATCATCTCGAAAGGTTCGATGGGCGAAGTGCACGTCCACTACAAAGCCGATCATACGTTCGACGGCACGGCATCGAGCATGATGGGCTCGATGGACCTCAAGGGCACGTGGGCGTTCGACGACAAGGGCCAACTCTGCCGCACCTACGACACCCCGCCGCCGGGAGTCACCAACCCGCTCTGCACGCCATGGGCCGCGCACAAGGTCGGCGACAACTGGACGATGAGCGACCGCACGATCACTTTGGTGCAGGGGATTCAGTAGGCGGGGGGGGTCGGAGCGCGGGCATCTTGCCCGCATTTTCAACAGCTATTGCGCGCAAGATGCGCGCGCTCCAAAAAACTCACCCAAACTTACCCGATTTCGCAAACCCTCTCGGCACCAGCCTCCCCGCCTGCGCCCGCGCCGCTTTCCAGTCTTTGAGTTCGTCGCGTGTCCAGGTGCGGTTGTTCTGGTCTTTGAGGCCTTCTTTCCAGGTGAAGGTCGCGGCATCGAGCAGCTTGCCGTCCTTGTAGCGTTGCAGGATCACGCCGCGGCCGCGCGCGAGTTCCGGGACTTCGGCGAGCGGGAAAAGCACGAGTTTGCGGTTCTCGCCGATCACCGCCACGAAATCGCCGTAGACGAACGAACACGTCACCGCTTCCGCGGGCGCGGGCACATTCATCACCTGCTTGCCCGAACGCTTCAACGCCACCGCATCGTCTTCTGCAGTGACGAAGCCGTGACCCGAGGTGGCAGCGAGCAGCAGCTTGCGGCCATCGCGATGGACGAACATCGACACGAGATCGGCTTCCGGCGGCAGGTCGATGAAGGTGCGGATCGCTTCGCCATTGCCGCGCCCGCCCGGCAGCTTGGAGCAATCGAGCGTGAAGAAGCGGCCGTCGGTCGCGAACAGCATCAATTTGTCGGTCGTTTCGGCGTGCAGCCAGAAACGCTGGCGGTCGCCTTCGCGATATTTGATCGTGTCGCTGGGCTCCTGATGGCCCTTGAGCGAGCGCAGCCAGCCTTTTTCGGAGCAGACGACCGTGATCGGCTCACGCTCGACCATCTGCTCCAGCACGGCGATTTCATCGGCAATGGCAGGTGCATCAGCGAATAATGTGCGGCGCTTGCCGAGCTTGGTCTTCTGCCCGAATTTCGCGTCGATCGCTTTTGTTTCCTCAATCAGGCGCGCGGATTTCATCGATTCCGAACCGAGCAGCTTCTTCAGCTCCTTCTGCTCCTTCGTCAGATCGGTGTGCTCGCCGCGGATCTCCATTTCTTCCAGCTTGCGCAAGGAGCGCAGCCGCATATTGAGGATCGCCTCGGCCTGCACTTCGGTGAGCGAGAACGCCTTCATCAGCTTGGGCTTCGGCTCGTCCTCGGTGCGGATGATCTTGATCACCTTGTCGAGATTGAGATAGACGAGCAGATAGCCTTCCAGCACTTCGAGGCGTGCGGCGATCTTGGCAAGCCTGTGGCTCGTACGCCGCTCCAGTACTTCGCGGCGATGGGCGATAAATGCCATCAGCGCGTCGCGCAGGCTCATCACCTTCGGCACGAGCCCGCCGTCCAGCACATTCATGTTGAGCGGAATGCGCGTTTCCAGATCGCTGAGCCGGAACAATTGTTCCATCAGCAATTCCGGATCGACCGCCCGGCTTTTGGGCACGAGCACGAGACGCACGTCTTCGGCGGATTCGTCGCGCACGTCGTCGAGAGCCGCGAGCTTCTTCTGCTCGATCAATTCGGCGATGCGTTCGATCAGCTTCGATTTCTGCACGCCATAGGGAATCTGGTGGACGACGATCTGGTACATGCCGCGTCCGGCTTCTTCGCGCTGCCACGCCGCCCGCACGCGGAACCCGCCGCGGCCCGTCTTATAAGCCTCCGCGATGGAGGCCGCGTCGTCGATGATGATGCCGCCCGTCGGGAAATCGGGACCTTTCACCATTTTGAACAGCGTGCGGTCCTGCGTGTTCGGATTTTCCAGCAGCGCGACAATCGCCTGGCACAGCTCACCCAGATTGTGCGGCGGAACGGAAGTCGCCATGCCGACCGCAATGCCGCTCGACCCATTGGCGAGCAGATTGGGGAATGCGGCCGGCAGCACCACCGGCTCTTCGTCTTCGCCGGAATAGGTGGGGCGGAAATCGACCGCGTTTTCGTCGAGACCTTCGAGCAGGGATTGCGCGACTTCGGTGAGGCGGCTTTCGGTGTACCGCATCGCGGCCGCGTTATCGCCGTCGACATTGCCGAAATTGCCCTGCCCCTCGACCAGCGGATAGCGCACCGCGAAATCCTGCGCGAGGCGCACGAGCGCGTCATAGACCGACTGGTCGCCATGGGGATGGAATTTGCCGATCACGTCGCCGACCACACGGGCGCATTTCTTGAACCCGGCCTGCGGGTTCAGCCCCAGCTCGCGCATCGCATGCAGCAGCCGGCGGTGCACGGGCTTCAACCCGTCGCGCGCATCCGGCAGCGCGCGCTGCGTGATGGTGGAGAGCGCGTACGCGAGATAGCGCTCGCTCAGCGCCTTGCTCAACTGCTCCGGCCTGATGTCGTCCTTGATCGGCAATTCGCCCATGGTGTGTCCGTGATGAGTTTGTAAGTGTGGTCGTATTAGAAGATTTTAACGCAGAGGCGGCAGCGTGTTGCCCCCAGCATCGTGATTTGTCCGTTTTTCTTGCGCGCGAAGCGCGCAAATAAATCTTCTCATGCAAACCACTGCAACTTCTTTTACCCCGCGTCCTCTGCGAACCCTCTGCGTCCTCTGCGTCAAAACCTTTCTTTCCGACACCGCAAACTATTCCGATTCGCGCGCCGCAAGCTCGTCGAGGCGCAGGCGCGCGGGCGGCATTTCGCGGTCGTGCGGCGCCAGAACACGCTCGAGCAGGAAATATTCCGTCAGGCGCAGGCCCGCGGCGATGTCGGCGCGCGCGGGTGTCGCGTTCTGCGAACCCAGCAGAAAGGGCGGCAACGCGAAAAGACGCTCGCGATAGGCTTCGCCCGCGCCGGCCGAGACCGCGCGGCCGCTTTTCGGCGAGACATAGATCAGATCGTCGAGGCTGCCCGTCGCCGCACACCGCGTGAGATCGAGGCCGAAGCCCAGCGCTTCGAGCAAACCCGCCTCCCAGCGCACATAGAGGGGCGCCCAATGCGCGAAATCGTCCGCCGCGATCGCATCGAGCAAAATCTCAGCCGCGCGATAGACGTTCTCATGCGGCTCGCGCTCCGGCAGCGCCGCACCTGCCACGCTCGCAAAGGCGTTGAGACCGGCCAGCGCATCACCGCTGTCGAGCATGTCGCCTGCGCGCGATTTCACCGGCTCGATGGAGAAATTGCCGAGATGCTCGGACAGCCGCGCGCGCCAATGTGCGAGCAACGTGTTGCCGGGTTGCAAGGTCGGCTTCCGGCTGCGCGACGCTCCCCCCCGCACGATCCCCATATGCCGGCCATGGGTACGCGTCAGCGCCTCCAGAATGGCGGAGGTTTCGCCATAGGGGCGCACCGACAGCACGATGGCCTCGTCGCTCCATTCCATGAACGCGTTACTCTTCCGGGAATTCGAGGCCGATGGCGCCGTAGTGTTCGCGCGTTTCGGCCCAGTTCTCGCGCAGCTTCACGAACAGGAACAGGTGCACGCGCCGGCCCAGCATCTCCTCCAGCTCGCGCCGAGAGGATTCGCCGATCGCCTTGATCGCGCGACCGCCTTTGCCCAGCACGATCGCCTTCTGACCCTCGCGCTGGACATAGATCACCTGATCGATCTTGACCGAGCCGTCCTTGCGCTCCGTCCACAGCTCGGTCTCGACGGCGGTCGCGTAAGGCAATTCCTCGTGCAGGCGCATGTAAAGTTTTTCGCGCGTGATCTCCGATGCAAGCAGTCGCATCGGAATGTCGGCCGCCTGATCCTCGGGATAGAGCCATGGCCCTGCGGGCATTTTCTCCACGCACCACGCGGCGACGTCTTCTAGACCGTCGCCCTTGAGTGCGGAGATCATGAACACCTGCTCGAACACGCCTTCGGCATTCAGCCTCTCGGCCAGAGGGAGAAGCTCCGCGCGCGGCATCGCATCGACCTTGTTAAGCACGAGCGCGGCCTTGTATTTGGTTTCGCGCAGGCCCTCGACGATGGATTGCGTGTCGCTCGCCGCCAGCCCCTTGGGCTCGCCCGCCAGCGCAGGCGCATCGACAATCACCAGCACGGAGTCGGCATCGCCCGCGCCAACCCACGCCGATTTCACCATCGCGCGGTCGAGCTTGCGCCGGGGCTTGAAGATGCCGGGCGTGTCGACGAACACGATCTGCGTTTCGCCCCGCATCGCCACACCGCGCACCGGCATGCGCGTCGTCTGCACCTTGGGCGTGACGATCGAGACTTTCGAGCCGACCAGCGCATTGACGAGCGTGGACTTGCCCGCGTTCGGCGCGCCGATCACGGCGACGAAACCCGAATGCTGCGCGCTTGTGTTTTCGCTCTCGCTCATGATTGGAGGCGCGCGAGCATCGCGCCCGCTGCCGCCTGTTCCGCTTCGCGCTTGGAACTGCCCTGCCCGATTTCCGCGCCCTGCCCCGGAATGGAGACTTCCACCGCAAAGCGCGGCGCGTGATCCGGCCCTTCGCGGCCCACAAGCTTATAGACCGGCGCGTCGCGCGGTCCGCGCGGGCGTCCCTGCGCCCATTCCTGCAGCGCGGTCTTTGCATCGCGCATGTCGTCGCCCAGCGACGCGAACGCGCTTGCCCAATAGCGCTCGATGAACGCGCGCGCGACTTCGAAGCCGCCGTCGATGTAGAGTGCCGCAATCACCGCTTCGCAAACTCCCGCGAGGATGGCGCTCTTGCGCCGGCCTCCGCTTGCCGCTTCCGAAGCGGCCAGAATGACATGGTCGGCCAGTCCTGCGTTATCCGCGGCGGCAGCGCAAGCCTCGCCTCGCGCGAGTGCATTAAATTTGAGCGCCAGCGCGCCTTCCGGCGCGTCCGGGTAGAGATCGTGCAGTTTTTCCGCGATCACCAGGCCCAGAACCCGGTCGCCCAGAAATTCGAGGCGCTCGTTGGATATTTTCGCGCTCGCGCTCGCATGCGTCAACGCACGCTTCAGCAAAGCGGGATCCCTGAATGTGTGACCGAGCGAGGCTTCGAGTGTCACGTCAATCGATGCTGGTGAATATCCGCCGGAAGCGAATGCTCCACGGCCACTCCCAGACATGCCAGAGCGTACCATCGACCGAGAAGAAAATGAATTCGGCCTTGCCGACCAGATCTTCCGCAGGGACATAGTGCACGTCGAGACGGCTGTCGTCGGAATCGTCGCGGTTGTCGCCCATCATGAAATAATGTCCGGGCGGCACCACGAAGACGCCCGTATTGTTGACCGGATTCTCGGGCGCGCGCGCGAGCACGAGATAGGATTTTCCACTCGGCATGGTTTCGCGATATTGTGCGACGTGATTTTCGATGCCGGATTCGTCGGTCTCGATGTAATCTTTGACGCGCACGCGCGGCACGGGTTTGTCGTTCAGATAGATTTGCCCGTTGATCAACTGGATGCGATCACCCGGCAGGCCGATGCAGCGCTTGATGAAGTCCTTCATATAGTCGGGCGAATCCGCATTGGGCATCTTGAACACGATCACGTCGCCGCGATGCGGTTGCGAAGCGAAGACGCGGCCCGAGAACAACGGCGGGCTGAACGGAAACGAATTCTTGCTGTAGCCGTACGCAAATTTCTCGACGAACAGATAATCGCCGACAAGCAATGTCGCTTCCATCGAACCGGACGGGATGTTGAATGGCTGGAACAGGAAGGTGCGGATCACGAGCGCGATCAGGAGCGCATAGGCGATCGTCTTGACGGTCTCGATCAGCGAGTCGTTCTCTTTGGGCTTTGCCGGTTTTGGCGGAGCGGGCGCAACAATCACCGGCTCCGGCGGCGCGACCGGCACGGGACCGACCGCAACCGCCTCCGGCTCGGGGACCTCGACCGGCGCATCCGACACCGCATGCGTGGCAGGCTCGCCCGCGACGTCCATCGCGGGCGTTTCGGGCAGCGCACCCGGCGTTTCGTCGGCCGGGTTTTGCGGCTGATCAGTCTCGTTCATATCGGCCAAAGCAGCTTTCCATATGTCTTGCGCGAGAGAATCGGGAGCGAAGGCCCCAGGTCAAGCCGCGGATTCGCGAATTCACGCATTCGGCGCGGCCTGCGTCCCCCCGGCCACAGCCGAAATGATCACAATTGCCTGTGCCAGCGGGAAATCGTCGGTAATGGTCAAGTCGATCTGGGCGGAATGGCCTGCGGGGGTGATGTCTTGCAACCGTCGCAAGGCCCCGCCGGTCAGCTGCAGGCTCGGCTTGCCGCCCGGAAGGTTTACCACACCCATGTCGCGCCAGAACACGCCCTTGCGCAACCCGGTGCCCAGTGCCTTGGAACAGGCCTCCTTCGCCGCAAAACGCTTGGCATAGCTCGCGGCGCGCTGGTTCCGGCCGTCGGACTTGCGCCGTTCGAGGTCCGTGAAGATGCGCGAGAGAAAGCGATCGCCGAAACGCTCGATGCTTTTCTCGACGCGGCGGATGTCGATCAGGTCGGACCCGAGACCGATGATCATGCGATGTTGCGCCCGTCGGCCATCGCGCGCGCTTCGTCCATCAGCGCGCGCATCCGGCGGATGGACGCATCGAGGCCGCAGAAAATCGCCTCGCCCACAAGGAAATGCCCGATATTGAGTTCGCGGATTTCCGGAATGGCGGCGACGGGACCGACGGTGTCGTAAGAGAGCCCGTGACCCGCATGGATTTCGAGACCGAGCGATGCGCCATAGCGCGCGCCTTCGCGGATGGCTTCGAGCAGCCGCTCGCGCTCTTTCACATGTCCTTCGGCCGCCGCGTGGCAATAGGCGCCCGTGTGGAGTTCGACGACCGGCGCGCCAAGCGATTTCGCGGCGTCGAGCTGGCGCTGGTCCGGCTCGACGAACAGCGACACGCGGATATTCGATTCACTCAACAAACGAATGACCGGCGCCAGGCGGTTGTGCCGGCCGGCCGCATCGATGCCGCCTTCCGTCGTGCGCTCTTCGCGCTTCTCGGGAACGATGCACGCCGCATGCGGGCGGTGCTTGAGCGCAATCGACAGCATCTCGTCGGTGGCAGCCATTTCGAGATTGAGCGGCAGGTCCATCTCGCGGCTCAAGCGCAAAATATCCTCATCGGAAATGTGACGGCGGTCTTCGCGCAGATGCGCGGTGATGCCGTCGGCTCCCGCCGTCGCCGCAAGCTTCGCCGCGCGCACGGGATCTGGATCGCGTCCTCCCCGCGCATTGCGGATGGTGGCGACGTGATCGATGTTGATGCCGAGCCGCAGTCGATTCATGCAAGGCCCCTGCTTCCGGGTTTCACGCCGGGGGTGCCGCGCAGATGCGCCGGCAGCTTGTCCGCTTCCCAAGCCGGAAACTTAACGCTTGCGAGCGAAACCAGTTTCACGCCGACCTTGGCGCTGCCGCCCGAGCGGTCGATCAGGCACGCGGCCGCAACGGGCTTTCCGCCCGCGGCGCGGATCGCATCGAGGCATTCGCGCGACGACAACCCCGTCGTGACAATATCTTCCACCATCAGCACGGGCTGGTTTTTCGCGAGTTCGAAACCGCGGCGCAGTTGAAACTTGCCGTCCTGCCGCTCGACATACATTGCGGGCAACCCAAGTTGCCGGCCCATCTCGTAACCGGGCACGATGCCGCCGACGGCGGGCGAAATAATGGCCGTGAATTTCTGCTTCACCTGTTCGCGCACTTTGGCGGCAAGCGCCTTGCACAATTTCGCCGTGCGCTTCGCATCCTGAAAGACAAGCGCTTTCTGCAGGAAAATGTCGGAATGCAATCCGGACGACAGGATGAAATGGCCTTCCAGAAGCGCCCCGGCCTTTTTGAATTCTCCCAGAACCTGTTCCAGCGTCACGTATTGACCTCCGTCTGCGGGCCACGCAGGCGCTCGACCGATTCGACCGCCGCGTTCACGCGTAGCGCACCGAGAATGTTCTGCAAATGCGCGACATCGCGCACCTCGACGTCGACCTGGAATTCGAAGGTCAGCGCGCTGCGATTGGCGATCTTGAGATTGAAAATATTGCCGCCATTATTGCCGATGACGGTTGCCAGCGCGGCCAGAGAGCCCGGCGCGTTCTTGGCGCGGATCAGGATGCGCGCAACGGACAGGTCGCTCTGCGCGGCATTGATGTCCCAGCGCACGTCGAGCCAGTCGGCCATGCTCGTCTGCGCGCTTTCCAGTTCTTCGCAGTCGATGGTGTGAATTACCACACCCTCGCCGGGCACTATCAGGCCCACAATGCGGTCGCCGGGGAGCGGATGGCAGCATTGCCCGAGGTGATAGGAGATGCCCTCGGTCAACCCCTGAATCGAAATCGCCTTGTGCGCCCCACTGCCGCGATGGCTCGCACGTTTGGGGTCCGCGCTGCGCTTGATTTCGGGATAGACCGCCTGGAGCACATCATCCGCCCGCAAGGCGCCGCGTCCCACCTGGGCATACACATCGTCGGCCTTCGCCAAATTCAATTTCCTGGCGACTTCCGCGATCGCCTTGTCGGTCAATTGCGCGTTGGCGTCGGCGAACACCTTCTCTAGAATCTTGCGTCCAAGACTGGAATGTTCTTCGCGGCGCGCCTGGCGCAGGAAGCGTCGGATTTCGGCGCGCGCGCGCCCCGTCACCACAAACTGTTCCCATAAAGGCGATGGCGTCTGGTCCTTGGTGCGAATGATCTCGACCTGATCGCCATTCTTGAGCGGCGTATGCAACGGCACATGCGCGCCGTTCACCTTCGCGCCCACGGTGGTGTTGCCGATATTGGTATGCACCGCATAAGCGAAATCGATGGGCGTGGCGCCCCGCGGCAGCGAAATCAGGTCGCCCTTCGGCGTGAAGCAGAAGACCTGATCCTGATACATGTGCAGGCGCGAATTCTCGAGAAACTCCTCCGCGGAATCGCCTTTTTCCAAAAGATCGACCATCTCGCGCAGCCACTCATGTGCGCGTTCGGCCGTGCGGTCCCGGTCGTTGACATGCTCGCGGTAGCGCCAATGTGCGGCGACGCCGCGCTCCGCCACATCGTGCATCTGCTCGGTGCGGATCTGGACTTCGACGCGCTGCAATTCCGGACCGATGACGGTGGAATGGATCGAGCGATAGCCATTGGTCTTGGGATTGGAGAGGAAATCCTTGAACCGCTCCGGAACCATGTGCCAATTCGTGTGCAACACGCCCAATGCGCGATAGCAATCCTCTTCCGTCTTCACGATCATGCGAAAGCCGAATATGTCGGAGAGCGATTCGAAATTGAGTTGCTTGTCCTTCAGCTTGCGCCAGATAGAATAAGGCCGCTTGGCGCGTCCATAGACCCACGCATCATCGATGCCGTGCTCTGCCAGCTTGCGCTTCAGCTGATCGGCGATGCGCCCGATACGGTCGCCCGACTGCGCATCGAGCCGCGCAAGCCGCGTGACGATCGAATCGCGCGCTTCCGGATTGAGTTCGGCGAAGGCCAAATCTTCGAGTTCCTCGCGCAGGCCCTGCATACCGATGCGGCCGGCCAGCGGCGCATAGATATCGACCGTCTCCTGTGCGATGCGCCGGCGCTTCTCCGGATTCTGGATGTAGTGGAGCGTGCGCATATTGTGCAGGCGATCGGCGAGCTTCACCAGCAGCACGCGGATGTCGTTCGACATCGCGAGCATCAGCTTGCGGAAATTCTCCGCCTGCTTGGTGCGCTCGGANNTCCTCGCCGAACTTTTCCTTCACGTCCTCATAGGTGACGTAAGTATCTTCGATCGTGTCGTGCAGCAGCGCGGTCACGATGGTCGGCACATCAAGCTTGAGCTCGGTGAGGATTCCGGCCACTTCGAGGGGATGCGCGAAATAGGGATCACCCGAGGCGCGGAACTGTTTGCCGTGCGCCGTCATGGCATAGACATACGCCCGGTTCAGAAGGGCCTCGTCGGCGTCCGGGTCATAGGCCTTCACCCGGTCGACCAACTCCGTCTGGCGCATGAGCTTGCGCTTGACGCGGGGCTTTGGCGGGACCGCAGGTTCAGGCAACGGAACGGCGGCAACCTGGGGCGTAGGCTGAACCTGCCCCAGGCCGTGCAATGCGGCGGGCTGCGTCGGCGAACTCATCTTGTCTCTAATATAGAGAGTTTCCTGAGCTTTTCGCCTGGTTTGACGTGAAATTCGAAAGAGTCGCGGGCGGCGCGGGCCCCCTTCCGTCCGCCTCGCGAAGTGCTCGGCGTCCACCTTCCCCCGCGAGGGGGGAAGGCTAAGAAAAAGATTCGTGCTTCGCCTTTTTTCTAACCTTCCCCCCTCGCGGGGGAAGGTGCCGAGCGCAGCGAGGCGGAAGGGGGGCCGCGCCGATTACTCCTCGTAGTCGGCTTCGGGTTCCGGCTGGGGCTCTGCCCGGCGTTGTGCTTCGGTCGTGAGCGCACGCAGCAATTCTTCCTCGGTGACCGCGCGATATTGCGGGTCCTCGCGGCCCATATCCTCATCCGAACGCGCCTCTTCCGGCTCGTCGACTTCGGCGTGCTTCTGGAGGCTGCGGATATATTCTTCCTTCACCTCGTCCGGCTTGATCTCCTTGGCCGCGATTTCGCGCAGCGCGACGACCGGATTTTTGTCGCGATCACGGTCCACCATCGGGTCCGCCCCGCCCGAAAGCTGGCGCGCGCGGTAACCCGCATAAAGCACCAGATCGAAGCGGTTGGAGACCTTGTCGACGCAATCTTCGACGGTGACGCGAGCCATTCGGAATTCCTTGGGTTTGCCAGAGGCTTAGGGGTCGAATCCGGCCTTAAATATCAAGAAGGCGGCGGACCTTATAGAAAGGCGCGCGCCGGGGCAAGGGTAGTATGATTGCGCCTTTGAGTGTTTTGGCCGCCTGCCCATGTCGGGTTGCGTCCTGTCAGTTGCGGGTCCACCGGCATCCGGAATTGATGTTCGCGATCGCACGGTGGACTACTGCACTTTCGGGCATGTTTGCGCCAGTTTTGATGCGTCGGGCGCCCGCGTATCAATTCGGACCTTTCTTCAAACGCGGCACCGACGCTGCACCGGCGGGCGCGGCCTGCCCCGCCGCACCTCCCGAAAGCCGCGTCAGAGCCGCGATAAAACCGGGGAGGGAATCCGCGGGGATAATCAGCTCGATCGCCGGCTCCGGATTGTTCTCGGCGGTGAGCCGATAACACACGATCCTATGCACATTGTTGTGGGTGCCGACGGACACGATGCCATCGACCAACACGCTGATATCCGTTTGGGCCATTGTTATTATTCCTCCCGGTGGATCGCGCGGCCATCGAACCACCTTTAGTCTATCTTTTTACTAGGTGTTTCCACCCCTTATTATGATTCGCCCGAATCGAACCTCCCGACCTACGATAAGCCCGGCGGAAAATGGTTGGTATCGAGAAGATCGCCGGCGTGAATGGCAGATCCCCGTCTTTGCCCGCAGGACATATCAACGCTTTCATCGTGCCAAACGCCAACTATTTGGATTGTAACGGCTCGTTCGCTGAGCTATTTCGGCGGCGGCGTCGCAGGCGCGCCAGTTGGCACCGGTTGCGCGGCTCCGCTGAGGTTCTGGCGATTGTTCAGGGGCGTTGCCGTCACGTTTTCGCCCGTGTGAGACTTGCTGGAGTTGTAGTTGACTCCGGATGCCGCGACGCATTTCCTGGTCGCGGCGTCCCACGCCTGCGCCTTTGGGCATGTCGGCGTTTGGCCCATGGTCACATTGCCCGTATTCGATTTGCTGGCGTTGTAATTGATGGATGGGTCGGCAATCGCGCCATTGGCCGCAAACACAACTCCAGCCAGAATCCCAATAGACGCACACACTATGGATGAGAGTTTCATTTCAACCTCCCGCATAGCCCCTGTGCATCGACAGTATACCCCTTCCCGCCCCAGCCCAAGGCGCCCTGAATTCGCGACCCGCCGGAGAATCTCGGCGGTTATTGCTGCCCGGCCGGCGGAACGCTGCGCGCGGCATGTCCGGCGAGAAGCGGTCGCGTGCGCTGCCAGATGACGATCGCCTGAGTTACCAGCATCGCGGCGGAGAAGATGAGCGCGCCGTCCGTCCACAAAACGGCCTCAGCCGCGAGATGACCGCCTTGTTGAGTGCCGCCCATTTCCGGGAAGACATATCTCAAACCGATGCGAAGCACGACCAATCCGACGATCAGGATGGTTCCGATGGGAGTCGATTTGCTCGACACTGCGCCGGTCTCGGGATCTATCGACAATTCGAGATGCCGCGCCCGAAAATATCCGACGCCTCCCCCCACGAGAGCGGCCGCGACGAAAGCCGCCAGTGCGATGGGGCCCGGCATCGGGGACGCAGCCAGCGTGACGCAAGCCAGAATGACGAGAATTGCCGGCCGTATCCACATCAGTTGAACGCGCACTTTGCGCGTCCCCATGCTGCGACGCAGGATCAGGGCGACGATCAGGAGCGGAACAATCAACGGCAATATTTGGCGCATGCGGCAAACTCGATTGGGGCGATTCAACCTAGCTGCTTCGATCCGGAAATTCGAGGGGCGCGGTGGGCGCCCGGGAGTTAACCACCCGATTGGCCCAGCCGTTCGATCTTTCGCTCGCTCTCCGGCAACGCGTCGATCAATGCGCGGACATTGCGGCCGGAGACAGGATGTTTCCATGAGGGCGCAACATCCGCCAACGGCACAAGCACGAAGGCGCGCGACTCGATTCGCGGATGCGGCAGCACGGGAGGTCCGCCTTCGATGCGCCCGTCATAGTCGAGCAAATCGAGATCGAGTGTGCGCGGCGCGTTGCGGGCGCCGCGTTCGCGCCCGAATTTGCGCTCGACGGCATGCAGGCCCGCCATCAGCGCGTCCGGGGCGAGGATTGTTTCCACGTGCGCGACAGCGTTAACATAAGATGGGTCTCTGGGATCCGGCCACGCCGGCGTTGCGTAGAATGCAGAAACCTTCGCCGGCACGACATCGTTGCGTGCCAATTCGTCCAACGCAGCACGTAACGTTTGACTACAGTCGCCGGCGCGCGAGGAAAGATTTGAGCCTAATGCGATCAAAATCACGCGACACCTGAAATTGATCGTTTGCATCGGCGCGCGATTATTCTAGAACGCATATGGGCCGTCGGGGGGATTACCGAATTGGCCGCGATTTTGCCGGTCGTGATAAGTATGGAGAGTAACATGTTGTTCTACCCGCAGGAAAAACTCGCACTGTTCGTCGATGGCGCCAATCTTTATGGCGCCGCCAAAGGCCTCGCCTTCGATATCGATTATAAGCGACTGCTGGAGCTTTTCGCACGCAAGGGTTTGCTGGTGCGCGCGTTTTATTACACGGCCGTCGCCGAAGACCAGGAATTTTCGCCGTTGCGGCCGCTGGTCGACTGGCTCGACTATAACGGCTTCTCCGTCGTGACGAAGCCGCTCAAGGAATTCACCGACAGCCAGGGCCGCCGCCGCGTCAAAGGCAATATGGACATCGAACTCGCCATCGATGTGATGGAAATGGCCGAGATGGTCGATCACATCGTGATCTTCTCGGGCGACGGCGATTTCCGCCGGCTCGTCGAGGCCGTACAGCGCAAAGGCCGCCGCGTCAGCGTCGTCTCCACCATCCGCACCCAGCCGCCCATGATCGCCGACGAATTGCGGCGTCAGGCCGACAATTTTATCGAGCTGGAAGAGCTCAAGGCCGTCATCATGCGCGAAGGCGGCCCACGCTCGGCGCAGGCTGTCCCGGCGGCGGCGCAACAGCAATACGCGCAGTCGGCTTAGAAAGAACCCGGATTTCGCAATCGCGGTCCACGCGTTATGGTGCGCTTCGAAACAGAGGGCGCCATGCCGCGGCTGCGCGAAATTTCCGAGATCGTCGAGACCCTGGACCTTGAGTCCTGGGACGAACGCGCGCGCACGAATATGGCGGCCGCGCCGGTCGACGCGCTGGAAGACGGCAAGGTGCTCTATTTCCCGCGTCTCGCCTTCGCGCTTTCCGGCAATGAGACACGTTTCCTGTCACCCGGCGCTGTCAATCCGGGCGCGAAGAATGTGAGTTTCGACTCCAAAACCGGCGCGGTGAAACACGCGCGGGGAAGCGAAACGGATATTGCAGCCATCACTGCCATGATGCGGCGCTACAGCGACGCTGCGGCAGCGCTTGTGACACGCCTCTTTCCGCAGTACGCGCAAGACCTCGTCAGAGGCCGCACGAGCTTCCGCCCGGTCGAGATCAGCGGACGCGAAACCAGCCCGCGCAAGGACGACACGCGCCTGCATGTCGATGCGTTCCCCTCCTCGCCTGTGGGCCGGCGCCGCATCCTGCGCGTCTTCACCAATGTGAATCCTGGCACGCAAAGCCGACATTGGCGGCTGGGCGACCGGTTCGAAAAAGTGGCGCAAACATTCGTGCCCGCCGTTTCGAAACCGCTTCCCGGCAGCGCCTGGTTGATGAAGAGCGTCGGCATTACAAAAGGGGAGCGTACGCAATACGATCATCTGATGCTGAACATTCACGACACGATGAAAAGCCGCGACGACTATCAGCGCGATGTCGTGCAGAACGAATTCCATTTCCCGCCCGGCTCCACCTGGATCGTGTTCACGGACCAGGTTTCGCACGCCGCGATGGGCGGACAGCATCTGTTCGAGCAGACGTTTTATCTGCCGGTGCACGCGATGGCGAATGAACAGAAATCTCCGTTGCGCGTGCTGGAACGCGCAACCGGCCGTGCCCTGGTTTGATATCGCACGTGACCGAAGGCGAACCACCCCACAATTGCAAACTCTGTCCGCGGCTCGCGGTCTTTCGCAGCGCCAACCGCAGGACCTATCCGGATTATTTCAACGCGCCGGTACCGTCCTTCGGCGAGGCGAGCGCGCGTCTCCTGATCGTGGGGCTCGCGCCGGGGCTCCAAGGCGCCAATCGCACGGGCCGCCCCTTCACGGGCGACTATGCGGGCGACCTGCTCTACGCGACCTTGCTCAAGCACGGACTCGCGCGCGGAAATTATGACAAGCGCGCGGACGACGGGCTCGAACTGGTCGATTGCGCGATCACCAATGCGGTGCGCTGCGTGCCGCCGGAGAACAAGCCCCTGCCCGTCGAGATCAACACCTGCCGCCAGTTCCTCTCGACGCAATTGTCGGCGATGCCGAACCTCAAGGCGGTTCTCACACTCGGTCGCGTCGCGCATGACAGCGTGCTGTCGGCGCTTGCAATACCCAAGAAAGACCATCCGTTCGGACATGGCGCGCGCCACGATACGGCTCGCATCGCGCTTATCGCCAGCTATCATTGCTCGCGCTACAACACCAACACAGGCGTGCTGACGGAAGAGATGTTCGACGCGGTGGTGGGTGCAGCGAAGCAGGCGGCGACGGATTAGCCGGTAAATGCCGGCGTGCGCGGTATTTGCCCCACGGCCGCCGGATCCCCCCGCATGGAGCTTATAGGCGGGCTGTGCGTTGTGTATCCAGGAGCCTCACGCGTTCCTGCATCCCGATAGCAACGCATAGAGAGCACACGGGCAGAATATGAAGAGGCCGGTCGTTTTGATCGTGGAAAGCGAGGCTCTCATTCGGATGAGTGCTGTCCACATGGTGCAAGACGCCGGATTTTCGAGCCTGGATGTTGGCAATGCCGATGATGCGATCGAAATTCTGAAGGATCGCCGCGACGTTCGGGCGGTGTTCACGGATATCAACATGTCGGGCTCGATGGACGGGCTGAAGCTGGCGCATGCCGTTCGCGGTCGTTGGCCGCCGATCCATCTGATCGTCACGTCCGGCTTGAATATGGCAGATAAATTGCCGGCAAACGGCCGGTTCATTCTCAAGCCCTATTCTGCGGAACAGGTCGCGGCCGTACTCAGTGAGCTGTTTAGCTCACATCCCGCGCCCCATCGATTGTTCAGCGACCCCGGCGGGAACTGTGCTAAGGTCGCTTGACGATTGAACCGTGGCGTTAGTCTGGTCTGTCGTTTCGCGCAAAATTTGTTCCCGGGTACGACTTTCGCTTCGCGAGTCTCCGGTTCCCAGAAAGGGGCAGCTATGGCTCCCCGTCCGACTTCGCATTCCGATGTGTCTCTCAATCTCGCATTGGCGGTTATCGCTTCGTCGACGGCGCGTCTGCTGTTGCTCGACGGAGACCTGACGCTGATTGCGGCAAGCAAATCGTTCTGTCGTGCGTTTCAGATCGATCCGGTTAGTGTGGCGAATTGCCCGCTCGGTAAACTTGGCGCCGGCGAATGGAACGTGCCTCAACTCAACACGCTGCTGACCGCAGCAGCGTCGGGCTTTGCGGAAGTCGAAAGCTATGAAATCGACCTGAACCGCAAGGGCCGGGAGAGCCGGCGCCTGGTCCTGAACGCCCAGAAGCTCGAATATGGGAACGATGACAATGTCCGCCTCCTCCTGGCGGTGTCCGACGTCACCGATGCCCGTATCGCCGAAAAGCTCAAGGACGACCTGGTGAAGGAGAAAGCGGTCCTGCTTCAGGAACTTCAGCACCGCGTCGCAAACAGCCTTCAGATCATCGCCAGCGTGCTCATGCAAAGCGCGCGCAAGGTGCAATCCGACGAGACCCGAACCCATTTGTTCGATGCGCATCAGCGCGTGATGTCCGTCGCCGCCATGCAGCAGCAGCTCGCAGCGTCCAGCGCAAGCGACGTCGCGTTGCGACCCTATTTCACAGCACTCTGCAAAAGCATCGGCGCCTCGATGATCCGCGACCACAATCAATTGTCGCTGGATGTGAGCGCGGACGACAGCTCCTCCGCCGCGGACGTCTCGGTAAGCCTCGGCTTGATCGTCACGGAACTGGTGATCAACGCGCTCAAACATGCCTTTCCCGGCGATCGCAAAGGCAAGATCAAAGTGGACTACCATTCGCACGGGCCGAACTGGGCCCTGTCCGTCACCGACGATGGCATTGGGATGCCGGCAGACGCCGCAAACGTCAAACCAGGCCTGGGCACCGGCATCGTCGAAGCGCTCACGAAGCAATTGCAGGCTGTCATCAAAGTCACCGACGCGAAGCCGGGAACCGCGGTGTCGGTCGCGCACACGCAAATCGCCGCCGTGCAAATGGGCGAAGCCCGCGCGGTCTGATCGCTTTGCGCACATCCTAACATTTGCTGTTCCTCACGTTATCATAGATGCGGGGAAACCTTTTTCGCGTCGCGCGTTTTCCTTTTCTCGGAAGCGACCGCTGTGGTCGCGTCCACGTGCTGGGGCTTAGCCGAAGGAGAATTGCAATGCGTATCAGCCTTACAGCAGTAGCGGCCATCGCGGCGGTCGGTGCGAGTTTAGCGTTCGCGGTGCCGGCATCCGCCCAGGTTCATGTCGGCGTCGGTGTTGGTCCGGTTGGCGTGGGCGTTGGCGTCGGTGGTCCGGCACCCGCTTACTACTACAATGAAGGTTTTTATCCCCCGGGCCCCTGTGCCAACTACAACTACTACTACAATGGCGATTGCGGCTATCCGATCTATAGCGGCGACGTCGATTTCGACGGAGCCGTCGTGACCGGCCCCCACTATTATCGCTGGAACACCGATCATCCGGAGTTCTGGTATCGCGGCGGGTGGCACCAGTGGGATCGTTGGCACGACAGCCATTGGAATTGGGAACATCGCGATTTCCGCCCGTAAGCAACGGGTGCCACTATAGCTTTGGCGGATCGGCGCTCGCGCAAGCGGGCGCCGATCTCTTTACGCGGCATTTCTGCGATACGCAGCAATCGCGTCCAGGAAGGCCTGCCCGAAATCGCGCAGTTTCGATGTGCCGACGCCGCTCACCATCGCGAACTCGTGCAGATTGCGCGGCGTGGTACGCGCCATTTCAATCAAGGTCTTGTCCGAGAAGATCAGGTAGGCGGGGAGATTGCGGCGCGCGGCAAGCGTCAGGCGCAGTTTCTTGAGGACGGCCAGCAGAGCGGCCTGGTCGTCGTTCAGCGCGCCGGCAGTTTGTGCCGCCCGCTCCTTCCGCGTCTCGCCGCGCACCGCGTCCTTGCGACATTGGAATGGTTTCTCCCCGCGAAGCACCGCACGACCGTCTTCCGTGAGGCTCAGCCCGCCAAAACCGGCAACGTCGTGATTGAGAAACCCGTTCGCCGCGAGCTGGCGGATCAGCGAACGCCACTCTTCTTTCTTGCGTGCGGCGCCCGAACCGAAAGCGTGCAGCCGATGATGCCCGCTCGCGATGATCTTCTCCGTCTCCGCGCCCCGCAGCACATCGACGATGTGCGTCGCGCCATAGCGCTCTCCGGTGCGCTCGACAATGTGCAAAATCTGGCGTGCTTCCGGCGTCGCGTCGGACAATGCGACAGGGCTGGCGCACACGTCGCAATTGCCGCAGGCTGCCGTGTCCTCACCGAAATAGCCCAGCAGCGTGCGCCGGCGGCAACCATGCGTATCGCAATAGGCGACGAGGGCCGCCAGCCGTAGATGCTCGCGCCGTTTGCGCTCTTCGCTCGACTCTTCCTGGTCGATGAACATGCGGCGCATGCGGATGTCGCCCAGTCCGAACAGCATATGTGCTTCGGCCGGCTCGCCGTCGCGCCCTGCCCGGCCGATCTCCTGGTAATAGCTTTCGACGCTTGCGGGCAGGTCGGTGTGGAACACATAGCGCACATCGGACTTGTCGATACCCATGCCGAACGCGATGGTCGCCACCATCACCATATAGGGTTCGGTCATGAACGCGTTCTGGTTCGTGTCGCGCGACTCCTTGCTCATGCCCGCGTGATAGGCGAGCGCCTTGACGCCCTGCTCCGCGAGAAGGGCAGCGGCTTCCTCGGTCCGCTTGCGCGACAGGCAATAGACGATGCCGCTCTGTCCCGCATGCGCTTTGACGAAATCGAGCAGCTGTTTCTTCCAGTTCTGCTTGGGCGTCACCGTCAGCGAAATATTCGGCCGATCGAAGCCCAGCACGATCTGTTCGACCTTGCCGCCGAACAGCCGCGCCGCGATGTCGGCGCGCGTGCTTTCGTCGGCCGTGGCGGTGAGCGCCATGATCGGCACGCAGGGAAACACCTCACGCAGGCGCGACAGCGATTCATAATCGGGCCGGAATGCGGGTCCCCATTGCGAGATGCAATGCGCTTCGTCGACCGCGATGAGCCGCACGGGAAGTTTCGCAAGCGCGGCCAACATTTGTCCGGTCATCAACCGCTCGGGCGACAAATATAAGAGCCGGGTCTCGCCGGAAGCCGCGCGCCGCCATGCCACGACATTCTCATCGCGATCCTTCGACGAATTGATCGTGTCTGCGGCAATGCCCGCAAGCCGCAATGCCGCGACCTGGTCCTGCATGAGCGCCACCAGCGGCGACACGACGATGGTGAGCCCGCCCAGCACCAGCGCGGGCACCTGAAAGCACAAGGATTTGCCGGATCCCGTCGGCATCACGGAGAGCACATTGCGCCCGGCGAGCACAGCCTCCATCGCCTGTTCCTGGCCGGGCCGGAACGCAT
>PLJH01000002.1 GCA_003139615.1 Alphaproteobacteria bacterium
GGATTAATGGGAGTCTGCTCTAATCGGTATCTCTGGCGACGTTTCCGACCTATGCCGAAGTGCCAAGAAACTAATCGGCGAATCAATTTGGCAGACCACAGGTGCTTGCGGCCACCACCGAATTTCCGTTTTCCATTGTCTTACGGGGCTTCGTTCCAAGCTCATTTGTTTCATGCCTTCGTTTTCACGAAGAGCAAACATTCCGGCCGCGATTTTCGTCCGCGCTCTGGATTCCAGCAAAAGCCATGTGATCGATTGCCCCCATGCCAGCCATCGTCGCGTGACGGTCCTAACCTGATCCCAATAACCAATTGTCAGGGCCAGCAACATTCCGACAGAGACGCCCAATAGGAAGCCATGCAAGGGGGCCGTCACGACAAGCGCCTTAGCAAAAGCGCCCGTGATTCCGCCCGCGCCACGCGCGGCGCTGTCCAGAAAGCGGTTGAAAAGCCATTGCCAAAGGGGCTGGAGAACCCAAGCCACAAAGGCACCGATAGCGATGAAGACGATTGGTTTGCCGCCGCGCATTTCGGACTCCTACAGTGAGTCCCAGCCGCAGCGTGAATCTGGCAATAATGTTGCGGAAAACGGGGGTTTTTCGGCTTCCGGGCTTTGCGCCATAATACCGATCAATTAGCCTTCCGGGGTTTGCGCCATCATACCGGATTTTTGCACCCAATCGGCGCGGTAAGATATAAATTATATGTCTAGTAGTAGACATATCTGTTAGCGTGTCGGCCTCCTGGGAAGAGCGGCAATTGCTCCGGCTGCAAGCACGACAATGGCGTTTCGGCTTGAGACGGGGTTTGTCGGCCGATAGATCGGGACAAAAGGGCGACGGTGGTCAGCTGTTGGACGGGGAAGCGGGGCCTTGGCGAACATATCGTCTTCGACGTTCCCTGACCCGGAAAAATGCGCACCGTGATCCTCGTTGCGAGGATGCCGGTATTTAGGGGTTATGCGATATGCAGGATAAAGAAACCGTCGCCGAATTCCACCGCCGAGCGGAAGAGGTTCGGAAGATTGCGGAAAGCATATTCGACAAGACTGAACGCCAAACTCTTCTGCGATTTGTGGATGACTGCGAGAAGCTGGCGGCAGAAAATGCCCGCGCGCGCAAACTGCCAAAATGATCGTGATCAGCTTGGTCGATGCGCTCCATACCCGCCTGGTTGACCTGCCAACAGGTTGCTGCGAACCGTCCGCATCGACTGTCAGGCTTTCCTGGGCTACGCAGCTATGGGTTCCGCACCCTCCGGCGGGACTAAAAGCAGGGGGAGTCGTATTCTAACGACTGTGCCGGTTCCTTCAGAGCGCGACGCGGCGAGCGTGCCGCCAAGCTGGCGCACGAAGATCGCCACGTAGTCGGAACCACGCTTCTCGGGAAGCTTCGCTGCATCTTTATCCTTCATACCAACACCGTCATCGGCGACGGTCAGCTCAATTTGGTCTCCGATCTTCTCCACGCTGAGCACAACACGTCCTGTCCCGCCAGGAAAAGCATGTTTGATGGCGTTCGTCGGCAGTTCATTGACCAGAAGACCAAACGGTACGGCACGGTCGGAGTCGATATCCAACGCTTCTGCCTTAACCTCAATTGTGATCCTCGACGTGCTTCCAAGCAAACTCGCCGACATCGTTTTGGCGATTTCCCGAAGATAGGCGTCAACGGCAATGGTCTCGCCACGGCTGGATTGAGATATCAGATCGTAAAGGTCGGCAATCGCTCCGATGCGCGCCTGCATGGCTCTATACCCCTGAATGCTCGGGGTTGCCGTCGATCTGACTTCGTGTGCGATCAGACCGGCGACGATTTGCAAATTGTTCTTGATACGATGGGAAATTTCGTTCGTCAGCGCTTTAGCGTCACGCTCGCGCTGCTTGCGGTCGGTGATGTCCTCGAAAACGAGAAGCATCCGATGGGCATGGTTCCCCGGTTGCAAAATTTTCCGCGCATTCAAGTTGAAGACACGGCGGCCCAGCCCCGGAAAATCATCCTCGATCTCGAAATTTTCTATCGGCTTGTTTTCCGGGAGAACCTTCTCCATCAAATGGCGAAGCGCCGGCACGTTCCATTGGTGTTGGCCCAGCTCTGAAATGCGTCTGCCGCGTGTCTTCGCTGCGGTGCTCCCGAACATCGTCAAGAACGCCTTGCTCGCCATCACAATGGTCATGTCGAATTCAAGAACGACAAGAGGATCGCGGATCGTATCGACGATACTTTGACTGAGTTGCCAGTTGCGCTTGCTCTCATCGCGGGCCGCGCGCTCGTCGCTGACATCTTCGATGGCCAGCAGAATGGAGCCGTCATACTTGCCGCGGCGATTAATCTTCCGCGCATTGACCAGCATTGTGCGCCGCCCAATCGTCGGAAAATCATGCACAACCTCGAACTTTTCCACCGATGCGCGGTTTGGGATCACAGTCTCAAGCAGGGTGTGCAGTGCGGGGATATCCCACTGCCGGTTTCCGAGTTCGAATATATGGCAGCCCTCGGTCTCGCCACGGCTCGTGCGAAACATCTGATAGAACACGCCGTTTGCAGACGTGATGATCAAGTTTCTATCGAGAATGATGAGAGCGCTGGGCACGGTTTCAACAATATCGCTTGCGATAATATCGAATACGGCTTCATCGCCTGGTGCGCCATCATGCATCGTCCATGTTCCTCATAAATTGCGCGAGGCTAAAATTACACGGTGAGCATACCTTCGATGGAAGCTTGTAATTGGTAGTCCGTATATGGCTTAGGGAGACAATGTGTGCCTTCAACAAACAAAGCTTTCACGGCGTCGGTGATGAAATTCCCGGTCGTGTAAAGCACACGCAATTCCGGTCGAAGGTTGATCGCTTCGCGTGCAAGATCGCACCCGCCCAGGACGGCCTTTTTGAGATAAATGTCCGTAAAAAGCGCGTCGATATGTTGGGGAGAACGCAGAATCAAAAGCGCTTCCTCCACATCGCCGGCCGAAAGTATTTGATGCCCCGAGTCTCGGATGACCAGCTCCGCAGTCTCGCGGATAAACACATCGTCTTCGACAATCAGTATCACGGCCATCAGACACGTCCCGCTGTGACGACCAGAAGCCCATCTTTCGATGTTCTTTCCGCGATCATTGCCGCTGTCAGAGCACTTCCGGTCAAGTCCGCCAAAAACTGCCTGATTTTGCCCCAGGCGATGAACACTTCATCTTCGACGACCAATGCCCCTGGCGAATTGTCCGGCGGCGCCATTGGAACTTCCCCCCGATTGCCGGCTGTCATGCCAACCCTTTATGTCAACTACTAGACAGACTAATGGTTCCCGCCGGTGATATCGCCGTTCCATTCGTTGGGAATGGGGCACGGCCGTTGGTCAAACCGAAGGCACACAAGGGAGACGCCCTCCCGGGCGGACGGGACTATTTCTCCGGCAACCAAATCCTGAAGCTGCTGCCCCGGACGGCGCAGGATTTCCTTTCCCCCTTCCTTGAACAGGTCGAATTGGGGCGTGACGAAAGCCTGTTCGAGCCCGGCGATAACGTTACCCACGCCCACTTTCCCTTGGGCCCAACGATCGTCACTCTCATCCTACCGATGCGAGACGGGCGAGCAGTGGAAGCCGCAACTATCGGGCGCGAGGGGGCTGTAGGCGGGATCGTGAGCCTGGGTCTGACGCCGGCCTTCACCCGGGCATCTGTGCAGATTCCCGGCAAAGCGGCCCGAATATCCATTTCACGGTTGGAATCAGCCAAGCGAGCCGCGCCAAAGCTCCACGACATCCTCACGCGCTATGCCGATTGCCTGACGGCGCAGGTTCTGCAGTCCGTCGGATGCACGGCCTTGCATTCGCTGGAGGCCCGCTGCGCGCGATGGCTATTGATGACTCACGACCGCCTCCAGCAACCGGACTTGCCGCTCACCCAAGAGGCACTGGCAGAAATGTTCGGCGTGGCGCGTACTTATGTTACCCGGATTGCCAGCGGTCTGCAGGAGCGTGGCGCGATTTCATATCGGCGCGGTGTTATTCGGATCGTCCGCCGTTCCGTCCTCGAAGAGGCGACGTGCGAATGTTATGGACTGGTGCGGCAACACTTTGAACGCGTATTGCCCGGTCTCTACCCAACTGCGGAACTTTAGCCCGGTTGACGCTTTCTGAAAGTGGGTTGCAGGATACCTCGCATGAGGCGAGCGCAGGATATTGTCGGAAATCGGCTGCTTAAGGCATTGGCTCCGAGGGAGCGACATCTGCTTTCAAAAAACCTTGAAGCTGTGATGCTCGAGAAGGGGACCGTGCTATTTGAGCCTGGTGAGGACGTTATCAGTATTTGTTTTCCCGGGCCCGGAACAGTCGCCTCCTTGATCTTGAACCTTCGGGATGGCGCGACCGCGGAAGCGGCTTTGATCGGGCAGGAAGGCGCTGTCGGCGGGATCATCAGCGGGGGCGACAAGCCCGCGTTCACACGCGGTGTGGTGCAGATCGGCGGTCCGGCAATGCGGCTGGCCACCGATGTCCTCGAAAAAGCAAAATTGCGGTCCCCAACCCTCCGCGATCATTTCGCCCGCTATGCCGATTGTCTGTTGGCGCAAACTCTTCAATCCGTCGCATGCAACGCCATTCACGACCTGGATGCTCGCTTGGCGCGATGGCTGCTCACTCTGCAGGATCGTATCGGCGGCGACGATCTACATCTGACGCAGGAGTTCATTGCGGAAATGCTGGGCGTTCAACGCACCTACGTCACCCGCGTGATTGGTAGTCTGGAGAAGACTGGCGCGATACGCAGAAGCCGCGGAACTCTCACTGTGGTAAACCGCGGCAAACTGGAACGACAAGCATGCGAGTGTTATGCCTTTCTGCGACGGCATTTCGAGCGCGTGCTGCCCGGTGTCTATCCCGACGCCCGCGCTCCGACGAAGAACGCTTGATCGCGCACGACAAAGTTTCAGTTCTTTTCGAGAGCCTCGATGACGGGCTCGATCTGTTTCCAGGCATCCGATGTGGGGTCGATCAGCTCGAAATGTCCCGCGCGAGCGATCGTGAGAAGCTCGACCTTGTCGCCCGACGCCTTGGCCATGGCGCCATAACTCTCGGCGAAACGCGCAGGCACGATAGGATCGAGCGAACCCGAAACGAGGATCTGTCTCACGCCGATGGGCAGCAAACGCGATGGCGACGTGTCGGCGTAGACATCCTTGCGCGTGCCGGAGGGCGGCCCGACAAGCGAG
>PLJH01000115.1 GCA_003139615.1 Alphaproteobacteria bacterium
GATTAATGGGAGTCTGCTCTAGATCGGCCGTCATGTCCGCATTGAAGGTCGTGGCGGAAAGCGATCCCGTCGCGACGGTTGCGTCGATTCCCGTGATCTGCGTACCGAGGACGAAGTGATCGTTCATCGCATTGAACCAGTCGATCGTGTCGAAGGTCGGACCCGTGGAATTGGCGACCGACGAGAAGGCGAACCGATCGCTCGATCCGCCTCCGGTCAAATTCTCGACTCCGGAGCCAGTCTGGAAGACGTTGTCGCCCGACCCGCCAGTGAAAGTGTCGGTGCTGACGCCACCGACGAACACAAGTTTGCCGCTGGTCGCCGATGCGTCCACCGTGAGGTCGTTGGAACTGTCCGTATTGTGGCCGACAATCCTCAGCGTGTCGCCGGACGTTACACAAGTCACTCGCCCGACTTGCGTTCCTGATGTCTCGCCAAAGACCTGACTATTTTTTGAACGTTAAAGCGCCGAAAGAGTAAGAGTCCGAACCAGTCCGTTTTGCGCAAGGGAATGCGCAAACGCGTTGACCACCGGAACCGCCCTGGGAGTTGTGCGTTACGGCGATGGTGTTGAATGGATAGGTGTGCCCGCGCTGCAGCGTAATGCAACTCGGCGCATTAACATTTCGATTGAAGCTCGGAGATCCACTATGGCTGCGCGCAGGACAAAAAATGGTTCGAAGGTCGCGGATGCGAAATTAGGCGCTCTGCGCTCGGATTTTGCGGCCATCCAGAGCGATTTGAAAAAGGTTGCGATAGACGGCGAGGGCCTCGCGCAGGAACAGGCGCGGGCGGCCTTACGCGCAGCCGAAGGCGTGGCCGAACGTGCTCTTCGCCTTGCCGAGGAAACGGCGATGGACTGGGCCGACGAAGTAGAAACGTGGACGAACGACAATCTCGATTCGGCACGCAAGTCCGTTCGGGCGCAGCCGCTTTCTGCGATGCTGCTGTCCCTCGGCGCCGGCGCACTCCTGGGCGCAATATTCCTGCGGCGGTGACTCTCGCCCGCTTTTTATTTCAGAAATCTACAATGCGCTGCGCGCCCTCCGAAACGCCTTTTCCAGCCAGGCGAGCAGGCGGCCTTCGACGACTGAGCGGTTTGTCTCGTTCAAAAGCTCGTGCCGCGCACCGGGATAGATGTCGACCGTAACGTCGAGACCGGCAGCCTTGTAGCGATCGATCAATGGCGTGACCCAATTTGTGTTTTGATTGACCGGGTCCTGATCGCCGACGAAAACATAAACCGGAAAACCCGCACGAATGCGTTTCAGCTGCTGCGGATCGGCAAGGCGCGCGGCCTGGGCAAATACCGACATCATGGAGGCAGGCGTGAGCGCAAATCCGCACAACGGATCGGCGATATAGGCATCGACCTGCACGGGATCGCGGCTCAGCCACTCGAAAGGCGTGCGTGCAGGCTCGAACGGTGCATTGAGAAGCCCGAGTCCGGCCGGGTCTTCGACAAGCTTCACAAGATGGTCGACCGCCGCCGTCCCGCAGAGCGCGGCGCCATCCACGAGCGCCGAATGGTCGAGCAGATAGGCTTGTCCCAGCATCGAGCCCAGGCTGTGCCCGAGGAAGAAAACGGGAAGCCCCGGATATTCGTCCCGGGCGATGCGCGTCAGAACCGCCAGATCGTCGACGACGTCTGCAAACCCGCCCTCGCCGAAATCGCCGAACGACTCGGGCGACTGTGCTGTCCGCCCGTGTCCACGATGGTCGTCTGCATAGAGAACGAATCCGTCCGACAGGATTCGATCGAGCGCAGGCGGATAGCGCCGCGCGTGCTCGCCCATGCCGTGCGCGAGCTGGAGGATCGCTTTAGGCTTGTCGAACTTGCTCCAGCGATAGGCGGCGATCGTTGCGCCGTCCTTGCCTTCGAAATCGAACCGGTGCTCTTTCAGCAAAACTGCAGCCCCGAATTGAATGCCGATGCGAGCCTGCCTTCAAAGCCCGATCGGTTCAAGTTCCATGACTGGAGATCGACGAATCAGACCTCTCTATCCGGACCGGCCGCAATTCGTGTCTGGAGACCAGATCGCGGGCTCGAAGAACGTGTTCTCGCTGCGTTTCAAATAAATCGGAAACATCGATCTCAGCCACGGCGCCAGGTTTGGGGTTTCGGTCGCGCCCCAGAAGCGCACGTCGGTCGTCTCCGCGCCGTCGCATTGCATATTTCCGCCCAGAACCGCGCACTCGAATGCAATCATCACATATTGCGCTTCGTCGCCATTGTCGTAGCGGACGACGAAATTGGGGCCTCCATAGATGCCGAAAATACGAGCGACGGAAACCGAAAGGCCGGTTTCTTCCCAAGTTTCGCGAACGACCGCGTCGGCGGGCGTCTCGTCGAATTCGATTGCGCCGCCCGGCGTGGACCACGCGCCGCCGTCGCTTTGCCGAACCAGGAGGAGGCGGCCGAGATCGTCATAAATCAGCGCCGAGACCGAAGGGAGCAACAGTCTCTCGTGGCCCATCGCGCGGCGCAACGTTTTCACATATTCGGACATCGGCATTTCGCAAACCTCTCGTGCCGCAAATTGGGCCGCGGTCCCGACCGAACTATACAGCTATGTAATCTACTATTGGCGGATCGGGATCCCGCACGACCAGTTTGCGCCTGTATTGCTACAACCCGTGCGTGTCGCAATATCCCCTAGACCGGTCTCGCCGTATCGGGAATACTGGCCCCGCGACGTGGAGCCGTCGTGTCTCTTTCAATTGCGAAGCGGGGCTCGAATTTCGTTCGGGGGGTTATCGATATGTCGGATACAGTAGCCATTGCGTTCGTCGACGGTATTTCGTCGATCTCAAGTCACAACAGCGTCCATCGCATTGTTTGCTACAAACTGAATGCGGGCGGACAACCGGAAAAGAGCGTCGAACTGCTCATTCCGGCCTCATCTTTGAACGGATTTGCAGCAGCGCTGGGCAAACTTAGGTCCTGAGATATCCGGACTGGCGGCGTCCGCAGCCAACCCGAATTTCCGGCCGCGGCGTCAAACAGGGTCTGCTTGGGAATCCATCTTCCCGAGCGAGTTTCCCCGCATTTGGCGCCCGGTGGTGTCCCGCGCCATCCGCCTGAAGTTGCGAGACATCGGGTCGCAGCGCGACCCGATCGCGAACTGCTACAAGCTCCTTGCGCGATTTGCCGCTCTCGGGAATCGCGCCTCCCCACGAATGATTGACGCGCGCGCCTTGTCGCACGCCCATGGAACTTTTCGATGGATATGAACGACAGCAGTGCGCGTGCCGTGACCAGCGAGAAATTGCGTACGGTCTATACAATCTGGAAGAGCCTCGCGGCCGGCCGCATCGGCCCGCGCCGCGCGGAGCTCACGCCCGTGCAATTGCGCAGCGCGATTTCGTGGACCTTCACGGTGGAGGCGATCGACGGCGGCGAGGATTTTCGTTTCGGTTTTGCCGGCGACAGACTGATGCAATTCCTGGAGCGGCGTTGCGCTTCGCCGACCGTGGCAGGAATGCGTGGCGAACATTTCTTCAATCAAGCCGACGATCTGTTCCGCAAATGCATCACGAGCGGCAAGCCGCTCGTGAGCGGTCCAAAGCCAACGCATTACAAAGGTCGCGAACATCTGGAGCGGCAGGTGCTGCTTCTACCGCTGTCCGAAGATGGCGTGACGGTCACCGGGTTGCTGGGCGCGTTCGACACCTGGCAACTCGGCACCCATCCGCACAAGCCCGAGCCCGTCCTGGCCGACTGACGGCGCGGGCCTATTTCGGCTGGGTATCGCCTGTTCCATTCAAATAGGCATGGACGCGCGCGATCGCGTTTTCGCGGATGTCCATCCCGAACAGCGGATAGTCGAGTCCGTGATAGTTCTTGCCGCCGACATCGACCTTGGAAAACTGGCTGCCGCTCTGATCCTTCACGAACAGGAAGCCGTTGCGGCATTCGGCCGTCGTCCACGCCCGGACCGGCGCCTGAAGCGGAGGGAATTGCACGCCATGGGCGCCGTCGTTTCCCCAGAATTTGATCTGGAAACGCCCCGACATGGGCACGGCCCCTTTGTGCAAACTCGCCACTGCCATGCCGCCGTCGCGCGCCCATGTGAGCGGATTGATGCAGAGCAGCTTGCCTTTGATGTCGGTGCGCACGGGCGAGGCGCCTTCGCCATAGGTCGCCCAATGAATGACGCAGTGAATGTCGGTCGGCGACGCACACGCATGAACGGTCCTGAGCGCGGCAATCTCCTCGTCCGTGATTCCGCCGCCGATGAGATAGGCCGCGACCAGCCTGCTTGCGAGCGGAGTGCCGTCGATGCGCCGCCGGATCAGGTTGAAGCCATGCTCGGTGCCCTGGCTGTGACTCGCTATGATGAACGGGCGGCCCTTTGAATAATGCTCGAGAAAATACGTGAACGCGCGATCGACATCGTCATACGCGAAATCGCCGGCTTTCTTGTAGATGTCCGGCGGCGCACTGATATAGCGGAAGATCGAAGCTTCGCGATAGCGCGGCGCATAGATCGCGCAGCAACCGTTGAAGGCATTCGCCTGATTGGCCATCATCCATCTGGTGTTTTCTTCGGTCTGGCTGTTGGCGTCGAGCGGCGAATTCCATTCCGCGCCGTTCATGTAGCCAGTGGGATGGATGAAGAAGACATCGATCTGCGGGTCTTTCGCGGGGCCTGCCACGCCGGCGGGCACATAGGCCGTGAGGCCGGGTTTCGTGGGCAGCGCCGCCCAGTTGCGCTCGTCGGCATAATCCGGCGCGGGCGCCTTCAGATGAAGGTCCCAGCCATGTCCAGGCCCGAACAGCGCGATGACTTTGACCGCATTGCCTGTGAAATAGATCGTGGCGGCGGCGACGACGAGCAATGCGATAAGCGCGCCGACGGCGTAGAGAAAAGTTTTCATGGTTGTCCCTTCAAAGAACGACAGTCCGGCAGTCTAAGCGGGAGACAATCAATGCCACGCGATGCACAGAAACTCCCCGGCCAAGCAAAAAACATACGCCCGACACTGCCGCGTCGATAGTTGCCGACACGTACCATCGACGCGCGGGCGGTCGCTATATGAATCAAGAACTTAGCAGCGGACGCAATTTAATTGCGCGAGGAATCGTCCAAATTCGTCGCTGACGTTCAAGACAAACGGTCTCGGTGCGATGTAGAGCGCCGATCCTTGCCATCTGGCGTGCTAAGCTTCCGGGAAATCGACGATCACTATTTTGGGGAGGGATATTATGGTTCTCGGAATGTCGACATTCACATTCGTTCACGTGCTGATCAGTCTCGTGGGAATCGGTACCGGCCTGGTCGTTGCCTACGGGCTTCTCACAGCGCAGCGACTGGAAGGTTGGACGGCCTGCTTTCTCGTGACGACGGTCGCAACAAGCGTCACGGGCTTCTTCTTTCCGTTCCATGGCTTCACGCCTGCCATCGGTGTCGGTATCCTGTCGATGATCGTGCTGATTGCCGCGATCGTCGCGCTCTACGTGTTTCATCTGGTGGGCGCTTGGCGATGGATCTATGTTGGGGGCGCGGTCATAGCGCTCTATTTCAATGTGTTCGTGCTCATCGTTCAGGCGTTCCAGAAAATTGCGCCGCTGAAGGCCCTGGCGCCGACGCAAACGGAGCCGCCATTCGTGGTCGTCCAGATCGCGGCGCTTTTGTTTTTCGTTGGCGTAGGAGTCGCCTCGATTCGCCGTTTCCTTCCGCCCGCCTCTGCGTGAATATGCCCGGCATTTCTGGATAGCGGAGAAGACGCAATGTTCGACACATTTCTCGTTCCAGGTTTTCGCACCGCCTTCGCGAAGGCCGGTGGCGCGTTCGCGAAGCACAACGCGATTGAACTTTCCGTTCCCGTGCTGCAGGCGATGAACGCACGCACCGCGCCCGACTTTGTCGTCTGGGGGCAGGTGATTCCCGATGCGACGGTTTCGAACATCGCGCGCGAGTTGATCTTCGAATCCAAGATGTCGCCGAACATTCCGGCGTTCTCCACCGTGATGGCGTGCTCGACGAGTTTCATCGGTACGATCGAGGCATCGGGCATGGTGGGACTCGGCGATTTCCATCTCGCGCTTGTGGGCGGCGTGGAAACGATGAGCCATGTGCCGCTGGCGCTGAAGGCACAGTTTGCCGACAGCGTGCTCGGCCAGTTTGTGAAGAACCCGGCCGCCGCACTCGAAACGCTGCAGAAAGTGACGCCGCAGGATTTCGACCTGCCGATTCACGGCTGGGCGAACCGGCAGAGCGGCCGCTCGATGGGCGAACACACCGAAGACACCGCCAAGCATTTCGCGATTCCGCGCGCCGAGCAAGACAAACGCGCGCTCCTCAGCCACCAGGGAGCGATCACAGGACAGGACTCGGGTTTCTTCAAGGACATCGTGATTCCGTTCGACGGCGTCGATCACGACATGATTCCGCGCCGCGACACGTCGCTCGAAAAACTCGCGAGCCTGAAGCCGGCCTTCGATCACAGCGGCGCCGGCACGCTTACCGCCGGTAACTCATCGCCCAATACGGACGGCGCCGCGTCGATCTGGGTCGCAGACGCCGAAGGCCTGAAGCGGCTCGGCAATCCTCCGGCCGTCCGGCTCGTGGACTGGCAAGTGCAGGCGATGGATTTCCACGAAGAGGGAATTCTCATGGCGCCGGCCCGCGCGATCCCCCGACTGCTCGCGCGCAACAAGCTGCGCTTCGCGGATGTTCAGCTGTGGAACATCCACGAGGCGTTCGCAGCCCAGGTGCTGGCGAATATCAAGGCGGCGTCGGATCCCGTCTATCGCCGCGAAAAAGCGGGGGTGGATTTCGATCTCGGCGAATTTCCCTGGGATCGCGTCAATCCGCATGGCGGTTCGCTGGCAATCGGCCACCCCTTCGCGGCCACGGGTGCGCGGATCCTGAGCCAGGCCGCAAAAGAGCTGGGCGCAATGGCGCCGAGTTCGCGGGGCGTTGTGTCCGTCTGCGCCGATGGCGGTCATGGGACGGTCGCGCTGCTGGAGCGGGTTTGATATGGTCAAAGGACTCGAAAAAGGGATCGAAGGATGACCAGTCTCCGGATCAACGGTCAGATACATGAGGTCGATGTTCCCGGCGACATGCCGCTTCTCTGGGTGCTGCGCGACGTCGTCGGACTGACCGGCACGAAGTTCGGCTGCGGCATTGCGCAATGCGGCGCCTGCACCGTCCATATCGACGGCAAGGCCGTGCGCTCCTGTTTTCTTCCTGTCGGCGAGATCGGCAATCGCGCCATCACCACCATAGAGGCCGTGGGCGAAACGCCGACCGGCGCGAAAGTGCAGAAGGCGTGGCTCGATCTGGAAGTCGTGCAATGCGGCTATTGCCAGTCGGGCCAGATCATGTCGGCGGTGGCCTTGCTCGCTGCGACGCCGAATCCCGACGATTCCGATATCGACGCCGCCATGGCAGGCAACATCTGTCGTTGCGGCACCTATGTGCGCATCCGTGCCGCCATCAAGAAAGCCGCCGGCGCGCAGCAGGCCTGATTGGGGATTTCGGTCATGACGGTTCATATCACGCCCAAACTGCCCAAAGCGCTTTCCCGGCGCACCGTGCTGCAGACTGGTGCTGCGGCCGGCGGCGGGCTGCTTCTGGGGTTCCAATCGCCCTTTGCGGCAGCTTCTATCCCGAATGCGACAGATGGCGCTCCAGCACCCGTCGGGCCGTTCGCGCCCGATGCGTTCATCCGCATCGATCGCGCAGGCCACGTCACATTCATCATGCCGCAAGCAGAGATGGGGCAAGGCGTCTATACCGCCCATGCGATGATCATCGCCGAAGAACTCGACGCAGCGTTCGAGACGGTGTCGGTCGAGGCATCGCCGCCCAGCGACGCGCTCTACGGCAATCCGGTTTTCGGAATCCAGGCGACCGGCAATTCCAATTCCGTGCGCGCGTTCTGGACAAAGCTCAGGCAGGCGGGCGCGTCCGCGCGCGCCATGCTCGTGCAAGCCGCAGCGGCGCAATGGAAAGTCGATCCTGCCGGCTGCACCGCATCCAACAGCGAAGTGCTCCACACGGCCAGCGGCCGCAAACTCGCCTATGGTGCGCTCGCCGACGCAGCGGCCAAGCTCACGCCACCAGCCAAACCGGTGCTTAAGAATCCGAAAGATTTCAAGCTCATCGGAAAGCCGCTCAAGCGCCTCGACACGCCCGACAAGGTCAACGGCAAGGCGCTTTACGGCATCGACATGCTGCCTGCGGGCGTGAAATTCGCGACCCTTGCGGCCAGCCCCGTTTTCGGCGGCAAGGTCGCACATGTCGATGACAGCGCAGCCAAAACGATTCCCGGCGTGCGCCAGATCGTGGTGCTGGACGATCTCGTGGCCGTGGTCGGCGATCATATGTGGGCAGCGAAGACAGGGTTGAGCGCGCTTGCGATCACCTGGGACGAAGGCGCGAACGCCCATGTCGATTCCGCCCAGGTGTGGAAAGACATCAAAGCTGCGAGCGAGCACGAGGGCGCCATCGCGAAAGCCGTCGGCGATGCGAAGAAGGCGCTGCAGGAGGGCGATCCGTTCGAAGCGCATTATGAGCTGCCGTTCCTCTCGCACGCGCCCATGGAGCCGATCAACTGCACGGTGAGTTTGCGCGCCGACGGTTGCGATATCTGGGTGGGCACCCAGGTGGCCGCGCGCACGCAGGCTGCCGTGGCGAAACTGACAGGCCTGCCGCTCGCGAAAATCACGGTGCACAACCAGCTTCTGGGCGGCGGCTTCGGTCGACGGTTGGACGTGGACGGTATCGAAAAAAGCGTACGCATTGCGCAGAAGGTCGACGGTCCAATCAAGGTGGTATGGACGCGCGAGGAAGACATCCAGCACGATTTCTATCGTCCCGTTTATTACGACCGCATCACGGCGACGTTGAAGGATGGTCGGATCGACGGCTGGAAGCATCGTATCACCGGATCGTCGGTCATGGCGCGCTGGTTCCCGCTCGGCTTCTCGCACGGCATCGACGGCGACGGCGTCGACAGCGCGGTGGACGAGCCCTACGAAATCCCGAACATGCGGGTGGAATTCCTGCGCCACGAGCCACCGGCCGTTCCCACGGGCTTCTGGCGCGGCGTCGGCCCCAACAACAATGTGTTCGCGATCGAAAGTTTCATCGACGAACTTGCAAAGAAGGCGGGCAAGGACCCGGTCGATTTCCGGCTCGCGATGCTGGCGAAGAAGACGCCGCGTCTCGCATCAGCTCTCAAGCTTGCCGCGCGAAAGGCCGGCTGGGGCAATCCGTTGTCGCCGCGCCGGGGCCGCGGCGTGGCGGTGCAGGTCTCTTTCGCAAGCTTCATTGCCACCATTGCCGAGGTGGAAGTGGATCACGACGGCAATATCCGCGTGCATCGGATCACCAGCGCGGTCGACACCGGCATTGCCGTCAATCCGGACTCCATCGTCGCGCAATTGCAGGGCGGGCTGATCTTCGGCACCACCGCCGCGCTCTATGGCGAGATCATCATCGACAAAGGCCGCGTGCAGCAGAGCAATTTCAACAATTACCGCATGTTGCGCATCGACGAAGCGCCCGAGATCAACGTGCATCTGATCAAAAGCGGCGAGGCGCCCGGCGGCATCGGCGAAACCGGCACGACGGCAGCGCCTCCCGCTCTGCGCAATGCGATCTTCGCGGCAACCGGAATTCCGCTGCGGCGCCTGCCTTTCGACCGCGAAGTTCTGGCGGGGAGGAAACGGGTATGAACGCTTTCTCCAAACCGAGCCTGCCTGTGCGTCGTGGCCTCATTGGGTTGGCCGGAATCATGGCGCTCCTGCTGGCTTGGTTTTTTTGGATCGTGCTCGGCCCCGGTCCGATGAGTTTTGCGGGTGGCAGCCGCGTCACGCTTGCGAATTACCATGGTGTCGATCCGACCGGCGTGCCGTCGGAGCTGGCCCACGCCAGCCTTCTGAAGAAGGGCGAATATCTCACACGCGCGGCAGATTGCGGGGCGTGTCACACGGCCAGAGGCGGTGTGCCGTTCGCTGGCGGCCTCGGTTTTGTCCTGCCGTTCGGCACGATCTATTCCGCCAATATCACCCCCGACAAGGACACCGGTATCGGGACCTGGAGCGACGCGTCCTTCCTGAACGCGCTTCACAAAGGCATCGACGACGAAGGCGTGCATCTCTATCCCGCCATGCCCTATGCGTCCTACACGAGCATGACAGACGCGGATGCGTTGGCGATCAAAGCCTATCTGTTCAGCCTCAAGCCGATCCACGCGGTCGTCCGCGACAACACGCTGGTCTTTCCGTTCAACCAACGCCGGCTTATGGGTGTGTGGTCGGTCCTGTTCAATTCCGACAAGCGCTTCGAGCCGAACGCCACCAGGAGCCCGCAATGGAACCGTGGCGCCTATCTCGCGGAGAGCCTCGAGCATTGCAGCGAATGCCATACGCCGCGCACGATTTTCCAGTCGCTGAACAATCGCCGCAAATTCGCCGGCGCAACACAAGCCGGTTGGCGCGCCTACAACATCACCTCCGATGCGAACAGCGGCGTCGGCGCGTGGAGCGACGCGGACCTGGCGAAATACCTCTCCTCCGGCAACGCAGCCGGGCACGGCAGCGCCGGCGGACCGATGGGCGAAGCGGTCGACAAGAGCCTGAGCTATCTCGTGCCGAGCGACATTGCAGCCATCGTGACCTATCTCCGCAGCGTGCCGGCGATTTCGACCTCCGACTTGCCGGCGCCGAAGGCGACACCCGCGCCTGCCTCTTACAAAGAAGGTGTCGTTGCGGACTACGATCCGCGCGGCAAGAAGGTCTTCGAAGGCGCCTGCGCAAGTTGCCATGGCTGGACGGGCGTCAGTCCGGTGACACATTATGCGACCCTGACCGGCGTGCGCGCCGTGAACGATCCGACGGCCATCAACGTGGCCGAGACAGTCATCAACGGCACGGACTATATGCCGGCATTCGGGCAGGGCTATTCGAACGACGAGATTGCGGCGGTCGCGAACTATGTCACGGCACGCTTCGGAGTTTCCCCGTCTCGGATCACCGGAAAGGACGTCGCGGCATTGCGAAAACAGGCCTCAAACTGACGATCAACCGAAGGAATTCACCATGGCTCTTGCCGCAGGAACGCCTGCTCCGGATTTCAAATTACAGGTCACGCCCGACCAAGCGGTATCGCTCGCCGATTTTCGCGGGAAGCCCTTGATCCTTGCCTTTTACCCAGCGGACTGGAGCCCGGTCTGCGGCGACCAGATGGCGCTCTACAACGAAGTGCTGCCGGAATTCCGCAAATTCGGCGCCGAGATTCTCGGCATCTCGGTCGACGGTGTCTGGTGTCATCTCGCCTTCGCGAAGGATCGCAAGCTTCACTTTCCGCTGTTGGCCGATTTCGAACCCAAGGGTGGCGTGGCACAGAAGTTCGGCGCGTATGACAACGCCAACGGCATTTGCGAGCGCGCGCTGTTCGTCCTGGACGGCGATGGCGTCATCCGCTGGAGCTATGTTTCGCCCATTGCGATCAATCCCGGAGCGGACGGAATTCTCGAAGCACTCGAAGGGCTTGCAGGAAAGGGAGCGCACTGATGTCAGGTCATGGTCTGAAGCCGCCGGTCGGCCCGTCCGATCATGTTGAAGGCCCGGCCGATGCGCCGGTCACGCTTGTCGAGTATGGGGACTATCAGTGCCCCTATTGCGGTGAGGCCTATCCGATCGTCAAACAGGTGCAGAAAAAGCTGGGCGCGAAGTTGCGTTTCGTGTTCCGCAATTTTCCCCTGGCGGAGGCGCACCCTTTCGCCACCGGCGCCGCCGAAATGGCGGAAGCCGCCGGCCTCCAGGACAAGTTCTGGCAGATGCACGACATGCTTTACGAGCATCAGGACGCGCTCGATCCCGACAGCCTCGTCGAACACGCCCGGCATTTGCATCTCGACATGGCCAAGCTGAAGACGACGCTCGGCAGTTCGGCCGTCGCCGAGCACGTGCGATCCGATTTCATGAGCGGCGTGCGCAGTGGCGTGAACGGCACACCGTCCTTCTTCGTCAATGGCGTGCGCTTCGACGGCAATTGGACGGACGCGGATGAATTCGCAGCCGCATTGGAGGCCGTCGCGAACGCAGTTTGAGTCGGACATGCATTTCACGCGATCGGATTCGCTCGCGCTGAAAAATTATTTTCGGTTTGCGCGCAATTTCGTTCGCGACGCCGCAGTTCAGCCAAGATTTGGCGCTGTCGTTATTTTGTGAAACGCGATCGGATCGCCGATTTCGCGGCGCAAGTTGAGCTCCTCGACAAGCGGGTCTAAGACACAGGCAGGGGCGGGAGGTGACGGTCGCTGGTCCGTCCCCAGGGGATAGTCATGGATCTGCTGCGGTTTCTGGTCTCGCTGCCGGCGCGTCTGGCGCGCGCGGTGAGTCACTTCATCTATGTGCTGGGACTTATGCTGCAGCCGCTCGCCGGCCGCGTGACATGGGTTCGACCGACCTGGATGCATTCGCTCGCTGCAACGATACGCCGACGGCCGGGGGAGATCGCCGCAGCAACGCTTGCCGTAGCGATCATCGCTCTGGTCGGCTGGTCCGGCTGGCAGTGGTATCTGCATCGGCCGCATCCGGCAGAGCCCAATCTCATCACCTTCGAAGTCGACGGTCCGACCACCACCGATTACGAACTGGGCGACGGCTCGCCGGGCATCACCATTCATCCGGTGGATGTGAAGTTTTCGGCCTCCACGGCCCCGATCGAATTGGTTGGCAAGACCGTTACGCACGGCGTCACGCTCAACCCCGGTTTGAAGGGCGCGTGGAAATGGGTCGATGACCGGACATTGCGCTTCACGCCTGCCCAGGATTGGCCCATTGGCGCGCATATCGCGATCCAGTTCGAGCCGGCGCAACTCTTCGCGCCCCATGTTCAGGTGGCCGACGACCCGGCCGCGTTCGATGTGACGGCGTTTGCGGCTGCGATGGGTTCGTCGGAGTTCTATCAGGACCCGCAAAACCCGGCCGCCAAGAAAACCATCATGGGGGTCACTTTCAACTATCCCGTCGATCCTGCCGAATTTGAGAAACGCATCTCGCTTGTGCTGATGGGCCGGGCCAAAGACGACGTGACTCCGCTCAAATTCACCGTGATGTATGACCCTGCCAAGTTGAAGGCCTGGGTCCATTCCCAGCCGCTGGAGCTGCCGCGCGACAACGACACGGTCGTGATGACAGTCGACGGGGGCGTGCGCAGTTCGCGCGGCGGCGACGGAACGGCGGATCCCTTCAAGATGGTCGCGAATGTGCCAGGGCTTTACAGCCTGACCATCGGCGATGTTTCGCCGACCCTCGTCAACAACGACAAATATGAGCCCGAGCAGGTACTGGTGCTCACGACCAGCGATTCCGTCCGCGGGGAGGATCTAGCGAAAGTCACCCAGGCGTGGGTGCTCCCGAAACGCAAGGTCGGCGTGAAGCAGGCCGCGGACGAACCGCCCTATGGCTGGAGCACCAGCGAAGTGAGCGACGATGTGCTGCATCATTCGCAACCCCTGAAGCTTGAAGTCGTGCCGACCGAGAACGAGTTCTCCGACACACAGAGCTTCAAATACCAGGCCGATCCGGGACAGCGCGTTTTCATTCGCATCGCGGGGGGGCTCAAATCCTTCGGCGGCTATCTCCTGGGCGGTCCCAACTCCCAGACTTTCACAGTGCCGGACTATCCCAAGCTGCTTCATTTCATGGCGGAAGGGTCTTTGCTCTCGCTCAGCGGCGACAAGCACATCTCGGTCGTGTCGCGGAACGTGCCCGGCATGAAGCTCGAAATCGGCCGCGTGCTCCCCGATCAGATTCAGCATCTGGTGAGCTTCAATGAAGGCACCTTCGCAAACCCTTCGCTCAGCGGCGGGTTCGGCGAAGACCATATTGTCGAGCGGTTCGAGGAAGCCCGCGAGTTTCCCAAGGGCAAGCCGGGTGACGCGCATTATGAAGGCGTCGATCTCGGGCAATATCTGAGCACGGGCAAACATGGTGTCTTCCTGCTGCATCTTTCGTCCTACGATCCGGCGAAGAAAAAGGCCGCAGACGACGCATCGGATGATTCCTCCGGCGACGATTCTTCGAGCGATTCAAGTGACGACCAGGCGCAGACGACGGATACAAGGCTCATAGTGGTTACCGACCTGGGCCTTTTGGCCAAACGCGAGCTTGATGGAAGCCGGGACGTTTATGTGCAGTCGATCCACACGGGATCGCCGGTCGCAGGCGCGCGCGTGTCGATCCTCGCCGTCAACGGCCAGCCTCTCTATTCGGAGACCAGCAGCGCCGACGGCGAAGTCCATTTCCCGACCCTGAAGGGCCTTCAGCACGAAAAGCGTCCCGCGCTTTACCTCGTCGAAAAGGACGGCGATCTGTCGTTCCTGCCGATGAAGGGAGAGGATCGCCGGCTCGATTATTCCCGCTTCGATATCGGCGGCGAGGTCAATGCGACCGACGCGGGCGAATTGTCTGCCTACCTGTTTTCGGATCGCGGCATCTATCGGCCTGGCGACCAGTTCCACATCGGCATGATCGTGCGCACCGCGAGTTGGGCGCAAAGCCCCGCCGGCGTTCCGCTTCAGGCAGAAATCGTGGACCCGCGCGGCGTTACCGTGAAACGGCAGCCGTTTCAGGTTGATGCGTCCGGCTTCGCGGAACTTGCCTATGCGCCGGCCGAAACCGCGCCGACCGGAACCTGGACGGTCAATCTCTACATCGTCGGCAAGGATGACAACGAAACGGCGATCGGTTCGACGACCGTGTCGGTGAAGGAATTCCTGCCGGACACGATGAAGGTGGACGCGACGCTTTCCGCGCATGAAGCGGATGGCTGGGTGAAGCCGGACGGGCTCAAGGGCATCGTCGATGTCCACAATCTGTTCGGCACGCCCGCCGCGAACCGGAGAGTCGAGGCGTCGCTGACGCTCAATCCGACTTTTCCGGCGTTTCGCGCCTGGCCGGATTATCAGTTCTTCGATCTGCGACATGCCAAGGACGGCTACACGACGAAATTGCAGGACGGGCAGACCAACGATCAGGGTCATGCGGAATTCGATCTCGATCTGAAGAAATATGCGGATGCGACTTATCGGCTCGATTTCCTCGCCAAGGCCTATGAGGCGGAAGGCGGGCGCAATGTGGCAGCGACCACGGAGACGCTCGTCTCGAATAACCCATGGCTGGTCGGCTACAAGGCCGCCGATGATTTGAGTTATGTCAAGCGTGGCAGCCCGCGTTCGGTTCATCTCGTCGCGATCGATCCGCAGACGAAGTCCATCGCCCTGAATGGATTGCAGGCGCAGCTGATCGAGCGGCGCTACGTCTCTGTGCTCACGAAGCAGGATTCGGGAGTCTACAAATATGAATCCCGGCTCAAGGAAGTGCCCATCAGCACGACGGCGCTCACCATCCCTGCGGGCGGTACCGATTATACCCTGCCGACAGACAAGCCGGGCGACTATGCGCTTCTGATCCGCTCCGGCAATGCGAGCGTCAACCGGATCGAATGGTCGGTGACGGGCGAGGCCAATCTCTCGCGTTCGCTCGACCGCAACGCGGAGCTCGAGATCAAACTCAACAAACAGGACTACGCGCCGGGCGAGCTGGTCGAGGTGTCGTTGCGCGCACCCTATGAAGGCAGCGGGCTGATCACTATCGAGCGCGACAAGGTTTACGCGCACGCCTGGTTCCACGCGACCACGACGAACTCCGTGCAGCACATCGCGGTGCCTGCCGGTTTCGAGGGTAATGGCTATATCAACGTTCAATACATCCGCGATCCGGGCTCGAACGAAGTGTTCATGAGCCCGCTGAGCTACGGCGTCGTGCCGTTCTCTGTGAATGTCGACGCGCGCCGCAATGCGCTGACGGTCGATGCGCCGGAAATCGTCAAACCCGGCGCCACCGCGACATTCAAGCTGCACGCCGCCCATCCGACCAAGGCCGTATTGTTTGCGGTGGACGAGGGCATATTGCAGGTCGTGCATTACAAGCTGGGAGATCCGCTCAAATTCTTCTTCCGGAAGCGCATGCTCGACGTGCAGACGTCGCAGATTCTCGATCTGATCCTGCCCGACTTCAAGAAACTGATGTCGCTCGCGGCACCCGGTGGAGACGGCGGCGATGCGATCGGCCGCCAGCTCAATCCGTTCAAACGCAAGCGCGACAAACCGGTCGCCTATTGGTCCGGCATCGTCGACGTGAACGGCGAGAAGGATTTCCAATATGCCGTGCCGGACTATTTCCACGGCAAGCTGCGTGTGATGGCGGTCGCGGTATCGCCCGACATGATCGGCATTGTCGAAGGAGCGACCACCGTGCACGGCGATTTCGTGTTGTCGCCCAGCGCACCGACGACCCTGGCGCCCGGTGACGAGGCCGAGGTGGGCGTGGGTGTGTCGAACAACATCGCGGGCGCGGGTAGTGCCGCGATGCCGGTGACGGTGACGCTCAAGACCGGACCGCAATTGCAAGTGATGGGCAGTGCCACCCTGAAACTGTCGCTCGCGTCCCTGCATGAGGGCGCGCTGACCTTCCGAGTGAAGGCGACGAGTTTGTTGGGTTCGGGCTCGCTCGAATTCACCGCAAGCTCCGGCGGTAAATCGGCCGCCCAGCGCATCGATATCTCGGTGCGTCCCGCGGCCGCTTTCCGCACGCAGGTGGAATTCGCGCGCATCGGGGCGAACAGCGGAACGGTCGTGACCGATCTTCGCCGCATGTACGACGCCTATGCCGTGCGCAATGCGAGCATTTCCACCGTGCCGCTGGTTCTGTCGGAAGGCCTGACGAGTTGGCTTGTCAATTACGACAATTACTGCAGCGAGCAAATCATCAGCGCGACGATGCCGCGGCTTGTCGCGGCGAAATGGTCGGCCGTACCGGTGTTCGCGCGGGCACTGCAGCCGGCGGCTGGCACAAGCAACAATCAGGATGCGCTCGCGGCACAGATCGATGCGCTGCGCTCGCGGCAAAACGATCAGGGCGGTTTTGGATTGTGGTCGGCCACGCCCGATTCCGAACCCTTCGTGACCGCTTACGCGATGCATTTCCTGCTGGAGGCGCGCGACCGCGGCGTGGCAGTGCCGAAGGACATGATCGATGCCGGCAACAAGGCACTGCAGGGGCTCGCGGCCGACGACGGATTGAATTCGTTGCGTGACCTGCGCCAGCGCGCTTATGCGGTTTATCTGCTGACACGCCAGGGCAATGTCACAACCAACAATCTGGCAGCCGTGCAGAAGCGACTGCAGGACGCGTATCCGCAAGCGTGGAAGAACGACCTCGCGGCGGCGTGGCTCGCGGCATCCTACAAGCTGATGAAGCAGGATTCGGCAGCCGACAATCTGATGTCGGGTCCCAAGCGAGAGTTGGAGCGCGCCGCAGACAATGGCGAATATGACTACGACTATTACTACGACCCGCTGACCCGCGATGCGACCGTGCTCTATCTGCTCGCGAAATATTTCCCCGATCAGACCCGGGTTCTCTCGCCGCATGTGATGGAGAATATCGCGCGGCCGCTGGAGAAGAATGAATTCAACACGCTCTCTGCTTCCATGACGATGCTGGCGCTCGATGTCTATGCCGGCTCGAATGCGGCGGCGGTCGAGAAACTCGGCATCGATGAAGTGGATGCGAAGGGGCATTTGAAATCGATCGCGGCCATGCAGAACAAGCTGCTGCAGGCAGGCGTGTGGAGTGGTGCTGCGGCGAAGCTTCGATTTACGGACGGGAGCAATATTCCGGCATGGCTCGTAGTCGACCAGGCGGGATATGACCGCGATGTGTCTTCGCAGGCGATCAAGAACGGCATCGAGATCATCCGCGAATACACCGACACCAACGGCAATCCGCTCACCCAGATCACGCTGGGTCAGGAGATCGATGTGCATGTAAAGATCCGCGCGACGGCCGGCAAAGGCATTGGCGATGTGGCGATCGTCGATCTGTTGCCGGGCGGATTCGACCCCGTGATGGAGCCATCGCCCGCGCCGGCTGCCGGCGATGACGGCACGACTCCGCCGCCTGCAGCGCCGACGATCCGCGTGACCGGCTCGACCTGGGAGCCGACCTATACAGATGTGCGCGAAGATCGTGTGGTGATCTACGGTACGGCCTCGCCCGATGTGCAAGAGTTCGTCTATCGCATCAAGGCGTCGAGCGTGGGCAAGTTCATCGTGCCCGCCGCCTATGGTGAATCGATGTATGACCGGCGCATTCAGGCGCGTGCCGCGGGCGGCGACATATTGACGGTGGTGCAGCCGCACTGACGTGCGCGTGCGATGAAAAAGATTGCGACGATCCTTTTGCGAGATGCGGGCCGGGCAGTTTGGCTTGCGCAGAACTGGCTCGTCGGCATCGCGCTTACCGCGGCGATTCTGCTGGGTTTTCGGCTTTGGCCGCACGCTTCACTGCAAAGTTGGAAGCCGTCCTCCGTCGCCATCACCGACGATCGCGGCAGGCTGCTGCGCCTCACTCTTGCCAGCGACGATCGCTATCGCCTGTGGGTTCCGCTTGGCAAGATGTCGCCGCAGCTTGTAAGCGCGGTCCTGTTGCGGGAGGACCGTTGGTATTATTGGCATCCCGGCATCAACCCGTACGGCCTCGCGCGCGGCTTCTGGGTCACCTATGTGCGCCGCCGGCACCCCCAGGGCGGCTCGACCATCGCGATGCAACTCGCCCGCCTGTTATGGCCACTCAACACGCGCACGCCCCTGGGCAAGCTCGAACAGATCGGGCGCGCAGCCGAGTTGGAACTCTTCTATTCGAAGCGCGAGATTCTTGAGGCCTATCTCAACGATGCGCCCTACGGCCGCAACGTGGAAGGCGCGGGCGCCGCAAGCCTGATCTATTTTGGCAAGCCGGTCGCCGCGCTGACGCTGCCCGAGGCGCTGACGCTTGCCGTTATACCGCAGGATCCGGCCGGTCGCCTGGCTGCGGCGCGCAGCACTTCGGGCATTATCACACTGCGGTTGACCGCGGAGCGCAACCGGCTTTATGCGCGCTGGCTCGGCGCTCATCCGGAAGACGATGCGCTCAAACCGCTCTTTGCGTTGCCGATGACGATCCGACCCCTGTCGTCTTTGCCGTTCGAGGCGCCCCAAGCCGTCGAGCAGGTGCTGGAGGCGCAGCGTGTCGCCGGCGGTGCGAGCGAGCCGCACATCGCCACGACGCTCGATCTCGATCTGCAGCATATTCTGGAGCGGCAGATCTCTGCCTATGTCGCGCGCAATGGTGGAAGCGGCATTCACAATGCGTCGGCAATTCTTGTTGACACACGCGCCATGGGCGTCAAGGCACTGGTGGGTTCGGCGAATTATTACGATCGCGCGCTGCTGGGCCAGGTGAACGGCACCTTGGCGCGACGTTCCCCCGGCTCGACCCTGAAGCCTTTTATTTACGCGCTTGGATTCGACCAGGGCATACTCCATCCGCAAACCGTATTGCGCGATGTGCCGACATCGTTCGGTCCCTATACGCCGGAAAATTTCGACGGGCGGTTCCTCGGCCCGATCACGGCAACGGATGCGCTCAATCGCAGCCGCAACATTCCGGCCGTCTGGATCGCATCGCAATTGCACGCGCCCGATCTTTATCAATTCCTGCAAAGCGCGGGCATCGGCCATCTCGCGAGCGAGCAGCACTATGGACTCGCGCTCGTGCTGGGGGGAGGCGAAGTCAGCATGCAGGAACTGGCAGGCCTTTACGCGATGCTCGCCAATCGCGGCATACTGAAGCCGCTGCGTTTTCGCGCCGACGATCTGCAAAGCACTGGCACGCGCCTAGTGAGCGCGGAGGCAAGCTTCATGGTGATGGACATGCTGCGCCAGCATGTGCGTCCGGACGAATCTTCCGGTGCACAGCCACAGCAGACGCCTATCTATTGGAAGACAGGAACGTCCTGGGCGTTTCGCGATGCCTGGACCGCGGGAAGCTTCGGGCCTTATGTGCTGGTCGTCTGGGTCGGGAATTTCGACGGTAGCGGCAACCCGGCCTTTGTGGGCGTTGATGCGGCCGCGCCGCTCTTTTTCCAGATCGTGGACAATATCGAGGCCGAGCATCCGGACCTCGGCGAACCCGCGCGACAGAAACCTTCAAATCTCGCGCGCGTGGAGATTTGCCTGGCGAGCGGCGAGCTTCCCAATCGCTGGTGCCCGCAACGCGGCATGACCTGGTTCATCCCCGGAAAGTCGCCCATCCGCGTCAGCACTGTGCATCGACCGGTCACCATCGACGACGCGACCGGCTTGCCGGCCTGTCCGCCTTATGAAGGCAAGCATGTTCACGACGAGATATTCGAGTTCTGGTCGTCTGATCTCGATCAGGTTTTTGCAGAAGCAGGAATCCCGCGTCGCAAGCCGCCGCAAAACCCCGCCTGCACGAATGCCGGCGCGCCGGAGGGATCCGCGCCGGAGATCATCTCGCCATTGCGCGGCAGCGCCTATGCCATGCGCCTGTCGGATCTCGACCGCAAACGCATCGCGTTCAACGCGACGGCGGATGCGGATGCGCGCACGGTCTATTGGTTCGTCGACGACGCGTTTGTCGGCCGCAGCGCGCCGGGTGTCGCGATTTACTGGCAACCGCCCACCGCGGGGAACTATCGCGTGCGCGCAGTGGACGACCGCGGCCGCAGCGACGAGCGGCCCTTGGAAGTGACGCTGATCGAGTAGGCGTGCAGCCGAACGGCCAGAAAATTGCGCAATTCATTGCCTCGCATGTTGTTGCCAGTGCCAGGCTGCCGCCCGTAAACTTCGTGCCGGAGGGCATCCTTTCGCGATGAGGTTGTCATGCGTGCTTTATCACTTGGCCTCGGTGTCTTGGGGCTGAGCTTCGCCCTTTCGGGTTGCGTCTATTACCCGGACGGGCTGGCTGCTTACGGTCCCGATTGGTGCAGTTATCATCCCCGCAGATGTGCGGCGATGTATGGACCTTACGGCCCGCCGCCGCCGGGTTACGCCGGCCCGCCGCCCGGCTATGCCGGTCCTCCACCGGGATATGCACCCCCGCCTCCGGGCTCTGCGCCGCAGGCGCAATCGGCTCCGCAAGGTCCCGCTCCGTCGCAAGCCCAGCTTGCCAAGGTGAACGATCCGACATGGTGCAACAGCCACCCGCGCAAATGCGAACAGCTGCGGGAAAGGTTCGGCATGGTGCCGCCGGAAAACGGCGCAGCAAGGTTACGGCCCACCGCCGGCCAATGGGGCGCCGACGCCTCTGAACAACAACAATGGCCGGCAGGGTTCACCGCCGCCTCAGTGACAGCAGGTCCGCCGCGGTCTTGAGACAATGATAGACTGATCGACAGGGCGCGGATTTGATCCGCGCCCCGTTTTCCGATCGCACCTCCGCTGCCGCTCCTGTGCGCGGGCCGCGTCGAAGACCTCATTCATGTCGGCTTGGTCGGGCATCACCTGATCGAATTCACGCGCGAGGCGCTCTCCGGCACCCAAAACGCGTCATTTTATGCGCCAAAGGCCAGGGCTAGAGATTCCATAGCCGCATAGCCACAGGCGGACTCGAGCACATTTGCAAGAAGGGTGCGCGGGTATCTCCGCGCACCCCCGAACTCGAACATGTTTCGCTCTTCAGTTCTTGAGCGGCGCGCCAGTGTAAAGATTGTACCGCTGCCCGTTGATCGGGAGTCTGGTCAGGAGCGGCAGACCTTGGTTGGCCGGCCCAACAGCCTGCCACCACAACTTCAGCGATTTGAACGAAAACACTTCGTCGAAATCGGTGGCGAAGGAGCCGGCATCCATGGGCTGGTCGCCGTGCCTATCCTGGAACCATTTCATCCACTCGCTGGAGCCCGGCACGGGCGAGCAGATATAGTTCCCGGGATTCGTCTTTTTGCTCGGCTGGATGGGTTTCCCGTCATCGCCGCAGCTGAGGAAGGGAGGCCAGTTGGGAAACGCGGGAGCAGGGTATGACGGCAGCAGGAACGTTACCATCTTGTGCAAATTGCCGTTCCACTGCGAAGTACTGTGACAGCTCATGCAGCCGGAGTCGGGTGCATTTTTCATGATGATGCCATTTGCGGCGATATCGTTGCGCGCGCCGTCATTGGGACCGGACAGCCGATTGCCCCAACCCAGTGTTTGCGTGGAATAGAGAGGCGCTTTCGGATTGTTCCAGGCTTCCTGCAGCGGCATTGTGGGATCAGTGGCTTCGGGATCGTTACCCCACTGCACGCCGAGCGGAACCATCTTGTCCCAGACATCGCCGGGCGTCGAACTATCATAAACCAAAGTCATGAACACCCAGCCGGTCTTCGGCGAGGACTGGGAGTCTTTCACGATGATGTCGAATTGCGCGACATAGCCCGGCCACACTTGCGGCGGGGGGTTCGAGCCGCTCGGGCCAACACCGATATACATGTTCCATGCTTGGGCGCCGTTCATGGCGTCCCACCAGTTGAGGGGATTCTTCTGGTCTTCGCTTGCGAAAACCGCTGCCTTCACGACGATGGAGCCTTCCGGAAACTGAGCGCTTTGCGTATTCAAATTGGGCTTCATCGCTGATGTCCCCCAGAACTTGCTGAGGGTATAAGCGGCGCGTGCGTCGTAATACGTCACCACATTCGTGTTGAACTGCACGCGCAAACCCGTGCCGGGAAAACTGCTCGAATTGAATTCTCCAGCGGCATAGGTCCCGTGAATGGCTTCCCGGAGGCTACCGAGCCACGGTTCGTTGTACCAACCGGCTTTGGCTGCATCCCAGGTATCGTAGTGCATAATCAGATTGCGGGCATTGTCGGCTACGGCAGCCTTCAACGCGGCTGCGTAAGCGGGCGCGTTCTGCGGCGTGATCTTCCCGTTTTGAATCGCGGCCTGCCACGGCGCATTGGTCAAAGGAGGCAAAGCCTGAGTCGGCCATGCATGGTTCAATGTGAACAGCGGGCCGGGATACACGCTGTGCGGCGGCACGACGCCGTTGTTATTTTGATACGGCGTTGCCGTTCTTAGGGCGTGAAGCGTTTGAGCAAGTTCTCGCCCGAAGGGTGTTTGAGGAGCAGCCTGCGCGACTGCAATCGCGGCTGGAAGCACAAGACAGGCCAATGCAAGGCGGTTCAGTGTTTTCATGATTTCCCTCCAGAACATTTTGCTTGCCTTTGTTTGAAGATCGCGCAACGCGGACTCTGCCACCCTGACCCTGCGGCGTTGCGAGTTTTGTGCAGCTGCAACGGAGCAGCGCTCGTGCAAGTGGAACCGGATATCGTTGCTTCCCCCAGTCTTCACATGAATTCGAAAGATTGTCGGATATTTGACAATTACTTTCCGAACTCTGCCACCGCAACTAGAGATTGTATACATGTCCACTTGGAAAGTCCAGACGGGACAGGTCGATCGATGATTTCGCGTCACAGGACGAATCGACTGCGGGTAGCGGCCGCTCGCAGTGTCTGTCGCCCAGCCCCTCAATCTGCAATCATGTGCGAAAGAGGGAGCAGCCAATGAAATTCATTCCGGCCGTCGCAATCTCGATGCTCTGGACAAGCGCGGTTCTCGCCGGCGCGTTGCCTGCCCAGGAAGGCACTTGCGTCTGGACGAAGATCGCCAAGCTCGAACATCGATTGCAGAATGGCGAGAACGGACCGATGGTTCCGGATTCGGGTTCGGCGCTTCAATACGAAAATGGCGGTTATCAGGTGTCGTATGACGAACTGGACGCCGTCCATCACGCGCGCAGGGGCGACCGCGTATTGATGTGCCTGATTTCGATCCCCCATCCCTGTCCTCCCGGCGACGGCCGCGGGCGCTGGTACACGACGACCGACCTGCGCTCGCTGGAGTCCTGGACCATGATGGATTCCGAACACAGCTGCGGCGGCGCGTAGGCATTCCTATCGGAAACAATGGGGTTGTGAATCGCATGACCGCATTTGCGCGCGAAAGAATCGAAAACAGCGTCACCGAACATCTGTTCGACCTGACGGTTTGTGGATTTCAGACCGGAAGCCCGAGATATCGCCACAATTGCGCGATCTGAAGCATGTCCAGTTCGACGGAGGTTTCGATCTCTTCGATCAATCCGGGCGCTTCGCCCTTCTGCTTTCTTTCGTGGCTGAGATGAAGCAAATCCTGGAGCGTGCCCCCGACCGTCTTGCCCTTCTTGTCGGCTACAAGCCTCCAGCCGGGGGTTTTCACCCGCTCGACCAGTTCGTCATGAGAGTATTTGTCGGCCATCGCGATAGCTCCGGTGTTCGCCGTCCCGCTTATAACGCGCGGCGGCAGGCCGCGATACAATCGGGAAACCGGTCGCGCGATGTCCGGGTGCACTTTTACGGAACTTCGGCTAGGATTTGCCCATGGATTTGCCCATAGATTTGACCGAGGCCGCCACGACGGAAGACATGACATGAAGCACACACGGGCGATACCAATCATCCTGTCGGCGGCGCTGTGTTTCGCGTTGCCGGCTCAGGCGCAGATGGGTGGTATGGGAATTCCGGGGGAAGGCCCGACGGCCGGCGAAAGCGCACCCCAAACCGTCGTGCCCGACGTGCCGAGCGGCCCGGAGGGCAGGGCCGAAGACCTGCGGCTGCGCGGCAAATGCGACGAAGCAATCCCGATATTTCGAAATCTCGCGTCCCGGGGCGCGGGCTTTGAAATCGCCCGATACAATCTTGGGCTTTGTCAGCTTGATCTCGCAAAGACCGCGTCCGATCCGCAGCGCGCCGCAAGTCTCGCCCAGGAAGGCGCTGCCAATGTCAGGAAAGCTGCAGACGGCTCGCTTCCCAGCGCCCAGCTCAAACTGGTCAACATCTATCTCGATGGCATCGGCGTCGCGGCCGATCCCGTGCAGGCTGGGATGTGGTCGCTGATCTACCATTCGAACGGCACGCGCGAAGTGCTGGGCCTCCCCGACATTTCTTCCGATTTGCAGGCGCGCCTGAACGCTGCCTTGACGGCGAAAACCTGGGCGGAGGCGCAGGCGCGTGCCGACGCGTGGTCGCCGGCGCCCCAGAATTCCTCCGGCGACTAGTTCGAAAATAAAATACTCATTGGAGACGCTGCGGCGCCCGAAGCGGCGGCGGCGATGTTCGTCAACGAATTTTCAGATTGAGAAAATGAATTTTCCAATGTAGGAATGCCGGGATCGAGGGAGGTCCGCGAGCGCGCAATATGACCGATGGGAAATTCGATGTCCTTGTCATAGGCGCGGGAATCGCCGGGGCGACGGCGGCCGCGCTGCTCGCCAAAGACCGGCGCGTCGCGATTCTCGAGCGCGAAAGCCAGCCCGGATATCATTCCACGGGACGTTCCGCTGCGCTGTTCTCCGAGACATATGGCAACGCCATGGTTCGTGCGTTGTCGCGCGCAAGCCGCGCATTCCTGTTTGCGCCACCCGAGGGCTTTGCCGAATATCCCCTGGTGCGCCGCCGCGGCACGCTGCATATCGCGCGCCAGGATCAACTCAAGCTTCTGGAAAATTTCCTTGCGCTGCCGGATGTGGCGACCCATTCGCGCGGTGTCGATGCGGCGGAGACATTTCGACTTTGCCCGCTGCTCCGTCCGGGCTATGCGGCCGCCGGAATTCACGAACCGTTTGCGAGCGATGTCGACGTTCATGCGCTGCATCAGGGCTATCTTAAGCTGGCGCGCGCGGCCGGAAACATATTGATAACCGATGCACCCGTCGTTCGCATGGATCGCATACACGAAGGCTGGATCGTGCGGACACCTGCTGGAATTTTCGAAGCCCCTGTCGTCGTCAATGCGGCGGGTGCCTGGGCGGATGAGCTGGCGGAATTGGCGGGGGCAGCGCCGCTCGGCATCGTTCCCCATCGCCGCACGGCCGTGCTGGTCGATCCGCCCCAAGGCGTCAATATCGACGAGTTGCCCAATACCATCGACATCGAAGAACTCTTCTACTTCAAGCCCGATGCCGGGCAATTGTTCCTCTCGCCCGCCGATGAAACACCGACAATTCCCTGCGATGCCCAGCCCGATGAAATCGATGTGGCGATCGCGATCGATCGCGTCCAGTCGGCAACAACGCTCGATGTGACGCGGGTGCGCCGCAAATGGGCGGGCCTCAGGAGTTTCGCGCCCGACCGCAGCCCCGTCATCGGTTATGATCCGGATATCGAAGGGTTCTTCTGGCTCGCAGGGCACGGTGGATATGGAATCCAGACGGCGCCGGCCGCGGGGCAACTTGCTGCGGCCCTGATCCGGAGAGAAGACGTGCCGGCGGATTTGAAAAGCTTCGGGGTGAGCAGTGACGCCGTCTCGCCGTTGCGTTTTCGCAAATCCGTTTCGCCGCGACGGCAGGTTGTTGCAGGTTAGGTGAAAGTATCGGTCAGGCGCGGCGTTTGCGCGTTGCGTTTCGCCCAACTGCGGGCGCCACCTTTGCGGTTGCAACGGCTTCCTCGCGCCGCGTACCGCGCATCGCTTCGATCAGTTGCGATTCCGCACCCGAGCAGATCGACAGCACGCGCGATGGACCCGTGCCTGCCGCCAGATAGGCATGCCCCATCCCGCTGTCGAAATAGATGGAATCACCCTTGTGCAGGATGACCGGCGCATAAAGCTCCGAATGGAACTCGACCGTTCCGTCGAGAACGAACGCGTATTCCTCGCCGTCGTGACGAATCAGCTCGCCGAACTCGGCAAGTGTACGCGCGCGCAACTCCGCCACGATGGGGACGAATCGTTTGTTGAGCAGTTCCGATGCGGGATACAGGTGGTCGTAGTTGTCGGTTTCGATCGCTTGGCCCTGGCCGGCACGCGTGATGCTGCGCCGGCCGCTCGGAACGCCGCCATTGGCGATGGCGGCGCGGGGCGAGAATAGCTCCGCGATATCGACTTCGAGACCCGCGCTGATTCGCGCGAGCTTGTCGTAAGTGAGAGACATTTTGCCGTTTTCGATTTTCGACAGGGTCGAAACGGGAAGCCCGGTACGATGGCTCACCTCGGCCAACGTCCAGCCTTTTCGCATCCGCAACGTCCGCAACGCCGCGCCGGGCTGTGCGACGGGATGTCTCTCAGCGCTGCTCTCGAGGCGAACGTGTTTTGCCGACATGCGCCATCTGTAGACGGGAAAGACCCCGTCTGCCAAGGCGGTTTCGTTAATCTCCGGCTTAGAAAATTTGTTGCAATATCAGAAATACGTTGCGATATTGGCGGCTGCTGAAAAGGGGGCCGTCATGAAAAATCGTTCTTACGTCGCGTTGCTGCTGGGGAGCAGCATGTTGGCAGGGGTTACCGGTGTCGCGGGGCAGGCGGCGGCACAGTCCGCAAGTACAGGTGGTGGGAGCACGATCGAAACCGTCGTTGTGACGGCCACAAAGCGTGTGGAGTCGGTCAAGAATATTCCGATGTCGATCACGGTTTTAGGCCAGGATCAGCTCAACAATTTGAATGCTCGGACATACGAAGATTTCGCGGCGCAAGTTCCAGGAATGAGCGTAACGGACTCGAGTCCCACGCACCCGGAACTCATTCTCGAGGGTATCAATTCCGGTGGCGATGGTTCCCTGGTCGGAACATACATCGACGATACTCCTTATGGATCGAGCAATGCCCTTGCCAACGGGGTCGATACCGCGCCCAACCTTGATACCTACGACATGCAGCGAATTGAAGTATTGCGGGGACCACAGGGCACGCTCTACGGAGCGGGTGCCGAAGGGGGCGTAATTCGGTTTGTTACAAACGCGCCCGATACGGATGGATTTGCAGATTCTTTCGAACTTGGCGCCATGGCCATGGACCACGGCGGTATGGGCGCATCCGCGCGTGGCATGGTGAACTTCGCGTTGACAGACGATCTCGCGATACGGATCGAAGGCTTTGACCAGCGCACGCCGGGTTATATCAGCGATCCGAATCTCAAACTAAGCAACGACAACGATCTGAGGAGCTTTGGCGGTCGCGCCTCACTTCTCTATCGTCCAACGAACAAGATCACGGTCCGTTTGAACGTGATGCAACAACAACTCGATTCCGGCAACGACAGCGCGCAAGATGAATCCTTGCTGCCCGGTGGCAAGTTCGTTCCGCTATTCGGCAATTACGAGCAGCAGCGAATGGTGCTTCAACCCGCCGGAACCCGCTATTATCTGTACAATGCGACTGTCAACTGGGATTTCGATTGGGCAACGCTCACCTCAGCGTCAAGTTACGGAATTTTGCATGATTATACTTTTACGGACGATACGGGTCTGACTGGCGGGGCTTTGAGCGTCCAAGGGTTTCTCCACCAGGACAAATTCACGCAAGAGGTTCGTCTCGCGTCGGACTCGGGTCAGGGGCCGGTCGATTGGCTGGCTGGTTTCTATTACACGCTTGAAGACAGTTCGCTTCATCAGGATTACGTGACAACCTTTCGCGGCACACCGCTCGGCTCTCTCCAACTCGATTCGATGTATTATGAGGAGGCAGGCTTCGCAAACGCGACTTATCACATCTTGCCCAGCTTCGAGATCAGCGTTGGCGGTCGTTACGCTCATGACGGTCAAACTGCGTTCGAATTCGGCGATCTTATAGGTACTCCCGATCAAGGCGGTTCGTCCGAGAATGCGTTCACCTGGTCGACGGAAGCCGAGTATCATGTAGACGATCAGACGAACGTCTATGCGCGCGTCGCGACAGGGTTCCGTCCGGGCGGTCCGAACGCGCTTCCACCAGCTGCGGCGGGCGTCGTGCCGACAATGTATCACTCCGATTCGCTTATCGATTATCAGATTGGCGCGAAGAGCGATCTGTTGGACGGCAGACTCTCATTTGATGCGGATGTGTTTTACATCAACTGGAAAGATATCCAACTTCTCACCGTTTACGACGTTCCGTCCGGCCCCGGTGCGGGCCAGTATGGCATCGACGACAACGGCGGCACGGCGCGTAGCGACGGCGCAGAAGCAAATGTGGTGTGGACGCCGCTCGACCGGTTGACGCTGGATTTCAATGGTGCTTACACGCAAGCCCAACTGACTTCGAACACCGATCCAATCTATGTCGGTGGTGTTACCGGGAACAGTCTTCCCTACACACCCAAATGGAGTTCAACTCTTACTGGCGACTATCACTTCTTGTCGGTTGGGGACTGGACACCTTTCGTCGGAGCGACATGGCACTACGTTGGAACGCGGGAATCGGGCTTCACGCCAGACGCGGACGTGTTGGAGGGCCTGCTTCCGGCAAATCTGTATGAGCACCAATATGCCTTGCCGTCCTATAATACGCTCGACCTGCGCGCCGGGTTGGAATGGAGCAGATGGTCCATCGAGGTTTATGCCAAAAATTTAACCGACGCCAAAGGCATTACCGCGTTTTCCCCTGTCGGATCGTCGGCTGCGTCCGCGAATGCGAACGCTCCGGGTGGCGCTCCAAGTGCTGCTATTATCGCACCGCGCATCGTCGGCATCGTGTTGCGCGGAAGCTTCTGATCTGAAAAGCGGCGCGCTTCGCCCGGGGCGCACCGCAATTTTCCATGCGGGTTCGATCGGGGATTAAGGGAAGCATCGTGCCTCTGCTGGAAATCAAAACGGAATCCTGGCCGTTCAAACAGCCGTTCCGGATTTCCGGCTACACCTTCACCGCCAGCGACGTTGTCACTGTCACGTTGACGGACGGGAACTTCGTCGGACGGGGCGAAGCATCGGGCGTCTATTACCACAGCGAAACGCCTGCCTCCCTGACCACCCAGATCGAAGCCTTGCGCAGCAGGATCGAAAACGGCATCGACCGCGAAATGTTGCGGGAACTGCTCCCACCCGGCGGCGCGCGCTGCGCGATCGATTGCGCTCTGTGGGATATCGAGGCGAAGCAGAGCGGCGCGCCCGTCTGGAAAATGGCCGATGTGCTGCGCCCTGTTCCGCTTAGAACTACGTTCACTGTCGGCGCGGGAACGCCGGATGAAATGGCCGCCGCTGCGCGTTCCTATGAAAGCGCGCAAGCCGTCAAGCTGAAGCTTACGGCCGACGATCCGGGTGCTTGCATTCGCGCCGTTCGCGCTGCGCGTCCGGACGTCTGGATTGGAGTCGACGCCAATCAAGGGTTCACGCGGAGCTCGCTCGAGAAATTGTTGCCTGCTTTGGTCGATGCGCAGATCGCGCTGGTCGAGCAGCCTTTGCCCGTCGGCGCAGACGTGGAGCTAGAAGGATTGAACTCGCCCATTCCCATCGCGGCGGATGAGAGCGTCCAGGGTCTTTCAGATGTGCGCGCGCTCGTCGGCCGTTATGACGTCGTCAATATCAAGCTCGACAAAAGCGGTGGCCTGACCGAAGGCCTTGCAATGGCGCGCGAAGCACGAAGGCTCGGCCTAAAGGTGATGGTCGGCTGTATGGCGGGAACGTCGCTATCGATGGCGCCTGCGTTCGTGCTTGCGCAGCTCTGCGATTTTGTCGATCTCGATGGGCCGACATTTCTGGCAAGCGATCGGGTGCATCCTGCTATCTATACCGACGGTAAAATCTGGTGTCGGGAATTGTTGTGGGGCGGCGCCGTTTAGGTTCGGGTCAAGGGAGAAAGAAATGATGAAGCGACTTGCCGTGCTGTCCGCTGCGTTGGTCACTCTCGCACTCGGAGTTGCGAATGCCGATCCGAATGTGACGGGCCCTGTTCCGGCGACTCCGTTGCCCATGCGCGCAAACGTGGCGGCCCCCGTACGCGCGCTTCCTGTATTGCCCGAGCAGACCCATGCGCTTACCGCGCAAGATGTCGAAACGTTCTCCGACGGTCTTTTTCCCTATGCCATGGCGCGTGGAAACATCGCGGGCGCTGTATTCGTCGTCGTCAAGGACGGGCAAATCCTGTTTGCTAGGGGTTACGGTTATTCCGACGTTTCCAAGCGCAGCCCCGTCATTCCCGATCAGACGATGTTCCGGCCGGGCTCCGTCTCGAAAACGTTTACCTGGACGGCCGTGATGCAGCTTGTGCAGGCGGGCAAGATCGATCTCGACCGCGACGTGAACGATTATCTCGATTTCAAGATTCCCGGGAAATTCGGCAAGCCCATCACCATGCGCAATCTGATGACGCATACCGCCGGATTCGAAGACGGATTCGACAAATCCTTCGTGAAAAAAGCCGATCAACTCATTCCATTGCGCGATTATCTGATGAATTACATGCCGGCGCGCATCGAGCCGCCGGGCAAGGTTGTCGCCTATTCGAATTACAGCGCGTCGCTCGCAGGCTATATTGTGCAGCGTCTGTCGGGCGAATCCTATGCCGATTATATCGCGGATCATATCTACAAGCCGCTCGGCATGGCGCATTCCACCATGCAACAGCCTCTACCAGCGAACCTCGCGCCTTTCATGTCGAAAGGCTATGTGCAGGCGTCGGACGAAAAGCCCGTCCCGTTCGAGTTCGTCGAGACTGCGCCGGCTGGGGCGATGTCCGGGACCGGAACGGACATGGCGCATTTCATGATCGCCCAGTTGGAGCACGGAACCTATAACGGCGCTTCGATCATGAATCCGGCCACCATCGCGTTGATGCACTCGCCGCAATCCCGGATGGCGCCCGGTGTGAACGGTCTCGATCTGGGCTTCTATCAGGAAAATCGCAACGGCCTGCGCATCATCGGCCATGCGGGAGACACCGAAGCGTTCCACAGCGACCTACATCTGTTGCTGGACAAGGACATCGGCTTTTTTATGTCGTTCAACAGTCTCGGCAAGGAAGCCGAGGCGGATAAGATTCGCGGGCCATTGTTCCGTGCGTTTCTGGACCGCTATTTCCCGTTTACGCCGCCGGACGAGAAAACCGTCTCCAATCCCAAGCCGGACGCGGCGCGCGTCGCCGGCTGGTATGTAGCCAGCCGCAAGATCGACAGTTCTCTGCGCATACTTTTCGCGATCGGACAAAGTCAGGTCATGGCGCGGCCAGACGGCACAATTGAAATCGATGCGCTGAAGGATTTGAGCGGTACTCCCAAGCGTTGGCGCGAAGTCGGCCCGTTGGATTATCGCGAGATTGGCGGACAGACTCATACGAAATTCGTCACCGACGCGAACGGAAACGTCAGCTACTGGATTTCGGATGACTTTCTCCCAGTAGAAATCTTGCAGCGCGTGCATGGTCTCAAGCAGCTTTCGCACCTGAAAATCATGGCCGGCGGCGCCTTGACCGCGCTGTTGCTGACGATTGCGATCTGGTTCGGCGGTTGGATCGCGCGCCGTCACTACAAAACAACGCTCGAAATGCCCCCGCAGGCGGCAAGGTTGCGGCTTGCGTCGCGCCTCGGTGTGGTTCTGGTGCTCGCAATGCTGGGCGGCTGGATCGGGTTGTTCGCCGCGCTTTCGGCCTCTGGCGGCGATATTACGACTCTCATGGGCGTGCTTTATGTGGTCGGCGTGCTCGCCGCACTTGGCGCTGTGGCGATCATTGTCGAGGCTGTGTCGCGCATCCTGCGCGGGCCAGGCGGCTGGCTGGTCCGCAGTGGTGAATTCCTGCTCGGTGTGAGCGCACTCTATGCAATATGGGCGATCTATGTCTTCGGCTTTGCGAACTTCAACTTTACGTATTAGTCGTGCGCTGGCAATCAGCGCGGTCGTCGCTGCTGTGAGCACAACGGCGCTTGCTGCGCCGCCGGCCGATCTCGATGCCTTCGTCGCGAAATCGATGAAGACGTTTGGGCCACCGGGCATGACGGTTGCGATCGTGGAGGACGGCAAGGTTGCTGTCACCAAAGGCTACGGCATCCGCTCGATCGAATCGGGCGGCACGGTGAACGAACACACTGTGTTTCCTATCGGTTCGGAAACCAAGGCGTTCACGTCCGCGGCGCTGGCGATTCTCGTCGACGAAGGCAATCTCAAATGGAGCGACCGTGTCGTCGACAGGCTGCCCGGCTTCCAGATGTACGATCCCTATGCCACCGAGCATATGACGATCCGCGATCTGCTCACCCATCGCAGCGGCCTCGGCCTCGGCGAAGGCGATCTTCTGATCGTCCCTTCGACGAGCCGTTCGCGCGCCGATATCGTGCATGCATTGCGTTATCTGAAACCCGTCACCGGTTTCCGCGAGACCTTCGCCTACGACAACATCCTTTACATCGTGGCCGGCGCGCTGGTTGAGGCGGTCTCCGGCCAGACCTGGGAGGATTTTGTCCGGACGCATATTTTCGCGCCCGTCGGCATGAAAGACGCGATGACGGCTTACGATCACCATGCGGCCAATGGCGTGGCGCTCCACGCGCGGACCGACGGTCCCATTCGCGGGCTCGGGCCGCAGCATGTTCTCACGCGCGGGCTCGAAGGCGGCGCCTCTGCGCCGGCCGGCGCCATCAATGCAAGCGCTGCAGACATGGCGCTCTGGATGCAGGTGCAGCTCGCGCACGGCAAACTGCCGAATGGCGGAAGGCTCTTCAGTGAAGAGCAAGCTACCGAGATGTGGAAGCCCGAGGTCGTCGTGCGGGCCGATGCGTTTTCCGTGTCGCTGTCTGCCATCACGCCGAAGTTCCAGGATTATGCGCTGGGCCGGTTCGTGGAAGAATATCACGGCCACACCATCGTCGAGCATACGGGCGCGGTGCTGGGCGCGGTCGCGGCACTCTATCTGGTTCCGGAAAAGAATGTCGGCGTTGCGGTGATGATCAACTCCGAAGATGGCGCGTCGCGTCGCGCGGTCGCGTTTCACGTGCTCGATCACTATCTGGACCTGCCCGATCAGGACTGGAACGTGAAGCTGAAGACCATTGTCGATGGGATGATGGCGGAAGGTGAAAAGCAGATGAAGGCGTCGCCGGAACAGGTCAAACCGAACGACAAATCCTCATTGCCGATGGCCGCCTATGCGGGCGTTTACAGCGATCCGTGGTACGGCACCACGACGATTTCGCATCGCGACGGCAAGCTCTGGATGAATTTCGACAAGACGCCTGACATGGAAGCGCCGCTTGTGCATGTGGCCGACGACACGTTCAAAGCCAACTGGACGGACAAGACGATCGAAGCAGCCTATGTGAAGTTCGATGTCGCGTCGGGCAAGATCGAAAAGATCGAAATGTGGCCTGTCTCGCCGCTGGCCGATTTCAGTTTCGATTATCGGGACCTGCACTTCTTACCCGCGGCGCATTGAGACAGTTATTTGTCTTTGCCCAGCGGGTCGGCGACGCGCGGGAAGTAATCCAAGTCGCGTTTCTTCTTGTAGTCGATTTCGGCGAAGTTCATCTGGATCGCGCCCGGGGTCGCCACGGGAATGATCGTTTCCGTCAGTGGTCCGAACCCCGCCTGGTAATGCTGGCTCGATTTGACGACGACGATTCGCTTTGTCGAGAGATCGATGCCGAGTCCGGTGAACGCATCGGGGCAGAACACCTGCGTCCGCGTGGAATTGATCACGACATCGATTCCTTCAATATCCACCCACACCGTCAGCCCCATCGCCACGCGTGAGCCTGACAATCCGCCCTGATCGAATTTGGGTTTCACGGCTTTGACCGTCGCAACAACATCGAGCGGCGTACCTGACGCAGCACCGGCCTTGCCGCCCAGGCGCAACCGCAGCTTTGTGCCCACGCCCGCTTCGGCGCAGGTTTCTGCCGCGATGGGATCCCAGATCGCGCCGAAGGCCGCATCGCGCGTGCCCTGCTGGAGCATGGCATCTAGCAGGCTCACATTGTCGCTGGGCGCGCCGCCGCCGGCATTGTCGGCCGTATCCGCGAGCACGGCCATCGCATTGGATTCCCGCGCCGCCAGCAGCGCTTTTTCGATATTGCGGTAGCGCGGCAGGAGCGTCTCGCGCACCGCGTAGATCTTGAGTCCGATTTCCTCCGCGACCGCGCGCGCAAGCGCGGGGTCGTTGTCGGTGATCGCGATCACGCGCGAGCCCGTATCGGGCGTGTCGCCCCACGGGAAACCATGTCCGAAGCTTACCGACAGAACGCGCTCGCGCTTCTCGACTTCGAAAAGCCAGTCCGTCAGGCCGCGCATCGGTTCGCTCGTGGTTGGATAGAATCCGATCATCCGGCAATCGAACAGCATGGACACGGGCTTGATTTCGCCCTTCGCCGCGCGGCGGCACAGATCGTAAAGCTCCCGCGAACGCTCCGGAAAATCGATATGGGGATATTCCTTCACGGTGATGAGGGCGGTTGCGTTCTGCAGCATCGCACCTGTGAGATGGCAATGCAGGTCGAGTACGGCACCGATCGCAGTTTTGGGACCGGCAATCGCGCGGAGCCGCGCGATCAGATCGCCTTCGCAATCGTCGCATTCGGTGGAGACCATCGCGCCATGCAAGAACAAGAGCACGATGTCGAACGGCCCCTTGCTTTGGAAATCGGCCAGGATCTCGTCGCGATAGGCCTCATAGACAGCTTGGATCGTCGGGCCTGACGGTTGCGCGAAGGCGAGGATGCTTTCGACGACCTCGTGCCCGTCTCGCGCGGCCAACTCGCGCCAGAGCCTCGCGATGAGGGCCGTCTCGGCGCCGCTGGCGGACGTCCCGGCGTCGCCGCGGAAAAAACCATGCTCTTCGAAACCGCGCCGGCCAGTCGGCCAGGGCGCGAAAGTGTTGGTTTCGGTGATGATTCCGGCCACGAAGATGCGCATGGAATTTTCCAATTGTGAAAGTTATTTGCAATAATATAAAGCGGCGTTGCGTTCAACAGAATTTGACGTTGAGCGCGCCCGACGCATCGAATTGATGGGCTCGGTCGTTGTGCTATCGTCGTGAATGGTTTCGGGGACCATCGATGAATTTTCAGCGCCATCACATTATCGCGGCGATTGTCGCCATCATAACCGCGATCGCGTTCCTGCTGTGGTTCGCGCCGCAGCTTGGTTTCCTGGTGCGCTAGCGCGCGACCGGTGCGACGATGGCGCTTGCGTTTCGACGGGGGGATTTCGTCCAGATGGACCGACGATCGCTGATCGGGCTCGGCACGCTGGCGCTGGCCGCAATGCAGACGCGCGCCTCCGCGCAAACCCCGACGCGTGTGCCGCCGGATCCGGACGAGAGAATTGAGCTGTGGCCGGGCGTAGCGCCGGGATTGCTGAATCCGAAGCTCGCGCCGCGCATCGTCGAAACGAGTCCCGAGCCGGACATCTATCGCAACCGTCAGCTGACGGGCATTGCGCAACCGGCATTGGCTGTTTTCCGCCCCGCGGCACCCGATGGTTCGGCAGTCGTGATCCTGCCCGGCGGCGGCTACCGGGCATTGGATTTCGATGTCGAGGGCTACGATGTTGCGCGGGTACTGAATGCGGTCGGCGTCGTCGCCTTCGTGCTCACATACCGTCTGCCGCATGAAGGTTGGCAAGACGCGGCTGATGTTCCCTTGCAGGATGCGCAGCGCGCGATGCGCCTGATCCGCGCCGGGGCCGCGAAATACGCGGTCGACCCTGCGCGATTGGGCGTGCTCGGCTTTTCCGCCGGCGGACATGTGGCTGCGTCATTGGCCACACGGTCGAGCGCGAAAGTTTACCCGCCGCTGGATGATGCTGACATGCAAAGCGCCGCACCAGCTTTCGCGGCGGTTCTCTATCCTGTGATCACTATGTTGCCGCCTTTCGCCCATGAAGCCTCGCGCGAGCAATTGCTCGGCGATCATCCTTCGACGGACATGCGCGCGGCCTATTCCTGCGAGCGCCTGGTCACGCGCGAGACGCCGCCCTGTTTCCTTGCCGCGGCGGTGGACGATCCGGATGTCCCCGTCGACAATTCGCTCGCAATGCTGGCGGGCCTGCGCGCTGCGCATGTGCCTGCTGAACTGCACCTGTTCGAAAAGGGTGGTCACGGCTTCGGTCTCGGCGTGGGTCAGCCTGCCGGCGCATGGCCGGATCTTTTCATTCGCTGGGCACAGGCGCGCGGCGTGTTTCGCGGGACAGTTTTGTAATCGGCAGCTAGGGCGCCCAATAAACCTGCACGGGCGTAACGGATTGCTTCAGCACGGCGCGAACCGGCATTTCGTGGACGTCGTCGCCTGCAAGTGCCGCGCGATACGTTTCGAGCTTCGCGTCGCCGCGGATCAGAATGATCACCAATCGCGAATCGAGGATCGCGCGCAACGTAAGCGACATGCGCTCGCCCGTGCCGTCGAGTTTGGCCGGATGAATGCCGCGCACAAGCAGCCGCGAATGCGTGTCGAAGGCAGCATCGAGTCCGTCCGAGTCCGGAAACATCGAAGCGGTGTGTCCGTCATCGCCCATGCCCAGAAGCGTGACATCGAACGGCCGTGGCATGGCTGAAATGGCGGCGCTCACATCGACTTCCGCATCGCGCGGATGGGCGTGATCGGTTTTCATCGGAACGAAATGCGCGGCCGAAGCCTTGCCGCGCAAAAGCCGCGACCGGATGAGCTTCTCATTGCTTGCGTCCTCTGTCGGTGGAACCCAGCGCTCGTCCGACAATGTCACAAACACGCGGTCCCATGGCGCATCGCGCTCGGTCAGTGCGTCGAAGAGCGGGCCTGGCGTGGTGCCGCCCGACGCGACGAAACTTGCCGCGCCGCGCGCATCCACACCTGCCCCGAGGCTTGCGACGATCTCGTCGGCGAGGTCGCGAATCATTTCGTCGGCGGTCGCAAATTTCCGCAGCATCGCATTCCCGGTTTCGAGATTATTCATACCAGCTGTGACCATTCCGTTCGGTGAGAGCGAATGCGCCTGCCGGGCCCCAGGAGCCCGCGGCGTAAGGCGTGAGGGACGTACCTTGGCGGTCCCAGCCGGCCATGATCGCATCGATCCAGACCCAGGCGGCCTCGGCTTCGTCGCGGCGCACGAAGAGGGTCGGCTTGTTGTTCAGGGCTTCGAGCAGCAGGCGCTCATAGGCGATGCGCCGCCGCGGCCGCTTGAATGCGTTGCTCAGGCTTAGATTGAGCGCAAGCGGCTTCAGTTCCTGCTCGAGGCTCGGCGTCTTGTTCATCAGCAACAGAGAGATTTCTTCTTCGGGCTGCAACCGGATCGTGAGCCGGTTCGCCAGCAAATCGGCGCCTGCAAAAATCGAATGGGGCACATCGCGGAACTGGATGACGATTTCGGAGCTGCGCTGCGGCAGCCTCTTGCCGGTGCGCAGATAGAACGGCACGCCCGCCCAGCGCCAATTGTCGACATGCGCGCACAACGCGACGAATGTTTCCGTCTTGCTCGCCTGTCCGCCCGATTCTTCGCTGTAGCCCGGTACGGAGCGGCCTTCGGAGACGCCGTCGCGATATTGCCCACGCACGGTCTTGCGCTCCACGTCGCGCCCGACGATCGGTTTCAGCGAGCGCAGCACTTTCACTTTCTCGTTGCGCACCGAATCGGGATCGAGATTGGCTGGCGGCTCCATCGCCACAAGACACAGCAATTGCAGCAGATGGTTCTGCACCATGTCGCGGATCGCGCCATATTCGTCGTAATAGGACCAGCGATCCTCGACACCGACAGTTTCTGCGACGGTGATCTGTATCTGGGCGATGCTGACCTTGTTCCAGAGCGGCTCGAACAGCGTGTTGGCGAAGCGCAGCGCGATCAGGTTCTGGACGGCTTCCTTGCCGAGATAGTGATCAATGCGGAAGATGCGGTCTTCGCTGAACGCATGTGCCAGTGCGTCGTTGATGGCGCGGCAACTCGCGAGATCGCGCCCGATCGGTTTTTCGACGACGACACGGCTCGTCGCGTTTGCGAGCCCCACGTTTTTCAGATGGCTGCAGATCGCGCCGTAATGGCTGGGCGACGTCGACAGATAAAAGATCAGTTCGGACGCTTCGCCCACGCGTTCCCGCAGTTCCGAGAATGTTTCTGGCACGGTGGCATCGACGGCGACATGGCTCAGGCGGTTCCGAAAACGTCGCCACGCTTCGTCCGAGATCGACGGCGCACGTGCCCGCACTGCCTTTTCGATCTGCTGCGCGAATTTCTCGTCGCCCAGTTTTCCCCGGGAGCAGCCGACGATTTTGAGCCCGTCGGGCAGCAGGCCGTCCTCATCGAGAAAATAAAGCGAAGGAAACAGCATTCGCTGAGCGAGGTCGCCTGTGGCCCCGAAAATCAGGATTCCCTGTGCGGCCATGCCAAAATTCTTCGATTCCGTGTCCGACGATCCATGTCTCAACCACTTTCCGATTGTCGGTGACGAGCACAAGATTGGCGCGGCTGCCGGCGAAACCCGCCCTTCTTCTAACCCCGGAAGTGCCGCCCGGTTCCGGCCGATCAGCCGTGCGGGCGACCTGATTCTGGATGGCAGCCCGTCAGGCCTTTTCCGATACGGCCTTCTGCCGATGCGGCAACTTCCAGCCGGGCCGCACGAAATGGCAGGTGTAGCCGTTCGGGATCCGCTCGAGATAATCCTGGTGCTCGGGTTCGGCTTGCCAGAAATCGCCAGCGGGCGCGACTTCAGTCACGACCTTGCCCGGCCACAATTCCGACGCATCGACATCCGCGATGGTGTCGAGCGCGATCCGTTTCTGCTCTTCGCTGGTGTAGTAGATCGCCGAGCGATAGCTCGTGCCAGTATCGTTGCCCTGGCGGTTGCGCGTGGAGGGATCGTGGATCTGAAAGAAGAATTCGAGGATCTCGCGATAGCTGAGTTTCGAGGGATCGAAAACGATCTCGATCGCTTCGGCATGGGTGCCGTGATTGCGATAGGTCGCGTTGGGCACGTCGCCGCCGGAATAGCCGACTCGCGTCGACACGACGCCCTTGTAGCGCCGGATCAGGTCCTGCATGCCCCAGAAACATCCTCCGGCAAGTACGGCACGTTCGGTCGTCATCGGCTGGTCCTTCGTATCGGTAGTCTTCTACGTTACGCCGCACTCTGCGGGCAGGGCGGAGATGGGGCTTATTACCATGATCTGCAAGGTTGTGCATGCGCAGAAAGGGTGGAGCCGGCGCCGTCGGGCCGCGCAAATCCGGAGTTCGTGGCCCGCGCGCCCCCTTTTGCAGGGCCGCGAACCGGTCCAGACTGTGGTCTCAATCGATTGTGGGGGAACAACGATGCGCACGAAATATGTCACAGCCATAGCGGCCGTCGCGGCAGTCGGTTGCGTCACTGCGACGGCGGCGCCCCAAGTGAAAGCCACGCTTCCCTGCACATTCGGCCAGTCGATGGAGCAGGATCACATGCTCGACATCCAGAACACGACGAAATCGGCACTGCCCGCCGAGACGATCATCAATCTCGATATCACGACGAAACCGAATGGCGAGCAATTCGACTGCTTCGCGCTCACCGCGCCGCTCGCACCCGGCGCGCATCTCAGTCACATGGAAAAGGTGACAGTCGGCACCGACGGATTGATGTGCAAGGCGTTCCTCTCGAAAAAATATCCCGCCATCAGCCACGGCTCCGACGGCAGTTCATCGACGCAGTGCGATTATTAAAGCTTCTCGCTCTGGGCGCCGCTCAGATAATTCTCAATCAGCGGATAGATCGCTTCGAGAAAGGCCGCGTTGAGGCCGGCCGATTTGGCGAGATCGAAGTCGCAGCCGGAGCCTGACTCATTCGCGGGCTTGCCGGGAGTTTTCGTACCAGTGGGCGTGAGCGATGCGCTCACGCGGTAGTCTTCGCCCGAAAGCGCGGCGGTGCCCGAAACCGTGAAGCCTTGATTCTGTCCCGGCATTGCGGGTTCCGAAAAGGTGAAGCCGATCGCATCGCCGCCCGCCGCGCGCGTCTGCAATTGGCCGAGCGGCACACTGCCCGCCTGTTCGCCGCTGAGCGCCGAAAACGCCGATTTCACCATCGCATCGGTCAGCGCGCATTTGACCTCGCGCACCCGCAGCATCGCCTGGATGTCGAGCGTCTGCTTCGCGACACGCGCGCCCGACGCGGCATCCGTCTTCTCGAATTGCACGGTCTTGTGGAACGTGTAGGTGCGGTTGCCGCCTGCGCTGGTCATCGTCTGAAGTCCGAAAGCCGGAATACCCATCAGATAGTTCACCGTGGGATCCGGGCTGTGCACCGTGTCACTGGGCTCGGCACCGGTCGATACGTCGGAACTCCAGTCGAATTTCGCCGATTGCGCGCTGTCCGGATCGATCGAGGGACCCATGGAGGCGAGCGGCACCGCGGTGCAATCGGTCGAGTTCGAAGTCTTCGACTGAAAGCTGCAGGCGCCCAAAATATTCCTCGCGCGAATTTCGGAACGCACGGTCATAACGCCATTGTCGCCGGGGATGAGCGTAGCCGAGACGGAATCGTTTCCGAACGTGCCGTTGAACTGCTTTTTTACGATTATCGAGAAGCCTTTGCCCGTCGTCGTGTCCGTGGCGTTGTATTGCAGGCTGCCATTGCCGGAGGGCTGGGCGGCGTTCTTCTTCGCCTCGTCCGGAGACATTTCGCTGAAATCGACGAGCTGGCCGTCTGCGATAGTGACCGAATAGGGCCGCTTCACCGTGCCGTGAAACGACATGTTTTCGGTCGTCGCGCCGTGCTCGTCATTGTGGCCGTATTTGCGTGTGTAGCTTTCCGTATAGGTGAAGTTCACGATGAGTTCGCCGCGCGCCGCCTCGCTTGCGGGCGCAGCCCCATCCGCCGCCGGTCCTGCCAGCACGATTGCGCAAGCGGCAACACAAAGTCCCAACCCTTTTTGCATCGAATCCCCCGGAGCGCGCGAACCCTATCGCTGCGGAAAGCCGTTGGGCAAGGTGAGGAGATAGGGCGGTCGATTTCGTCAGAGCCGCAACGTGAACGTGGCGCCGCCGCCTGGTGTGTCGGACACATCGATCGCGCCCCCATGGGCCACAGCAATCTGGCGGACGAGCGTGAGGCCGACGCCCGTCCCCTGCCGTTTCGTGGTGAAGAACGGTACGAAAATCTTGTCGCGCTGTGCCGGGTCGATTCCGGGGCCATTGTCCGCCACGACGATCACCACGCGGCCGTCGGAATCGCGGCGGGCGGCGAGGTGGATTTGCGCATGCACTTCGTTCGCCAACGCTTCCATCGCATTGCGCACGAGGTTGATCAGCGCCTGATCGAGCAGTTCGGAGTCCGCAGCGATTTCCAGCGTTTCGGGCTCGACGATTGCCGCGAGTTCGATGCCGCGCAGCGCGAGATCGGCCGCGAGCAAACGGTTCAGGCGCGCGAATACGCGCCGGAGCGGAAGCATTTCGATCTGTGTCACCAGCCTCTTCGTCAGCCGGCGATGGTTCTGCACGAAATGCAGGAGGCCTTCGCTCCTGCGCGCCACGGTCTCGAGCGCTTCGCCCGCATCCGTCAGCGCCGCGAAATTCGGATCGTCCTCCGGCATCCGAGCGAGCATGTTGCGCACGAGATCATGCGCGGTCGCGGCGAGCGAAGATACGGGTGTCAGAGAATTCATCACCTCATGCGACATGACACGGATGACGGTCTGCCAGGCGGCCAGTTCCTGGGCGTTCAGTTCGCTCTCGATGTTCTGCAGCGAGACGATGCGCCGTCGCTCTCCCCTCAGCGTCAATCCGGTCGCGGCTGCTTTCAGTTGCAATGTGCCAGATGTCCGCTCCATCCGCAGGATTGCGGTGGCGCCGGGACGCAGCGCGTCGATGCTGGCCGCAAACGAGTCTCCGTAACGCGCGAATTGCGCGGCATTGACGAGCGCGGTTTCGAAAAGCCGTCGCGCCGCCATGTTGAGCAGTTGCACGCCGCCCGCATCGTCGATCGAAATGAGCGCGACGGGAACATGGGCGAGCAGCGCCTGGAAATAGCGGGCCTGCTCCTCGCGCTGCGTGCGGCTGATGCGAAGTCGGTCCAGCACGCGCGTCATCGCGGAACCCAATTCGCTATACGCCGAATCGCCGCGCAATCCGGAAAAGCTCTGCAACGCGTCGTCGAACGACACGGCGTCGAGAAAGCGCGCGATCTCGCGGCCGGAATAGGTCGCGAACTGCAGGAACAGCGCAATCTGGATGAGCGCCATCGCGATGCCGAGCGCCATGCACAGATACCATTGGGTGTGCATCGTCATCCACGCGATGGCCGCAAATGTGAGGAACAGCGCGGCGCTGCGCAGCGCGATGCCGGTGCGGAAGCGGCTAGAGCCCATATTTTTCCATCCGCCGGTAGAGCGAGGCGCGCGTGAGGCCGAGCGCCTGGGCGGCCCGGCTCACATTGCCCTTGTGACGTTCCAGCGCCCGCCCGATGGTGCTGCGTTCCATCGCATCGAGCTTGGGAACGTTGTCTTCGGGAACCGCGCGATCCCGCGCGCCGTTGGGCGGCGCGGTGAGGGGAAAGTCCGCCGCTTCGAGCAGCGGACCTTCGCTCAGGATCACGGCGCGTTCCACGGCGTGACGCAGCGCGCGCAAATTTCCGGGCCACGCGTGGGCGACGAGAAGGTCGAGGGCTGTCGCACTCAGCCGCTTGATGGGGAAATTGTATTTCTGCGCATAGAGCGCGATGAAATGCTCCAGCAAGAGTGGAATGTCTTCCCGCCTGTCGCGCAGCGGCGGCAGCAAAATCTCCACCGTGTTGATGCGGTAGAGCAGGTCCTGACGGAACACGTTTTCGTCGACGAGACCCTTCGGCGCGAGATTGGTGGCGCAGATGAGGCGGACGTCGATCGGCTCGGATTTTTCCGCCCCCACCGGAACCACCTCGCGCCGCTCAATCGCCGTCAACAATTTGCTCTGCAGATGAAGCGGTACGTTACCGATCTCGTCGAGGAACAGCGTGCCCCCTGCGGCGGCGCGGAAAAAGCCGATGCGATCTTCCTTCGCATCCGTGAAGGCGCCACGGCGATGGCCGAACAACTCGCTTTCGAACAGCTGCGGCGACAGCGCGCCCAGATCGACGCGCAGGAACACTTCCGCCGCCCGCCGCGAGCGGCGATGAATCTCGCGAGCCACCAGTTCCTTGCCGGTGCCGTTCTCCCCGAGGACCAGCACATTCGCGTCGGTGGGCGCGGCGCGCCGGATCGTCTCGAACACGCCCTGCATCGCCGGCGAATTGCCGATGAGCTCTGTTTCGGTGTGCGTAGCGGCGGCAAGGCCGCGATTGCGGCTGCGCAACTCTGCCACTTCGAGGCGCGAACGGCGCAAATTGGCCGCGGAGATCAGCGTTGCCAGCAGCCTTTCGTTTTCCCAGGGCTTGATGACAAAATCCGCGGCACCGTGCTTCATCGCCTGGACCGCTAGCTCGACATCGCCATGTGCGGTCACGAGCACAACCACGGCGTTCGGATCGAGCGTCAGCACCTCCGTCAGTCGCCGCAAACCTTCGGCGCCGTCATCGGCGCCCATCGCAAAATTCATGTCGAGCAGCAGAACGTCGAACGCGTTTTGCCGGACCAGATCTGCGAGGCGCGATGGGTCGCGCAAGGTCTGGACGGAGGCAAAATGCTGCTTCAACAGCAGACGCGCGGCGAGAAGGATGTCTTCCTGGTCGTCGACCACGAGGATGCGGGCGGAGCTGGGGAAGGCAGGAGCCATGTGTTCGTAATCGGACAGGTGTCCGCACGAGTGTACGCTTGCGCACAGCCGCCCGCCAAGCTGGGGAGTTATCTCATTGAATTTGCTGGAATAATCTCTGGCATGCGGGTTGCGATACGGTGTTCATGGGCTTTGGCGAAAGGCTAATTGCGCAAGGCGAACGCGCGATCCAGGCGATCCGCGAGCGGCTTCCGCACGACCAATCGCCCCAAGCAGCGCCATCTGGCGACGGAATGGATCGGGTCATTACCCGCAAACCCGCATGGCAGCGATACGCGCCTTACGCGGCGGGCACAGTTCTTCTTGTCGGCGCGGCAGTGTGGTTGCTCGCCGGCAGCGGCGGACATGTCTATCGCGTGCCGATCGACCGGCTGACCACGGGGACGGTCACGGAAGGCCCGTTCGAGGATTTCGTCGCCGTGCGCGGAGCGGTTGCGCCGTTCATCACGAACTATCTGACAACCGACCAGGGCGGGACCGTGAAACAAGTGCTGGTGGAGGACGGCACAATCGTGAAACGTGGCGAGCAACTCGTCATCCTGTCCAATCCTGCCCTCCAGCTTCAAGTCGCCGCACAGCAACTGACGTTCGAGCAGACGCGCTTCAAATACGAGCACGATATCCTCGATATCGACCACGCGATCAGCAAGCTGAAAGCCGATCTGGCGCGCGACAAGGTTCTGCTCGACGGCAACGCCATTGCGCCCGCGACCTACAAGGAAGAGCAGGAAGATTATGCCTATCAGTTGAAGTTGCGGTCGGCGACGCTTGCGTCGCGCGATATGGAGCAGAAGGTCCGCGCCACCCAGCTTATGGGCGAAACCCAATCCAGCGATATCGTGGACGGCTCCACTATCATTGGCAATGCAGCCGTCGAAGCCCTGACGATCCGTGCGCCGATGGACGGGCAATTGGCGGCGCTGGATGCTGAAGTCGGTCAAACCAAGGCGCAAGGCGCGGTACTGGGCGAAATCGACTCCCGAGACCGTTTCAAGCTTACGGCGCAAGTCGATGAATTCTATCTCGGCCGTATTGTCCTTGGGCAGGAAGCGCTCTTCACGATCGACGGCCGCGACTATAAAGCCAGGATTGCAAAAATCTATCCGCAGGTCGCCAACGGTACGTTCAAGGCCGATCTGTATTTCGTCGATACGACACCAGCGGGAATTCACAATGGCGAAGCCGTCGATCTGAAGATCGAGCTTGGGGGAGCCGCGCGTGCGATGATGCTACCCAATGGCCCGTTCTACCAGGACACCGGCGGCAATTGGGTCTTCGTGGTGTCGCCGGATGGCGGCTCCGCGACGCGACGCACGGTCAGGCTCGGCCGCCGCAATCCCGAATTTGTGGAAGTGCTGGACGGACTGAAGCCGGGCGAGAAGGTCATCGTCTCCGGTTACGAAGCGTTCCAGACCGTCGATCGCGTCGAATTCGAGAAGCCGGACAATGGCAGCAACTGACGAGGCCCGCATGATCATTTTCAAGCATCTGACCAAGGTCTACCGCACGACGGAGATCGAGACGACTGCGCTGCGCGATATCAATCTGGAAGTGGCGGCAGGAGAGTTCGTGGCGGTGATGGGTCCGTCCGGTTGCGGCAAATCCACCTTCCTCAACATTGTTGGCATGCTCGATAGTCCGTCCGGCGGCGAATATTGGTTCGGCGATCAGAACATCGCCGGCTATTCGGAGACCCAGCTTTCCGAATTGCGCAAGAACTCTATCGGTTTCGTGTTCCAGAGCTTCAACCTGATCGACGAGCTGACTGTTTCCGAGAATGTCGAGCTCGCGCTGCTCTATCATCAGGACGTCTCGCCCGGGCAACGAAAGACCCGCGTGCGCGAGGCGCTCGAGCGCATGAAGATCGCCCATCGCGCGCGACACATGCCGCAACAATTGTCCGGCGGTCAGCAACAGCGCGTGGCCGTTGCGCGCGCCGTCGTCTCGCGCCCCAAGCTGATCCTGGCCGACGAACCTACCGGCAATCTCGATACGGCCAATGGCGAAGAGGTGATGCAGCTTCTGACGGAGCTGAACGGCGAGGGCACCACGGTCGTGATGGTCACGCATTCGCACTCCCATGCCGAATACGCCCACCGCATCGTCAATCTGCTCGACGGCGCGGTCGTCACCGAAAGCATCCGGCAGGTGCTCTGAGGGAGCGGTCATGTTCCGCAACTATCTCGTCACCGCGCTTCGCAACGTCACGCGGCACAAGCTTTACAGCTTCATCAATATCGCGGGTCTCGCGGTAGGATTGTCCTGCGCGATTTTCATCGTTCTGTTCCTGCGCGACGAGCTTTCCTACGACAAATGGATTCCGGGCACGGAAAACGTCTACCGCGTCGAGTCGACATTCTCGTTCCCCGGCGCGCCTTTACTATCGATGGCGGGCGTGCCCAATCCCGTCACCGCTGCGATGAAGGCGCAAATCCCGGAAGTGCAGGCGCAGACGCGCCTCGTGCCGCAGCGGATGACCGTCAAGATCGGCGACCGGCTGTTTTCCGAACGTGTCATGGTCGTCGATCCGAATTTCTTTCAAATGATCCGGCTGCCGCTTGTGGAAGGCGATCCCTCGGCTGTATTCGCGCAGCCTGAATCGCTTGTGATCTCGCAAACCGCCGCAAGGAAATATTTCGGAACCGCCGACCCGGTCGGCCGCCTCGTCACGATCGATGCGACCCACACCCTCAAAGTGACGGGTATCCTGAAAGACCTGCCGCACAACACGCAGCTGGTCGTCGACTCCGCGATTCCGAACACGTCGACGGCATTCGCCATGTCCCAAGGCGACCGCGCCGCTTGGCTGGAATTGGCGGGCTATGGCTATGTCAGGCTCGCGCCCGGAGCCGATCCGGATGCCGTTCTTTCAAAACTGCCGGCAATTCTCGACAGGAACATCGACACCAAACGGGACCTGAACGCCGACGTTCGGGGCAGTCACATTCTGCAGCTTCAGATGACGCGATTCCGGGACGTTCATCTCACACCACAGCCGGACATGGGCGGTATGACGCCGGCGGGCAGCCGGAGGACGGTCTACGGCTTCGCGATAATTGCTGCGCTTATCGTCCTCATTGCCTGCTTCAATTTCATGAATCTGGCCACCGCGCGCGCGATGATGCGCGCCCGCGAAGTGGGATTGCGCAAGGCGATGGGCGCTGAACGGCGGCAATTGATCGCGCAATTTTTGGGGGAGTCGGTGCTGACGGCGCTGCTGGCGCTGGTCCTCGCACTCGCGCTTGTCGAGATACTGCTGCCCGCATTCGACGGATTTCTTGGTCGACCGATTTCCTTTCACTACATAGCGGACTGGCCCCTGACCTTCGGCATTTTCTCGACCGCCGTTGTCGCCGGGTTGCTGAGCGGGGTTTATCCCGCGCTTGTGCTCTCGGGGTTTCGCCCCGCGTTGACGCTCAAATCCAATTCCTCCGGCCAAAGCGGTTCCGGCGTCTTGCGCAGCGGCCTGGTGGTGATGCAATTCACGATATCCATAGGCCTCGGTATCGCGGCGCTGGTCGTCTTCGCGCAGATCGAATATGCGCGCACGCTCGACCTCGGCTTCGACCGGGACAATATCGTCGTGCTCTTCGAGCCCGATCCGCTCAACAACGGCCCCAAGCCTCTTTCCATCCCGGCACGCGACAGCCTTGCCCGTGCGCTGGCGTCCGATCCCGCAATTGCCGACGTGGCGCAGTCGGACGGCGACGGTGTTCCATTCGAGGGCCAGGAATCGAGCCCGGCGCGCATTCCCGGCAATCCGCAGCATTTCACGATCAGCCCGATCGACATCGCGCCCGAATTTCCCCGAACTTATCGGATGAGGCTTCTAGCCGGACGGTTTCTGTCGCGCGACCGTGGCACCGACCTCCATCACGCCGATTTTCTGCAGGACGGAAACAATGTCGTCATCAACGCGACGGCCGCACGCATGTTCGGCTTTACGCCATCCCATGCGCTGGGAACGGTGATCAGGGTTGCCGGCACGCGCGTCACGATTGTCGGCGTTCTCCAGGATGCGCTGTTTCGGGCGGCTCAAACAGCGCCGATGGCCACGGTCTATTACTTCAATCCCAGATTGTTCGACATCATATCCATTCGCGTGAAAAGCGGGCGCGCGCCCGAAGCACTCGCCTTCATCGACAGCACATGGCGCCGCTTTGCACCGACCATGGCGGTCCGGCGGCGGTTTCTCAATGAAAGTTTCGACGAGCTTCTTGCGGGGGATGAGCAGCAGGGCGCGATGTTCGGTATATTCGTCGCCATTGCCATCTTCATTGCGTGCCTCGGTCTGTTCGGGCTCGCCGCATTCAACTCCGAGCGCCGGACACGGGAGATCGGCGTTCGAAAAGTCTTCGGCGCGCGCACGCGCGATATCGTGCGGTTGTTGCTTTGGCAGTTCTCGATTCCGGTGCTCATCGCCAATGCGATCGCATGGCCGGTTGCCTGGTACTACCTGGACCACTGGCTTGAGGGCTACGCCTATCGCATTGCGCTGAACCCGCTTTACTTCGCCGGCGTAGGATTGGCGGCCCTCCTGATCGCATGGGCGACGGTGATCGGTCACGCCGTGCGCGTCGCACGCTGCAATCCCGTTCACGCCTTGCGCTACGAATAGGAGGGTCGCGATGTTTCAAAACTACCTCATCACCGCGCTCCGCAATTTCACCCGGCACAAGCTCTACAGCTTCATCAACATCGCCGGGCTTGCGGTGGGATTGGCGTGTGCGATTTTCGTCATTCTCTTCATCCGCGACGAGCTTTCCTACGACAAATGGATTCCGGGAACCGAGAATCTGTATCGCGTGGATGCCAGCCTATATTCTCCCGGACACGGCTATGAGGGGATGGCTTATGTGCCGTTTCCCGTCACCACGGCCATGCAGGCCCAGATTCCGGAAGTCGCGGCTCAGACACACCTTATTCCGCTACGCATGGCGATCAGCGTCGGCGACCGCATGTTCACCGAACTGGTGGATGTTGTCGATCCGAATTTCTTTCGGCTGATCAAGCTGCCTTTTGCCGAAGGCGACCCGACAACGGCGCTCAGGCAGCCTGAGTCCGTCGTGCTGTCTCAAGAGATGGCCCGAAAATATTTCGGGGACAAAGATGCGCTGGGGCGCACGGTCGTTCTCTACGCCTCGCGGCCCGTCATTGTCACCGGCGTACTGCGCGATCTTCCACACAACACGCAATTCGTGGCGGATTTCGTGTTGCCCGATACATCCCGGGCGGACGGGTTTCCTCCGGCGGTACTGGAAAAGGAATGGCTCGGATTCGGCGGCTATGGCTATGTCCAGCTTGCTCCCGGTGCCGACAAAGATGCGGTGCTGACGAAGGCGGCCCATATCCTCGACGGGAACATCGACGGCAAAAGGCAAATGGACGTCGATTTTCCGGGCAGCAAGATCATCAAGCTGCACCTGACCCGATTTCGCGACGTCCATCTCACGCCGCAGGAGAATGACGGTCCCGTCGCGACGGCGCCCGGAAGCTGGGTCGTGATTTACGGCTCCGGCACGATCGCAGTGCTGATCGTTCTGATCGCCTGCTTCAATTTCACGAATCTGGCGACGGCGCGCGCCCTGATGCGGGCGCGGGAAGTCAGCTTGCGGAAAGTGCTGGGCGCGCAGCGGCGGCAACTTATCGTCCAGTTTCTGGGGGAATCGATTTTCACGGCGTTGCTCGCGGCGATTGTTGCGCTGGCGCTGGTCGAGATATTCCTGCCGTTCTTCGACGGCTTCATCGGCCGGCCCATCGAATTTCACTATGTCGCCGATTGGCCGCTGACGCTCGGCATATTCGCGATTGCCATCCTGTCGGGCATCCTTGGCGGCCTCTATCCCGCTTTCGTGCTGTCCGGCTTCAGGCCTGCAACGACTCTGAATTCGAACAGCTCAGGTGTCGGCGGCGCGGGCTTGTTGCGCAGTTCTCTGGTGGTGCTGCAATTTTCCGTTTCGATCGCGCTCGGCATCGCAGCCATCGTGGTCTTCGCCCAAATCAATTTCGCGCGCGGGCTCGACCTGGGATTCGGCCGCGACAATGTGGTGGCGATCGTTCGATACGGCGTTCAGACCGACGCCGCATCCGACAGTTTCGTCCGCGCGCTCAGGGAAAGCCCCGACATCATCGCCGCCAGCGAATCGGAATTGATTCCCTTCAGGCGTGGATTCGACGGCCATGCGCAGGTTCCGGGCTCGCCCGACGTCGTCAATATCGAATCGATGATGGTCGACCCTGAGTTTCCGCGGGTCTACGGCATCAGGCTGCTTGCGGGCCGCTATTTGTCGTTTTCGCAAGCCATGGATGCCAATTCGAAGGCACAACCGGACGTTCGGGATGGTCAAAACGTCCTGATCAATGAAGCGGCGGCGCGCCGCTTCGGCTTCACTGAATCGAGTGCCGTCGGCCGCACGATCATCGCGCGCACGGGCACGAGAACGCCTCGTTTGACGGTCGTCGGCGTACTTGGCGACACCAAATTCGCCGGCCTTCAGACCACGGTGCAGCCCACGATCTATTATTACGATCCGGCCGAGGTGTTCTGGTTTTCTGTTCGCATCAAAGCAGGCCACACGCGGGAAGCGCTCGCTTTCATCGACAGCACCTGGCACAGATTTGTTCCTACGCGCCCGATCCAGCGCCGGTTCATCGGCGACGATTTCGAAGATTTGTTCGCTGCCGACCGATATCAAGGCGCCGTCTTCGGCATCTTTGTCGGCATCGCGATCTTTATCGCGTGCCTGGGCCTTTTCGGCGTCGCCGCGTTCTCCTCCGAACGTCGGACGAAAGAGATCGGCGTTCGCAAAGTCTTCGGCGCCCGCACGCGCGATATCGTCCGGCTTTTGCTCTGGCAATTCTCGATTCCGGTGGTGATTGCCAATGTGATCGCCTGGCCCGTCGCCTGGTATTACCTGCACCATTGGCTTGAGGGGTACGCCTACCGCATTGCGCTGAACCCGCTCTATTTCGTCGGTGTAGGTCTCGCAGCGCTCCTTATTGCGTGGTTCACGATTATCGGTCACGCGATCCGCGTCGCGCGTTCCAATCCCGTTCACGCTTTGCGTTATGAGTGAGGGCCAGCGATGTTCCGCAACTATTTCCTGACCGCGATCCGCAACATCGCCCGTCACAAGCTCTACAGCTTCATCAACATCGCGGGTCTCGCGGTGGCGCTGGCCTGCGCCACCTTCATCATTCTCTTCATCGAAGACGAGATGTCTTTCGACAAATGGGTTCCGGATAGTGCGAATGTCTATCGCGCCGAAATCTCGCTCTTCTTTCCGGGACAGCCATCCACCATCTCGACATCAAGCCCGTTTCCGCTCGGACCTGCCATGAAGGCCGAATTGCCGGAGGTCGCGGCCGAGACTCATATAACGCCGCAAAACAGCACCCTGTCGGTCGGAGAGCGGCAATTCTCGGAACGTATCATGGCCGTCGATCCAGATTTCTTTTTTGTCATCGCATTGCCGTTCGTCGAAGGCAGCGCGGCAAATGCTTTTGCCCAGCCGGAATCGGTCGTGCTTTCGCAATCGGCCGCGCGGAAATACTTCGGAGACGTCGATCCGCTGGGGAAGCTCCTCACCGTCGACGCGAAACACCCGCTGACTGTGACTGGCGTGATACGCGATCTGCCGCATAACACACAGCTGAACGGCAGCGTCTTCGTTCCCAACACGTCGAAGGCAGCTCAACTCACGTCGGACGACAGAACCCAGTGGTTCGAGTTCCAGGGCTATACCTATGTCCGGCTTGCGCCGGGCGCTGATCTCGCGTGGGTCCGGCAAAAGACCCAGCAGATTTTCTTTCGCCATATCCCGCTGGACGCCGTCACCGGGATGCATCTTCGCGCCGACCAGGTCGTGCAGGCGCGCATGGTGCGTTTCGCCGATGTGCATCTGACATCGGACAAGCTCGGGGGTATGAAGCCGGGCGGAAGCTGGACCACGGTCTACGGGTTCGTTGCCATCGCCACACTGATCGTCCTCATCGCCTGCTTCAATTTCATGAATCTCGCCACGGCGCGCGCGACGATGCGGGCGCGCGAAGTGAGCTTGCGCAAGGTGATGGGCGCGAGGCGGCGGCAGCTGGTCGTCCAGTTCCTGGGCGAGTCCGTGCTGACGGCGCTTCTGGCCGTCCTGTTGGCGCTGGCGCTCGTCGAAGTCCTGTTGCCCGCCTATGACGGTTTCATCGGACGGCCGATCGAGCTTCATTACATCTCGGATTGGCCGCTGACCTTGGGCATCTTCCTCGTTGCCGTGCTGTCGGGATTGCTGGGGGGAGCGTATCCCGCGCTTGTTCTGTCCGGCTTCCGCCCTGCGGCGACGCTCAAGACCAATGCGTCCGGCCAGAGCGGTTCCGGTCTGCTACGCACCGTGCTGGTCGTGCTGCAATTTGCGATTTCCATCGGGCTCGGCATTGCGGCGCTCGTGGTCTTCGCGCAAATCCGCTACGCCCGCGATATCGACCTCGGATTCAATCACGACAACATCGTCGTCATCGGCGGCAACAGCGATCCGGTCATGACGTCGGCCGCGTCGGACAGCTTCGTGCATATGCTCGATGCCGATCCGAACATCGCGGGCGCTGCGCGCTCCAGCGCGGTTCCCTTCGAGATGAACGACAGCCGCAGCAATGTGTCCGTGTCGGGCAATCCGCAACAATTCACCGCGCGCATGATCGACATCTCGCCCGAGCTTCCCGCCGTGTATGACATGAAGCTGCGGGCGGGCCGGTTTCTCTCCCGCGATCGCGGCGCCGATCTGAGCAATTCGCTCGACCGCGAGAATGAAGTCGCCTCCGGCGCAAACATCGTCATCGATGCGACCGCGGCGCGCATGTTCGGGTTTTCACCGGCCGGGGCGGTCGGCAAGACGATCAAGATCGGCGACAAGCATGTCGCGGTCGTGGGCGTAATCCAGGACGCGCTGTTTCACGCCGCCCAGGATGCGCCGATCGCTACCGTCTATTACTTCAATCCCAATATCCGCCTCGACAGCTTTTCGGTTCGACTGAAGCGCGGCCATATTCCTGAAGCGCTCGCAGCCATCGACCGGACGTGGCGTCGCTTTGCGCCAACGGTTGCGATCCGAAGGCATTTTCTCGACGACTTGTTCGATAAGCTGTTCGCCGCCGACGAGAAGGAAGGCGCGATGTTCGGTTTGTTCGTCGGGATCGCAATCTTTGTCGCGTGCCTCGGGCTGTTCGGGCTTGCGGCCTTCACGGCCGAACGCCGCACCAAGGAGATCGGTGTCCGCAAGGTGTTCGGTGCGCGCACGCGGGATGTCGTGCGCCTGTTGCTGTGGCAATTCTCCATTCCGGTCCTGCTCGCCAACGCGATCGCCTGGCCGATTGCCTGGTATTATCTGCACAACTGGCTGGAGGGTTATGCGTTCCGCATCGAGCTTGGGCCGATCTATTTTCTGGCCGCCGGTCTTGTCGCGCTCCTGATCGCCTGGGTCACGGTCATTTCGCATGCGATGCGCGTCGCCCGCGCTAATCCCGTGCAGGCGTTGCGCTATGAGTAAAGCGTTTCCGAGGCGTCGCATTGCGGTTCCGCTGGCGGCGCTCATGCTCGCGGGCTGCGCGACCGAGGTACCACAGGTTCTGACGTCGCCGTTGGTGCCGAAGACTTTCACCGCGCCGATCCCCGACTCGGCGCAAATCTGGCCGCAGGCCGACTGGTGGAAGACGTTCGGCAATCCCGAATTGTCTGGCCTGATCGCCAAGGCGCAAAGCGGAAACCAGGATATCGCTGCCGCCGCCGCCCGCGTGATGGAAGCGCGGGCGCAGAAAACCATCCAGCGCTCGGCGCTGTTTCCGCAATTCGATCTCGACGGACAGGGGGAACGCGCCGGGGGCAGCACTACGCTTGCGACCAATTCCGGAACGGGCGTGCCCACCACCGTGACGAGCACCGGCAACACCTTCGGCCTGTCGCTCGGGGCATCCTACGAACTCGATTTCTGGGGCTTGGCGCACGACAATCTGCGCAGCGCGGAAGAAGCGCTCAAATCCGCACGCTACGCGAAAGAAGTCGTCGCGCTGACTGTTACGTCAAACGTCGCCGACAATTATTTCGGTGTGCTTGCGTTGCGGAAGCGCATCTCCATTCTCGACGACAACATCGCCGCCATCGACGACATCTTGTGCATCATCAAGCTGAAGGTCTCCACGGGGTCGTCCTCGCATCTCGATCTTGTGCAGGAACAGGCGCAGCTCGAGGCGGTCGAAACCCAACTTCCCGCATTGCAGGAGCAGGAGCGGGAAGGGCGCTATGCGCTCGCCCTCCTGCTGGGCCAATCGCCCGAAGAGTTCGATGTCGCCACGCGCGATCTCGATGCGATCGAGGCTCCCGTNNGCAGGCATTCTGCTGCACAGTTCGAATTTCGGTTGGGAATATGGCGCGAACCTGCTGCAGACAGTCTTTGATGGTGGCAGGCTGATCGGCCAGAAGCGCCTCACCGACGCGACGCAAAACGAATTGATCGCAAATTATCGCAGCGCGGTTTTGAATGCAATGTCGGATGTGGAAACCTCGCTGGGACAGGTGGCGAGCGATCGCACGCAGGAAGATCATCTCACACGCGAGGTGGCTGCGGCGCGTGAGGCGTTCCGCATTTCCGAACTACAATATCGCCAGGGCAGCACGGACCTGCTCACGGTGCTGCAGACGCAGCAGACTCTGTTCGGCGCCGAAGACCAACTCGCGCAGATGACGGAGGCCCGCCTGCAGGCCGTCGTCAGGCTCTATCAGGCGCTCGGCGGAGGTTGGGTGGAAAACCCAAAAGACCAGACGCAAACGACGACGGTGGGAAGTCCCGCACCGCCCAGCGCCGCTCCCCACAATTTTCCGCCGCTGTTGTGAGACGCGCAGCGTCACTCCGCTGCAAATTTTTCCAAATGTCCGGACACCAGGCTTCTACGGCGTGCAGGACGTCGTACCGGAGACGCGATTGGCGAGAGATAGATCGCGGCATATGCGCGCCACGGGCGCCATTGCTCGGCACGCGCTTCGAGGCCTGGATGGCGGGTGGCATCGCCATGCGGGAGACCCTCGATGGGAAACGCGTCGGGCTGACCCAGCGCGCGCATCGCCACATATTGCGCCGTCCAATCGTCCACACCGGCGATCTTCTGCAGATGCGCGAGGAACGCGTGCGAATCGACGATCCCGTCGAAACGAATGCGGCCGTCGCGGACTGCGCCGGCGAGTGCGCGGATGGACTTGGCGGACGACTCCGTTGCGCCCAGCCGGATCAGGTCGGCCGAAGCCAACGCATCCGGCGAAGGAAACGTGCGAACGAGCCCCTCGCCGTTCGCGATGGGTCTTCCCAGCGATCTTGCCACGCGCTCGGCGAGATCGCCGGCCTCGTCTTCATCCAGGTGTCGGCCAAGGATCACGCGCGCGGCAAGCTCGAACCCGCTCCAGCAACCTGGGATGCGCAAGCCCGGCATGGCTTTCAACCGGCGGGACAAGGTCGCGTCGGTCGCCAGACCGTTCACGATGGCGGCCCAGTCCGCATTGAGATCGAAAAGGCTGCGGATTCGCTCGACGATGAAAAACAATGCGCGCGGATCGCCGAACTGAATGCGGGCGCAAAGTGCCAGCCCGCTTTCGTCGAGGCCGACCTCGAAACAGCCGTCGCTGCCGTTCAGAGAAATCGATCGTCGATACGTGTCGGCCTGAATGGATTCCACGCCAGGCGTGATGCATGTGCCCAATAACGCCAGCATACCCTTCCAGTGAAAGGGTGGGCGGAATCGCAGCCGAAAGAGATATTGATCGTCGGGGAGTGGCTGGACGCGACGCGCATTGGCGCGAATCTGCATCGGCGTGCGGTGATAGGTCTTGCGGATCGCCGCGTTGAACCTGCGGACCGATCCGTATCCCGCGGCGATCGCGAGTTGCGTCATCGGTAAATTCGTTTCGTCGATGAGCTTTTTGGCGAAGTGCACGCGGCGCGTCTGCGCCACCGCATTGGGTGTGGCGCCCAGATGGCGCAGGAACAACCGGCGCAAATGACGAGAACCCACACCGAGCCGGTCGGCGAGCCGCTCCATCCCGCCGTCTTCCGCACTGCTTTCGTCGATCAAACGCAGCGCCCGCGAAACGGTGGTCGAGGTTCCGAGCCAGGCGGGCGTGCCCGGCGCGCATTCCGGCCGGCAGCGCAGGCAGGGGCGATAGCCTGCTTCGGACGCCTCGGCGGCCGTCGGGAAATAGCAGCAATTCTTTTCTTTCGCCGTCGGCGCCGGACAAATCGAGCGGCAATAGACGCCGCTGCCCCGCACACCGATGAAGAATTTGCCGTCGAAGCGGGGATCGCGCGAAAGCCGCGCCCGCGAACACACTCGCCAATCGAGAGCCGGTTCCTGCACGGTACCGAGAATACACCATCGGCAGCTCGAAAACTGGACATTTTCGGACCTCGCTCCACCGTAGGCGAGGTCCGCAAACGTCCGACGCTTTCGGTTGAAGTCCCTATCATCCTTGCACGGAGCGCTGCGCTCCTTTGGGGAATTGGGAAAGAGGAGATGTCATGAAACTCGCAAGCTTGATATGCACGACTTCGGTGATCGCGATGGGCCTGACTGCGGCGCAGGCTGCTGCGCAGGGCGCTCCACCGTCTGCAAACCCTCTGCATTATGTCGTTTACTTGCTGTCGAACCCCGTCGGCGGAATGATCACGCAGGGCACCAGCATCAATGTCGAGAACGAGACTGCGGGGTTCGGCACGCTTCCCGGCAACAGTGTGATGCATGCAGTTTACTGGCGTCACGGTTTGGCAGGGCGCGATCTGGGAACGCTGGGCGGTCCCAACAGTGCGGTCGCGTGGCCAAACCGCAATGACCGCGGTGTTATCGCCGGCGTTTCCGAGACGGCAAAAGCGCAACCGAACGGTGAGACTTGGAGTTGTGCCGCCGCGGTGTTCTTTCTTGCGCCGCCGACCGGCAATGTCTGTGTCGGTTTCCGGTGGGAGAGCGGGCACATGACGGCGCTGCCAACACTGGGCGGCGATAATGGCTTCGCGACCGGCATCAACAACGCAGGCCAGATCGTCGGTTGGGCCGAAACGCCCGTTCACGATTCCAGCTGCATCTCTCCCCAGGTGCTCCAGTTCGAAGCCGTCCTCTGGGGACCCAAAAGCAATCAGCTCCAGCCGCTTGCGCCGTATCCGGGAGATCCCGACAGCGCTGCCACCGCGATCAACAACGAAGGCCAGGCTGTCGGCATCTCCGGACTTTGCGGCAACGCCGTTGGCGGAGCGAGCGCCGTGCATATGGTTCTCTGGGAGAACAACAAAGTCACAAGCCTGCCTACTCTCGGCGGCGGCTACTGGAACACGCCGATGGATATCAACGAGAATGGCGACGTGACCGGATTTTCGGACCTTCCCGGCGACAGCGCGGCCGCGCCGAACTTCAACGCCTTTCTTTGGACGCGAAAGAACGGAACGATAAACCTGGGCACGCTTTCGGGCGACAATGTGAGCGAAGCTTTGGGCATCAACGATCAGGATCGGGTCGTCGGCGTATCCTACCCGTCCGGCCATGCTTTCATCTGGCAAAACGGTAAGATGACGGATCTCAACTCGCTCGTTCCCCGCGGCACGTCGGTCATCTTGACAGACGCACAGGATATCAACGACGATGGCGTGATCACCGGCCAAGCCCAGGCCAAGAATGGCAGTACCCTTTATGCGTTCGTCGCGATTCCGAAATTGAAATAGCGGGGGCGAAGCGACTTATCGCATCGGCGGCAGCAAAGCGAATGATTTGAAGACCGGCTTGGAATCCAGCGTCGCGCTCCCATGCCAGGGTTGGCGTATGGAATCCAGGCCGGCATAGAGATAGCGATTTGTGTCCACGATGACGGAGACAAGTTTCCATTCGCTCGTCGCGGTGCGATAGAAATAGCGATACCGCGAACCGCTCTTCTCCAGTTTCAGGAATATTTCGGTGCCGCTATACGGCGCGAATGGCGGATCGATGGGGCCGTTCGTGTAGCTGGCAACACCAAGACCGTTCTGTCGGTTTTGCCAGCTCAACTCGAAGCGGTGAAATTTGCTTGTCCGATCGAAATTGTTCGTCTGCGTCGTCAGGATGATTCCCGCTGCCTGGAAATCGATTTCGGGCGCAAAGGTAAAATGCGTATAGATCGTCCAGTCGGCGTCCGGTGGGATGGGGCGAAGCAACAGGGACGCGCGATAGCCGGTGCCGACCCAGAGATCGGACCCGCCGTTCTCCCCCGACGCTTCCAGCAAAAAGCCGTCGCCGGTCAGTCGGTAATTGGATGCGGGGTTGAGTTCAGACAGAGTCCATTGTTTGTTCAGCACCCTGTCCTTTGTGAAGTCGTCGGAAAACGGCTTCACGGCCCGCGCGCCGGACGCATGCGCCGGCGTCAGCATGCACAGTGCCGCGATGGCCAGGATCGTCGATCGGAATTTGAACATGGTTCGATGTCCCGGTCCAACAATGCGGGAATTGGCGACCCACCGTCACGGAAATCGTCGCGACATGATTAAGGATTGCAGTCGGCACGACAAGCACGAGGCATTCTTGACATCGCTCCCCTGCTACGAGATTTCTTCTCATCGGGAGCGCGTGGCGAAACTGATGCTTGACCTGGGATCGCCGGAAGATGTCGGACTCTCCGCTCGAGGGCTGACGAAGATCGACGAAACGCTCACCGGTTTCGTGGTGGCCGGAGAAATAGCCGGTGTGGTCACGGCCTTGGCGCGCGACGGCAAAGTCGTTCACCGTTCCGCCATCGGCCTCAAAGATATTGCCGGCGGCGAGCCCGTTTCCTTCGACACCATCTTTCGCATTTATTCGATGACCAAGCCGGTCACGGCGGTCGCGATGATGCTGCTTTACGAACAGGGCCTTTGGTCTCCTGCCGAGCCGATTGCCAAACACTTGCCGGAATTTGCCGGCGTGAAAGGACCTGACGGCGCGGCACCGGATCATCCGCCGACGATGGACGAACTCATGACCCACACGGCGGGCTTCGGATACGCCATCGGCCTCAGCCCGTTCGATGATGTCGATAAAGCTTATATCGATGCGGGCGTTTGGGATGCAGATGGTCTGGCGGAGATGTCCCGTCGCGTCGCCTCGGCGCCACTCGCTTATTAGCCCGGAACGCGCTGGCGGTATTCGTTGAGCATGGACCTGCAGGGTGCCATCATTGAAAAGCTCTCCGGCAAAAGCCTGCCGGACTTTATGCGGTCGAGAATATTCGAGCCTCTGGGCATGGTGGATACCGACTTCTATGTGCCGGCAGCGAAGCAAAACCGGCTGGCCACGCTCTACCACAAATATGGCGTGCCGGAACTGACGGTGCTGGAGCATCCGTCCTTTGTGCGCGATGCCCGAATCATCCCGAAAATCGCGTCCGGTGGCGGCGGCCTTTTCTCGACGGCTGGCGATTATGTGCGTTTCGCGCAAATGCTGCTCGGCAAAGGCGAACTGGAAGACATCCGCATATTGCGGCTGGACTCCGTCGCGCTGATGACCACCAATCATTTGTCCGACGCAATCATGAATCCCGGTGTGATTGCCGGCATGCAGAAGATCGGACCCGGTGCCGGATACGGCTTCAACGGCGCCGTCTTCACGGATCCGGTGGCGGCCGGGGTTTCCGTCGGCCCCGGCACCTATCAATAGGATGGAGCCGCGGGCACGTGGTTCTGGATCGATCCGCACAACCGCATTCTCTTCGTGGGCATGGTGCAGCGCATGCTCCAGAACGGTATGCCCAGGCTGCAATCGCTGACGCAGACGCTGGTCGCAGACGCGATGATCGACGAGTTTATTGAGCTGGTTTGAAGTGCGCGCCGTGCGAGGTCGATGTGCCGATCCGGGGGGCAATGGGCGGCAGCTTCGCCGGGTTCCGGCTCGCCGGCGGGGAACTTCCTTCATCGTAACCATTGCCCGCGGGCAGGCATCACGGCATGCTTTCAATCGGGCTTGGTACGGCGTAGGGGAACACATGACGATCATCCGATACGCGTTCATCGCGTTTTTCTTCGCGCTGCTGATGCCGCAGGCGGCGCTTGCCCAATCCAGCGGACCCTGCGTCCGGCCGGGAGCCGGCGGGCCTGCAATCCCGGCGCCAGATCTCTACAGCGCGAACGGTGTGCTCAGCGTCGCGCTGAATTACGAAACCGGCATGGACGAACAGAATCGAACGCTTTTCTGCTTTGTGACGCCGACCGGCCAGGAAGCGCCGACACTTCATGTCAATCCGGGCGATACGATCTCCATCAGCCTGACGAACAACGTCAAGTTTGTGAACATCGGCGACTCGGAAGTGATCTCCAGTTCCAGCAATCTCTGCGGTGCGGCGACCATGAATCCCGCCTCCGTTAACATTCATTTTCACGGCACGAACACCACGCCCACCTGTGGTAGCGACGAAGTCATTCATACGCTCGTGAACACGGGGCAAACGTTCCAGTATACGCTCCAGATTCCGGCCGATGAGCCTCCCGGCCTCTACTGGTATCACACCCATGTTCACGGCATCGCCTCGGCAACCGTGCAGGGCGGTGCNNTTCCTGTCGGTTCGCGATCAACAGGAAACGGCGCCGCCCGTACCGGGACAAACCGTTCCCTTCTGGGATCTTTCGCTGAATTACGTGCCCGTGTCCTATCCCGCCTACACCCCCGCCATCATTCAGATGCAGCTCGGCTCCAAGGAATTGTGGCGCGTGGCGAACAGTTCGTCGAACACGATCATCGACCTTCAACTGCAATACGATGGAAAGGTCGAGCCGGTGCAGGTTGCGGCGCTCGATGGCGTTCCCGTCGGGTCGCAGGACGGAAGCGGCCTGGGGACGATGCTCCGCAAAACGGATATTTATCTTCCACCGGCCAGCCGCGCGGAATTCATCGTCACGGCGCCGACCGCCAAAGTGAAGACGGCAACGCTGTCGACGCTGGGAATCGACACCGGTCCCGCCGGCGATATCGATCCGCCCCGCCCGCTGGCGACGATTCAAACCACTGCCGCCGCTCCGGACTTGCCGTTGGTGCGCAAGAGAAACGCGCTCCCGCATCAACAGAGATTCAAGGACCTGGCCGAAGCGACGCCGACGACCGAGCGCAGCCTTTACCTCACCGAGAAGATGATCATCGGACCGCCGCCGGTGGCACATGGTGGCCTGCCTCCGGGTTCGTATTTTTATATTACCGTAGTGGGCCAGAAACCGAAGCTGTTCAGCGCCGACAATCCGCCGGCTATCGTCACAACGCAGGGCGCGGTGGAAGACTGGACGATCGAGAACCGCACGGCCGAAATTCATGCCTTCCACATCCACCAGATTCATTTCCTGCTGCTGGCGGTGAACGGCAAGCGCGTGCCGCTCAGCCAGCAGCAATATTACGACACCTACCCGGTGGGCTACTGGTCCGGGACGGGACCGTATCCCAGCATCAAGGTCCGCATGGATTTCCGCGGCCCGGTCGTGGGGGATTTCGTCTATCATTGCCACATTCTCGACCATGAGGATGGAGGCATGATGGCAATCGTGCAGGTCAACCCGCAGCCGTGACGCAAATTGCGCAAGACTGGTTCTCGCGGCGAAGCGCGTTTCGGACGCTTCTGCTCGCCACATTTGTTCTGGGGTCGCGCGGCGCCCTGGGCACCCCGCTTGCGATCGACGGACGGTTCTCGCTTACGGGCACGGATGGGCGCACGGTCACCAACGAAGACTTTCGCGGAAAATGGCAGATCATCTATTTCGGTTACACGTTTTGCCCGGACGTCTGCCCCACCACGCTCGCCGAAATCACAAACGCGCTCGCGGGATTGGGGCCGCGCGCAAGCGAGATGCAGCCGATTTTCATCACGCTCGATCCGGCGCGCGATTCGGCGAAAGTGCTTGGCGCGTATCTGAAGGCCTTCGATCGCCGCTTCGTGGGGTTGCGCGGCGATCCGGAAACGATTCAAACGCTTGCCAGCCAATTCCACGCCTATTTCCGGCTGCGGGGACTGGGCAATGGCGAGTACACAGTCGATCACAGCTCCTACATCTATGTTTTCGATCGCCAGGGCGCGTTCGTCGAATTGCTGACGGCCGACCAGCCCGGACACGCGCTGACGGATGCGTTTCGAAAACTGTTGCAGTAGCGATCATGTTCGAGCAGACCGGTCCGATGCGAACTGGAACCATGGCGGCCGCTGTCGCCGTCATGGCGGTTTTGGGCGCGGCATGCGCGAACGCCGACGAGCCACGGCATTTTGCGAACGCCGACGATGCCGTGCTCGTGTCCAAAGGCCGTGTGGAATATGCGCAATATTGCGGCTCGTGCCATGGGCGCAACCTGCAGGGGCAGGCGCTGTGGCAGCTCCAGGATCAGTTTGTCGGACGGCGTGCGCCAGCGCAGGATGCGACCGGACACACCTGGCAGCACTCCGATGAGAACCTGTTCCACATGGTGAAGTTCGGCCGCTTTCCGGATGCGCCCAAAGGTGCCGTTTCCTACATGCCGGCGTTCGCCGACAGCTTGAACGACGCGGAGATCCTGGCGGTGTTGGCCTTCATCAAAGCGCGCTGGCCGATCGGCATTCGCGCCTCGCAGGCGAGCCTGAATCCGGGTTTCGCCGGCATGCCCGCGGATATCGGAAGCACCCCGTGGACGCTTCCTCCGAATTGTTCCGCATCGTTTCAGAATTGGGCCGAGGGATCGCGGTAGCTCCGGCAAAATTTGTCCCGGAAGGCGTGCAGCACAGAAGGAATATTTTCATGGGCGACAGTCACAATGGGCTGCCGCGTCATGCGCCGGCAACTTTGCGCAATCGGGAGTCGATTCTCGAGGTCTTGAAGCGCGCGCTGCCGAATGCAGGAATGCTGCTTGAGGTCGCAAGCGGCACGGGAGAGCATGCGGCCTTTATCGCGCCTCGACTTCCCGGGAGATTGCACTGGCAGCCAAGCGAGGCGAGCGTCGATGCCCTTGCCGACATCGATGCCCACACAGATGGCGACGAAAATTCCCGCATCCACCCTGCAATTCTCCTGAACGCGTCCGACACGGAGTGGCCCATTCGGTCTGCCGATGCGGTGTTCTGCTGCAACATGATTCACATCGCGCCGTGGAATGCAGCAGAGGGACTCTTCGCGGGTTCGTCCCGCATACTGGCCGACGCGGCGCCGATGATTCTCTACGGGCCTTTCAAAAGGCAAGGTCGGCATACAGCCCCATCGAACCAATCGTTCGACGACGATCTGCGCGCGCGGAATCCGTGCTGGGGTGTGCGCTGCCTCGAGACTGAAGTAGTGCCATTGGCCGAGAAATCCGGCTTCGCGCTGGACGAGATTGTGGCGATGCCTGCCAACAATTTGACGGTTATATTCAGGAGAGTTTGAACTGCGCCAGTCCGTCTTCGCTTTCGCTGTGCTCAAGCTGCGCCGGACACGCTTCGGCCCGGAGGCCTTCTCGCGCCGGTCCTCTTTCGCTAAGGCTTCGGAGGACATTTTTCACAGCTTCGCTGCGAAAAATGGTGGGCACGACAGGGATTGAACCTGTGACCCCTCCCGTGTGAAGGGAGTGCTCTTCTGGTCGGCGTCAGGTCAGTGTGATTTTCATCAACTACATTGGCGCAATCCGGCGTTTTTCGCTTCGGCTCTCCGGCCGATCGCGCCATTTGTAGCAGCCGCTGCGCGAGGCGCCCAATATCACACACAGACGTGCGATGCCGAACCGCTTGGCATGTTGCCGGACGAAGGCTTACTTCGCGGCAGCCCGCGGGCAAAGTACGCCGCGGCGTTCTCTAGAATATCGCGCTCTTCAGTGGCCTTCGCGAATTCGCGCTTGAGCCGCGATACTTCGCTCTCTTTCGACATTGAATAGTTAGTTCAGAATAAAAGCGTTTTGGCACCCCTATCAACTGGCGTCGTTCCAGGTCGCACAGCCATCATTCCACCCCGTCAAATGTGATCCAAACAGTACATTAATTCGGCTTGACGGTAGTCATCAAGAACCGAATGGTATGACTTGAAGGGGATACGGTGTCGCGGAGGTCGCTTATGAGCGCCTGGTCCCATCAGCGTGCCGCAATCATGGTTGGTGCACTGCCGTACTTGCCCTCTGCGTGATCGCCGCTGCTTCTCCACGCCAGGAATCTTCGTCCGCCAAGTTGCCGGCCTCCGATGGTCCCGCTGATCAAGGTGTGACCATTCCGCGCCAAGATGGCGATCCAACGTTTGGCCGCGAGGTCTTTCGTTTCGAAACTTTCGGCAACGAAGGCTTTTGGACTGATGCAGTTCGGCTTCCCGCGGGGATTGCCGCCGCGAATGTCACTCCGATGCAGGCCCTGCAACTCGGTTTGCAGATAGATTCCGACGCACTCAGCGCGTCCATTCGAAAAGAGCTCGCAGAGCAGCTTCAGGCCGATCCGTCAGGTCGGTCCTCTCAGCTGCTGAACGACCCAGCCGTTACTATGAAGCTGATCCAGGCGGGCGCAGTAATCGGCATGGCACCGAAAGGCGATAAGGCCGGTGTATCATGTGCCCTCTGTCACACGATGACGGACGCATCGGTCTTCAAATCCTCGAACGGCGGATCTATTGGGCATCGCCTTGACGGACTTGCAAACCACAGTCTGAACATCGGCGCGATATTTGCTACCGCTGCGAACTCGCGAGCCCTCTATCCAATTCTGCAGCTTTCGCTCAGGGCCAACAAGGGGAAGTATCAGGTTGACGTACCATGAACGATTCGGATACCACGGCTAGCGACAGGCCGCACTTTGCTGAGATTGAAATTACCGAGGATATGGTCCGCGCGGGCGCGAAACTTCTGTGGGACCATGACGCGGAATCAAACCACTACGAAACCGCTAGAGCAGTTTTGGAAGCGGCTCTCGCGGGATGTAAAACCCGTCGCTGAAAACGTGTGCTGGCCGTTCGTCGCCATCCGTGATGGGCGCGGTACTCATGATCGCCGACAATACCCTGTGAATCGCCACGCTTTCGCCATTGGCTCGCTTCACTAAATCGGCCAAATCCGTGGCGAAAATGTCATTTTCTCCTTCTTTGAAGAAATAGCAGGCTGGCGTTCCCTCGTTTCTCTTGTGGTCTATCCGCCAGCGCCAGAGGCCATGCATGATGTGGTTTCGCTTCGCCACGAGCGAGTTCATACGCTCGCAAAATTCTTCGGCAAGATTTCTAATGGCCTCGCCTCCAATTCGTGGAATGAGCCGCTTAAACAAATTGAGCCGCACGCCGCTAGTCGTGGAATCGAGCAGGACGTAGGCCGTTCCGCCGTCGATCTTTGAAAGCTGCGCTATAGCGTTGAGCATCATCGTATCTATCTGGCCCCAGGTAACGGCCAATTGCCCAAGTTCCTGAAGCTGAGTAGGATTGAGAGGAACGCGGAAAGCGGGGTTATCATCTCGCTTCAAAGGCAATTTGGATTTAGCCATGGCGAAGTCGTCTCCTGAAGAAAATGAATTCACGCCCGACCAAATCGCGCAACGTCGCGACACGCTGCTCTTGCAGCTTTTGAAGACGCCCCCGCAGTCGCGCGAGAAACTCAAAGCCAAGGCGAAGCGGAAACCGAGTCGGCCCAAAGCCGCTAGACGCAAGTCACGCAAGAAAGCTTAGACTCACAGATTCTACATCGCGCGAGCGGCGACCATCGGGAAAAGCACAACGGCTCCCAAGAGTATGCCGACGCTGAACGAAGAGATTTGTGCATAGAATAAGCACCACGAAATTTTCCCAAGCAATTCCGTTTTGCCTCGAAGGCGTTCGATTTCATCATGATTCGAAGGTGTTTCTGGTTTCAGTCTGGCTATTTTCGCGGTCATTCTGAAATCGGAAAGGCGTGTTATGACTGTCGACACGCCGAACGCAATCGAAATGGCGAGCACCACAAGCGACAGCAGATAAAGCGAGCCGTACCAATACGGCAATGCAAAGTGATCGCTAAACGAGATCGAGATTTCGAACCCTATGGCCGCACCAGAAAACCCAAGTATCAAGTTGATTGCATAGGTTAGTTGTTGGAGCGTTATCCGCTGCCATCGCACAAATTTCTCGTCGCCATCTTCATCCTGTGTCGCGCACATGGGCCAACCTTTCAAGCGAAATGAACCTATGGGAAAACCCGCCGATCCTCTCCGATTATTCCTCGACCTCAAGCTGGGAAGCCAGGATCGACGCCGCGCGCTTGCTCGAACCATTGGGGCCTGCATTCAAGCGGTCAACGACGAGTCGGAGCATGGCGGAGACTTCACTGTCGCCGATGATTTGCTTACTCACGAGAAGGTCGATTAGTTCGCTGACGGCAGCGAGCGCGACATAGCCAGCTTCTTCGCCGTTTTGTGCCGATGGTACAGGCATAGCATACACTCCTTGGTCTTTGGCGATTCCAAGGATACGCGGGAAGGGAGCGGGAGTCATTCCCGCTCCCTTCTTAGCGCGCCAGCGGAGAAAGGCTTTCGCCTTCTGCTTAGGCGTTCGCGGCTTTGTTAGTCTGATGGTATTGCAGGCGCTTGCCCTTTGCTCCCGCCAGTAGGGCGTCGGCGCGCGCTGCATCCGTCATATGACGGCCGTTATATCTGAAATCGAATTCCGCAAGATAACGCGGCAGATGTTGCTCGCTGATGCTGTGGAACGTGCCATAGACGCCGCGCTTCAAGATCGCGAAATAGCTCTCAATCGTGTTGGTATGGATGAAGCCGCCAAGCCGGACATATTCGTCGGCGGAATGATTCACGGTGCCATGGCCGGAGAACTCGCTTCCGATGCTGGGATAAACGCGGCTTTCATCCGTCATCAGATAGGACTTCCGGCTGGCATGCTTCACGATGATGGGGCGCAGCGTTTCGGAATTTACATTCGCCACATGGAACGACCGGACGTGGCCGCCGTCACGCTCCACAAGCGCAAAGACCGGGGCTTTCTCCGGCGGGGGACCAAAGGCCTTGTTTTTGGCTTTGCCGCCGATATACGTTTCGTCGCCTTCAACGACCTTGTTCTTGCCGCCTAAAGGGCGCGGGTTAGCCTTCACGGGACATTCGCGCAGGCGATGAGCCAGAAACCACGCGGCCTCGTAACTCACGTTGAGCATCCGGTGCAATTGAAGGGCGGACATGCCTTTCTTGCTCGCCATCATCAGGTGCGAGGCCAGAACCCATTTCGTTAGCGGGATGTGCGAGCGTTCCATGACGCTCCCGACCGTCACCGAAAACGGCTTGCGGCAATCCTTGCACTTGTAGACGCCGGGACGGGTCGATTTGCCGGCCATCTTCGTGACGCGGTCGCCATAGGAGGCACAACGGGGGCAGGTCGGGCCTTGCGGTCCCCAGAGGACGCTTTCCAGATGTTCCCGCGCCTTGTCCTCATCGTTGAAAATGGGGTTGCGGAGGTCGATTGCTTGTTTCGGGAACTTCTTGGACATGGGGCTTAGGCCTTGATTTCGACCCCAATATACCGGAGTTTCCGTGGTACGTCAACCTGATACTTCCCCCAACAAGGGAAAGACCTTGGGCCGTGCCCCAAAGGGCCTAACCGAAAATTGCACCGAAGCGGAAGTCGATGCCTATTTGAATAATCCGGCCTACTATCCCGTGGGAATGTTCGACGACAGTTTCGACGGGAACGGCGATCCAATGCACAATTCGCCGCTATTTCGTCAGGATCTGGCGGCCCCTTATGGCAGCGAGGGTATGATCGCGGGGCTCGATAATTTCAGCAACCTTGTTTACACGACGTTGTTCGACCTGACAGAGCTCACCACTCAAGGCGGACGAGCGCTTCTGCACAAGCTGGGCGGCCCAGCGGGCGACGAGATCGCTGACAACTATGTCAAGATCCTTAGCGAAACCGGCGTGCGGGGATATCCTTATGTGCATGCGGCGGCCGATCCTATGCCGGGTAGCGAGGAAGCTCTTGCAGGTATACGAGTCGATAATACGAAATTGCTGGCGATGAATGCATATCTTGCCCAACTGCAAGCGCCGCGCGGAGAGCAGATTCCTATTGAAGCGGCGGAGCGAGGCCGTCAGACCTTCCGTACCGCGGGTTGCACTGGTTGTCACAATGTCGACCAAGGTCGAGCCGTTCCGACAACAATCCACCCAATGAAGCAGATATTCCCTGGAGATAATCCAGTCATGCTCGCGCAACGCGATCCTCCGCTCAATCCAGTAATGAATACCGTGGATTCAATTTTTGACGACAAGATGGCAGTCGTGAACGCCAGCATACGCGGTGAAAAACGCGGAATCGCGATGCCTTTGCTACTCGATCTGGCGCGAAAGCCCGTGTTCTTGCACGACAACTCGGTGGCGAGTCTCGATGACCTTTTCAATGCGCGGCGAGGCTCTACCGCTCCGCATCCGTTTTACATCGCAAATTCCCGTGTCCGCGGAGATTTGGTGGCCTACCTAAAAAGTCTCGATACCAACTCGAGGTGACGCGGAGTGTCCAGGTGGTGAGAATCGGCCCCGGCGAATCAACCGCCATGCGACATGAACCAGCCCGCATGAGTCTCCGGTCCGGTTTTCTCAATGGGCAACTTGCGATATCAGGATGTCAAAGCCGAAAGATGTCGCGGAAGAGAGAATGTGCCGTTGGGGCGCTGACTTTGGGCTCCCGCTACCACAACTATCACTTGGCTGAGGTGTCAACTAGCCCTCTGGGCGCCGCATCGAATTGAATGGATGCGCGTTTAATAGATTGACCGGAACGTTGCTGATTGCGCCCTCGCCGATGTCGACGGCGCGGTTCGGTCGCGTGTCGGGTGCCTTCCGAATTTAGGTTGAGTGATGCCGAACGCCCATGACGCGCTTTCGAGTTTCTCGGTGATAACGCGTCGCACGATTTTGAGTTCGACTGCAGCTGCGTCGGCCGTGCCGTTGACCATGACGCGCGGCCAAGCCACCCCCAACGCCGAACCTTCGGCGGCACCACCGCTGTCCGTCGATCTTGTGGTAAATAATCGTACCGAGCGCCTGATCATAGATTCGCGCACCACCCTGCTCGACGCGTTGCGCGAGCATCTCAATTTGACCGGCACCAAGAAGGGTTGCGACCACGGTCAATGCGGCGCCTGCACGGTTCATGTTGGCGGCAAGCGGGTATTGTCATGCCTGACGCTCGCCGTGTCGATTCGGGAACCCATCGCCACCATCGAAGGTCTCGCGAAGCAGGACGGATCGCTTCATCCGATGCAGCAGGCCTTCATCGACCAGGATGCGTTTCAGTGCGGCTATTGCACGCCCGGACAGATCATGTCGGCGGTCGCCTGTGTAAAGGAGGGGCACGCCGGAAGTGATGCCGAAATTCGCGAATATATGAGCGGCAATCTGTGCCGCTGCGCGGCCTATCCCCATATCGTGGCGGCCATCAAGCAGGCCAAATCGGCCACGGAGAGCGGCTAATGCGCGGCTTCGAATATGTCCGGGCCGCCGACCCTGCGGATGCGATTCACGCGGCCCGCCAAACGAGCAGTGCGCCGCCGACCTTGGCTCCGACGCAGTTCCTTGCCGGCGGCACGACCTTGCTCGACCTGATGAAGCTGGACATCATGCGGCCCACGCGCGTGGTCGACATTTCGGGATTTCGCAACAGGACCGACGGCATCGCGTTCGACAGGCAGGGATTGCATCTCGGGGCATTTGTCACCATGGCGGAGGCTGCGGACCATCCGGATATTCGCCGCGACTACCCCATCATCGCGCAATCGCTCGACCTCGCGGCCAGCGCCCAGATTCGCAACATGGCGACGCTTGGCGGCAATGTGCTGCAGCGGACCCGTTGCAGCTATTTTCGCGATACGAGCTGGCAGGCCTGCAACAAGCGCAGTCCCGGCTCGGGGTGTGCGGCGTTGCGGGGTCTCAATCGAAAGCATGCCGTTCTCGGCACGAGCGAGAATTGCATCGCGACCTATCCGGGCGATTTCGCACAAGCGCTCGTGGCATTGGGCGCGGATATCGAAATAGCGGGTCCGTCTGGCGCGCGCCGCGTCAAGTTCGAAGACTTGCATGTCGCGCCGGACGCGCACCCCGAGATCGAGACGATTCTCAACCCGGACGAATTGATCACGGGTTTTGCCGTTCCTGCCGGACCGTGGACGCGGCGTTCGCTTTATCTCAAGGTGCGCGACAGGGAATCCTATGAGTTTGCACTTGCCAGCGCCGCAGTTGCGCTCGATCTGCATGACGGCGTCGTTAACGAAGCGCGCATTGCGCTGGGCGGCGTCGCGACAAAGCCGTGGCGCGCCCGCGAAGCGGAAGCGGCCTTGAAGGGACGCGCTTTAAGCGAAGCGAATGCGCGCCAGGCAGCGGAAGCTGCATTCGCGACCACGAAAACCCATGGTCACAACGACTACAAGCCGGAACTGGGCCGGCGCACATTGGTGCGCGCTCTCATGCAGGCGGCCACGGTGGAGGCATAGATGGCAGGCATCGGCACGGCGGCGCTGCGCCTCGACGGACCCGCCAAAGTGACGGGCGGTGCGCATTACGGATCGGATGCGCCCTTCGGCAAACCGCTCTACGGCGTTCTTGTCACGAGCGGTATCGCGCGCGGCCGCATTACGGCGATCGACGAGCAGGATGCGCGTGCCGAACCCGGCGTCGTCGATATCTTCACCTACCGCAACATCGGAAAGATCGTCCCCGGCAATATCATGGACGGTGACGGCTATATGGGCACCTCGATCGCGCCGTTGGCGTCCGCCGCGATAAAGCACGACGGGCAGATCGTGGCGCTTGTGGTCGCCGACACATTCGAAGCGGCAAGCGCCGCGGCCTATCGTCTGAAAATCGATTACGCCGAAGAGGTACCGGCGGCAACGTTCGATAGCCCGGGGACGGAGACGGTTGCGGGCGTGGTCGCGTCCAAGAAACACAAGGATCCCGCCGTGGGCGATGCGGAAGGTGCGTTTGCCGGCGCGCCGGTCAAAATCGATGCTCATTACGCCACGGCCACGCAACATCACAATCCGATCGAATTGTTCACCACGGCCTGCAGCTGGAGCGGCGGCAAGCTGACGGTGTGGGAATCCAGCCAGAATATGTGGGGCGCCAAGACGGGCCTTGCACTGCAACTGGGCATTTCGCCCGACGACATCCATTTCGTTTCGCCCTTCGTGGGCGGCGCTTTCGGCAGCCGAGGTTCGCTCACGCAGCGTACCGCCATCGTGGCACTCGCAGCGAAGAAACTGGCGCGGCCCGTCAAGTTGGCGACAGCGCGCGATCAAGGCTTCACAATCGCGACCTATCGTGCGGAAACGCGCCACCATCTGAAATTGGGCGCCACGCGCGATGGAAAGCTTGTTTCGGTTAGCCATGAAGGCTTCGAAGTCACAAGTCGCCCCGACAACTACATGGTGTCAGGCACGGACGCGTCGACCCGGCTCTATGGCTGTCCAAACGTTGCCTCGAAAGTGTCGATCGTGCATGCCGACCGTAACACGCCCGGCTTCATGCGCTCGCCGGCCGAGACGCCCTACATTTTTGCACTTGAATGCGCGATGGACGAACTCGCCTATGCGCTGAACATGGACCCGGTCGAGTTACGCAAAGTCAACGACACGCAGAACGAACCGATCAAGGGTCTGCCCTATTCGAGCCGTTCGCTTGTGCCGTGTTTCGACGCGGCCGCGAAAGCTTTCGGTTGGTCGAAGCGCAGCATGCAGCCGGGATCTATGCGCGAGGGCGAATGGCTTGTCGGCTGGGGAACAGCGACGACGATGTATCCCTCGAACATTTCGGCGTCGACCGCGCGCGTGACATTGTTCCCCAACGGCACGGCCAAGGTGCAGACCGCGACGCACGAGATCGGGCAGGGCATTTATACAGTCTGTGCATTGATCGCGGCCGGCAAACTCGGAGTCGACCCCGCCAACGTGATCGTCGAACTGGGCGATTCCAATCTGCCGCCGGCACCCGTCTCAGGCGGCTCCAATTCGACCGCCAGCGTGAGCAACGCCGTCTCGAAAGCCTGCGACGAGATTTTGGCCAAGCGCGCGCAAGGTGCCAACGGCGCAATCGAAGCCTATGCGGAAAACATTCCGAAGGGCGATCCGCCGGATGCGATTAGGAAACTCTATAAGGGCCAGCCGAGCTTTACCGGCGGAACGGAGTCCAAGGACAGCATCCGCTTTGCGTTCGGCGCGCAATTCGTCGAAGTGCGCGTGCATCGGCTGACGCGTGAAATCCGCGTTTCGCGCACGACGGGCGCGTTTGCGGCAGGAACGATCGTCAATCCCACAACCGCGCGCAGCCAATTGATGGGCGGGATGATATGGGGCATTTCAGCTGCCTTGCACGAAGCGACGGAAATCGACCCTCGCAATGCGCGATACACCAACAAGGACCTCGCGGACTATCTGATACCCGTGAACGCGGACATCGGCGACATCGAGGTGATCATGATCCCCGAAGAAGATTCAATTGTGAACCCGCTGGGGATCAAAGGCATCGGCGAACTCGGCAACGTGGGAATGAACGCGGCCGTTGCCAACGCCGTCTTTCACGCGACCGGCGTGCGGATACGGCAGATCCCGATCCGCCTCGAAAGCCTGCTCGTCGCCTGAGCCGCCCTGCGCAACTGGAATCAATCATGGCAACTGCCGTTCCTGGCAGACAGATTTATTGGGGAACTCCCACGAGCTTTCCGGGACTGGATTCTGTTCACCGACGAGCAGCCGGCGGTACCGGTCTATACTGTCGCGACGTCCGCGGAGGCGCTGCTCGTGAAGCCAAAGCCCGTTGAGGCCAATGTCAGCATCGCACCGCCGAGAACAAATTGCGAAATCGTTTGCGTGCTTCGAGTTTCTGTCGCCGTCGTAAGCGTCTTGCCTGGATCGCAAACGGAGACGTCTGCCTGGGCTCTCAGGTTGGGTTCGCCGGCGAAAGGCAGGCGACGTAGCTGCAAGCCTAAGACAGGTTCTAATTTCGGAACATTTACGAGGTCGATTCAGACTTTGCCTCGATGTGCGGCTGGCGTAGAGACTACAACGAAGTGCGTCCACACAGTGCAATCGGCAACAAAACGCCGATGGAGCTTCATCGGATGGCGGCATCACCGGCCAGCCAGCAATCCGACGAAGCGAGAATTTCCCAGCCCGAGTGGTCCAAGGATGGGGGCAAGTTCAAAGGGCTCAGGTCGCCAGCTGCGGCTGAGGTTACTAAGTCTTGGAGCGCATTTTGATCAGGGAACTTAAATTCCACCGAACCAACTGAAGCCCTGTTTTTCCCAATAGCCCGGCCTGAAGGTGTTGGTGACTTCGATTGCCGTGATCCATTTCGGATTTTTGTAGCCGAGTTTGGTCGAAGTGCGCAAACGCAGGGGATACCCAAAAGGTGCGGGCAGGGTCTCGCCGGCGTACTTCGTTGCGAGCAGGGTCTGAGGGTGCAGGGCGGTCGCCATGTCGATGCTGCTGGGATAACTATCTGCCGTGAGAAAGTTGACATATTTGGCGCGTGTGTCGGCGCCGACTCGGGCGAGGAAGGTCCGCAGCGGTACGCCCGACCACTCGCCGATATAGTCCCATCCTTCCACGCAGATGTGCCGGATGACCTCGTTCTGTTGGGGCAGCGCGTTGATTTGCGCGATGGTCCATGGCGCTTTGTCCGTGATCAGACCGGAAAGCTCCAGACGCCAGGTTTTTCCATCGACCGGTTTCACATCCTCGATATCGTAGTAGGCGTTGAACTCCGGCGGCTTGAGCACCATCGAAGCGGGGTAGGTCGGGGCCAGCTTGTTCGGATCGAAGATAAAGGCCTGAACGCCGTCATTGAACGCGGACATCTTGCGCAGGCCGGCCTCGACGGAAGCCGGTTTCTCGAAGTTGCATCCCGTCAGCATCGCCAAGGCGCCCAACGAAATTCCCCCACGGATCAGTTTGCGGCGCTCCAGCGAGCGGATCAGCGGACGGTGGTTGTTGAGCAACTTCGCGTCGGGAGGTTTGTCCGGACGAAAGGGAGATTTCATGTTTCGACCTCTCTATTGCTCGTGTGTCTTGGAATTCGAGGGCCGCCCGTGATCATCGCCCATAACGTGCTCGGAACCAGCAGCGATAAGGCGACGTGTACGAAAAGAAATCCAACGATCACGACCATGCCCAGGAAGTGCAACAGCCGTGCTCCCTGAAATCCGCCGAACAGGCCGACAAGCCACGAAAACTGGATCGGTTTCCAGATCGCGAGGCCCGTGGCGACTTGCGAAATGCCCGCAACGATCACGACGATGTACAGCAGCTTCTGCACCGCATTGTAATGCGTGATGTCGTCATGCGCGATCTTGAGACTCAACGCTTCACGCACGGCCTTCAGTACGTCCGAAAATCTTATCGGGAGCAGCTTGTTTCGGAACCGTCCGGTGATCGCTCCGTAGAGGAGGTAGATCAGACCGTTGATCGCGAGAAACCACATGCCCGCGAAATGCCACAGCAAACTCTCCGCTGCCCAGTCACCCAGTCTCAAGGCCTTGGGGAAGTGCAGTCCGCTGATGATCACATAGTCGTCATAGATACCCCAGCCCGACGTGATCATGACAATCATCGCGAGCGCATTGACCCAGTGCATGATGCGCAACGGCAAGGGATGCAGGCGCTTGCCGACGGGTACCACATGGATGTTCTCGACGTATCTCACTGCGGCGCGGAACAAGCGCGCAATCGCCTGGGCGCCCATCCCCATTGCGCCCTTGATGTGCGCCTGAAACGGCCGAAGTTTCGTTTCTTTGGGTACTTCGTCATTGCTCATGTGTTGGCCCGCTTCGGTAGATACCATCAATTCTGCCGAAGCCCCGAGTCACTAAACCATTTATTGCTTCTTCGTGCGACGCCGCAATTCTGTTACAATTGCGCTTGCGTTTGTCACTCAATGCGCCGGTTTGGCCAGCCCCACGCCAAGGACCGTGTCGGGTGGCAGGGATTTCGTGCCGGCAGGATTGAAGGTCGGAAATTTCCGAAGCTGCTCCGGCTCATAGTCTATGACCTCCATATCTTTTCCCAGCAGCGCCATGGCGTTTACCGGAACCGCGATCGGCCGCGTAAAGAAACCAAGCAACCCTCCGTAATCAATGATCACGTCGATGGTGCCGTCCGCCTGCCTCACGACAGCGCGCACGCGGCCGAGGATCGGCCGGCTTTCATCCGGCTCAAGGACATCGCGATTCAGAAGGTCACCGGCGCGCACGGGTTGCGGGAATCGCTTGGCCGCCGAATCGGCCAGATCTTGGGCGTCGGGCAAGTCATTGTCCTGCGCGTCGGCGACGCTGCACCCGATCAATAGGAAAAAGAGAGCAATATTGCACAGTGACATTTGGACCTCCGACCGCGAGCTTAGCAATTGTAGTCTGCTCTCGAAATGCATTCTCGGCAGCACAGCCAATATTTCCAAGGCTTTAGTTGAACGACCGGGCAACTCCGGGCGCCCGATGTAGTCCAACGAACGGTTTCACCCGTAATGCGTGCCAACGGCCCGGGATATCTTTCCGCCCGGCTGCCGGTGGTCCAAAATTCGTGTAACCTTTTTGCGAGTTCCTGCGAATATGGATCACGAGGCGGGTAAGTATGGTCGGGAATGCCGAGCGAATCGATCGCCGAATGCGGGTGCCCGGTTTTGCGGGCCGTCCGTCGTCGCTCCGACGTGATGCAGCGTAATGGCGGCGATTGAGCGAACGCACAGTTGTGCCATCGGTGTCATGGCCAAGGCTCCCGAGGCCGGGCGGTCGAAGACGCGCCTTTGCCCGCCGCTTCTTCCGGAGCAAGCCGCCGAGATGAGCGCTGCTTTTCTTCGCGACACCATCGAGAACATCGTCCTGGCCGGCTGTTCTGCGCCGATCGAGGCCTATGCAGCATATTCCCCCCAGGGATCGGAGTTGTTGCTGAGACCCCATGTCGGGATGAGTACAAAGTTGTTGCTGGCAGATGGCAGCGGGCCGGCGCCGGACGGCGTTGACGGATTCGGTCTGTGCCTCTTCCAAGCGATTCAAGATATGCTCGCGCAGGGTCATATGGCAGCTTGCGTGCTCAGCTCGGATTGCCCTTCGCTCCCCACAAGGCTCTTGTCCCAGGCGGCCGAAATCCTGCTCGCGCCGGGGGAGCACGGCGTATTGGGCGCCGCACGAGACGGAGGGTATTACCTGCTTGGTCTGAAGACGGCGCATGCGCAACTCTTCAAGGACATCGCCTGGAGCACCTCGAGCGTTGCCGATGGAACACGGGCCCGTGCACGGGAGATCGGCCTTGAGCTGAAAGAGCTCGATATCTGGTATGACGTAGACGATGCCGCATCGCTCGACATATTGCTCGAAGAACGGGAGGGCTACGCGGCGCCGAGAACGGCGGAAGCCATTGCGCGTCTTGGATTGCACTCGTCGCGTTTCCAATCGAAGCCCGCCCGATGGGCATGAACAAGACGACGCTGTATCTTGCAGGGCTTGGCGGCATATTGCTGATGATCACCGCCGCGGCACTGATGCTGCATTTGCCGAGCGTCGATATCGCGCTTACGCCTACACAGCGAGAGACGACGGTCGGGCTCCTGCTGGTGGCGGGCCTGACATATCTCGTCGCCGTCTTCGTCGTCTTGCGGCACGCAACGTCGCGGCACGCCACCTTGATCGTTATCGGCATCGCGGCTGCCATGCGTCTGGCGTTCGTCTTCAATCATCCCGTTTTGTCCAGCGACATCTATCGTTATGTATGGGACGGTCAAGTTCAGACGGCCGGCATCAACCCGTATCGCTATGTCCCGACCGACCCCGCATTGAAGAAGCTGCGTGATACGAAGGTCTTCCCGCTCATAAATCGCGCCAACTACGCGCACACGATCTACCCGCCTGCGGCTCAGGTGATTTTCGCGGCCGTCGGCGGATTCACCGGCACCGTTGTCGGCATGAAGCTCGCGATGGTGGCGTTCGAAGTGCTGGCATGCTGGTGCATGCTGAAGCTGTTGGATATCGCCAATCTGCCGGCGGAGCGGATTCTCATTTATGCCTGGAATCCGCTGGTGCTTTGGTCGTTTGCCTTTGATGGACATATCGATGCGGCCGCCATCGGCCTGCTGGCGTTGGCATTGCTGTACCGGGCGCGACATCGCATGGGGTTGGCAGGCGCTGTTCTCGCATGCGCAACCCTTGTGAAGTTTTTTCCTGTGGTGGTGGCGCCGGCTTTCGTGCGCGGCGAAAAGTTCTTGCGTCCGGCGCTGGCCGGTACTTTGGTAATCGTCCTGCTCTATGCCCTCTATTCTTCGGTCGGGACTCAGGTCTTCGGGTTCATGTCAGGCTACAATGACGAAGAGGGCTTGACCAACGGAAGCGGGATTTGGCTGCTTTATCCGCTCTCTTATCTAAACGACAAAACCGACCTGATCGATCTGCCGGACGACTTCGGCAAGTATTATTTGATCGCCGCTGCCGTGTTGATGGCAGCGTTGGGCGTGTGGATCGCACGGCGCCGATTGAAAATCGGGGAAATCGACGTCGTCGTTCTCTGCCGCGATTCCGCAATACTTGCAGCCTGCACAATGGTGCTCGTCAGCCCCCATTTTCCCTGGTATTTCGCATGGCTCGCTCTGCCGGCTGTTGTTGCGCCTCTGCGAAGTGTGATTTGGCTCTCGGTGGCGCCGGCGATCCTCTATCTCGATCCTGGGACCGAACACGCGTTTTGGGGGTCGTTCGTCTATGCGCCGGCGATTGTGCTGGCGGGACTCGAGCTTTGGCAGAGCAGAAATCCCAGTCTTGCAATATCCCCAGTTTCATCGTCCTCGTTTGCATTGAAGGAATAAGCCGATGTCCGCTTCCGTCACGTTGAAGGATCCTCGCCGTTATTTTGAGGAGGTGGAGAGAAAGAACTCCGATGCGGCGTTGTCTCCGCCCGTTTGCCTGTACCTGGAGGTTACGAACCGTTGTAATCTTCTCTGCGAAACATGTCCCAGGACATTTGAAGAGCTCGAACCGCCCGCAGATATGAGCTGGGAGCTCTTTACGCGTATCGTCGATCAGGTGCCCAATATCGCTCGCGTAGTGTTGCATGGCGTCGGCGAGCCCATGCTTGTCAAGGATCTGCCGCGCATGGTGCGCTACCTCAAGGATCGCGGGACCTACGTTCTGTTCAATACCAACGGGACGCTTCTACAGCCCAAGAAATTCCAGCAGATCATCGACACGGGCCTGGACGAAATGCGCGTGTCGCTCGATGCTGCTGATCGAGAGTCTTATGCAAAGGTTCGCGGCAAAGATTTTTTCAATCGCATCGTCCGGGATGTCGGCAAGTTCATTGCCTATCAGAAGGAGGTGGGGGCTGCGAACCCGCGCGTCTCGCTATGGCTGACAGGCCTGAAAGAGACCGTCGACCAGCTGCCCGCGTTTGTGCGCCTGGCGGCCAAGATGGGCGTCAAGGAAGTGCATCTGCAGCGATTGGTGTTCGATGAAGCCGGGTACGGCATGGCCCGGGCCGAAAGCTCGTTGTTCGAGAGTACGCAGGCCGAGGAGCTGGCTACCATCGCGGAGGCGCAAGCTATTGGTGCGGAACTGGGAGTCACGCTGGACGCATCGGGCGCCACGGAGCCGGGACTTAGCTTGAAACGACAATCGGATGCGCAGCCATGGGCCACATGCCGCCGGCCCTGGTCGCTGATGTATTTCACGGCACATGGTCGCGCGCTGCCATGCTGCATCGCGCCCTTCTCGGTGCGTGGATACAGCAACTATACATTGGGAGACGCAACACAGCGGACCTTGCGCGAAATATGGGACAGCCCGGCTTATCGTGACTTTCGCTCAGCGTTGCTCTCGGACGCGCCGCCCGCTCCCTGCCAGAATTGTGGTCTGCGATGGAGCCTGTAGCCGTCGTCATCCCGACACTGAACGAAGCTTCGACGATCGGGGATGTTATCCGTGAGATCCCGAGAGAGTTCTCAGCCGATATCATCGTTGCGGACAGTGGCAGCACCGATGGTACACAGGCGAAGGCTCGCGCCGCGGGCGCGCGAGTCATCGATGCTGGGAAAGGTTATGGGCGCGCCTGTGCCGCCGGTGCCGCTGCAGCCGACTCTGCGTGTCGTATCATTGCATTTCTGGACGGAGATGGTGCCGATCGCGGCGATCTGATGGCGAGAATCGCGGGACCGATCCTCGAGGGTGCTCAGGATTTCGTTCTGGCATCGCGTACACGCGGGGAGCGCGAACCGGGCTCCATGCTTTGGCATCAGGTGCTGGCCGGCCGCGGCGCCGGTTTGGCCATGGGGGCGCTTTACCGGGTAAGATACAGCGACATGTGCGCCTTTCGCGCTATAGAGCGGAGCGCGCTGAATGATCTCAACATGCGCGAGATGACCTATGGTTGGAATATAGAAATGCAGATTCGCGCCGCACAACAGGAGTTGCGCATCTTGGAGGTCCCGCTGCCCTATCGCTGCCGCGCCGGAGGAAAGTCGAAGGTGGCCGGATCTTTCCGTGGGACGCTGCGTGCAGGCAGCAAAATCTTTACAACATTCCTGCGGGTAGCTTCCGCGAACATACCGCGATCGTGATTGAGTTGAGGATTGAGTGGAAGCCCCGATGCGGTTGTTGGCCCTTCGGCACTTTAGACTGGCCGTTCTATTTGTATTTTTGGCGCTCGAGAACGGTCGCATCCCAGAGCCTCATTCTTAGGCAATCAACGGCACCAGCGCTCGTGATCCAGAGGTAGATAGGGCGCCGGAGCGGCTGCGGCGCTACCCAATGCACCAGTTGGTATCTCGGCTGCGGGGAGGTCGCGAACGCCCCGCCCTTTATCAATCCAGATTGAGAAAGAGTCGAGGTGCTATTGCGACTCTGATCAATGCCCGGTCGCGCGCGCATTCTAAATGTTCGTAACGTCTCAGAAGTGGTCAAAAGCGAACATCTATTGTATTCAGGTTAGGCCATCATTTGAGGGTTGCCAGTAGGGCGAGTCGGGCGACGGCAATTGATAGACATTAGAGACGCCATCGAAACATCCGCGCTCCATCGTCCGGGTAATGGAGAAATGCTATGTCGGCGAGTTACACCTTCAATTATCTGAACAGCGAAGGCGGTATTATAAAAGTTGTGGGCATCATGTGTGCCGACGATCAGGCTGCTTCGCTCAAGTTGTCGCAGTTCAGGCCGGACGCTTGCGTTGACGCCGAAATGTGGTCCGACGACCGACAAGTCTGCGAACTTTATAATGAAGAAGATCGTCCCGGCCACTGACGCGGCCCCCCGGCCCCAGGTGGTCCAACTTAGGCGGCTCCCGGCCGCTTTTTTTTCGGGCACCGCTTCGCGGCCAATTGTTGTTCATCGTTATTCTGTGTGACCGGCGCAACAATCTGCGCGCGGTTTGGGATATGGCCGTCGTTGAGTTCTCGGTCGCGATTCCGCTGAGGTGGCACTCCAACTGGAGGCTGAGATCACCCCCATGAACCGCACCGATTGGAACAAAGGCAGCGGAGGCGATTGGGCGGACGAGCCGTTCAAAGCAGTGGACCGTGAGATTTATTGCAGAAGACGAGTTGATGATCGCCGACCTTCTCGAAGAGGCGCTTGTTGCGAGCGGCTACGAGGTTTGCGGCATCGCTCGGACCGTATGCAACGCGCGAACGGACAACTCGCTCGGGTCGTGTCCCGACGAGTGGT
>PLJH01000121.1 GCA_003139615.1 Alphaproteobacteria bacterium
CGCCGAGCGCGAGGGCGGCCGCGGGATAATCCGCGGCAGGATCGTTGTTCGCGAGCGAGCCGCCCAAGGTACCCATATAACGCACTGCGGGGTCGCCGATGCCCTCGGCAAGCTTCGCGAGCGCCGGAATAGTGCCCATCACTTCGGCAGACACAGCCACGTCGTGGTGCTTCGTGCCGGCGCCTATAACTAGCGTCTGGCCGTCGACGCGGATAAAGCTAAGTTCTTTCAGCCCCGAGATGTCGATAAGTTCGGGCGGGTTCGCGAGCCGCATTTTCATCGTTGGGATCAGTGTCTGGCCGCCCGCGAGGAATTTCGCTTCCGGCGAATTCGCAAATAGCGCCTCTGCTTCGGTCAGGGATTTCGCGCGGCGATAGGCGAACGAATAGGAAATCATTTCGCGCCTCCGGCCATTCGCTTCGACGCATCTTCGATCGATCTCACGATGTTGTGGTAGCCCGTGCNNGTGCAGAAGCCGCATTGCAGGCCATGATTCTCGCGGAATGCTTCCTGGACCGGATGCAATTTCCCGTCCTTGGCAAGCCCTTCTATGGTCGTCACGTCGGCGCCTTCGGCCTGCACCGCAAACATCGTGCAGGACTTCACGGCGCGGCCATCCACATGGACGACGCACGCGCCGCACTGGCTCGTGTCGCAACCGATATGCGTGCCGGTCAGCCGCAATTGCTCGCGCAGGAAATAGACGAGCAATGTGCGGTCTTCGATCTCGGCGGAAACGGCTTTGCCGTTCACCGTCATGGAGACGACGGCCATGAGAAACTCCCTTCAAACGTCGGATGATGTGGTCAATGTGTCGGCATCTGGCGCCCGTCGTCAAGCCGTCTTGCCCGACCGTAAGCGGAGTTGAAATCCGCGCGGTTCTTTGGGCGCGGGACTAGAGAGCTGCATTATGAGAGATGCTCGGGTCCACCTCCTTTCTGACGGACGCAATTCTTGAGCGCGACGTTCGATTTCGTGCTGTAATGCCTACCGCATTGTCGATTGCCGGTAGCCCCGTAGTTACGGGTGTGGTGTCCAGCGAACGCGAAACGGGGTTTCAGGAGTGGTTCCCATGGCAATCAAGTCCACGCTCGTATTGATCGCGACGACGCTCTCACTCGCGACAGCCGCAAACGGACAAAATCTGATCAAAAACGGTGATTTTGAGACACCAGTTGTCGCGACGGCTTCGTACAGGACCTTCGCCAATGGCGGTTTGCTCGGCGGCGGTTGGACAATCGTCGGCACCGATAGGAACTATCCTGGCCCTGTTGCAGTCGTGAGCGGCAGTTTTTTGAAGGATGGAATCACGTTCAACGCCCAGAGCGGCAATCAATATTTCGATTTTGGAGTTCCAGCGACTCCGCAGGCGAGCCAATCACCGCAGATCAATGGCATCGAGCAATTTGTTGCGACCAAATCCGGTTCCCAATATACACTATCATTCTGGGTTGGAGCAGCTTGGGATCCCGCTGATCTCGGATCGCTTAGCCGTGTCGACGTGTTCGTCAATGGCCAATTGATCACAGCGGCCGCGGTATCGGGCACGAAGGGCAGCATCAGACAGATTTGGAAACAATTCTCAGTGACCTTCGTGGCGACGTCCGAAAAAACTGAAATTCTTTTCGAAGCGCCGACCACGGCGCAGACAAACAACGCCCTCGACAATGTGGAGTTGGTCTTGGTCCCTTAGCCACACACCGGGTTGGCAGCTTGTGATCGTCAGAGTATCAAGCCAAACAACAACAGCAGGATCACGATCACGCCGATCAGGCCTACGACCCAGATCTCCGGCGCGAGACCTTCGCGCTTGATTTCGGATGTCGGAACAATGGTGGGTGCCGAACTGAATTCCTCCGCCTCGGGTTGGTCAGTGACGATCTCGGGTTCGGCCGGGATCGCGCTCACCGCGGCGGAGAAGCGCGTGAAAAAGTCGTCCGCAATCTGTTTGGCCGCGCCGTCGATCAGTCTTTGTCCGATCTGGGCAAGTTTGCCACCAATGGCGGCTTTGGCCGTATAGGCGAGGGCCGTTCCGCCTTCTTCCGGCGTCAGCGTCACCTCCGCTTCACCCCGCGCGAACCCCGCCACGCCGCCCTGACCTTCGCCTTTCAGGGTGCAGTGCCGTGGCGCGTCGATATCGGCCATCTCGATCCTGGCTTTGAACGACGCTTTAACCGGCCCGATCTTGAGCGTTGCTGCCGCCTCATAATGCGTCGGGTCGGTCTTGGTCATCTCCTGGCAACCCGGAATGCAGGCCTTGAGGATTTCCGGGTCGTTGAGGGCCGCCCAAGTGGTTTCAACGGGGGCAGGGACCAGGTATCGGCCGGTAAATTCCATCGATTCGGGTGCTCCAGGTTGGAAGAACGGCCGGTAATACAAGGGCTTATGCGTAAGGAGTATAGGCTGCGCCAATATTTCACACCGGTGACAGGCGATCTACTTCCCCTTCGGCGATGGTTGTGTTAACCTTATTTTTACTATCTTGAGTTTTCGGGGTAGAGGGGATGGAAACGAGTATAATGGACCCGACGGGTCTGAACGATAGTGCCTTCGAAGTCAGCGGTCTCATCAAGTGGTTCGACATAGCTAAGGGCTACGGCTTCATCAAACCGTCCGTGGGTCCGCAAGGCGACGTTCTCCTGCATCAGACCTGTGTCCGCCAATCGGGCTTCAAGGCCGCTTATGAAGGCGCGCGCGTCGTCTGCGAGGCGGTGCAGGGGCCAAAAGGCCTGCAGGCACGTCGCCTGCTTTCATTGGACAATTCGACAGCCACGCCGCAGGCAGCCGCAGTTCAGCGCACTTCGCGCTACCTGACGGAGCCGCACGGACCGGCCTTCGAAGCGACGGTGAAATGGTTTAACCGCGGCAAGGGCTACGGCTTCGTGTCACGCGGCGCCAATACGCCCGACATCTTCGTGCATATGGAGACGTTGCGGCAGGGCGGCATCCGGGAGTTGCGCCAGGGGCAACGCGTGCGTGTGCGGACCGGCGATGGGCCCAAAGGCGAATTGGCGGCCGAGATCACGATCCTCGACGCCTGAAGTCGGTCTCGCAGGGCAGATCGAGGCGGGCACAGATTGATGCTGGCGCTGCTGGAAAGGCGTGGCACACTGGCGTTCGTGTGACGCGTCAGGATTTGATTCCATGCATCGTTCATTGGTTGTTGTTGCCGCACTGATCGTCTTCGCGGGCTGCTCGGGCGCGACGCCTCCCGCCACGCCATTGCCCGTCACAACCGTCACTGTCGATTCCGATCACGGGCCGATCAAATTCAAGGTTGAGGTCGCTGGCGACCAGCAGTCGCAGGAGTACGGCCTGATGAACCGCAAGACGATGGCGCCCGATGCGGGCATGCTGTTCGACTTCCATCGGCCGCAGTGCCAGATCTTCTGGATGAAGGACACAATCCTGCCCCTCGACATCATCTTCATTCGGTCCGACGGCAGCATCTCGTCGATCGCGGCGAGTGCCGTTCCCTATTCGACGACCCAGATCCCATCTATGGAGCCGGTCCGTGCCGTGCTCGAGCTCATCGGCGGCCGCTCCGCCGCGCTCGGCATCGTGCCGGGAGACAAAGTCCACGGCGCGATCTTCAACACGCCTATTGCCAAAGACGCCCCGTTGCTGGCCTGCCAGTGACCGTGTAAGGGGACGGGACCGTCCGGCGCGGAAAGCCCTGACGGAATTATGCCGGCGACAGGAAAACATCGGGGCGTGGCGCAGTCTGGTAGCGCATCTGCTTTGGGAGCAGAGGGTCGCGTGTTCGAATCACGCCGCCCCGACCAGCCGGCCGGTCAGAAGTTGGGACGGGAGCAACGGAGAACGACATGCGCGCGCGCATCTATCAGCCGACCAAATCCGCAATGCAGTCCGGGCGCGCCCTGACGAAGCGCTGGTTGCTCGAATACGAGCCCGAAAGCCCCCGCAAGATCGACCCTCTGATGGGCTGGACCAGTTCGGGCGACATGTTGAGCCAGGTGCAGCTCGAGTTCGACACCAGGGACGAGGCGGTCGCCTATGCCGAGAAGCATGAAATCCCTTACCAGGTGTTCGAGCCCCACACCCTGAAACCGCGGCCAAAGTCCTATTCCGACAATTTCAAATTCGACCGCAAGATTCCCTGGTCGCACTGAGTTCAACCGAATTCGGGCTGGAATTGGGGCCGCATCGGTTGGAATATGCCCCGTCTTCCGGAAACCCGATTCCATTTTCCGATCGGCCCCGTAGCTCAACCGGATAGAGCACTTGCCTTCTAAGCAAGGGGTTGCGTGTTCGAGTCACGCCGGGGTCGCCATTTCACCGTTTGTAACGAACTCGCCCGCAACCGCGAATATCCGTATGTCCGGTTCGGCCGGCCGCAACGGAGATGGCGATGACGCGATATGTTGGTTTGGGATTGCTCGCAATGCTGGCAGTTGCCGCGACGCCCTCGCTCGCAGCCGACCGCGAGCATCCGACGGTCGTCGAGCTGTTCCAGAGCCAGGGCTGTTCATCCTGTCCGCCCGCCAATGCAAACGTCATGGCGCTGAGCGATCGGCCGGATCTCCTCACTCTGAGCTTCGAAGTTACTTATTGGGACGAACTCGGTTGGAAGGATACCTTCGGTTCGCCGCAATACACTGCGCGCCAGTGGGATTACGCGCATGGGTTCCATCGCACACAGGTGTTTACACCGCAGGTGGTGGTGAACGGCCGCGCGGATGTCGTGGGTACCGACCGGGGTGAACTCGAGGCGCTGATTGCGCGCGAAGCGCGACCGGCGAATGCGCCGGAGATCGGATTCACCGACGGAAACGCGACTGTTTGCGCGCAAGCCGGCGGAAACGCCGATGTCTGGCTGGTGCGTTACGATCCCGACATTGTGCAGGTAGCGATTGCACGCGGCGAGAACAGTGGGCGCACCTTGCGTCACAAGAATGTCGTCCGTGAGTTGGTCAAGCTGGGGAGGTGGGACGGCCTACCGCAGACCTACAAACTGCCCGCGGCAACGCGCGGCGGCCTGCGCGAAGCGATCCTGCTTCAGCAGGGAACAGGCGGCGTGATCCTGGCGGCCGCACACGACTGAATTCGCCCGCCTCTGCAATATTTCATTCAAGCCGGAAACAAACTGTTTTCGGAACGTTCCCTAAGCGGATATGGGAATGAGTACGTGACATGTTCAGCCGTAGTTTCAAGCGCCACGCCGCACAGTTTGCCATCTCCGCCGCATTGGCCGCGGTGACCCCGGCAGCGGCAGCAGGCTTGGTCGAAGGTGTGAGCGTCGCGGCAACGACCGTCGATCAGGCGGGAGTTGTGCCGGTTGCCGACACCGGCAACCTCCCGCAGCCGGAAAAGGTCGCGACCCACGAGCCGGCAAGACTCAGCCCATTGGCCGGAAACGACAAAACGGCCCGGGATAGCGCAAAATCGATCCATCCCGTAAACGCGCGTCCTTCCGTGGCGAAACTCAACGGCCTTTGAAGTCCGGCTCGCGCTTGGCGAAGAACGCGGCGACGCCTTCGCGCACATCTTCGCTGGGATTGGCGATCATCACGGCGAAGGCCGCATCGTTCAGCGAGTGATCGAGCGTTGCGTTGAGTCCATGGCGCATCATGCTCTTGGCCAAGCGAACGGCGAGTGGAGCCTTCTTTGCAATCGCCAGCGCAAAATCGAAGGTACGAGTCTTCAAGTCGGCCGCCGGCACAACCTCCGTCACCAGACCCAGCTTGAGCGCCTCGGGCGCGAGATAGACTTCGTGCAGCATTGTCATCTTCAGCGCGCGATCGAGACCCATCATGCGCGGAAAGAACCACGCGCCGCCTTCGTCCGGCAGCAGCGCAAATTTTCCGGACGTGTCGCCCAGTTTCGCCGTGTCCGCCGCGATGCGGAAATCGCAGGCCAGCGCGAGCGTCAGGCCGCCGGCAACCGCGGGCCCGTTGATCATCGCGATCACGGGCTTGTCGATGCGATGCAACGCGGCAATCACGCGATGCATGCCCACGCGCATTTCGTGACCATAGCCAAGCTGCTTGTTCTTGTAATCGGGCCGGTCGGGATCTTCCCCGCTGATATCGCCGCCGGAACAGAAGCCGCGTCCCGCGCCCGTGATTACGAGACAACGCTGTTCGTCGTCGTCGACATAATGCGCCAGCGCTGCCACGAGATCGTCGCACATCGCGCCCGTATAGGCGTTCATATGTCCGGGACGATTGAGCGTGATCTGCCCAATCCGGGGCTCCGGCGTTTCGAACAGTATATCGCGATACTTGCCCATGATCGTTCCTCCCGGTCTTGATGTCGGTCGCGGATATGGGAACATGCAGCCTCGATATACGCAACAGGCCGCGGGAAGCGGCGGGAGGACGCCATGACCGAACAACCGGACGTTTTGTACGATGTGCGGGATCGCATCGCGACGATCACGCTCAACCGGCCCGAACGGCTCAATGCCTATAACGCGCATATGGCGCAGAGCATAAAACTGGAAATGGCGAAAGCCGCGAGCGATGCCAATGTGCGCGTGATCGTGTTGACGGGCGCGGGACGCGGGTTCTGCGCGGGCGCCGACATGGATGTGCTGTCGAGCGACTCCGCCGCCGGCCAGGCGACTTCGCGCTCCGTCGACACCGAGCTTGATCGCAAGTTCGAATCCGCGCTGGGACCCGAATTGTCGCCGCATTTCAAGGACAGCCAGCGCTTCGCTTATTTTGCGCGCACAAAGAAACCGATCATCGCCGCGATCAACGGTCCGGCCGCGGGAATCGGACTCGTGATGGCGCTCTATGCCGACATGCGCTTCGCGGCGGAGAAGGCCGTGTTCACGACATCTTTCGCGCAGCGCGGATTGATTGCCGAGCATGGCATCAGCTGGCTGTTGCCGCGGTTGGTAGGGCAGGCGCATGCGCTCGATCTATTGATGTCCGCGCGCAAGATCTCTGCGGAAGAGGCGCAGCGGATCGGCCTCGTGAATCGAATTTTCCCGCAGGAGAATTTCATGGAGAATGTCCGCGCCTATGCGCGGCATCTGGCGGACACGGTTTCACCGCGCTCCATGGCCGTGATGAAGGCGCAGGTCTGGAAATCCAACTTCCAGGATTTCAACGAGTCGCTTGCGACCGCCGACGCGGAAATGAAGACGAGCCTTGCCGGACCGGAATTCAAGGAAGGCGTGGCCCATTTCCTTGAAAAACGGGCGCCTCGCTTCGCGGATATCTGACTGCCGGCCCCGCGGTTGACGCCCGCGCTGCCGGCTGTACAAGACCGCCGCCGAGCGGGGCTCGGCCAGAGCGGAGCAGGGCATGAAGATCGTCGGCGGCAAATGGTCGAACTGGTCGGGCGGGGTAACCTGCAAGCCGAAGAAGGTGATTGCGCCGCGGGATGAGGTGGAACTCGCGGCCGCGATACGCCTGGCAGAAAGCACTGTGCGCGCGCCTGGCGCGGGCCATTCGTTCACGCCGTTGGCGGGGACCGACGGCACCATGGTCGATCTGTCGGCCTTCAAGGGCGTCAAGAGCGTCGATATGGAAAAGCTGACTGCCACGTGCGCTGCCGGAACGCTGCTTTGGGCGCTTGGACCGGCGCTCTATGCCAAAGGCGTCGGCCTCAAGAATATGGGCGACATCGATCGCCAGACCCTGGGCGGCGTGGTCGGCACGGGCACACATGGCACGGGGCGCACGCTCAAGAGTTTTTCCGGCGAAGTTGCGGGCTTTCGCATCATCCTCGCAAACGGCGAAGTGCTGAATTGCACGCCGACCGAGAACGCAGAGATTTTTGCGGCCGGCCGCTTGTCGCTGGGCACTCTCGGCGTGATGACAGAAGTCACCATGTCCGTGCGGCCGGCGTACAAACTGCTGGAAGAAAATTTCCTGCTGCCGCCGAATGAATTGTTCCGCCGGCTCGACGATCTCGTGGCGAAAAACCGGCATTTCGAATTCTTCTGGTTTCCCTATGCGGATGCCGCGATCTGCAAGACGTTGAACGAGACCAATGAGCATGCGCCCCATCCACGCAGCGCCGAAGACATGCGCAAGCGGGGCGAGAAATCGAGCGGCGACATGCGCGCCTTCGCGGCGATCAACGAAGCGCTGCCCTATTTGCCCGCGATGCTGAAGCCCGCACATGGATTGTTCTCGCGATTGATGCCGACGAAGGGCAAGGCGCGTTGGAGCCACGAATTGTTTCCGAGCCCGCGCACGGTGCGCTTCAACGAAATGGAATATGGCGTGCCTTACGCGAGCGGCCCGGACTGCGTGCGCGAAGTGGTCGAGACGATCCGCAAAAAGAAGATCAACACGGGCTTCCCGCTGGAATATCGCAGCGTTGCGGCCGACGATGTCTGGCTGAGCCCTTTCTACCAGCGCGAAAGCGCCACGATCGCGGTGCATCAGTATCACAAGGTGGATACGACGAAGCTGTTCACAGCCTGCGAAGCCGTATTCCGCCAATATGACGGCCGCCCCCATTGGGGTAAGCGCCACACGCGCACGGCGAGCGAATTCGCTGCGCTCTATCCGGAGTTCGACCGCTATCGGCAACTGCGCAAGAAACTCGACCCCGCCGGTAAATTCCTCAATGCCCATCTGAAGGCGATATTCGACTAACGCCCGTTGCCTTAGGCGAATGGCGGCGCGGTCACGCCTGATCGTCGTCCCAATGAAATTCCGTGACGAGCGGACCGCGATCGAAATCCGAATAGCGCGCCCATACCGGCGTTATGCCCCAATAGACGAGGCCCTCCCAATTCAGGCGCTCGCGACCGTCGGGCCACGCGGCGTAATAGGCCTCGCGGTAAGCCGCATCGAACGAACCGCTCGTGGAAATCGGAAACGCCAGGCCTTCATATTGCAACGTCTGCTCGCCCGGCCCCGAAAACGTCGCGGCAACGCGAGGATGCAGGACAAGATTCGCATGCTTCCGAGAAGACGAAACTGTGTCGAAAATCAACTCATGTTTGTCCGTTGCGGCGATTCCAACCAGCGCGGCTTCCGGCGCGCCCTTGCCGTTGGTGGTTGCGACGACCGCAAGCTTGTGCCCGCGCATATAGGCAAGCAAATCCGTTTTGATGATCCTGTTCATTGGCACCCCCCGAGGTCACCGTACAACGCGCAATCGTCGGTACTGTTGCATTGCTTACGCTGCGATTGAAACACGAAATCTTCAAAGTCGCTCAGCGGTTGAATGAGCAGGCGGGTCGTTCGACTCGTCAGCGCAATATCGGCCTCGGCATTGGCAAAGCGGTCAGAAACTCTTGCGATAGACCAGGAAGCCTGAACGCTCGGCCACCTTGTCGTAAAGCTTCATGGCCGTTTCGTTGGTTTCGTGTGTTTGCCAATAGACGCGCGGGATGTCCGCGAGCTTTGCCTGCTCGTAGACCGCGTTGATCAGCGCGCGGCCAACGCCCTTGCCGCGCGTCGCCTCGGTCGTGAACAGGTCCTGCAGATAGCAATTGGGCGCAATCGACGTCGTGCTGCGGTGAAAGAGATAATGCACCAGCCCCACCAGGTGTCCGTGCTCCTCCGCCACCAGACAGAAGACCGGCTCGTACGCATCGAAAAAACGCAACCAGGTCGTGCGCGTGATCTCTTCGGGCAGGGCGGTATGGCCGAAGCGACCGTAAAATTTGTTATAGCCGTCCCACAGCGGAAGCCATTCGGCGTAATCGCTCTGGGCGGCAAATCGAACGGTGGGCGCGACGTGCATCAGAGAGCAGCCTTTCGGAAGAAGCAGGCCGGCGCGCCGGTGTGGCAGGCCGGACCCGTCTGGTCGACTTTCAGCAGCAGTACGTCGCCATCGCAATCGACCCGGGCTTCGATCAGACGCTGCGTGTGGCCGGAGGTTGCACCTTTGCGCCAGACTTCAGCCCGCGAGCGCGACCAATAGG
>PLJH01000089.1 GCA_003139615.1 Alphaproteobacteria bacterium
CGTCGCGCGTTCCTTCTCCCACGACGGGAGAAGGAAATCACACAAGCAAAAAACCCCGGGTGATGAGCCCGGGGTTTTCGCGTCGATATTTTCGACAGTTCAGTAGAACACGCCGTATTCGACCTGGATGATGTCACCCGTGTCTTCGTCGATCAGCACGGCGTCGGGCCCATAGCGAACCCAGACGTAACCGTCGGGCGGCGCGATCAATCCGAAATTCAGGTAATTGTTGAGCCAATAATTCTGCGCCCAATATTCGCGGGGCAGATTATCGCCGGTGTTCCAGCGATGATAGGAATAGTCCGCCGGACCATGGTAATCGCCGAAGTGATAATGGTTCGGGGCGTTGAAGGCTTTGCGATAGGACGACACATCGACCTTCACACGCGTCGTTGAATGATTGTTGATCGTCGTATGATCGACGACCGTCGTGTGATGAACCGTGCGATGGCGAACCGTGCGGTGCGTTACCATCGGCGTCGTGTGACTGCTCATCGGCGCGGTATGCTGATCCATTCGGTCCGTGCCGCCGCCGGGCGTTGCATGATCGGCCGGGGGGCCGCTCATCGCGCCATGGGGTGCGCTGTCGTGGTGGTCGTCCTGCGCCAAAAGGACTGTCGGCGCGGCCGTAGCGAGGCTGAATGCGAATATCGAAATCAACAGGTTTTTCATGTGGGTCTCCTGGCGCGACTACGAAACCCTCGAAAGCGAATTTGGTTCCCCGTTTACCATCAATTGAGTTGCTCCTATGGTCCCGCGCGTCAGGGGAGGGATGCATGGAATTGACCATCAGGCGAGGCAGAGCAGGCGACGAGGATGCGATCCTCGGGCTGCTTTATGAGCTCGCGCAATATGAGAAGCTGACCGACAAATTCCGGCTGACCCGCGAAATCGTCACAAGCGATTTCCTGGGGCCGAGCCCTTCATGCTGCAGCGCACTTGCGTTTCTGGGCGAGGAGGCCGTGGGCGTCATCACCTGGTTTCCCACCTATGCGAGCTTCAGCGCGGTGCGCCAGATCCATCTCGAGGATCTCTATCTGCAGCCGTCGCGGCGCGGCAAAGGCCATGGCAAGAAAATGCTTGCGTGGCTCGCGAAGCATGCGCTCGAAACGGGAGCTGCCGGCATCAGCTGGTTCGTGCTCGACTGGAACAAGCCTTCGATCGCATTTTACGACGGCCTGCGCGCCGAGCCGGCGACGGGCTGGCTGAGCTATCGCCTCACGGGCGATGCGCTGGAAGATCTGGCGGACCAGGCGTGAGCGCGATCGTCTTCGTCGTGGCAGTTGCGGAGAATGGCGTCATCGGCGACCGCGGTAAAATTCCGTGGCGCATCGCCGAAGACATGCGCCATTTCAAGGCCGTGTCGATGGGCAAGCCCATTATCATGGGGCGCAAGACCTGGGACAGCTTCCCGAAGAAACCGTTGCCCGGCCGCACCAATATCGTTGTCACGCGCGACCGTGCGTTCGCGGCGGAAGGCGCGGTCGTCGTGCATTCGCTGGACGACGCGCTTGCGCGGGCCCAAGCGGAAAGCCCGGAAGAAATCGTCATCGCGGGCGGCGCAGATATCTACGAGGCACTGCGCGACCGCGCGGATCGCATTTATTTGACGGAAGTGCACGCCGCATTCGAAGGCGACGCCACGCTCGCGCCGTTCGAGCGCACGCGCTGGCATGAAATCGCCCGCGAAGACCACGCGACGCCGGAAGGCCTGCGTTACAGCTTCGTGACGTTGGAGCGGGCGCGTTAGACCCTTGCGAAAGCGGCGTAGCGCGCTAGCCTTGCGCCGGCAAAGATATGGAGGAAACACTCGATGACCCTGCGCGAAGTCGCAACCGGACTCAAATTTCCCGAAGGACCCGTCGCGATGGACGACGGTTCGGTGATCGTGGTGGAGATCGAGACGGGCCGCATCACGCGCGTCAAACCCGACGGCAAGACGCAAGTCGTCGCCAAACCCGGCGGCGGACCGAACGGGCTCGCGATCGGTCCCGACGGCGCGCTCTATGTGTGCAACAACGGCTCGAATTTCGAATTCCACAAACGCCAGGGCCTCAACATTCCCGGCCACACGCCCGCTGCGCACAAGGGCGGGCGCATCGAGCGCGCGAACATCTCAACCGGCAAGGTCGAAGTGATTTACGATTCCTGCGACGGCGAAGCGCTGGTCGCGCCGAATGATATCGTGTTCGACACGCAAGGCGGCTTCTGGTTCACCGATCACGCGTCGAACAACGCGAAGTTTCGTACCCACGGCGCGCTTTATTATGCGAAAGCCGACGGCTCGAAGATCACAAAGGTTCTGCGCGAACTGACCACGCCCAATGGCGTCGGTCTCTCGCCCGACGGCATGACGGTCTATTACGCCGAGACAATGCCGGGTCGCTTATGGTCGCTGCCGCTCGTCAAGCCGGGCAAGCCCGGAAAGGTCGAAGGATTCACGCCGGGCGTGTTCGTGGGTGCGTTTCCGGGTCTCGCCTATTTCGATTCGCTGGGCGTGCAGGCCGACGGCGGCGTGTGCTGCGCGACGATCCTTGCGGGCGGCATCACCACCTTCTGGCCCGGCACGAAGAAAGTGAAACACACGCCCATTCCCGACCCGATCGTCACGAATATCTGCTGGGGCGGGAAGAACATGAAGACCGCCTATATCACGGCGTCCGGCACCGGAAATCTCTATGCGATGGACTGGCCCAAAGCCGGCCTGCGTCTCAATTACAATGCGTGAAATGCGGGGCTAAGACGCCAGCGCGATATCTTTGAGCGGCAGCACCAATCTGTCGCGCGGCAGCGTGACCGTCACGCAGGTGCCTTCGCCCAGCCGGCTTTCCAGCGACACGCGCCCGCCATGCGCCTCGATCAGGCCTTTGACGATCGGCAGGCCAAGGCCGGTACCTTCGTCGGCGCCGGCAACGTCGTGGCGGCCCTGTCCAAAACGCTCGAACACGCGCGCCTGATCTTCGTCCGCGATTCCGATGCCGTCGTCCTTCACGCCGAAAACGAGTTCGCCGGATGATGTCAACCGCGCGAACATTTCCACCGTCCCGTCGCGGCGTGTGAACTTGATCGCATTGGTCAGGAGGTTCAGCAGTATCTGCTTCAGCGCGCGCCGGTCAGCGAGGGCATAGGGCAGTTCGGGCGCGACACGGCGCATCAAACCGATTCCGGATTCGCGCGCACGGACTTCAACGGTCCGCGCGCATTCGCCGATCAGCTCTTCCAGGCTCACGCTTTCGGCGCGCAACTCGAACTTGCCGGCTTCGATGCGCGCGAGATCGAGCAGATCGTTGACGAGGCCGAGCAGATGCGTGCCGGAGCTGTGGATCAGATCCGCATATTCGCGCCGCTTGGCGGTGAAGGCATCGAGCGCCAGAAGCTCCGAGAAACCGATGATTGCGTTGAGCGGCGTGCGCAGTTCGTGGCTCATATTGGCGAAGAACAGCGTCTTCATCTGGTTGGCGCCGACGGCGGTGTCCCGCGCCGCGGAGAGCGCGTCGCGTGCATGGCGCAATTCGATGCGTCCGCTGACCAGCGCATAGCAAACCGGCAGGCTGACGACGATCGCCACGCTCAGCGTGATCAAAGGCGTGTAGGACTGCCACGCATGCAGCAGCAGGATGGTGATCGCATAGTCGGCAAGCATCGCCCCGGCGATGGGCACCGCCGACCAGATGAGCGTTGTGAGCAGTTTTTCCCGGAACATGGCGTGGCCGAAACCGGACCTCGCTGCAAATTTACGCTGTTGTCGTTACCGTTGCGTTTAGCCCGACGGGCGGACGTCAACGGAGTGTTTAGAGAGGTGCGGTCGCGGGTCTCGTTTGCGCGGGGGACGCAATGTGCCAGAATGGCACGGGCAGTCGAGTGCGGCACTGATATCAGAGGGTTTCATGAGCGACAATCACGATCACACGGTCCACGAAGAAATTCACAACCACGACACGGTCGAGCGCATCGAAACGTCGACCTCGACCACGCCCTGGGCGGTACGGCTGGGATTCGGCATTGCCGGTTTCCTGCTGCTCGCGGGCGCGTTCGTCGCGTGGCGGTTCGCGGGGTCGCTCGGCGGGCCCGTCGGCGAAGCGCTGCCCTGGATCATCGCGGCAGCCGTGCTGCTCGGCGCAGGTGCGATCATCGAATCCGTCACGGTCGAAATCTGGCTCGCGTTGATCGTGGGCGCCTTCGCCGTCGCGATCACATTCCTGATCGTGGGCCGCGTGCAGACCTATCCGTCGGCGGGCCAATCCGTCTTCGTCGTCGATCGCTTCTCCGGTGAAGTGGAATTGTGCACCGCGCAAGGCTGCAACGTTCTCCCGCGCAACGGCACCTTCCTGACAACGCCGCCATTGCCGTCGCTTCCCACGCTGCCGCATCCGGCGAAGTGAGGAGAGTTTTTCACCCGCCTTCACGTGGCAGGTGTAATTTGGGGACGCGAAATGCTCACCAAAGACATCTCATACTCCGTCGAGGGTAAAACCTTCACCGGATATCTCGCCGACGACGACACGCGCGGGTCGGCGCGGCCCGGCGTTCTCGTTTGCCATCAGGGCGGCGGGTTGACGGAGCATGCGAAGGAGCGCGCCCGCATGCTGGCGGAGCTCGGCTATGTCGCATTCGCGCTCGACATGTATGGCGAAGCGGTCACGGGCATGGAACATGCGATGGGCCTGCTGAGGGGATTGATGCAGAATCCGGCTCTCATGCGAGCCCGCGCCCATGCCGCGTTCGATCTGTTGAAAGGGCAGTCGAATGTCGATCCCAAGCGGCTCGCGGCCGTCGGCTATTGTTTCGGAGGCGCCGTGGTTCTGGAGATTGCGCGCTCGCGCAGCGATGTGTCGGCGGTTGCTGCGTTCCACCCGGGAATGACCGAGTTGCCCGATCGCGACGACCGCAAAATCACGTGCAAGGTGATGGTCTGCGCCGGCGCCGGCGACCCGCTGATACCGCCCGATGCGCGCGAAAAATTCATCCGGCTGATGAACGAGTGTGGCGCCGACTGGCAATTCCTCACCTATGGCGGTGCAGGGCACAGCTTCACCGACAAGTCCATCGATGCGCTGAACATGAAAGGCTTCGCCTACCACCTGCCGACAGACAAACGCTCCTGGGCCGCGATGCGGGACCTGTTCGACGAGGCGATGGGGCGGCTGTAAAGCGGATTGCCAGGGGCGAAAATTGAGCGGGACTGCGAATTAAGTGGAGTCTGACCCCGATTGTTCCATGCAGATCGAGATAGTCGAACAGCGTGCTGCGCGGCGGAAGATCTTTCGGGATCGCTCGCCACTGACAGCCCGTACTCAAAATGTACATCAACCCATCGACCACGTTGCGCATGACAACCGTCCGCTTGCCGCCGCCACGCTTGCCGGGCGGAATCAGCGGTTCGACAAGCGCCCACTCATCGTCGGTCAGATCGCTCGGATAACGCAGCTTGTCGCGGTTGTAGCGCGGGCGATTTTCAGCCGTCCACATCGGCACCTCCAAAACGCTTCGGAGCCGCATAAGGAATCACAACAGATTCCCGCCTTGCAACC
>PLJH01000049.1 GCA_003139615.1 Alphaproteobacteria bacterium
GCGCATGCCGCCGGAAAGCTCGCGCGGATAAGCGGATTCGTAGCCGTCGAGGCCGATCAAGTCGATGGCGGCAATCGCTCGGGTGCGGATTTCCTTTGGTGGAAGGCCGACAGCTTCCAATCCCAATTCCACGTTCTCAAGCACCGTCAGCCAGGGAAACANNGGAAACAGCGCGAAGCTCTGGAACACCATCGAGATGCCCTTCGCGGGCCCGTCGACCGGATGGCCGAGATACGTCACCTCGCCGCTGGAAGCGCACGCGAGTCCGGAAATGATCCGGAGCAAAGTGGACTTTCCCGAACCCGAGCGCCCAAGCAGGCCGACAATCTCCCCTTGCTTCAAAGTGAGGTCGATGCCGTCCAGCACCAGCAATTCGCCGCCGCCGGCCTTTGGGAAGGCCTGGTGCACATCGCGCACATCGAGGAGAGTGCTTGCATCCATGATCGCCTCCTAGGTCAGCTTGTATTTGCGTTCGGCATATTGATAGAGCGGCCGCCAGAACGTGCGATTGATGATCGTCACGAGCACACTCATGATCGCAATGCCGAGCACGATATGCTGGAAATTGCCGGCCGTCGTCGCTTCCTGGAGATAATTGCCCAACCCTTGCGCGTGGAGGGTCTTTGTACCCCAGGTGACATATTCGGCGAGCATGGCTGCGTTCCACGAACCGCCTGAAGCCGTGATCGCACCCGTAACATAGAACGGAAATACGCCGGGCAGCGCGATTTTGCGCCACCACAGCCAGCCGCGCACCTGCAGATTGGCGCCCGCGTCGCGCAGTTCCCGCGGCAGACCGGATGCGCCCGCAATAACGTTGAAAAGAATGTACCATTGCGTACCCAGCACCATCAACGGCGAGAGCCAGATGTCGGGGTCAAGGCTGAACGCAACCACGACCGAGACGGCGACCGGAAACAGCAGATTGGCGGGGAACGCCGCGAAGAATTGCGCGATCGGTTGCACGAAATGGGCAACCTTCGGGCGTAGGCCCACATAGATACCGATCGGCGTCCAGATCACGCTGGCGATCGCGATCAGCACCATGACCCGCACCATGGTCAGAAGTCCGAGCACGAAGACATGCAGAACCTCCGGCAGCGTCACGCTGCCTGCCACGAATTCATAGACGCGCCACAGCGAATAGGCGCAGATCGCGAACAATATGCCGTTCCACGCGATGTCTGCGGCGCGGGACGATAACGGTGTGCTGCGGCCGACGATTCGAAGTGTCGAAGGCGCCTTGATCCGATAGGACCAGCGGAGCATCGCCTTGAACGGTACCGCGACGGCATCGAGCAATTCGGACCGGCGGATGACGGTCAGGAGCCAGGACTCCGGGGGGTCTTCGATATTTTCCTGGTCGAATCGAAAGCGGTCCGCCCAGGCGATCAGCGGCCGGAACAGAAGCTGGTCGTAGATGATGATGACCACGAGCATCGCGCCAATGGCCCAGAAAATGGCGGCCAGGTCCTTATGCGTGATCGCCAGCGCGATATAGGAACCGACCCCTGGGAGCGCGATGGATGTGTGGCCCACGGTAATTGCCTCGGAGGCCACCACGAAAAACCAGCTGCCGGACATGGACATCATCATGTTCCAGATCAGGGAGGGCATCGCGAAGGGCGCTTCGATACGCCAGAAGCGGGCCCAGGCGGTCAGGCCGAACACCTGCCCCGCTTCCGTCAGCTCGGGAGGGACGGTGCGGAGCGACTGATAAAAGCTGAAGGCCATGTTCCAGGCCTGGCTCGTGAAAATGACGAAGACCGCGCAGAACTCGGCCCCCAGGATCTTGCCGGGAACCAGTGACAGGAAGAACACGAGCGTGAAAGACAGAAACCCCAGGATTGGGACCGACTGGAGAATGTCGAGCAGGGGGATCAGCAAGGCTCCTACCCGCTTGCTCTTGGCAGCCCAGGTGGCATAGGTGAATGTGAACAATAGCGAAAAAACCATTGCAATCAACATTCTAAGGGCCGTTCGCAGCGCGTAGCCGGGCAGCGCCCAGGGGCTCAGCGACAGAGGCGCCGCTTTGAGGCTCGTCAGCGGTTCGACGACATGGCGACTCGCATCGGCGAACAGGACGATGAAGCCGAAGACCAGCAATGCGGCTACGGTGTCCCAACGGCTGGGAAGGAACCGGCGGGCTTCAATGGAGATGGGCGGCAGGATTTTCATCTGCGGCGAACCTCCGTCCCGAGTGTGAAGGGATGATGATGGCGATGCGTGCGAACCCCGCGCAAAGCGACGCACGGAGCGTGCCTCTCCTGACCTCAAAAACGCGATCTGGCAACCCCCTCCCGTGTCGATTTTCCCGATACGGAGCGTTGGGGGCCGGACCCTTCGGGAAGGCGCCGCGATGGCATTTGCAAGTCCTGCAAAGAGAAGCCTTTCGACCCCATCACTTCTATTGCGCCGTCCTGCGCAATCGGCGTAAAACCTTGGAAACGAAGTCGAAAGCGTGAATTTACACACGCTTAAGGGCGATTCGTTAAAGTTAGCGAACCGTGAATTGGGCGGGCGGAACGGCGATCCGGCAATGATGATTTTTGCGCATTCGAATGCGACGGGCGGAAACTCCGCCTGCCTTCGCGCGCGCATTGTTCCGGCGATCCGTCCTTCCCTCGATTTGTCGCGCGCGCTGCTTCTCCTCCTTAGCTGCCCCTAGGCGATGACGCTCCATCGGAGCGCGCGCGTAGGGGACGAATGCGAAAGGAGAGATCGAAGCGCCGCGAGGCAACGGGAAGGAATCTTTAGGCCATGAATACGAACACAGAAAAATCCGAACGGATCAGAATATTCGACACGACGCTGCGCGACGGCGAGCAATCGCCGGGTGCTGCCATGACTCTCGAACAAAAACTGGAAGTCGCCGAACTGCTCGATGCGATGGGCGTCGATATCATCGAAGCGGGATTTCCGATTTCGTCGAACGGCGACTTCGAATCGGTCGCGGAAATCTCCAAGCTGGTGAAGAATTCCGTCGTGTGCGGATTGGCGCGCGCGGGCTTCAAGGATATCGATCGCGCCGGCGAAGCGATCCGCCCTGCGAAGCGCGGCCGCATCCACACTTTCATTTCGACAAGCCCCGTGCACATGAAGCACAAGCTTCAGATGGGGCCGAACGCCGTGCTCGACGCCGTTGGCGCGTCGGTCGTGCGCGCACGCAATTTCACCGACGACGTGCAATGGAGCGCGGAAGACGCGACACGGACGGAGCCGGACTTTCTCTGCCGCTGCGTGGAACTCGCAATCCGCTCCGGCGCCGCGACGATCAATATTCCCGATACCGTCGGCTACACCACGCCGCAGGAATATGTCGATCTGATCCGCATGCTGCGCGAGCGCGTTCCGGGCGGCGATACGGTGGTCTTCTCGACCCATTGCCACAACGATCTGGGCCTCGCCGTGGCCAATTCACTGGCCGGCGTGATCGGAGGCGCGCGTCAGATCGAATGCACCATCAACGGCATGGGCGAACGGGCCGGCAATGCGGCGCTTGAGGAAATCGTCATGGCGCTGAAGGTGCGCCGCGATGCGATGCCGTTTCATACCGGCATCGATACGCGGATGCTCGCCCGCGCCTCCAAGCTTGTGTCGAATGTTACGGGTTTTCCCGTACAATACAACAAAGCCATCGTGGGCAAGAATGCGTTCGCGCATGAATCGGGCATCCATCAGGACGGCATGCTCAAGAATGTCGAGACCTACGAAATCATGCGGCCTGAAGATGTGGGCGTAAAGGAGACCTCGCTCGTGCTGGGCAAACTTTCGGGGCGTCACGCGTTCCGCGACAAGCTGCAGAGCATGGGTTACGAATTGTCGAACGAAGCGATCCAGGACGCGTTCAAGCGTTTCAAGGATCTGGCCGACAAGAAAAAGCATCTGTTCGACGAAGATATCATGGCGCTGGTGGACGACGAGATCCTGCGCGACCATGACGGCATCGTCGTCAAAGGCCTGAAGGTCGAGACCGGCGTCGGTGTCGAGCCGAGCGCAGAACTTGTGCTTGCGGTCGGCGACGAAGAGCGCCGCACACGCACGACGGGCGACGGCCCGGTAGATGCGATCTTCAAAGCCATACGAGAACTTTATCCGCACGCCGCCGCCCTGCAGCTGTTCCAGGTTCATGCCGTGACGGCAGGAACGGACGCGCAGGCAACGGTCAGCGTGAGGCTGGAGGAAAATGGGCGCACGGTCACCGGGCGCGCCGCCGACACGGACACGCTTGTGGCCGCGGCGAACGCCTATGTGAATGCGCTCAACAAGCTTTTGGTGAAACGCGATAAACAGGTGCCGGAAGCATTAACCGTCGCGCGGTAAGAATTGGGGCTTCGGCGGCAACCGCCGGAGCCGGTTCTCCGCAAGGTACGGTTATTGCAGGCGCCTCTTTGGAAAGGAACGGGCAGGAAAAGCATGTTCGGCGGTCTTCTCGGCTTTTTGTCGAGCGATATGGCAATCGACCTCGGGACCGCAAATACGCTGGTCTACGTGAAGGGCAGGGGCATCGTCCTCAACGAGCCCTCTGTTGTCGCGACCATGACGCGGGGCGGCAAGAAGCATGTCCGCGCGGTGGGCAACGACGCGAAGATGATGCTGGGCCGCACGCCCGGCAATATCGAGGCGATCCGCCCGATGCGCGACGGTGTGATCGCGGATTTCGAGATTGCGGAGGAGATGATCAAGCACTTCATCCGCAAGGTGCATAACCGGCGATCCTTCGCCAATCCCATGATCATCGTCTGTGTGCCGTCAGGCTCGACGGCCGTCGAGCGGCGCGCGATTCAGGAATCTGCGTTGTCGGCGGGGGCCAGGCGCGTCTATCTGATCGAGGAGCCGATGGCGGCCGCGATCG
>PLJH01000058.1 GCA_003139615.1 Alphaproteobacteria bacterium
CAGATCGACGACATCGTCGCCTATGCGGTGGGCCATGGAACGCTGGAGAGCCTCGAAACGGGCTTGACCCATGACGCGCTCCGCGCGCGGGGCTTCGGCGAAGCGCAGATCAATGCGGTGGAAGCGGCCCTCGAATCCGCCTTCGACATCCGCTTCGTGTTCAACAAGTGGACCTTGGGCGAAGCGTTCTGCACCGAGACCCTGAAGCTCGATGCGGCGACGCTCGACTCGGCCGATTTCGATCTCCTGAAGACGCTCGGTTTCTCCAAGGCCGATGTGGACGCAGCGAACCTTTATGTGTGCGGCGCCATGACCTTGGAGGGCGCGCCTCACCTGAAAGACGAACACCTGCCGGTCTTCGATTGCGCCAATCCGTGCGGCCGCATCGGCAAGCGCGCGCTCTCCGTCGAAAGCCACATCCGCATGATGGCCGCGGTGCAGCCCTTCATTTCGGGCGCGATCTCCAAGACCATCAACATGCCCAACAACGCCAGCGTGAAGGATTGCGGCGAGTCCTACATCCTGTCGTGGAAGCTGGGGCTGAAGGCCAACGCGCTCTATCGCGACGGCTCCAAACTGTCGCAGCCGCTGTCGAGCCAGATCTTCGCGCTGGACGACGAAGAAGACGAGTTGGAAGAGGTGTTGGCGGCGCCGCAGGCCGCACGCACGACCGTCATCACCGAGCGCATCATTGAAAAGGTGATCGAGCGCGTGGTGAGCCGCGAACGCGAGCGCCTGCCCCAGCGCCGCAAGGGCTACACCCAGAAGGCCGTCGTCGGCGGCCACAAGGTCTATCTGCGCACGGGCGAATATGAAGACGGCCGCGCGGGCGAAATCTTCATCGACATGCACAAGGAAGGTGCGGCCTTCCGCAGCCTGATGAACAATTTCGCCATCGCGATCTCGATCGGCCTGCAATATGGCGTGCCGCTGGAGGAATTCGTGGAGGCATTCACCTTCACGCGCTTCGAGCCGGCGGGCCTCGTGATCGGCAACGATTCGATCAAGAACGCGACCAGCGTGCTCGATTACATCTTCCGCGAGCTGGCGGTGTCCTATCTCGGCCGCACCGATCTCGCCCATGTCACGCCCGCGAAAGACGAAGACCTCGGCCATGGCAGCGATGCTGCTGGCGATCGGCCGGAAACTGCGGCGAAGGAATTCGCGCAGACGATCTCGCGCGTGACGTCCTCGGGCTTCGTGCGCGGGCAGTTCAAGTCGCTTGCGGTGGTCCGCGGCGGCGCTCAGCCCAAGATGCTGGCGGAGCACGACCACGATCACATGCCGGCGCATGTCCACGAAGACGTCGTCGCGGAATTCCTGGGCACCGACGACAACACGCCCATGGAAGACGCGCTCAGCGAAATTCGTGCGAGCGTGCTGGAAGCGGCGCAGGCCAATGCCGGCAATCCCGTCGGCGATGTGATGACCGCGCTGGGCAATCGTTTCGCACAAGCAGCACAGACGGCCGCCGATAAATCCGGCCAGCGCCGTGAAGCCTATACCAAGCGCGCGGCCGAAGCCCGGATGAAAGGCTATGAAGGCGATGCGTGCGGTTCTTGCGGCAACTTCACCCTCGTCCGCAACGGGACCTGCATGAAGTGCAATACATGTGGCAGCACGAGCGGTTGCAGCTGAAACAGGCACCGCCTGTCTGCAGTGGGTCACCACATAGAGAACAAAGTCGCGTGCATTTCCCTCTCCCCGTTGGGGGAGAGGGTTAGGGTGAGGGGGCCGTGGTCATAGAGCACGTTGTAAAAGTCACGCGCAGAAAAAGCCGACCACGCATTGGTAACGCCAAATTGCTGACGATAGCGAAAAACCCGCAGCGGTTCTGCTTCACGCACCAAACAGCTTAGAGACCCCCTCACCCCGACCCTCTCCCCCGAAGGGGGCGAGGGAGTCAACGCTGCGGCAGCGGGATGAATTCCGTTTCGCCGGGGATTTTGGCGTAGCGTTGCGCTTGCCAGTCGTCGCGTGCCTTGGCGATGCGATCCATCGAGCTGGACACGAAATTCCAGTCGAGATGGCGATGGCCGTCCAGAGGCGCTCCGCCGAACAGCATCGCGTGAGCACTCTGCATTGCCGACAGCGTGACATGTTCGTTCGCATCGAAGATCGCCATGGCGCCCTTCTCGAGCTTCGTGCCGTTTGCGTCGAGCGTCCCGTCGATCACCAGCACGCCCCGTTCCGCATGCTCGTCCGTCAGGCGGAGCGAACTTTGCGGCGCGAAATGCGCATCGGCATAGAGCGTGCCGGAAAACACCTTGACCGGCGACGCGAGCTTGTAGGCGTGTCCCGCGATCACCCGCAGATGCACGCCGCCCTCGTCGCGCACCGGAAGTTCGGTCATCGCGTAGTGTTCGAAAACGGGCGTGGTTTCCTCATGGGCCTGCGGAAGCCCCACCCATGTCTGGATGCCGTGCAGCGTGTGGCCCGCGGCGCGCACATCGGGACCCGTGCGCTCGGAATGGACGATGCCGCTACCCGCCACCATCCAGTTCACGTCGCCGGGCGCGATCGTCTGCACCGAACCGATATTGTCGCGATGAACCTGCGAGCCTTGGAACAGATAGGTGACGGTCGCGAGCCCGATATGCGGATGCGGGCGCACATCGATGCCGTTGCCCGGCGCAAAACGCGCGGGCCCGAAATAATCGAAGAACACGAACGGCCCGACAGTCCGGCGTTCGACGGACGGCAGCATCCGGCGCACCATGAAGCCGTCGCCCAGATCGTGCGTTCTGCCCTGCAGGAGAATCATGGCGTCACGGGATCTTGGATTCGTAGGCATCGAGCGTGCGCGCCGAATAGACGAGCGCCGCGCCCGCATTGACCATGATGGCCACGCCCAGCGCATCGACGATTTCGTCCTTCGAAGCACCAGCCTTGATCGCCGCATCCGTATGCGCATTGATGCAGCCGTCGCAGCGCAGCGACACGGCCACACCCAGCGCGATCAGCTCGCGCGTCTTGGCGTCGAGATGTTTCGAATTGGAATTGGCGTGGTGGAAGGCCGCATAGGCCTTCACGATGTCCGGATTGATCTCCGACATTTCCTTGATCGATGCGCCGATCTGGTCGCGATATGCGGCCCAGTCCAACATCATGATGTAGCCCCTCCGTTGCCGTTCGGAGGAGCCTAACGCAGCGACCGGAGGCGCGCCATCACGCAGATGGTCAGGCGCGCTCCACACGGCAGGCGTAACAGCCGCGGCGCGCGAAATGGATATGGATGTAGTCCGTATCGGCGCGGCCGAACTGGCGCGCCAACAGCGCATCGACGTCGGCGCCGTCGACGACATCGGCATCGACCATCAATCCGTCCCGGTCGTAGGCGCGAACCGACAACAGGCGGCTGCGCAGCACGGGCGGGAGGGCTCCCGACTGGTCATAGGTCGCCCGCGCAGTTTCCCGCACGAAGATGGGGCCTGCGGCGCGATAGGGCGAATGAGCGGGATGGTGCTCGAACGGAAGCAGGATCAGGCGCTCGCCGGGCTCGGCATCCTCGAGGCTCACGCGGCAGGGGAAGCCCGGCTTCTCGTCGGCGATCATGCGCCGCATACCCCGCACTTCGAGCTCGGCATCGCCAAGCGCCGACAGTGGGGCGAAAGGTTCTGCGGAAAGTCCCCGGAAACGAAACGGCATGGCGGCCTCGCTTGAATGATTGCGAGATGCTTGTGCCCGGCAATCCCGAAACGCTCGACCCGGTTCTTGCGGAAACCGGCACGGGGTTTGCGACGATTGATAGGCGTGTATCGAACCGAGACAAACCTGTGAAATTCCTGCTTGCCCTCGCCTTCAGCCTGGTCGCCGTAAGCGCCGCGAACGCCCTGTCGCTCGCCGCCGATCCGAGCGCGGTTGCGAGCATCAAGGCTGGCCACCATGACTGCCCGCACTGCAATCTCGCGGGCGCGGACCTGTCCAATCAGTGCGTCAAATACGGCAATCTCGAAGGCGCGAATTTCAGCCATGCGAAGCTGTTCCTGATGTGCATGTCCTATGCCGATTTCAAAGGCGCCTCGTTCCGCGGCACGGACCTGTCGGGCGCCAATCTCGCGCATGCGAAGCTCGACGGCGCCGATTTCTCGGGTGCCCGGCTCACCATCACCAGTTTCAAGGGAACCGATCTCAGCCGCACGAAGGGGCTGACCCAAAAGCAACTCGATCAGGCCTGCGGCGACGCGGCCACGATCTCTCCGGCAGGCCTTCACGTGAAGACCTGCTCCTGATTTCTCCACCTGGGAAATAACTGCCCCGCCCGCTCACGCAGCAGGCGGGGTTTCTTTTTGTATCAGATCGCGCTCAGCGATCCGGCAGCCACAGCGCGGGGTGATCCTTTGCGTGCATCAGCACGGACGCAACCATGGCGCCGGCCTTGTTGTATGTGCCTCGCACCAGAACGCCGTGGCCGACGGCCGGGGGCGCCAGCTCGAAATTCTTCGCCGCCGCCAATGCATCAACGGTCACGAGTGTACCGTCGCGCTTCTGAACGATCACAGTCGACCCGCTGATGCCGTGCACCGTGCCGTAGATTTCGTGCTGACCGGGCACCAACGCGACTTGCACCGGCGCATGAGCGGCGACGGGGATTTTCACGGCAGGCGCCGTGGGACTGGCAAGGCCGAAGATCGCAAGGCCCTGATAGCTCGCGACATAGACTTTTCCATTCGCGACCACGGGCACGATGTTGGCATTGCCGCCTGTATTGGGCCATGTTCCGGCATTGGCAGTGAATATATTGGCGCCTGTCAAGGCGTTGAACGCGTTGAGCGAGATGTACTCGTTCGCGCTTCCATCCGCCCGGCCGACGGCCCAAATCACGGGGTTCTCGCCCACCGTTCCATTGGTGGAAACGGATGTGAAAAACCCGGGATCCTGGCTGCCGCTGATGCCGTTCGTCGTGATCGTGTTGACAAGCTTCGGCTTGGAACCCGCCACGATCCTCCAGATGCTGACATTGTTGTTGCCGCTCGCCACGATGCGGCCGCTGCCGTCACTCGTGCCGTAATATGATTCGCCGCACCAGCAACCGCCGATGTAATAGGTTCCCAGAATCCGGTTTGGGCCCGTCGTGTTGTTGTTGAGGTTGTCGGAGTTGAGGAAGAACATGTTCCCTTCCTTACCGGCCGCGACAAGGAGGTCCGACGCTTGTCCCGGCTGCGGCGGCAATAGCAGCGCGCCGCCAGAGCCGAAATCTTCGTCGTAATTGTCGAGTTGGCTCCAATCGTCGGGCGTAAAGACACTCAGCACCGTCGAAAGATCGGGTGAAATCTGCACCACGCTTTCGGCGATGTTGGTCGTGGCGTTGAACGAGTCGCCGCTATAGTCGGAATTTCCCGTCACGAAATAGATATCGCCATTAGGACCTCCGGACGCGAGCCCATAACCCGACATCCACACCGAAGTGAGGAAGAAATCGTCGGTCGACGTAGCGAGATGGTTGGCCAACTCGTTGCTCGCAAGAGGTGTCAGCGTTCCTGTCTGCCAACCCAACACCCAGCCGCGGGATTGATTGGCTGAGATGTCGCAATAGCTCGCGAACCCGGCATAGACATTGCCGTTGGCCAGAAGCAGCGCCGCGCGCTGGCGGCTGACGGAGGCGTTGAACAGGTAGGTCTTGCCGTTTGTAAGCTTCGCCGAGGCTCTGATCGGGACCGGTGTTACGATGTCCTTCAGGGTCGATACATCGAGCGCGTGAATCCGGTACGCGGGCGTCGTGCCATTCGCGTAGTAAAACTCGGTGACATACATCGTGCCGTTCGACGCATCGATCACAGGCGTACTGCCGATGCCGACATTGGACGCATTGTTGTTGCAGCCGCCGGGCAGAGCAGATTCGGGAACAGGAGTGCCCAGCGTTCTATGCAGCAGGATCGCGCCGGTATTGGCGTCCAGCGCGTAGATGGTGTTGCTTTCGGTCGCCACATAGACGACGTCGTGAACGCCCTGGCCGGAGATGGTTTGCCCGGTCAGGATCAGCGGCTGCGCATCGACCTGATCGTTGAGCGCCGTGAAACTCGTCATCTGGAAGGTCTTGCCGCCGGTGCCCTTGCCCAACACGCTGTTGGGGGTGAGAACCGTCTCCGACGGATTCCAGCCCGTGCGGTAATTGTCGTAATGGTAAGTCGTAACGCTGATCTGGGCCTCCGTGCTGCCTGCCGCAAACACCGCGCAAAAGGCTGCTGCTATCGCACCGGCGCGCAGCGCGCGCGCCACGAATTGTGACTTCGTCATGTGATGAGTCCCTTTGCCCGAACACCCGAACGGCATTGTAAGACTTGGACCCTCGCGCGTCGAGTTCGCAGCCGAAGAATCATACGCGATCGGAGGCCAACCTATGTTGGTTAGCCCTTTATGAATGTCGGATGACATTCGATACCGTGCTACTCCGCGGCCTGCGGCAAATCCTTGGGCTTCCAGCGCAATACGGGTTTGCGGGCCGCAGCAGTCTCATCAAGCCGCCGGCGCGGTGCGAGATGCGGCGCACCTTCGAATCGTTCGCGCTTGCCGGCTTTCGCTTCCTTGGCGAGTTCGCGCAGCACATGGATGAACTGGTCCAGGCTTTCCTTCGATTCGGATTCCGTGGGCTCGATCAGCATCGCGCCGTGGACGACCAGCGGGAAATACATCGTCATCGGATGGAAGCCCTCGTCGATCATCGCCTTGGCGAAATCGAGCGTGGTGACGCCCGTGCCTTCCAGGAAGGAATCGTCGAACAACGCTTCGTGCATGCAGGGTCCGCCGAACGGCGCGCTCATCACATCGCTGAGCGAGGCGAGAATGTAATTGGCCGACAGCACCGCATCTTCGGACGCCTGCCGCACGCCGTCGGCGCCATGGCTCAGCATATAGGCGAGCGCGCGCACGAACATGCCCATCTGGCCGTGAAACGCCGACAGGCGACCAAATGGCTTTGCGCCTTCCGGCGCGGCAGCACGATCCTCGACAAAGCGAAATCCTTTCGCGTCATGCACCAGCAGCGGCAGCGGCGCGAATGGCGCGAGCGCTGCGGAGAGCACGACCGGGCCTGCGCCCGGACCACCGCCGCCATGCGGTGTCGAAAACGTCTTGTGCAGATTGATGTGCATCGCATCGACGCCCAGATCGCCGGGACGCACGCGACCCGCAATCGCGTTGAAATTCGCGCCGTCGCAATAGAAATAGGCGCCGGCCGCATGTACGGCGTCCGCGATTTCGCGGATGCGGCGCTCGAACAAGCCGCAGGTGTTCGGATTGGTGAGCATGATCGCGGCGACATCGGGCCCGAGCTTCGCTTCCAGCGCATCGGCATCGACATGGCCGTCGTCCTTTGCGGGGACTTCGTCGACCGTGAAGCCGGCGAACGCCGCTGTGGCGGGGTTGGTGCCGTGTGCCGAAGACGGCACGAGAATGCGCGGACGCTTTTCGCCCCGCGCTTCGAGCGCCGCCCGGATCGTCAGCAAGCCGCACAATTCGCCATGCGCACCCGCCTTCGGGCTCATCGCCACGGCGGGCATGCCTGTGAGAGTTGTGAGCCAGCGCATCAATTGCGAGATCAGTTCGAGCGCGCCCTGCACGGTCTGTTGCGGCTGAAGCGGATGGACGTCGCCGAAGCCGNNAGCCGAGCGGATAGATGCCCGCATCGATCGCGTAGTTCATGCGCGAGAGGCGCACATAATGGCGGATCACTTCCGGCTCCGAGAGGCCCGGCAGACCGATGGGACTCTTGCGGCGCACGCCGGCAAGCCGCGTGTCGGACAATTGCACTTCGGGGATATCGACACCGGTCATTCCCGGCCGGCCAAGCTCGAAGATCAATCCCTCTTCGTGGTCGAGCCCGCGGTCGCCGGAGATCGTCTGAAGCTTGTGCGGCTCGCTCCCGCCGGCACTCGAGGGGCGTCCCTGGTTGTTCATCATCACACGACCTCCGCGAGCGCTTTGGCGAAGGCGTCGCAATCTTCGTCGGTTACGGTTTCGGTGGCCGCCACGATCAGGAGATCGCGCACGCTGGTATCATGCGGCAGAAGGCGGGAAACAGGCACGCCGCCGAGGATTCCCTTGGCCGCCAGCGCATCGACGATCTCGGCCGCCGGCTTCGGCAATCTCAAGGTAAACTCATTGAAGAACGACGGTGTGACGAGCGAAACGCCTGTCACCTTCGCGAGCTTGTCGGCCAACGCAGATGCCCGCGCATGATTGGCGCGCGCGAGCCGCGTGAAACCTTCTTCGCCCAGAAGCGAAAGATGGATCGTGAAGGCAAGGCAGCAGAGCCCGGAATTCGTGCAGATATTGCTCGTCGCCTTTTCGCGGCGGATATGCTGTTCGCGCGTCGAGAGCGTCAGCACGAAGCCGCGCTTGCCGTCCGCATCTGTCGTTTCGCCGCAGAGGCGACCCGGCATCTGGCGCAGGAATTTCTCGCGCGTGGCGAAGAGCCCAACATAGGGTCCGCCGAAATTGAGCCCGTTGCCGATCGACTGTCCCTCGGCGGCAACAATATCCGCGCCCATCGCACCCGGCGATTCCAAGAGGCCCAACGACACCGCTTCCGTCACCACCGCAATCAGCAACGCGCCTTTGGCGTGCGCCGCTTCGGCGACCGGGCGCAGATCGCGCACAAGACCGAACACGTCCGGATTCTGCACGACAACGCAAGCCGTCTCGCCGTCGATCAGGGCGGCAAGATCTTCGGCGCGCCCCGGCAATACCGGCGCACGCACAACCTCGCCCGAGAGAGACACAACGGTCTCGACCGTTTCGGCATATTGCGGGTGCAGTCCGCCGGAGAGAATGGCTTTCGGGCGGCGCGTAATGCGTTGCGCCATCTGCACGGCCTCGGCCGTTCCCGTCGAGCCGTCATAGAGGGACGCATTCGCCACTTCCATTCCGGTGAGGAGCGCCACCTGCGTCTGGAATTCGAACAGATATTGCAACGTGCCCTGCGCGATTTCCGGCTGGTAAGGCGTGTAGGAGGTGAGGAATTCCGAACGCTGGATCAGATGATCGACGGCCGCGGGCACATGATGGCGATAGGCGCCGGCGCCGCAGAAGAACGGCACACTGCCGGCCGACACATTCTTTGCAGCGAGCCGCGACAGCGCGCGCTCGACTTCGAGTTCACCCTGATGATCGGGAAGATCGAACGCGCTGCGCCCGACCACGGCTTCCTTGGGCACATCGCGGAACAACGCATCGATATCGCGCGCGCCGATCTTGCCCAGCATCGCGGCGCGGTTGTCATGTGTCAGCGGGTGATAACGCATGCGCCTAAAGCCCTTTCACGAATTCCGCATATTGGGCTTCGCTCATCAGCTTGCCCAACTCGCCCTTGTCGGCGATTTTCAATTTGAAGAACCAGCCATCGCCTTCCGGATCCGCGTTGACCTTCGCAGGATCCGCGGCCAGCGCATCGTTCGAGCCCGTGATCTCGCCGGCAATCGGCGCGTAAACTTCGCTCGCGGCCTTCACGCTTTCGACGACCGCCGCTTCGCCGCCCGTGCCGACCTTGCGGCCTTTTTCGGGCAGCTCGACGAACACTACATCGCCCAATTGCTCGGCGGCGTATTTGGTGATGCCGATTGTCGCCTCATCGCCTTCGATGCGGACCCATTCGTGCTGATCGGTAAATCGCGTCTCGCTCATCTGGTGCTCCGTAGGTTCGAATTCAAGAATTGCGTTTGTAGCCGTGCGGCACGAACGGCATGGGTGCTGTATGCGCCGGCATCGCCTTGCCCCGTACCATCAACATCACTTCGTTCCCGTCACCCGCGAAAGGCGTGTCGACATAACCCATCGCGACGGGCGCATTGAGGCTCGGCCCGAATCCGCCGCTGGTGATCTTGCCGATGACGCGACCCGTCTTGTCGGCAATCTCCGTGCCATCGCGCGCAGGTGCCTTGCCGTCCGGGCGGATGCCGACGCGCCTTTGCGACGTGCCCTCCAGCAGCTTGCCCATGATCATCTCGGCGGCGGGAAAATCCTTGTCCATCTTGCGGCGCTTGCCGATGGACCAGGCGAGATTGGCCGTGATGGGATCGGTGGTCTCGTCCATGTCGTGGCCGTAGAGGCAGAGCCCCGCTTCGAGGCGCAGCGAATCCCGCGCGCCGAGACCGATCGGCAGAACCTCCGGTTCGCCCAACAGCGCGCGCGCCACGCGATCGGCGTCTTTCGCTTCGATGGAAATCTCGAAACCGTCTTCGCCTGTGTAACCCGAGCGACTGACGATCGCGGGCGCGCCTGCCACCGTGAAGCGGCCGACTTTCATGAAGGTGAGTTTTGCGGTGTCAGGCGCGTGACGCGCGAGCACGGCTTCAGCGGCAGGCCCCTGCAATGCCAGCAACGCTCGATCAGGCTGCGGCGCGAGAGTCGCAAGGCCTTTCAGTTTGCCTGCGATGTAGTCGAAATCGCCTTCCTTGCAGGCCGCATTGACGACGAGATAGAGCGCAGCCTCTCCGGCCAGGCGCGCCACCATGAAATCGTCCTTGATCGTGCCATTGTCGTTGAGGAGCAGTGCATAACGCTGCATGCCCTCCTTGAGGCCCGCGACATCGGCGGGGGTCACGCGCTCCAGCGCGCGGGCGGGGTCGTCGCCGGACAGAAACGCCTGCCCCATATGCGACACATCGAACAGGCCTGCCTTCGCACGCGTATGCAGATGTTCCTTCAGGACGCCGGCGGGATATTGCACAGGCATTTCATAGCCGGCGAACGGCACCATCTTGCCGCCAAGCTCCAGATGGAGCGCGTAAAGCGGCGTGCGGCGAAGCGATTCGTTGGAGGTATCGGCCATAGCGGTCCGGACAAGAGGTTGAGCCTGCGAATGCCGGCGAACCGGTACACGCACCCCTCTGTCATGGGACCTGAGAGATTTCGCCGGAACCCGGCTTACCCCTTCGGTGAGGACGGCCGCTGAGGACGCCCTGCTTTCCAGAAATTCATCTCCCCACGCGGTCCTTTGTGCCTGAGAGTTTCCGGGGTGGTTGCTCCTTCGGCGCCCGTTCTGGACGGGGCTCTCCCGCGAGGGATCGTTTGATGGCCAACCCCACGCGCCTCACGGCGGGCCGGATCGTTGCAGTGCATCATAAGGGGGAAGGTTTGGGAGTCAACGCGGCGCCCGGCGCCCTTAAAATCTGCTCACAGGCTTATGGCTCAAACAAACTGCGCGACCAGCAGCCTCAGCAACACGCCGATGCCGAAAAACGCCACCGCGATGCCGGAGCCGTGGTTGATGATGCGCATCACGCGGGCATCGATGCGCGCATGCAGGAAACCGACGACGCTTGTGAGCGTGAACCACCACAGCATCGATCCCGCCATGACACCGCACACCAGCAAACCTGCGTTGACGAAGGTCGCAGCCTCTCCCTCAATTCCCGTGAGCCCAGCGAACAGCGCCGCGAAGGCAAACAGCGTGACGGGATTGGTGACCGTCAGCGCGAATGTCGATGCAAATGTGCGCACGAGCGAACCGCCGCTCACCGGTCGCGCCGCCGCCTTCTCGATGCCTCGTCCATGCAGAGGATCGGAAATGTACGTGCTGATGCCGAAAAACAAGAGCAGCGCGCCGCCGAATATCTGCAGCAGGGTCGAATGCCCTTTGATCAACTCCGACACCGCCGTCATGCCAAATGCAGTGATACCGGCGAAGATGCCATCGCCGAGAGCCGCTCCCACCCCCGCGATGAGTCCGTTCACGGGACCGAACGACAAGGTTCGCCGGATGCAAATGAGGTTCACCGGACCAATGGGAGCAGCCACCATGAAACCGATGACCGCGCCGGAGGCGATGAGGAGCAGATATTCCATACCGTTAGGACGCGCTCGCAATCATGACAGTGTTCACGCCGCGATCTCGACGACCAGTCGGCCGCGCACCTGACCTGCCAGGATGTCGGCAGCAGCCTTGGGCACATCCGCAAGCTTGATGGTCTGCGTCATGGAGGCGAGCTTCTTCACATCGAGATCCCGGGCAAGCCGCTCCCAAGCCTGAAGGCGGCGGGGCATCGGCATATAGACGGATTCGACACCATGAAGCGAGATGCCCCTCAGGATGAAGGGGGCGACGCTGGTCGGCAGGTCGAGCCCCTGCGCCAGACCGCAGGCGGCCACGGCCCCGCCATACTGGGTCGCCGCGATCACATTGGCGAGCGTCTTCGAACCCACACTGTCGACCGCGCCCGCCCAGCGCTCCTTGGACAGCGGGCGGGGATCGCCGCCGAGTTCGCTGCGCGGAATGATTTCGGCCGCGCCCAATTCCTTCAGATAGCTCTCTTCTTCCGGCCGGCCTGTCGAGGCGATGACGCGATAGCCGAGCTTCGCGAGCAATGCGACGGCCACCGATCCCACGCCGCCGGCCGCACCGGTCACCACCACCGGGCCTTTCGCAGGCGTGACACCCGCATCTTCAAGCGCAAGCACGCAAAGCATGGACGTATAGCCCGCCGTGCCGATCGCCATCGCGTCGGAGGTGGAGAACGCCTTCGGAAGCGGCACCAGCCAATCGCCCTTTACGCGCGCCAATTCCGAGTACCCGCCGAAATGCGTCTCGCTGAGGCCGAAGCCGTTGAGCAGGACCTTGTCGCCCGGCTTGAAATTCGCGTGCGACGACGTCTCGACCGTGCCGGCGAGATCGATGCCGGGAATCATCGGGAATTTCCGCACCACGGGCGAACGACCGGTGATTGCAAGACCGTCCTTGTAATTCACCGTGGAATGCGAAACGGCGACGGTGACATCGCCTTCCATCAGATCGTCGAGGCCGAGTTCGGTTTCACTGGCCGTCTGCGTCGTGCCGTCCTTCGTGATCAGGATGGCCTTGAAGCGGTTTTTCATCGTGGCACTTCCGGGTGAGGATTGCTGCCAATGCGGCGGCCCATAGGGTGAATGTGTATTCGGCGGGACACAAAGCACAAAATTCGGGCGCTCCCGTCAAGCCGACACGGCGGCGCGTCCATTTTTCGGGTCTGCCCACTCGACAGACGCGGAACCTTTGCACAAGCTTTTTCTTAAGATTCCGGGAGGAACATCAGGACGGGCGAGTCACGCAGAGGATAACAAGAGAGCGGGTGAGCGTATGTACAAGATCGACATGCAATTGCGCGGTTACCGGCTGACGACGGCCGAGATTCTCTATCACATGCCGGACCATCCTAAGGTGTTGCAAAGCTTCCTCTGGCAGGAGCTCGACCTCGCGCCGAAATTCCCGGTGCTGAACAAATTTCTCCGCTTCTGGGAAGACAATATCGAGGGCAAGCTGCATTCGGTGCGGGTCGCCGCGCGCGGGTTGATCTCGCCGGCCGAACTGAAAAACGTCGGCGCCGAATTCACGATGCACTGAACGGCACGACCATCTGCTGCGCCGAAGCGCGTGCGATCAGCACGCCGTCTTCGCGCTCGAAATCGGCTTCGACCGCGATGAGCGCCTTCGAGGCCGATGTGACGCGCGCCTCGATCAGGAGCGGATGCGCGCCGCCGATCTTGAAGAATTGCACAGTGAGATTGATCGTGCGGAACGCACTGCCTTCCGGAACGATCGTCATGGCGGCGAAGGCCAGCATCTGGTCGGCGAGTGCTGCGATATAGCCGCCGAACATCGAGCCGTCGGTGTTGAGCACATCCTCGCTCGGCGTCCAGCGCTTGAACGCGCGGCCCTCGGACCATTCATCGAGAGTCCCGAGTTGCAAGGTGCGCACGACAGGCGGCAACTCGCCGCGCTCCTTGATGAGATCGTCGAGGCGTTCGGTAAAGAAACTCATTTCGTTGCTCCTGTTACTGAGGCATCGGTGGCTTTTTTAACGCGGTGGACGCAGGGGATGCGCGGGGGACGCAGAGGNNCACCGCGTTAAAAAAGCCACCGCAGCCGGTCATTCGCCCGGAATGGTTTCGACGAAGCGCACTTTTTCGCCCTGCCCGCCCAGCACCAGCGCGTGATCGCGCATGATCGTCCGTCCACGGATGATCGTGGCAACGGGCCAGCCGGTGGTTTCCATGCCGTCGAACGGCGTCCAGCCGCATTTGGATGCGATCCAGCTGTTCTCGATGCGGCGTTTCTTTTTGAGATCGACGATCGTGAAATCGGCATCGAAGCCGCGCGCGATGCGGCCCTTGCCGGCAATGCCGAAAATCCTCGCCGCGCCGGCGCTGGTCATATCGACGAAGCGCTCAAGCGTCATCCGTCCCGCGTTCACGTGATCGAGCAGAATCGTGGCGAGCGTCTGCACGCCCGGCATGCCGGAGGGCGTATTGGGATAGACCTTGTCTTTCTCCTCGCGCGTATGGGGCGCGTGGTCCGAACCGATCACGTCGATCAGTCCTTCGCGCACGGCCTGCCACAGCGCATCGCGGTGCGAAGCCTCACGGATGGGCGGGTTCATCTGCGCATAGGTGCCGAGCCGCTCGTAGCATTCGGACGCTGCAAGGGTCAGATGCTGCGGCGTAGTTTCGACTGTCGCGAGATCGCGCGCGGCTGCGAGCAGCGGCAATTCGTCGGCCGTCGTGACATGCAGCACGTGCAATCGCCTGCCCGCCTTGCGCGCCAACCCGAGCACTCGCTCGGTCGACAGCCGCGCGGTTTCCGTATCGCGCCAGACAGGATGGCTGCGCGGATCGCCGGTGCGCGCGAAGTGCTTGCGTTCGTTCAGCCGTGCTTCGTCCTCGGAATGAACGGCCATGCGTCGGCGTCCGCCCTTCAGCGCGGCGAGGATCGCGTCCTCTTCGCTCAGCAACAACGTGCCGGTGGACGAACCCAGAAACGCCTTCACGCCGGCGACGCCCGGAATGCGCTCAAGTTCGCCAAGTGCGCCGACATTCTGCGGCGTCGCGCCGACATAGAATGCGTAATCGCAATGCATGCGGTTTTTGGCGCGCGCGAATTTGTCTTCGATGGCCAGCCGCGTGGTTGTGGGCGGCGCTGTGTTCGGCATTTCGAACACGGCCGTGACACCGCCCAACACCGCCGCGCGGCTGCCGCTTTCCAGATCTTCCTTGTGTTCGTTGCCGGGCTCCCGGAAATGCACCTGCGTGTCGATCACGCCCGGCAGCACATGAAGGCCTTTGGCATCGAACGTCTCGGCCGCGCTTGCGCCCGACAGCGAACCAATCGCCGCGATGCGTCCGCCTCTCACACCGATATTCGCGGGCGCGATGCCCGAGGGCGTCGCACAGATGCCGTTCACGATCAGAAGGTCGAAGCTCTCGCTCATTTGCGGTCTTTCAGGATGCGTTCGTAGAAGGCGAACATATCGCGGACATAAACCTCTTTGGTGAAACGCGCTTCATAGGAGTTTCGCCCACCTTCGACGATCCGCGCCCGAAGGTCCTTGTCGGCGATCACGCGGGAGATCGCGCCGGCCAGCGCATCGGCATCGTTCATGGGGACCAGCATGCCGTTCTTTTCGTCCTCCACATAGGCGCGCGGGCCTTGCGCCGCCGCGGCGACCAGCGGCTTTCCGGCTGCCCAGGCCTCGATGAGCACTGCTCCGAACGATTCATAGCGGGACGGCACCACGCAGATATCGGCCGTCGCGATCAACGCATCCTTGTCCTCCCGCCAGCCGAGAAACCGGACGCGATCCGAGATGCCGAGCCTTGCTGCCTGCGCCACCAGTTTTTCCCGATCCGGACCTTCGCCTGCGATCCAGAGCCAGGCTCCGGGCACTTTGGCCAGCGCATCGAGCAAGGTGTCGAGCCCCTTCATCCAGTGCAGCCGCGCCAGTGCGAGCAGCAATGGGGCGCCTTCGGGTGTTGTAAATGTCTTTCGCGAAACCGGCGCGGCCGTGCGGCGCTCGGTGAAATTGTGGACCAGCGTCATGTGCTCGGGCGCGATGCCCTGGCTTTGCAGGTGGCGCAGCATGTCTTGCGTGACGCCGAGGAATTCCGTGCAGGTTTGATAATGCTTGCGCTGGCGGTAGCCGCCATACCAGCCGACTTGAACAGCGTCTTTCGCGACGGCATAGCTGGCCGCGCGACCCGTCCAGTATTGCACAATATCGGGTTTGAACGCCGCCGCGGTCCGGCGCATCACGCGCTTGGTCGGCCAACTCCACCAATTGTTGAAATCGGCCGTGACTACCGGAACGCCGGCCGCTTTGAGGCGCGCGAGATGGATCGGCATATTGGGACGCACGATGGCGAATTGCGCGAGTCCGGCCTCGGCCAGCGCGATCACGCAATCGTAGAACAGCGTCTCGATACCGCCGACCGGGCCACCGGCCATGACCTGCATCACCCGCATGCGTATCCAGACAGCTTCTCCGCCGGGCGAGCAGTAAGACGCTGCCCCCATCTTGGCAACCGAGACTTGGCAATAGGGCTCGCGAGGATTACCTCGTTGGCATGACCCTCGCCCGCCTCGACGACCGCGCCGTCCTTGCCATCACGGGACCCGAAGCACGCGACTTCCTGCAGGGCCTGATCACAAACGACGTTGGCCGCCTCAACGAGGCCACACCGCTCTATGCAGCGCTCCTCACGCCGCAGGGCAAGATCCTGTTCGATTTCCTTCTTTTTGCCGACGGCAGCGACATTCTCCTCGATTGCACAACCGGCGCCCGCGACGCGTTGCGCAAGCGGCTTTCGATGTATCGCCTGCGAGCGAAAGTCGAGATCGCGCCGCTGGACGACCTCGCGGTCTTCGCCGGCTGGGGCGACGATGCGCTGCAAGGTTCCGCTGACCCGAGGGTCGCCACATTGGGTCAGCGCGCCGTCCTGCCGAAGAATTCCATTACCGCGACTGCCGATGCCAACGACTATCTCGCGCGCCGCCTCGAACTGGGCGTACCGGAAGCGGCGGATTTTGGGCAGGACAAGGTCTTCGCGCTCGACGGTGACCTCGACGAGTTGCACGCCGTCGCGTTCGACAAGGGCTGTTATGTCGGCCAGGAATTGACGGCGCGGATGAAACATCGCGGCACGGCGCGCAAACGGATTCTGTCCATCGCGGCGTCCGACGGCGCGGCGCTTCCGCCAAATGACACAAGCGTGACGGCTGACGGACGCGAATTGGGAACGCTCACAAACGGTTACGGCGCGCGTGGTTTTGCGCTGATCCGTCTCGACCGGTTGGATGAAGCGGGAAACGCGCCCGTCGACGCGGGCGGAGTTCCAGTGAAATTGACGAAGCCGTCGTGGCTTTTCGCTTGACGCGCACGGCGAAAGGGTAAGATTCGCCCGCGCCCCCAAGGAGACTGCTCCCATGCTTCATCACGTTTCCGTCGGCGTCGCCGATGTCGAGCGCGCCGCGAAATTTTACGACGCCGTTCTCGGTGCGCTTGGCTACAAGCGCGTCATGGAATTCATGCCCTATGCACTGGCTTACGGCGAAACGACGCCGAGTTTCTGGATTGGATTGCCGCACGACCAGAAGAGCGCGAGCTCCGGCAATGGCGCGCATGTCGGATTCTCGGCGCGCACCAAGGTTGCGGTAGATAAGTTCCACGCGACGGCGCTCGCGCATGGTGGATCGGACAATGGCGCACCCGGTCCGCGTCCCGATTACGGCCCGGATTACTACGGCGCGTTCGTGATCGACATCGACGGCAACAAGATCGAGGCCACCGTGGTCGCGGCACCGAAAGCCACAAAGGCGAAACCGGCTGCAAAGCCGAAAGCCAAAGCGAAAAAGGCTGCTGTGCGCAAACCCGCGAAGAAGAAGGCGAAGCGCGTTGCGAAACCGGCGAAACGGAAGGCGAAGAAGCGTTGAGCAGCGCAATCGTTCGCTGCCCCTGGCCGGGCGAGGACCCGCTTTACGTCGCCTATCACGATCAGGAATGGGGCGTGCCGGAATACGATCCCGCCGCGCTCTATGAAAAGCTGGTCCTCGACGGCTTTCAGGCCGGTCTTTCGTGGATCACGATTCTGCGCAAGCGGGAGAATTTCCGTCGCGCCTTCGACAATTTCGAACCGGCCAAAGTCGCACGTTATGGCGAAAGGCAGATCGGACGGTTGTTGAACGATGAAGGCATCGTGCGCAGCCGTGCCAAGATCGAGGCCGCGATCAAGGGCGCGAAGCTCTGGCTCGAGATCGAAGAAAAGGAGCCGGGCGGTTTCACGCAATTCATCTGGAAGCATGTCGACGGCCGCCCGCAAATCAATCGCTTCAAATCGACCAAACAGGTTCCCGCCAAAACGCCGATGAGCGAAGGGCTTGCGAAAGAGCTGAAACAGCGCGGCTTCAATTTCTGCGGGCCGGTGATCGTCTATGCTTTTGCGCAGGCCGTCGGCATGGTCAACGATCACATCGTGAGTTGCCACCGGCACACGGCGTGTGAAAAGCTGGGCGCAAAGCGCAAAAAGGCGAGCGCTTAACCGCGCCCGCGATAGGCTGCGACGCCGGTGTCCGGCAACCAGACATCCTTCGGCAGCTTTCCCGTCTGCCAGAAAATATCGATGGGAATGCCACCGCGCGGATACCAGTAGCCGCCAATGCGCAGGAATTTCGGCCTGATAGCGGCGGCGACGCGCTTGCCGATCTCAATCGTGCAGTCTTCGTGGAACGCCGCGTGATTGCGAAAGCTCGCGAGAAACAGCTTCAGCGACTTCGATTCGACGATCGCCTTCGCCGGGCAGTAATCGATGACGAAATGCGCGAAATCCGGCTGTCCCGTCACCGGGCACAGGCTCGTGAATTCCGGCGCGGTGAAGCGCACGACATAATCCACGTCGCCATGCGGATTGGGCACGGCTTCGAGCTTCGCCTCCTCCGGCGATTGCGGAACCGCGACCTTGCGGCCCAGTTGGGTCAAATTCTGTTTGGGCATTGACCTACTGCGGATGGGCCGCGCGCCATTTCTTCACGGCGTCCATCGCCATGTCGACATGCTTGTCGGGGCTGAGGTCGGTGTATTCCATCAGGATCGTGTGGTCCGGCGCGATCACATAAGAGGTCCGGTTCGAATATGCGGGGTGGATCATCAGCACCGCGTCGTAGGCCTTGATCACCTTCTCGTCGGGATCGGCGGCAACGGCGAACTTGCTGCGGCATTCGCTGACGGAGAATTTGTCGAGCGTGTCGATGCTGTCGTGGGAGACGCCGATCACTGTGGCGCCAAGTGCGGCGAACTGGGCGGTCGCGTCGGCGAAATCATGCGCCTCGATCGTACAGCCGGTCGTGAACGCGGCCGGGTAGAAATAGAGGACAACCGGTCCCTTCTTCAACGCATCGGCGAGGGAGAAGGAAAACTCCTTGCCGCCGAGCGAGGCCTGCGCCGTGAAGTCGGGCGCCGGCGCGCCGACCGAAAGGGTTGCATTGGCCGGGACGGCCAGAACGGTTCCACACAGCAAAAGACCGGCAAGAATGCGTTTCATGGGAAAATCTCCTCGCGTTGTCCGACGCGCATCCTGACAGACGCGCCGCGCCTGTCGACCCGTCGCGGTTGCAGGGGAGCCGGGACTTTTCTCGACGGAATAAAACGGCCGTGTCCCCGCGACACCGCACCCCACGCAACAATGTTGCACCTGCGTGAACCCCATGCTAACTGACCGTCGCGCGGGCTTCGGGAGTCGCTTGCGTATGTAAATTCTCAACGAATTCAAATAGTTAGGCGACCGGCGCGACTGTCTCGCGCGCACCTGGCCGAAGGACGAACGTGGGTAGCGACGAACCCGTCATTTCCGGACTTGCCGGACGATATGCGACCGCCATTTTCGAGCTGGCGCAGGATTCGAAATCCATCCCGGCGCTTGAAAAAGACTTCAAGACCATCAAGGCGCTGATCGCGGAAAGCCCCGACCTCTACCGCCTCGTCAAAGCGCCGGTCTTTTCGCGCGACGAGCAGAAAAAGGGCATGGATGCCATCCTGCGCCGGATCGAAGCCGCACCTCTGACAGTGCAGTTCGTGCTGACGCTCGCCGCCAAGCGCCGTCTGTTCATCCTGACCGACATCATCCGCGGCTTCGAATTGCTTGTCGCGAAAATGCGCGGCGAAACCGACGCGCAGGTGACGTCCGCCCGGCCGTTGACCGATAGCCAGGTCGCCGAACTCAAAAGCATTCTCAAAGCCAAGCTGAGCCGCGATGTGCGGCTTGACGCCAAAGTCGATCCCTCCCTTCTCGGTGGTCTCATCGTGAAGGTCGGATCGCGCATGATCGATTCGTCGTTGCGCACGAAGCTTGAAGGGCTTCGCGCCGCTATGAGAGGACAGTGACTATGGATATCCAGCCCGCAGAAATTTCCGCGATTCTCAAACGCGAGATCCAGAATTTCGGCGCCGAAGCGCAGGTCAGCGAAGTCGGCCAGGTGCTCAGCGTCGGCGACGGCATCGCGCGCGTTTACGGCCTCGACAATGTGCAGGCCGGCGAGATGGTCGAATTCCCCGGCGGCATCAAGGGCATGGCGCTGAACCTCGAGTCCGACAATGTCGGCGTCGTGATCTTCGGCAACGATTCGAGCATCAAGGAAGGCGATACCGTCAAGCGCACAGGCGCCATCGTGGAAGTGCCGGTCGGCAAGGGCCTGCTCGGCCGCGTGCTGGACGGTCTCGGAAATCCCATCGACGGCAAAGGCGAAATCGCCAATGTCGCCGAGCGCCGCCGCGTGGACGTGAAGGCGCCCGGCATCATTCCCCGCAAATCGGTCAACGAGCCGATGCAGACGGGCATCAAGGCGATCGACAGCCTGATCCCCATCGGCCGCGGCCANNGACCGGCAAGACCGCCATCGCGATCGATGCGATCATCAACCAGCGCAACGTCAACAAGAGCACCAACGAAAAAGAAAAGCTCTATTGCATCTACGTCGCCATCGGTCAGAAGCGCTCGACCGTCGCACAGATCGTCAAGACGCTCGAAGACGCGGGCGCCATGGAATACACCATCGTCGTCGCCGCGACCGCGAGCGAGCCCGCGCCGCTGCAATATCTGGCGCCCTTCTCCGGCTGCACGATGGGCGAATGGTTCCGCGACAACGGCATGCATGCGCTGATCATCTACGACGATCTGTCGAAGCAGGCCGTCGCGTATCGCCAGATGTCGCTGTTGCTGCGTCGCCCCCCCGGCCGCGAAGCCTATCCCGGCGACGTGTTCTATCTGCATTCCCGCCTTCTGGAGCGGGCCGCGAAATTGAACGACGCCAATGGCGGCGGTTCGCTCACCGCGCTTCCGGTCATCGAAACCCAGGCCAACGACGTGTCGGCCTATATTCCGACCAACGTGATCTCGATCACTGACGGCCAAATCTTCCTTGAGACCGATCTGTTCTTCCAGGGCATTCGCCCGGCCGTGAACGTCGGCGTGTCGGTGTCTCGCGTGGGTTCTTCGGCGCAGATCAAGGCGATGAAACAGGTCGCAGGCTCGATCAAGCTGGAGCTCGCGCAGTACCGCGAAATGGCGGCGTTCGCGCAGTTCGGTTCGGACCTCGACGCGGCCACGCAGCGCCTGCTCAATCGCGGTTCGCGCCTGACGGAATTGCTCAAGCAGCCGCAATTCTCGCCCTACCCGGTCGAGGAAGAGGTCGTGTCGATCTATACCGGCATGAAGGGCTACCTCGACAAGCTCGCAGTGTCCGATGTGTTGCGCTTCGAAGGCGACTTCCTGCGGCTGATGCGGGGCAAGCACGCGGACGTGCTCGACGCGATCCGGACAGGCAAGCAACTCACGCCCGAGATCGAAGGGAAGCTCAAGACCATCCTCGACGAGTTCACGAAGAGCTTCGCGTAATGCCCAGCCTGAAAAGCTTCCGTAACCGCATCGCGAGCGTCAAGGGGATCCG
>PLJH01000130.1:0-16581 GCA_003139615.1 Alphaproteobacteria bacterium
GCCAGGACGTGCTGTTCTTCGTGGACAACATTTTCCGCTTCACGCAAGCCGGCTCCGAAGTGTCCGCCCTTCTCGGCCGCATTCCTTCGGCAGTGGGTTATCAGCCGACTCTCGCCACCGACATGGGCGCGCTGCAGGAGCGCATCACCACCACGACCAAGGGTTCGATCACTTCGGTGCAGGCGATTTACGTGCCGGCCGACGACCTGACTGACCCGGCGCCTGCAACCTCGTTCGCCCATCTGGATGCGCAGACGGTTCTTTCGCGCACGCAGTTCGAGAAAGCGATCTTCCCGGCTGTGGATCCGCTGGATTCGAACTCGCGCCTGCTCGATCCCCGCATCGTCGGCGAAGAGCATTATCGCGTCGCGCGCGCCGTCCAGCAGATGCTGCAGAAGTACAAATCGCTGCAGGACATCATCGCCATTCTCGGCATGGACGAACTCTCGGAAGACGACAAGATCGTCGTCAACCGCGCGCGCAAGATCGAACGCTTCCTGTCGCAACCCTTCTATGCGGCAACGGTGTTCACGAACGTGCCCGGCATCACGGTCAAGCTTGAAGACACGGTGAAGAGCTTCGCCGCGCTCGTGCGCGGCGATTACGACCACCTGCCCGAGCAGGCCTTCTACATGGTCGGCACGATCGAAGACGCGGTCGCGAAAGCACAGAAGATGGCGGCGGAAGCGGCGTAATGACGGACAAGATTTCCTTCGACCTCGTCTCCCCCGAGCGGCTGTTGCTGTCCGAGCAGGCAGACATGGTCACCGTGCCCGGCAGCGACGGTTATTTCGGCGTGCTGACCGGCCACATGCCGCTGATCTCCACGCTCCGGCCCGGCATGATCGACGTCAAAGGCGGCGACAAGGGCGATGCGAAATACTTCATCCTCGGCGGCTTCGCCGAGGTGACGAACACGAAGGTCACCGTTCTGGCCGAAGAAGCGGTTCCGATGACCGAGATGGACCTTGTCGCGCTCGACCAACGAATCCATGACGCGGAAGAGAACCTGATTGCGGCCTCGACCCCGGCTGGGCGGGCCAGAGCGGCAGACATCCTGGCGGATCTGCGCCTCGTCCGCGCCGTATTCTAGGCATCAATTCGCCGGGCCAAGCCGTTGAATCTACGGAAGATTCAACGTTTCCCCGTTGCGATCCGCAGGCGGACGACTCGAGGTTCCCATCAGGCAACCGGTCTTGTTATGATACGTTCACAGAGTCCACGGCTTTTTGATTGGATGTAGAGACAAATGACCGGAGGGACCATCTTCAGCGCGGGTTGGACGCTCGATGACGTCCAATGGTCCCGGTTCGATTCTTCCAAGGTCGAGCCGAGCCTCTTGGCCTCGATGAAGGCCGCCTCACTCGTTGAATACAACGCCGCCGATTACGTCGCCTATCTGAAGCGCGTGCTGAAGGACTCCGGCCCGCAGACTGCCGCCGCGATCGAATTGTGGGGGCGCGAGGAAGTCCAGCACGGCCGGGCGCTGGGCCGCTGGGCCGAAATGGCCGACCCGAGCTTCAACTTCATGGAAGCCTTCGAGCGCTTTCACGCCGGCTACAAGCCGCCGCATTTCGCGAGCGACGATGCACTGTCGGTGCGCGGCAGCCGGCGCGGCGAGATGGTGGCGCGCTGCGTCGTGGAATCCGGCACATCGTCGTTCTACAGCGCCATCCGTGACGTGACCGACGAACCCGTGCTGAAGGAAATCGCAGGCCGCATCGCAGCCGATGAATTCCGTCATTACAAGCTGTTCTTCGAGACTCTTCATGCGCAGAATGAGCCCGACCTTCCCTTCTGGCGGAAGCTCTGGGTCGCGGTCACGCGCGTGAACGAGTCCGACGACGACGAATTGTCGTTCGCGTTTTACGCCGCCAACGTGCCCGCCTCGCAGGAAGCAAGCCGCCCCTATATCCGCGAGGAATATTCCCGCGCGTACCATGCCGAAGCGATGACGCTCTATCGCCGCCCTCACATCAACAAGATGGTCCAGATGGTGGCCAAGGCTGTCGGCGCCAATCCGCAAAGCCGGACGACGGCTGCGGCAAGCGCCGTGCTCTGGCGTGTCCTGCGGATGCGCGCAGGCCTGACCCGCAAGCCGACAGCGCAGGCCGCTTGAGTTCAGCTTGCGATACCGGTTCGACCGAAAACGCGACCATCGCGAACTGGCGCACGTCGCCGTTCAATCGCTGGGCGTTTCACAACATCCCGAAGATCATTGCCTGCGACGGGATCGAGAACGACCCGAAGAACATTTGGGCCCTCGCCTCCGAGCCGAAGCCGTTCGAAGATTTCAAACTCACGCGCGCTGATGGTTCGACCCTCGACCTGCCGGCGTTCCTTCAAGCGACGTCGACGGACGCGATCATCGTCCTGCAGGACGGCCGGATCGTCTACGAGGCCTATGCCAACGGCAATTCCGAACACGCGCCGCACATCCTGATGTCCGCCACGAAATCCGTTGTCGGACTCATCTGCGGCATTCTTCGAAAGAACGGCACTCTCGATATCGATGCGCTCGTATCGGACTACGTTCCGGAGATCGCGCTGACTGCCTATCAGGGCGCGACCGTGCGCCACCTGCTCGACATGCGAACCGGCATCGTCCTCGACGAGGCCCAGACAAGCGCCTACACGGCCGCCTCGAATTGGGACCCGGTGACGCCGGGCGAAGTCAACTCGAATTTCCACGATTTCTTCGAGAATTTGACGGCGCCGTACAATCCGCATGGCGGACCGTTCCGATATATTTCGGCGAACACCGACCTTCTGGGTTGGGTCATCGAGCGCGCGACCGGGCAACCCTTCGCATCTGTTGCGAGCACGCTGCTCTGGAAGCCCATAGGGGCGCAGGATGGTGCTCACATCACCGTCGACCGCAAAGGCGCGCCGCGCTGCGCGGGCGGCCTCTGCGCCACGATCCGAGACTTCGCCCGCATCGGCCGGCTTGTGATGCGGAACGGACGCCGGGAGCAAGCCGACATCGTTCCCGCCGATTGGATCGCCGACATCGAAACCGGCGGCGATCACGACGCGTGGACCAACGGCGAATGGGGACGGCTGTTCTCTTTCGCGGGCAAGAACATGCGCTATCGCAGCGGGTGGTACGTCATCGACGACGAATCGAAAACGCTGTTCGCCATGGGCATCCACGGCCAGAACCTGTTCGTCGACCGCACCAACCGCATCGTCATCGCGAAAATGTCGTCGCAGGACAACCGGATCGATTATCCGGCCGTGCTGCTGACTCACAAAGCCGTCGATGAATTCCGGCGGTGTTTGCTCGCAAGTTAATACTAGAGATGCGCCGTCATCCCGGCGGCGGGCCCTGACTGACGCGGACCAGATCGCCGGGGCGGATCCATTTCTGAAATGCGGCCTGCACGGCTGCCGGGTTCAACGCAATATATTTCTGCGCCGCAATTGTCGGCTCGTCGAGCGGCAGGTTCAGATCGCTGCGATCCAGGAATCCGCGCGCGATGTCGTCGATGCTGGATTCGGCCAGAGGAATGCGCCGCAGCAGCAATTCCTTGGCGCGGTTGAGTTCGTCATCGCCGATCGCGGTTGACTGAACCTTCTTCAGTTCCGAAGCGACGATACCGGCCGCCTTGTTCACATTCGGCGGATCGCAGGCATATGAAACAAGATAGGCACTGCGCGTGCGTCCGGACTGCAGCTGCGACGACACGGAATAGACGAGGCCCGAGTTCTTGCGCAGATCGATGCTCAGCCGCGTAGAATAGAAGCCGCCGCCGAGAACGGCATTGCCGAGCTCCAGCGCGTAGAAATCCGGATCGGAACGATTGAGCGCCAAGTCCTGCGCGAGGATCACATTGTCCTGCACGCGGCTGTCGTCCGGCACGGCAATGGCCGCAGGCGCATTGGGGGGCGCGACCGGCAAATCCGTGGGCGGCACGGGGCCACTCGCCTGCCAGTCGCCGAAATATTTCTCGATTTCGGCGCGCGCCTGCCCAGGCGTGACATTTCCGATTACAATAATGGTCGTCAGATCGGGACGGAACGTGGTTTTGTAATAGGTGCGCACCTGATCGAGCGTCAGCGCCTTGACCGAGTCCGGCGTCGCATCGCGCAGGCTCGGGTCGGTGGCGGTGTAAATCGCCTTGCGCAACGAGAGCTGGGTCAAATGACTCGGGCTCGTATTGCGCGCGCCCACAAGCTGCGCAATCTGGCCTTGCAAGGTGTTCATCGCGTCCTGCGGCAACCCGGGTTGCAATTCATTGTCGGCGAGCAGCTCCGCGCCGCGGTCGAAATTCCGCGACAGCGTTTCGATGGCAAAATCCGGCCCCGCCGCTTCGACGGCGCCGATCGCATCGAGCTGTTCCTGATAGGCAAGCCGATCCAATTTTTCGGAGCCATAGGGGAACAGCTGATCGAGTATCAGCGACACGCCTTCCTGACCGGCAGGCGTTTCGGTTTCCGGCCGGTTGCGCACATGTCCGACGATGCTGATCGTGTTGCTCACCGTTTCGGGCTGCACGATCAATGTCAGTCCGTTGGGAAGTTTGCTGACGGTGGGGGTCAGGGTCGAAGGCGGCACGACGAGGCGGTTGAGATCGGCGGTCGCCCAATCCGGCAGCTTGGTGCCGGGCACTTCGGCCAGCGTGATGGTTTCGTTGCCACCAAAACCGCCGGTGGCCGGCGCAGGACGTCCCGACCCTTTCGGCAAAGCGACCGCAACAACCGCATCGTCGAGCTTGAGGTATTTCTTCGCGACGCGATTCACATCGGCGGGCGTCACCTTCTCCATCCGGGCGAGATCATCGTCCGGCGCGTGCAGGCCGTAGAGCGCCACAGCATCGGACCAGATCGATGCCAGATCCGAAATGGAATTCTTCTCGAACTCCGCCTGACGCTCTTCCTGGAGTTTCGCCGCGGCCACAAGGTCGGCAGGCACGCCTTCGCGCGCGGCATGCTCGAGAATGGCGCGAATATCGGTCTCCAACAGCTTGGGATCCATGCCCCCGGTGAAAGACACTTGCGCATAGGCGAGGCCCGATTTGGGCAGCGGATCGAGCGCGAAACTCGCATCGACGGCCTTGCCCTGCGGCACCAGCGCGTAGAGATCGTATCGGTGGCTTGCGAGCACATCGCCCAAAAGCTCAAGCGCGGGAAAATCCGGACTGTCGAGCCCCGGCATGCGGATGGCGATAAGTTCGGTTCCTTCCGGCCGATCCGTATCGATCGTGAGTGGCGCGGCTTTGACCGGTTGAAGGACGAATTTCGGACGCGGCGGCAGCTTCTTCGATTTGATGCCGCCGAACAGCTGCTTGATTTTGCCGAGCGTGGCGGACGGATCGACGTCGCCCACGACGACCAGGATCGCGTTGTTCGGCGCATACCAATTGTCGTGGAACTGCTTCAGCTGCGCGGCAGTCGTTTGATCGAAGGACGGGCGCGTGCCGAGCGCGACATGCTCATAGGAGGTGCCGGCAAACAGGATCGCGCGAAGCTTCTGGTAGAGAATGTAAGTCGGTGTGGAGAGGTCCTGCGCCACTTCCTGCTCGATCGCGCCGCGTTCCTGATCCCAACCCTCCTTGGTATCGAGCACGCCGCTCATGCGTGCCGCTTCGATATGGAGCGCCACATCGACATCCTCGGCCGGAACCGTGAACAGATACTGCGTCAGGCTTTCGCGCGTGTTCGCGTTGAAGTTCCCGCCCATGACGCTGCCGATATTTGCCAACTGGTCGGCCGTCAGGCCCGGGCTGCCGCGGAACATCATGTGCTCCTGGGCATGCGCCATCCCGGGGAACCCGGCCGGGGCTTCATCAGATCCCACAAGATAATTGACCGAGGTCGCCACCACGGGCGCCAGCGTGTTCCGCACGATGATGACCCTGAGCCCGTTGGAGAGCGTTGCACGCAGCACATCGTCGTGCGGGGCGAGATGGCGCGCGGCGATCGTCGCGGTTCCGGCGACCAGAACGAGCACAGCAGCGGCCACAGCGCCGGGCCGGCGCCAAAACGATCGATTATGGGGGGGCATGTCTGAAATCCTGCGGGTCCGAGACTGTGAACGTTTCAGGAGCCGAAACGCAATTCACGACATCGTACGTCAACATGAGAAATTTGTATCGCGGGTCAGCCGGATGTGTCCGCGGCCTTTGCCTGGGCTGCCCGGGCCGTCCGCCCCAGCGCCTCTTCCAGCTTGATGCCCTGCTTTTCGAGCATCGCGATGAGCATGTCGTTCTGCTGCTCGAGGTGATGGAGGACGAGTTCGATCTCCTGCTCGGCTTTGACGTTGATCTCCAGGTCGTGCTCGGCGCGGGCTTCGGCATGCTGGCCCTGGATGTTTTGCCCGACCATGATCAGCGGCATCAGCAGCAGCTGGATCAGATTGGAAATGAACAGCCAGAAGACAAAGCCCATCGGCGGATCGAATTGCAGCCCGGCAGGCGCCAGGAAGTTCCATCCCAACCACAGGACGGTCCATACGAAAACGACGATGAAAAACCCCATCGTGCCGACATGGCCCGTGATCCACACGGCGATCCTGTCGAGGGCGCTGAGCCTCGACATCGTTTCCTGATAGGTGTTCCGCAGCGGATGCTCGCTGCGGATTTTGCGAAGCCACTGAACCAGCCCGTTCATTGAGATCGTCCCCCGAATACGATGCCCGGCGCGAGGCGCGGGTACTACATGCTCCGCTTGACCATCATCTGCTTGATTTCACCGATCGCCTTGGCGGGATTGAGTCCCTTGGGGCAGGTGTCGGCGCAATTCATGATCGTGTGACAGCGGTAAAGCCGGAACGGATCTTCCAGCGCATCGAGCCGTTCGCCCTTCGCTTCGTCGCGGCTGTCGGCAAGCCAGCGATAGGATTGCAACAGCGTCGCCGGCCCGAGATAGCGATCCTGATTCCACCAATAGCTGGGGCACGACGTGGAGCAGCATGCGCACAGAATGCATTCATAGAGTCCATCGAGCTTGGCGCGCTCTTCAGGGGTTTGTATGCGCTCGGCTTCGGGCGTCGCCGACTTTGTCTGCAGATAGGGTTTGATCGAGGCGTATTGCGCATAGAAATTCGTCATGTCCGGCACGAGGTCTTTGACCACGGCCATCGACGGCAGCGGATAGACGCTTACGGAACCCGAAATGTCTTCGATCGCCTTGGTGCAGGCCAGCGTGTTGCCGCCGGCAATGTTCATCGCGCAGGAACCGCACACGCCCTCGCGGCAGGAACGGCGGAAGGTGAGCGTCGGGTCGATTTCGTTTTTTATCTTGATGAGCGCGTCCAGGACCATCGGGCCGCAATTCTCAAGGTCGACGCGATAGATATCGATGCGGGGGTTTTCGCCGGTCTCCGGATCGTAGCGATAGACTTTGAAATCCTTCGTCCGTTTGGGCTTCTTGCCGTTGGCCGTTGTCGGCCCCGGCCAGACCTTCCCCTTCTTGACCTCGCTCCCCTTCGGCAGGCTGAACTGAACCATCTGACCCTCATGTTCCGCGTCGCATTGTGCATAGCAAGCGGGCCGCCCCTGGGCAAACCATTCGGGCCCATCGGCGCGGAAATGCGGCCTCTTGGCAGCATTATTCTCAAGCCTTAACCAGGGGCCATGCAAGGTGGAACTCGCCTGCCGGCCGCTTTACAGGGACTTCCATCACCTGAGCGTGTGGGGTGCAAACCAGCTTGTTTCTTTGATCGTGCCGGCACTCTGAATTGAGACGTCAGGCTCCGATGTGCTCGAACAGCCAAGCGATCTCGACCGGATCGTCTCGCACGGCTCCCGAGATCACGAGTTGTTCCGTCCGGCGGATCGTATCGCCGCCGAGATAGATGCTTTCTTCCAGCGCGACGGATCCGCCGCCCGCGCGAAACCGCCAGCCGTCGCCATTGGGCAGCTTCAGAAGGATGTCGCCGCCCTGCGAGGGCGACATGCGCACATCGGGGTGAATGTGAAACCGGGCCGTGAATGGAATGTCGCCGCGACGATTGCGTGTTTTGGGCACGAGCCGGTCCAGCCCCGTCAGCGATTCGCCGCGCGGACCGAGCGTGATGCGCCGCTCATGCATGATGCCGAAGTTCGAAAGGTAGCCGTCATGGTTCGCATCGACGCTCCAGCCGTTCGCCGTCTCCTGGCGAAACGTCTCGACCTTTGTCGGCCCGCCGGACATGCGCGCGCCGATCAGGTCGCGAGCCATACCGGGCGACAGAACATTGGCCATCGTCGTGTCGGCGAGCGTGACGGTCGAGTGCGCGGCTGTTGCGCGGAGCGCGCCGTCCCATTTCGCCTGGTTTGTGGGCGTCGCACCGCAATTGACGACCAGCCGTTGCGCGCCTGCGCTGAACTCGAATGACAGGCACCCCGCATGCGCCCCGGTCGAAAACGCGGCCTTCGGAACCGTGCCGCAGTCCATGACGGCCAGCGCGCGTCCGGCTGCGAGACGCTGAAACCCCGAATGGGGCGCAAAGACAAAGGGCTGTCCGCGAACCTCGTCGCGATTGAGGATATCCTCGATCATTCGCGCATCGCATTCGCGCCCGCCGTTGAACAAGGCAAGCGTGCCGTCGCCCAGCCGGAAGAACCGCAACATCGGCGCCATGCGGTCATGCGCATTGCGGATCGCAGCCGGCACCGGATGGCCGGTTGCCGCAAGCGACTCCAGGACCATCACGATATGGCGATAGGCATGCAGCAGGACTTCGGGCGAACGGGTGACGTGACCGCCATCGGGAAGAATCTGTCGGCCGATTTCGAGCGCGAGCTGACTGAGCCCCGTTTGCAGCCGCTTTGCGCTGTCGTCGAGACAGGCGCCCGACAACACATGCGCGGCAGCCGCCTCGAAGCGGGGCAATCCATCGGGTGCGGCTTTGGCCGTGCGTGCGAGAAGTCGCGATTGCTCGCGAATGGAGACGAATAGTTTCGAGCGCCACAGCACGTCGGAATTGGCGAGCACGAACTTGCCGTCCGCGAACAGATGCACGAGCCGTTCCGCCGTGATATGCGGCAGCCAGGCGGGCTCGGAGTAGCGCGCATTGCGCTTGACCCACTGCGTGATCAGGTTGGTCGCGAGCGTACGTGCGGCCTCGCCGCCTGCGGCGGCAAGAGGCGGCAACCAGGAAAACCCGTGAAGGTCCTCGGCCCAGGCGCGCGACGGCGGGCGCTTGTCGAAGACCGAGCCTTCGCGAATCTCGACAGCCTCATTGCCGAAGCGAAACCGCCCACGCAGAAGAGCGTCGGCATCCGACAGGCGGCGCGGAAGCGTATCCTGCGGATAAAAGAGGACGCGATCCGGCATCTTCCCCTTGAGGAAGCCGCGATAGATCCAACTCCGCCGCCACGCGACGCGAAGCGGACGTAAAGCGCGGTGAATCAGCGCGCGCAAAATCTCGGGATAGAGGGCGACCGGCGGCCGATGCCGCTTTGGGGCGGCGTCGGTCACCCGCGCAACGCTTGGATGTTGGCGGCGTAGGCGGATGGGCCGCCTTTGAACACGGAAGTCCCCGCGACAAGGACATCCGCGCCTGCCGCGATGGCCTGCTTCGCCGTTTCGGGCGTGACCCCGCCATCGACTTCCAGCGCAATGTTGCGGCCGGATTTCGAAATGCGTTCGCGCGCGGCTTCGATCTTTTTGAGCTGGCTGAAGATGAAACTCTGTCCACCAAAGCCCGGATTGACCGTCATGATCAGAATGAGATCGACGAGATCCATAAGATTGTCGACGGCATCGATGGGCGTGCCGGGATTGAGCACCACGCCGGGCTTCTTCCCCAGCGAACGGATCAATTGCAGCGTGCGATGGACATGCGGCCCGGCTTCGGGATGCACCGTGATCCCGTCCGCGCCGGCGTCCGCGAACGCCTCGATATAGGGATCGACCGGCGAGATCATCAGATGGACGTCGAACGGCTTCTTCGCGTGCGGCCTCAGTGCTTTCACGACAGCAGGCCCGATCGTGATGTTGGGCACGAAATGGCCGTCCATCACATCGACATGGATCAGGTCGGCGCCCGCGCGCTCGATCGCCTCGATTTCAGCGCCGAGGCGGGAGAAATCGGCCGAAAGGATCGACGGGGCGATGCGGACGGGGGCTGCCATCAGGGCCCATTAAGTGCCGGATTCTACCACCCCCCGCAAGGAGGCGATTCGCCAATCCACAGAAGCGAGCACCAGCGCAAACGGGACGATCCAGATGATGCGGGACTGGTACCGCGCATGGGGGTTGGAAAGCGCGCCGCAGATGAACGCATTGCCGAGAAGCGCCACCAGCACATAGCCGAGCAGCACCGCCGATTTCCTGCGCCGCTGCACGAATGCGCGGAACAGCATCACGATGAGTCCCACCAGCATGAGACCTGCAATGGGCACATCGATGAGATTGACGGTCCGGAAGCGGAATTCCCCCCGTTGCTGGCGCGCCTCGAGATAGGCCGGCACCTGCGCCGGAATGAAGCGCATGAAAACGGATTGCAGCGCCCATTGCTGCGGCTCGATCTGGTCGCCTGTCCTGTAGGTGACGAACTGGTTGGCGGCGTCGTTCAGAGCCGCTTCGACCTGCAGCAGCGGATAGCGTTTGATGCTGTCCCAGATGATGCGCTCCGATTCCGCATTCGTGCCTGCGAAACGATCGAGCCGGAAGAACGGACTGTCCCTGCCCCACAGCCAGCCATCGGCCGTTCGCGGCAGCATGTCTTTGTACTTGCAAAGCCTGTAGCCGGACGCAGGACACGTGTCGTCCAGCAATCGCATCACGATGCGGTCCTGCAGCATGCGCGCGAAGAGAAACGCCGGCCCCGCGCGGGTCACGAAAACCTGCCCCGTCAAGGCGAAATTGCTCGCAACGATCGTCGTCAAAGCGAGGACAAAACACAGGATGGCGGGTCGCACATGTGCCTGGGGCCATGACCGGTTTCGCGCCAGCCACAGCACGCCGCGATAGACGCCGAGCGACAGCGCAAGTCCCGCGGTCAGCACGAGATGCGAGGGATGCGCGGCCGTTGAAAACGCGCCAACGGCAACCATCAGCCAGCTTCGGACCGGTCCCAATTTCCGGGCATGAAAACCGAGCAGATAAATGGAAAGGATCACGAGCGCCGTCAGGCAATCCGGCTCGATCTGACCCACATACCAGGGCAAGCCCGTCACGATCACCAGCGCCGCCCCGATCAGAAGCAGCGCCCACAGCCGCAGGCGCGGCGCAAACACGCGCGCCATTTCCGTCATCACGAAGGCCGTCATCAGCGCCTGGATCAGCGCAATCGTCCACAGGCTCCAGCCGCCGCCCGCGACGAAAAGAAAAATCGAATAGACGGGCGAGCGCTCGACAACAAACGCATGCCCCACGCCTTCAAGAAGATAGGCGCCCGTGTCGTAATAGATGATGGGAAAACCATTCCAGATCGCCACCGACAAGAGTATCGGACACAGAAGGACGATACCGGCGGCCTCGGACAGCGGGTTCTGGAGCGGCGCCGAAATCGCATGCGCGAAACGCGCTGCAGCCCCACGCAATGCTGACGTTCCGGTATCCGACATCCTGCCGCTGAGTCCATCCACGACGCTATCTAGCATCGCGCGAAGGCCTATAGCGAAGGCTCAGCATGCGACATGCCGCCAGCTACAGATATCGGTATCTCGCCTCGGGCAAGGTCTGTGACGATCGGCGCATGGCTCTGTCGATCTGTCTGTTTCTCAATTTCCGTGTCTCATTCCAAAGGTTCACTCCATCCGGCGCACCATTGTGTCACCGTAATCTCCGCTATCTTTTGAACAGATATCCTATCGGATCATCTTTAACAGGGTGAATGACCCAGCCTTCCTCAACTTTGGAAAACACTGCCGGTATCGTGCAGGTTATTACGCCTCCCGCGCTTGTCGAATTGGGGTAGGTATTTCGAGGCAGGTTGCCGGCGGGGCTCACCCAAATAGCCTGGGATATACCACCCGTGCAGGTATAGCTAAGACCAGCGTTTGCGCGGAATGAGTAGACTACGCTTACCGATCGTTCTTTCCCGAAGGGGGTATCTGACGTCACGCCGTTGTCGAGTTGGCGCGCACTGATCGGCGTCACGAGTCGGGCTGCGTTGGAGCCCGGCGCTGCGACCCGGTCCCGCCAATATCCCAGGAACGCTGACAACACTTCGGTGTCTGAGGGCGGCTGATTGCGATCCGTCCCTTCTATTGAGGAACTTTCGGTATTGTTCGAACTTGCGGAGGCGGACTTCCTTTCCCCGCACCCCGACAACATCAAAACAAGACTCAATGCGGGCACTAGAAATGTGCCCGAACCGAACACGCCGGGTGCTACAGACACTGAGCTGGGCATCGTCGCACTACATCGCTGCCGAATATTCGAGGAGCGCACGACTAGGTTATCCGATGCATCGCGGGGAGCGGCCGGTTGTCCGGCGCGATGAAGACCAGATCGTCTCCCTCGAAATGCCCGATCATCGTCACCGTCGTATTCAAAATCGACTCGTGCATGACAATGCGGTCGCCTGACATTTCCCATGTGCATGTCGTTGGATAAGAGGGCTCGGACACGAGGTTGCACGTTCCGCCGGAGAGGAATTCCAATGTCGCATTGTTCCGTCCATCCGACCACTTGCCGATGACACGACTTTCGCTGCTGCAGGCGACAAGGCCCACACATATGAGCGCGATGAATATGGCATTTCGTTGCATCAAAATCCCCTCCACATGTGGCACTCAGAGTGCGTTGTATTTGCGAGGTGCGTTCATCGCTTGATGATGTATCCCTCGGTGTCCCACCCGAGGAAGTGCATCAGCCAACCTTCTTCTATCTTGGTAAAATGTGTGTTGAGCGTGCAGGGGATGAGATCGCCCGCGTTCGCTACGTGCGGGTGCCGCCGTTCATCCGTGCTTGCCTCTATAACGTCCGAGAAACCGCCGCACTCGTAGGAGATGCGCGCGGTGGCGCGGAACGTGTACGTCGCACTCACCGTCCGCTCACGCCCAAACGACGAGTCGGATGTGACGGCATTATCAAGCTGGTGGACGCTTACGGGCGTTAGCAGGCTATACGTCCCGTCCTTTGGAGCGTGCTCGTTCCAGTAGACCATGAATGCCGAGAGTGCTTCGTCGTCGGTCGGAGGGGCATTCGAGCCGAGGCCGCATCCTGCAAGGAGTGCCAGAAGCGCGGCGACGCACCCCAGCACTCTCATACCCCTCACGGTAACACCATCGCGCCGGGACAGAAGCTGAGGCCAAGGGTCTTCGTCGAGAGCGCTTCATCCACCGGCCCCGGAATGGAAACCTCGATATCCAGCCGGCAAAGCGTCTTGGTCGGAAGCGGAAAGAACGCGCGCAGCGCGTGTTCGGCCGCGCGTCGCGTCGCGCCAAACGGTCGTTTGACGAGCGCTATCGTTACCTTCGAGACGCGGCCGTATGAAGCTTGAATTTGGAACCCGCGCGCGGAAATGTCGGTATCGGCAACGAGGTGGAAATACGAGGTGCCGGGCTCGGAATAGGTTGGTGTTCGGCCTTTCGTGAAGTCCGGTATCTCGACGGTGTGCCCGTCCCGGGTTTCGAACGGGATCGCGGCTGCTGCCGATGCGCCGACGAAAGCGGCGATCAGAAGGAGGGCCGAAATGCGGCTCACCGCAAACTGTCCCGGGAATGGTCCCCACATTGAATACCTAGCCATAGATTTCTCTCTGACTGTCATCGGCTCGCCCCTTCATTGATTTATCGACGCCAAGGCTCAGCTCGTTGCGCAGCCGCTCACAGCGGCGCTAGTGATAGGTCGCCATCAAGCTCGTACCTTTCGCGTCTATTACGTCCGCGATCTTCCACGTCGCGCCGGACGGTTTCAGCACGAGTGTCCACACGCTGTTCGGATAGCCGCGCATCATGAAGTGCGCCCGATACGTCCCACCCGTGCCGAGCAAGACCGACGCCACCGTGTAGCCCGTATCCATGCCTTGACACTGGCAAACCGGATCAAGATCAATCTCTGTCTGATTTTTCCTGACGATTTTCAGCAGGGAGGGCTTGCAGAAGTGAGCGCAAAGGCCGTAGGAGGGGTCTGCCATCTTTGACCGCAGGATTTCTGCGAACCGCGCGGCTGTCTGCGTCGCGTTCGCGGCACTCACCAAAGTGACAATCACCAACAATCCGACGGTGACCTTTGTGATCAAGGCTTTCATGATTTTGCCATCGGCTATGGGTATTCCACAGCCGGCCCCCGAGCTTGAAACAATTTGGCCAATTTTGTTTCAAAGGCATTAGCAAAGTCAACGGCAATTATTCGACTGTACTCTGTGAATACAGGGACGTGAAATCAATTTCCGAACTTTCCCGCGGCTGCGGCCGCGACTCACCGCTTCCCTTGTAACGAACTAGCGTGCCCGGTATTACGATTCACCGGACGTGTACCGCGAGTTGACACGACAATCCTGCTATGATTTCGGCCATGTCGATCTCTTTTCGTCCGCTCGCCTTGTCCGATATCGACGATCTGTTCGTTTGGCTCAATCGTCCGCATCTGCGCCGATTTTTTCAGAAGCAGCCGATCTCTCGCGACGAGGTCGAGGTGAAATATGGCCCCGGATTCGCGGCGACGATCCGACCCATAGTCATCTTGCGCTCTCCGACGGTCGGCCTTTCGGTTATCTTCAATGCTATCGCATTCCCGACTATCCCGAGTGGGCGGCACTGATCGAATCACACGACGGCATCGGCGTCGATCTCGCGATCCTGGACCCTGCGATGCTGGGCCAGGGCTTCGGACGGGCGATGCTCGGCGCATATCTGCGCGATGTCGCGTTCCCACTCTTCCCGGATGAGCACCGTTGCTTCATCGCCCATGAGGTCGAAAATCACGCGGCAATCGCGTGTTCTCGTGCCGTGGGATTCGAGATGGTGGGCCCTTTCGTGGAGGAAGGATTTCCGAGCTTTCTTTTCGTCCTTTGTCGCGACAAATGGGCCGAATCCCGCGGTTGACATGGGGGGCTCCCCCCCTACACTCCGGCCCGGTTCGAATTTCATCTGGTGATTTCCATGCCGGAACAGGCCAAGAGCGCAAAACAACGCCCGCTCTCGCCGCATATGCAGATCTATCGCTGGCCCGTGACGATGGCGACCTCGATCATCCATCGCGCGACCGGCATGGCCCTCTCGGCTGGAACTCTGCTCGTCGCCTGGTGGCTGATCGCGACGGCTATGGGCGACGCGCAGTACGATCTCTTTTCGACGGTGGCGCGCTCGCCGCTGGGTCAGTTGGTTCTGTTCGGTTTCGTCTGGTCGCTTGCCTATCACTTGCTGAACGGCATCCGGCATCTCGCCTGGGATGTGGGCTACGGCTTTGCCGTGCCCACGGCGACCCGCACCGGCGTTCTGGTGTTCACGCTATCGATCTTTGTTGCGATCGCGGTGTTCGTCTATGCCTATGCCGCGAAAGGCGTCCATCTATGACCGACGGATCGCCTGCCGCCCGCGTGGAAGGCCTGGGCTCGGCTCATACCGGAACGTCGCATTTCTTCCGCCAGCGTGTGACGGCCGTGGCGCTCATCCCGCTCGCCATCTGGTTTGCCGTGTCGGCCTTCCGGTTGATAGGCGCGGATCGCGATGCGGCGCTGGCTTTCCTGCACGCGCCCATCAACGCCATCCTGATGGCGCTGTTCGTCATCGCGGCCGTTGTGCACATGGCACTCGGGCTTCAGATGGTCATTGAGGATTATGCGCATGGCGAAGGCGGCAAGCTCGTGCTTCTCGTGCTGAACAAGTTTTTCGCGTGGCTGGTGGGTGCGGCCTGTGTGTTCGCGCTCCTCAAGATCGCGGTGTAACTCCCGGATACCGAACCGATGACCGCCTATCCCATCACCGATCATACCTTCGACGTGATCGTCGTCGGCGCCGGCGGCGCGGGCCTTCGCGCGACGCTCGAATGCGCGGCCAGCGGGCTGCGCACCGGCTGCATCACGAAAGTGTTCCCGACCCGCAGCCACACGGTCGCGGCGCAGGGCGGTGTGGCGGCCGCGCTCGGCAATATGGGCGAGGATGACTGGCGCTGGCACATGTACGACACGGTCAAAGGGTCGGACTGGCTGGGCGACCAGGATGCCATCGAATATCTCTGCAAGAACGCGCCGGAAGCGGTTTACGAGCTTGAGCATTTCGGCGTGCCGTTCTCCCGCTCGGAAGACGGAAAGATCTACCAGCGCGCCTTCGGCGGCATGACCTCGCATTACGGCAAGGGCATCGCGCAGCGCACGGCCGCCGCAGCCGACCGCACGGGCCATGCGATCCTGCATACGCTCTACGGCCAATGCGTGAAGCACGAGGTGAACTTCTTCATCGAATATTTCGCGCTCGACCTGATCATGGAAGACGGCGTCGTGCGCGGCGTGATGGCGTGGAACCTCGACGACGGCAGCATCCATCGCTTCCGCGCGCAGAAGGTGATCCTCGCGACAGGCGGCTTCGGTCGCATCTACGCGACGTGCACCGGCGCGCATACGCAAACGGGCGACGGCAATGCGATGGCGCTCAGGGCCGGCCTTCCCGTGCAGGACATGGAATTCGGCCAGTTCCACCCGACGGGCGTCTATGGCGCAGGTGTGCTGATCACCGAAGGCGCGCGCGGCGAAGGCGGCTA
>PLJH01000130.1:16596-20805 GCA_003139615.1 Alphaproteobacteria bacterium
AGCGCGCGCATCTTCGCCGGCGTCGATCTGACGAAAGAGCCGATCCCCGTGCTGCCCACCATGCACTACAACATGGGCGGCATCCCCACGAACTACATGGGCGAAGCGCTCACGCTCAAGGACGGTAATCCCGACACGACCGTGCGCGGGCTGATGGCGGTGGGCGAAGGCGCCTGCGTCTCCGTTCATGGCGCGAACCGTCTGGGCTCGAATTCGCTGATCGATCTCGTGATTTTCGGCAAGGCGGCAGGCATGCGCTGCGCCAAGACGATGACACCGGGCGAACGTCACGCCGATCTTGCGAAAGATGCCGGCGAAAATGCGCTCGCGCGGCTCGACAAATATCGCCACGCCAATGGCAGCACGCCGACATCGCAATTGCGCCGTGACATGCAGGTGGCGATGCAGGAAGATGCCGGCGTGTTCCGGACCGACGAGGCGCTCACCAACGGCCGCAAGCGCATCGACGCGATCTACAAGCGCCGGGGCGACATCTCCGTCAGCGACCGTTCGATGATCTGGAACAGCGATCTGGTCGAGACGCTCGAATTCGAAAACCTCATCCAGCAGGCCATCGTCACCATCGAAGGCGCATCCAATCGCACCGAAAGCCGCGGCTCGCATGCGCGCGAGGATTTCCCCAAGCGCGACGACGAGCACTGGATGAAGCACACGCTGGCCTGGCTCAATCCCGAAACCGGCTGGGCGACGATCGACTATCGCCCCGTGCACACCTACACGCTCACCAACGAAGTCGAATACATCCCGCCCAAGGCAAGGACATATTAGGCGTTACGCCGGCAATTCATAACCAACCGCCGCCTCGATCTCGATCGTCTTCTTGACCGCGGGACGCGCCATCATGCGCTGCAGGTGCGCCGAAAGATTGGGGAATGTTCCCGGCGGCGGCTTCAGCGAATTCTCGAACCGCCAGAACAACCGGAACAGATGGATGTCCGCGATCGAATAACGCCCGATCGCCCATTCCCTCGCGCCCAATCTCTCGTCCGCCAGCTTGTAGATCTTCGTGGCGTATTCGAGCCCGCGACCCCGCGCAGGATGAACTCTGGAGGCGATGAACGACATCCACGAGATCGCGTGGGCTTCAGCTTCCGGCTCGTCGCGCGGCAGCAAGTTCGCCTCGGGAAATCGCCGTGCGAGATAATAAAGGATCGCGGCCACCTCGGTGAGCGCGCGTCCGTCGATCAACAAAGTGGGAACAGTACCCTCCGGATTGATCGCAAGAAATTCCGGCGCGCGATGGTCATTTTTGTGGAATGACATCGGTTGCGCTTCGAACGGTACGCCGATTTCATAAAGCGCAATATGAGGCGCCATCGAACTGGCGCCGGGTGAGAAATAAAGTTTGAGCATGGTCGGCGGCCCTCCAATGGCGACGCCATTTTGGCACAGGACGCCGAAAGCGAGTAAGGTGCCCTGCGTTCGGGGGCTGAGCGATGACTTTGGAACCGCTGCTGCGCGCGCCTTTGGCCGTACAGATACACGTCGCGACCGTGCTGCCGGCTTTTCTGCTGGGGACCTGGCAGATCTTCATCAGCCGCAAGGGCGCGCCGCTGCATCGCGCCATCGGTTTCATCTATCTGGCGTTGATGACCGTCACGGCGTTCACCACACTCTTCATACACATCCTGATGCCGACGAGTCCGTTCTTCGGACTGAGCCCGCTCCATTTGCTCATTCCGCTTACGCTGTTCGGCGTCTTTGGCGCGCTGCACGGCGCATGGACGCACAACATCCGGGAGCACAAGATCGCGATGATCTGCCTTTACGCCGGCGCGATCCTGATCGCCGGCTCGCTGACCTTTCTTCCAGGCCGGATCATGCACGCCGTCGTATTCGGCGGCTGAGCTATTTCGCTGCCTTTATCGCGGATTCGACCTCCGCACCGCGCGCCTGCTTGAACGCGATGCAGCGGTCGATCTGTTCTTCCGCCAGCGCGAGCGAGCGTTGCGTGCCTGGAAGTTGCGGGACTTTCGGGCGGAAGAACGATTCGAGGTCGCTGCGCGAACCGCTGTCGCACGCGCCGGCCAAAATCAGCGGCGCCCGCAACATCCCGAACGGCGACAACCGCTTGAGTAGCGCCGGATAGTTCGCCTTGAACCAGGTCCAGAACTGCACCCGCGCCACGGGCTCGGCTCCCATATACTGGTACACATATCTGAGTTCGCCCGTGCGCATTTGCGGCGTCAGCGCCAGCACCTTGTCGAGATAAGCCGGGTCTTCCGAGCCCGCCATCGCATAGATTACGCTGCTGCGGAAATATTCGTCCTGCGAGCCCTGCAATGCCACAATCAGACGGTCGCCGAACGTCGCATCGCCCGAAAGCATGCCGGCGCGCAACGATTCCCGCAGCAAGTCCGGCGCGACCGTGGGCTCCGTTCCGGTGCCGGCATTCAAAGTGCCGTTCGCCGCATTGGTGAGGGCGGTGATCGTCGCGGGATCGCGCGCCTCCTCGACCAGCAACGCCGCCAGTTGCGGCCGCGCGAGCGTGATGGCAGGTGCTTCGTTCGGGAGTTCCGCATAACCGATGGCGGCGAGTCGCGGTGCGAAATGCGTGCGCAGGAACGCCTGATAGGAATTCATGTCCTCATTCGCGAGGATCTTTTGCCGGAGATTGTGCAGCGAGTCCCGGATCGCCGCGATGAGGTCCCATTGCGCCGTCGGCGCGACAGCCGAAATCACCGCGAGCAAGTCCGCCGCGGATGCCTGTCCCGCATGCAGCGCCGCATCGACATTGGCGAACAGCGTCAATTGATCGGCCGGCGAGAGCGTGGGGGCGGTCTTGATGAGCGCAGCCCAGCCTTTCTCGTCCATCGTGTAGCGGTAATAGCCCTTCCCTTCCGCATTCGGCACGACATAAAACGGACAGGTCGCGCCCAACGAGACCGTCGCCGAGCCGGCATCGATCAGCTGGCAGCTGCGCGCATTCGTAGGCGTCGACAGACACATCGGTATCTTCCACGACCGTTGCGGCGCGGTGCGCCCGAGCGGCACATACATCGTTTGCGCCACGCCGACCGATGCTCCATTGGAGGCGCATTGCAGCGTCGTCTGCAGATCGGGAACACCGGGCTGGTTGATGAAGCTGTTGAACGCCTCGACGATCTCCGGATGGTTCGTTGTTTGCGCGATCGTGCCGACGAAATCATACGCCGTCGCATTGCCGCCGGCGAATTTCGTCAGATAGGCGTGAATGCCGCGGTTGAACAAATCCGGTCCCAGATAGCTTTCGAACATCGTGAGCACGGCAGCGCCCTTGTCATAGGTGATGCCATCGAAAGAATTCTCGATTTCGTCGGGTCCATTCACTGGCTGATGAATCTGGCGCGCCGACGGAAGCTCATCGACGTCCATGATGCGGATGGCGCTTTCGAGCCTCTCGCGCTCGAACGACCAATCCGGCTCGACGGCGGCAGAGGCTTTGCTTTCCATCCAGTTGGCGAAGGATTCGTTCAGCCAGATATCGTCCCACCACCGCGGCGTCACGAGATCGCCGAACCATTGATGAGTCAGTTCATGCGACTGCACGCTGAGGCTCGCGCGTTTCTGGTCGAGGGAGGAATTCGCGTTGAGCAGCAGGAGCCGCTCGCGAAATGTCACCGCGCCGGCATTTTCCATCGCGCCGGCCGAGAAATCCGGTACCGCCAGAAGATCGAGCTTCTGGAACGGATAGGCGATGCCGAAATAGCTTTCGAGATTGAGGATGATCTTGGGCGTGAAGGTGAGCGCATAGCGTATCTGGTCGCCCTTCCCTTTGGTGGTGATGCCGCGCAGATGGATCGGCACCGTGCGGTGCGCATTCGGATTGGCCGGAATGTCGCCGCCGTCCACGATATCGAACGGACCCGCGGCCAGCGCGATCAGATAGGTCGGGAGCGGCCGTGTCGGCGCGAACACCGTCTTCGTCAGGCCCTTGCCCGCAGAACTGTCATAGGTAACGGGCGTGTTCGCGATCACCTTGTCGGCGCCGGGCGCATTCACCGTCACGGAGAAGGGAGTCTTGAATCCCGGCTCGTCGAAGGAGGGAAAGGCGCGGCGCGCATCGGTCGATTCGAATTGGGTGACAGCATAGTTGCGCTTGGCGGTCTTTGAAAGATAGAAACCGCGCAGCTCATTATTCAGAATTCCGGTGTACGCGATCGCAAGCTTTGCCTTGCCGGCCGGCAGCTTCTCACCGAATGTGAACGT
>PLJH01000018.1 GCA_003139615.1 Alphaproteobacteria bacterium
ACGCCGAACGAAATCGCGCTCAACATCCTGCTCGCGGGATTGACGATCGTGTTCGTGTTCGCGGTCGGCACGATCCCGAGCTTTGCGATGTACGCCAAGGGGCATGTCACCGTGCTGGTGCTGGTGGCGTTGTTTGTGACGCTCATCCCCACCACCATCGGCGCGCTGCTGTCGGCCATCGGCATTGCCGGCATGGACCGCCTGGTTCGCTTCAATGTGCTTGCGATGTCGGGCCGCGCGGTCGAAGCCGCCGGCGATGTGGACACGCTGCTGCTCGACAAGACGGGCACCATCACACTCGGCAACCGCCAGGCGACGGAGTTCATCCCCGTCACCGACGTGACGGAGCGCGAACTTGCCGATGCCGCGCAACTCGCGTCGCTCTCGGACGAGACTCCCGAAGGCCGCTCCATCGTCGTGCTCGCGAAGGAAAAATACGACATCCGCGGCCGCGACATGGCACCGATGCAGGCGAAGTTCATTCCGTTCTCAGCCCAAACGCGCATCAGCGGCGTCGATTCCGACGGCGTGTCGATCCGTAAGGGCGCGGTCGATGCCGTGCTCGCGCAGGCCTTGGCGACCACGCCCGCCATCACGCGCGAGATCAATACGATCGCGGAAAAGATCGCCAAATCGGGCGGCACGCCGCTCGCCGTGTCGAAGGACGGCCGTCCGCTTGGCGTCATTCACCTCAAGGACATCGTGAAGGGCGGCATCCGCGAACGCTTCTCGGCGTTGCGCAACATGGGCATCCGCACCGTGATGATCACGGGCGACAATCCGCTGACGGCGGCAGCCATCGCTGCGGAATCCGGCGTGGACGATTTCCTCGCCCAGGCGACTCCCGAGACGAAGCTCAAGCTGATCCGCGACGAGCAAGCCAAGGGTAAGCTTGTGGCCATGTGCGGCGACGGCACCAACGATGCGCCGGCTCTCGCGCAGGCCGATGTGGGCGTCGCCATGAACACCGGCACCATGGCCGCGCGCGAAGCAGGCAACATGGTGGACCTCGACAGCGACCCCACCAAGCTCATCGAGATCGTGGAGATCGGCAAGCAGCTGCTGATTACGCGCGGCGCTTTGACCACGTTCTCCATTGCAAACGATGTGGCGAAATATTTCGCTATCATCCCCGCGATGTTCGCGGCCTTCTATCCCGAGCTTCAGGCGCTCAATGTGATGGGGTTGCATTCGCCGCAGAGCGCGATTTTGTCGGCCATCATCTTCAACGCCCTGATCATCATCGCGCTGATCCCGCTCGCGTTGCGCGGTGTTGCCTATCGTGCCGTGGGCGCGGCAGCGCTCTTGCGCCGTAACCTCCTGATCTATGGCGTGGGCGGAATCATCGTGCCGTTCGTCGGCATCAAGCTGATCGATATGGCCGTCACGGCTATCGGGCTCGTATAGGCGCGGCTTTAACAGAGTCCGGCTTTTTGAAAGAGCCGGCTTTTCGAAAGAGGAAGTCATGTTGAAACAAATCCGGCCTGCCATCGCGATGATCGTCCTCATGACGGCCCTCACCGGCATCCTTTATCCGCTGGGCATGACGGAACTTGCGCAGACTGTGTTCCCCCATCAAGCCAATGGCAGCATGGTCGAGGTCAACGGCAAGACGATCGGTTCGGAACTGATCGGGCAGAATTTCGCCTCGGCCAAATATTTCCATGGCCGCCCATCGGCGGCCGGCAACGGCTATGACGCCGGCAATTCGGGCGGCTCGAATTTCGGTCCGACGTCGAAAGCTCTCGTCACGCGTGTGAAAGGCGACGCCACGAAACTTCACGCCGAGAACCCCAATGCGCCGATCCCGGTCGATCTTGTCACAACGTCGGCCAGCGGCCTCGACCCCGACATCACGCCGGAAGCCGCCTATTTTCAGATTCCGCGCGTCGCCAAAGCGCGCGGGTTGAGCCCGAATGTGGTGAAGACGCTCGTCGATTCCCGGATCGAGCAGCGCCTGTTCGGGATCATCGGCGAGCCGCACGTCAATGTGCTGAAGCTCAACCTGGAGCTGGACAAGATTCCCTTGACCCAGGCCGCAAAAGCTGCGCGACCGGCCAAAAAAGCGTAACATCCGGATCGTAGTCGGCAACACCTGGCTTGTATGAGTGACGACAGATCCGACCGCGACGCGCGGCCGTCGCCGGAAGCGCTTCTGCGGCAGGCGCAGCAGGAGGGACGGGGACGGCTGAAGGTTTTTCTGGGCGCAGCCCCCGGCGTCGGCAAGACCTATGCGATGCTCGCGCAGGCGCGCCAGCGCCGGCTTGAAGGCGTGGATGTCGTCATGGGCGTGGTCGAGACGCATGGCCGCATCGAGACGGAAATGCTCACCAAAGGGCTCGAAAGCATCCCCAAGAAGCGCCTCGCCTATAAGGGGCGCGTGCTCGCGGAGATGGATATCGATGCTATTCTCCAGCGCAGGCCGAAGCTCGTACTGGTCGACGAGCTCGCCCATACCAACGCGCCCGGCAGCCGTCATCCCAAGCGCTATATGGATGTCGAGGAAATTCTCGGCGCTGGCATCGACGTCTACACGACGCTGAACGTCCAGCATCTCGAAAGCCTGAACGATGTCGTCGCCAAGATCACCCGGATCCGTGTGCGCGAGACGGTGTCGGATTCGATTCTCGATCGCGCCGACGAAGTCGAACTCGTCGACCTCACGCCGGAAGACCTGATCCAGCGTCTGGGCGAGGGGAAAGTTTATGTTCCCGCGCAGGCCGAGCGCGCGGTGCACAATTACTTCAAGCCCGGAAACCTGACCGCCCTGCGCGAACTCGCGCTGCGCCGCACCGCCCAGCGCGTTGACGAGCAGATGGTCAATTACATGCGGGCGCATGCGATCTCCGGCCCGTGGGAGGCGAGCGAACGCGTGCTCGTACTGGTCAGCGAACGGCCTGGCGCGATCGCGTTGGTGCGTTACGCGCGCAGGCTCGCGGATCGCCTGCGTGCCTCCTGGGCCGCGATCAATATCGAGACGGGACACACGCAGCGCCTGAGCGAGGCGGAGCGCGACCGGATCGCCGAGGCGTTGCGTGTAGCCGAGCGGTTGGGCGGTGTGGCCGTCTCTGTGCCCGCCGAAAATGTTGCCGCCGGCATTATCGATTACGCCCACGCCAACAATTTCACCCATATCGTCGTGTCGACCTCGCGGCGTGCCCGGTGGTGGGAACTCATTCGCCCCTCCGCCGCGCATGAGATCATCCGGCGCGCGGGCGATATCAGCGTCCATGTCGTGCCGGAGGATCGCTCGACAAAGGCGGCGACGGACGAAATGCCGGAGCGCGCGTCCACAGCCCCACGACCGTCGAGCGATTGGCTGATGCCGAGCGCCTATGCCGGAAGCCTCGGCTTTGTCGCGGTGGCGTTGGCGGTCGGCCTTGTGTTGCAGCAATTCCTCGCCGTTTCGAGCATCGCGCTGGTGTTTTTGACGGCCGTTCTGGTGAGCGCGATCACCTATGGACGCTGGCCTGCCTTATTCACATGTTTGATCAGCGTGCTGGCCTATAATTTTTTCTTTCTGCCGCCGCTTTACACATTCACGATCGCCGATCCGGAAAATGTCGTCGCGCTGTTCTTCTTTGCATTGGTCGCAGTCATCGCCAGCAATCTGACGGCGCGCGTGCGCGCGCAGGCCGTTACGGCGGAGGAACGCGCGAAAGTGACGGAAGATCTCTATCTGTTCAGTCGCAAGCTTACGGGCGTCGTCACACTCGACGATCTCCTGTGGGCGACGGCGCACCAGATCGCGTTGATGCTCAAATTGCGGGTCGTGCTGCTTTTACCCGAGGGTGACGGTATCGCGGTTCGCGCCGGCTATCCGCCGGAGGATTCGCTGGACGACGCCGACCTTGCGGCCGCGAGGTGGTCGTGGGAGCACGCGCTGCCGGCCGGCCGTGGGGCGGACACGTTGCCGGGCGCCAAGCGACTTTTCCTGCCCATCCGCACGGGCCGGGGTACGGTCGGAATCATCGGCCTCGACAGCGACAGGCCGGGTCCGCTTCTGTCGCCGGACCAGCGGCGCCTGCTCGACGCACTGGCCGATCAGGCTGCCTTGGCAATCGAACGCGTGAATCTCGCGCAAGATATCGACCGCGCAAAGCTCACGACGGAAACCGAACGCCTGCGCACAGCGCTTCTCACCTCGATCTCGCACGACCTGCGCACGCCGCTCGCCTCGATCCTCGGCTCGGCGACGAGCCTTCGCACCTATCGCAAGAGTCTCGACGACGATGCGCAGGACGAATTGATCCAGACCATCCAGTCCGAGTCCGAACGGCTCAATCGCTTCATCGCCAATCTACTGGACATGACGCGGCTCGAATCGGGCGCGATCATGCCGAAAACCGAAGTGACGGATCTTCCGGATGTGATCGGCAGCTCGCTGCAGCGCGCCGCGAAAGTTCTGGGTGCGCATGTCGTGAAGATCGAACTGGCGCCGGGTTTGCCGATGCTGAAGCTCGACGCGGTGTTGCTGGAGCAGGTGCTGTTCAACCTTCTCGACAATGCCGCGAAATATGCTCCCGCCGGTTCGGAAGTGCTGGTGCGGGCGCTGCGCGACAATGGTTACGTGCAGCTCGAGGTTCTCGACGAAGGCGCCGGCATTCCGCCCGAGGATTTCGAGCGCATCTTCGACAAATTCTATCGCGTGCAGGCTGCAGACCGGAAACGCGCGGGCACGGGTCTCGGCCTCGCCATCTGCCGCGGCTTCATCGAGGCGATGGGCGGCACGATTGTCGCGCGCAATCGCACTGATCGCTCGGGGGCTGTATTTTCCATCGTCTTGCCCGCCTATACCAGCGAACCGCGCGAGGTCGCCGCATGAGTACGCCGTCCGCACCGTTGCGCATTCTGGTCGTTGACGACGAACCTGCCATCCGCCGCTTTTTGAGAACGAGCCTCACCGCGCAGGGCTACCAGATCTTCGAAGCGGAGACGGCGAAGGCGGCCCTCGAAGCCATGCGGCGCAATGCGCCCGATGTGCTGGTGCTCGATCTTGGGCTGCCGGATCGCGACGGTTTCGAAGTGATCCAGGAATTGCGCGGCGCCGGATCGGCGTTGCCCATCATCGTGTTGTCGAGCCGGTCCGACGAAGTGGGCAAGGTGCGCGCGCTCGATCTTGGCGCGGACGACTACGTCACCAAGCCGTTCGGCGTCGACGAATTGTTGGCGCGTGTGCGCGCGGCTTTGCGCCATCGCCTGCAACAGCAGGGCGAGCATCCGATATTCCGGGTGCGCGACCTGGCCGTCGATCTCGTGCGTCGGATCGTGACGGTGAAAGACGCGGAAGTGAAATTGACGCCGCGGGAATACGATCTGTTGCGGCTGCTGGTGGCCCATGCCGGCAAGGTGCTCACCCACAAATTCATTCTGCGCGAGGTGTGGGGAACCGAGACTGACGTTCAGTATCTGCGCATCTATATCCGGACATTGCGTCAGAAGATCGAGGCCAATCCGGATCAGCCGGGATTGATCCAGACGGAGCAGGGTGTGGGTTACCGCCTGCGCGCGCCCGATTGATCTTTACCTGATCTGCCATCGAGCCTGTCCCAGCGTCCGGAAATCGCCTTCCGAGCGCCAGTTGCCGCCATTCTTCCGATGCGCAGCCGTCCGCAGTCGGTCTATGCTGCGCGCAGCACGCCAACCGGGAGACTGACTATGGAATACGCGAAGCAGATGGCCGATTCCATCAAATACCTGTCGCGCAACATCAGGCCGGTGTCGACCACCAGCAGCACGCTCGTCAGTTCCTCGAAATATCTGAACCATCCGATTGTGCGCGATGTGGTTGCGACCTGGATGCTGCGCCGCAACGGCCGCGACTGGCCCGTCGAAGCCGATCACGCAATGGGATTGTTTCCGGCCATCGTCTCGCTGCAGGACGACGATTACATCGAATCGCTGTTCGTGGCCGAGCGGAAGAAGAACCCGCGCTTCGATGCGTGGATGGAAGAGCGTTTTATCTCGCCGCTCAAGGCAGAGGACTTCAAGAAATTCCCAGCCGGAAGCTGCGGCGCGATCATGAACCGCCAGATCGTCGAGTTCGGCTTCGAGATCCAGCTCGGGCTCGCGCCGGAACTGCTGACGCATTCCAACAACTACACCTATTACAAATCCCGCACGCCGCAGCTGCACGATTACGAGCATATCGTGACGGGCGGCGGCTTCGATTCCATCGGCGAAATCATTCCCTATTTCGCGCGCCAGGCGAATCTCGCGAAATATCTGAGCCCCGAACTGGCGGCGGAGCTCAATGTGCACGGCGTGTTCGGCGCGCTCCGGCTCGTGAGCCGCGCGGGCTTGCACTATCATGAAACGTGGCCGCTCGTTCTCGATTGCGTCGCCCGCGGCATCCGCGTCGGCCAGCAATCCGAACCGTATTTCATGGCCAAGTTCGACGACGTGCTGCATCTGGCGCCCGAAGAAGCACGCAAGGCGATCGGCATTCGCGGCGCCGAAGACGTCGATTCCGCAGCCGCCACGCGCATCTTCCGCGAGGAAGTGGAACCGGCGGAGTCGTTGGCGGCGGAGTAGTTTCGACAGCCTCCAATCCTGCACGGAACTTTTCCCTCTCTCCCTTCGGGAAAGAGGGAATATTACCCGACAACGCCCTCATAAGGCCGCGCATCCAGCGGCTTTGCTTCGCGTGCGAGCGTCGCTGCGAGCCTGGCAGAGACAGGCACGGGAAACTCCAGCAGTTGCTGGCCCATGCCCTTCGCCACGAAATCGATGCGCGCGGACGCCGTCGAGCCGCCGTCCAGCGATTCATGGACAATGAAATTCAGCGCATGAATGCCGGGAACATCGAAGCGATCGACGCGCCGGCGCGATGGGTCTTTGAACACATGCCTGTACCAGAGCCCGACGGCCTCGGTCGTCAGGGCCGCAGAGATATAGAGCAGATATTCGGGTTTGCGCGCGATCACCGCGACATTGAACAGATCGCCCTTGTCGCCGCTGCGGACCCACGCCAGGTGGACGAGCGGAACCGTCGCGGTCGATTCAATATCTTTCGGCAACGCGGGCGCAACGGGACGCCTCACAAGGCCGGCGTGAAAGCCGCCTTTGGTCGGCATGGGAACGGGCTCCGTCTTGCCGTCGAAGGTGAGTGTTGCTTCGGCTTCGGTTTTCGGCAGCAGCGACATGAACAGGCGCGAGACCTGATTGCTTTGCACGAAGCCGACCGTTGAGCCGGCCGACATCGACATCACCGAACAGGGGCTTTCGCGCGCGAACAGATCGACGGCGCGTTTGTCCGTGTGTTCGACGGCAATCCGCAGCATCACTTCGCGGGCGCCGCGCTGGCGGGCATGGGCGCCGAAATTCGCCTCGCTGCCCAGCACCTCGACCAGCGTCTTGGTGAACGGCCCGAGATTTTGTTCGCGCAGCATGCGGTCAAGCCGCAGCAATATCTCGGCAGCCTGCCGCTCGGCCTTGGCGACCGCTTCCGTGCTGATGATCGGCAGGTAGGCGACCGCACGCCAGCCGTCGTCATAGGACGTGCAGAGCTTGTAGGTTGCGGTGGGGGGGTAGCCGCGCGCACCCGACACACGAACGCGGTTGGGCCCGACTTCGCGCAATTCGATACTGCTGAAATCGCAGGCGACGTCGGGCACCATATAGGATTGCGGATCGCTGATCTCATACATCAGCTGTTCGGCCACGGTGCCCACCGAAACAAGCCCGCCGGTGTCTTCGCTCTTGGTCATCACCACGGTTCCGTCGGCGTGGCATTCGCCGATGGGAAAGCCGATATCGGCCCAACCGGGCACATCGCGCCAATCCGTGAAGGTGCCGCCCGTCACCTGCGCGCCGCATTCCAGAAGATGTCCGGCCGCGGTGCCGGCTGCGAGCAGATCGTAATCGTCATGCTTCCAGCCGAATTCGTGGATCAGCGGTCCCAGCACGATTGCGCTGTCGACCACGCGGCCCGTGACGACGATATCCGCGCCGCGCGCGAGCGCTTCGGCAATCGGAAACGCGCCGAAATAGGCGTTGCAGCTGACGATTTTCGCATCCGGGAACGGCGCACCCGAAAACATCTCGCGCATGTTTCCCTTACGGAATTTCTCGACCTGCCCCCGCAGATCGTCGCCTTCGACGGCCGCCACCTTGACCTGCAATCCGCGCCCGGCGGCATAGCGCTCGATGGCCGCGGCCAGAACGCGCGGCCGCATGCCGCCGGCATTCGACACCACCTTGATTTTCTGCGCGACGATTTCGTGCAGGTAGGGACCGATATGGACGTTGAGAAAGTCGGGCGGATATCCCGCATCGGGCTGCGCTTCCGCGAGCTTGGCGAAAAAGCCCATGACGGGCTCGGACAGATAATCCAGCACGATATAGTCGAGCCGGCCGCCGCGCAGGAGCTGCGGCACGGCCAGGGTGCTGTCGCCATACGCGCCGCAAGCGCCGCCGATTCTCACGATTTTCTCCGCCAATGTAATCTCCCTGATATCGCGCCGCGCCACATTTATGCGTGCGCACGCGCGCGGCAAGCAATTCGGCGTGTGATTCGAAAATTCGCGCGGACGTTTCGCACGCCCGGCCAACAAACGATGCCGCAATGTAATTGCTTCAATGGCGGGAGCCGAGATCGACGGGAGCGTTTAGGTGTTACTCCGGACGATTACGTCTATTTTCCACGACACAGCTCTGGACATTGATCAAAGTCAACTTCTGATTGTGCGGCGATTACCGATGCTTAACGCGCGAACCGAATTTGTTCGCGCGTGACGGCATTTGAGCCGTTGCCATATTTTATAACGGCTGTTATATTTATCCTGAGGATGGAGGGGGTGGCGTTTGTTTGCGCTGCAGCATCGCTGCCTCCAAAACATAATAATCGTGCGAAGGGGACGGAAATGCGCAGGAATCTGACTCATATTTTGCTTGGCGGAACGGCACTTCTCGGCTTGCTCGGGACGCCGGCTTTTGCCCAAAGTGATTCGAGCAACAACATTCAGGTGGCGCAGAATACGCCTCCGTCAAAACCGCAGGCTCGGGACGAAAACACGGTCGAGACCGTGATCGTGACCGCTGAAAAGCGGTCCGAAAACAGCCAGCGCGTTCCCGTCGCACTGACGGCGCTCGACGGCAGTACGTTGAACCAACAGGGAATTATCGGCTTCGCGGATTTGGCCCAGCGCGTTCCCGATCTGCGCTTCGGCAACGGCGTGACCGGCGGCGAGAACGTCATCACGATGCGCGGTGTCGGCAGCCAGAACACGACTCCCGGCGGCGACTCGCCGGTCTCTTACAGCGTTGATGGCGTGACGCTGCAGCGAACCACCGTCATGGACCCGGAATTCTACGACATCGGCGACGTTGAAGTGTTGGAAGGCCCGCAGGGCACGCTCGAGGGTCGCAACTCGGTCGGTGGCGCGATCCACGTCAACTCCAATCATCCGACCGACGATCTCGAAGGCGCAGTCGATGCGGAAATCGGCAATTATGCGTCCCAGATCTTCCGCGGCTATGTCAACGCGCCCCTCTATGACAATGGCGGCACCGAAATCAACGTTCGCATCACCGGCGTCGATGCCTATCACAGCGGCTATGTCGACAACGTCGACACGGGACCCATGGCCACGCACAATCTGGACGGCGAAGATCTCCACATGCTGCGCGGTCAGATTGACTTTAAATTCTCGCCGGACATCGACCTTCTTTTTGAAGCCAGCACGATGAACGACAACGATCCGGTCGCCACCAAGGTGCAGTTCGACCAGAATCCCTATCGCTATCCCGGCCAAACCTTCTATTCGAGTCCCTGGACTGTCGACAACGACTATCCGGATACCGGCATCAACAAAGTCAATCTTTATATCGCGACGCTGAACTGGAATCTCCACTGGTCGACACTGACTGATGTGTTCGGCTACGAGACGAGCTACGCCGACGCCACGAACGATGCGGATGGATCGGGTCTTCCGATTGCGACCAGCACCGACTGGATCGAAAAGCAGCAACAGATTTCCAACGAAATCCGGCTGCGCTCGAACGATGACGGCGGCCCGCTCCAGTGGGTCGGAGGTTTTTACTTCTTCCAGGCGCAGAACCTCGAAGATTTCAATTTCCAAGATACGGGGTTGAACAGCCCGACGTCGGCTTGTGTCCCAGTCGTTACCGCTGCCTGCCTTGGCTACTCATTCGTCAGCAGCGGCAATCTTTCTTCGCGGTCGTTCGCGCCGTTCGGACAGTTGGACTACGATTTGGCGAAGACTTCGCTCGGTATTCCGCTCACGATCACGGCGGGCGCGCGCTACACGGACGACGAGAAATACGGCTACGGCACGCTTTATTATGACGGTTTCCAGATCACCGCGCTTCCCTCGACTCATGAATGGGGCCAGTGGACCGGAAAATTCGAGCTGGCTTATCAGTTCACTCCGAACATCATGGGCTACGCCTCGGTCTCGCGCGGCTATCTGTCGGGCGGCAACATCATCGGTCTGGCGAGCTTCTACCAGCCGGAACATGTGTGGTCCTACGAAGTCGGCGAAAAGGCTCAGCTGTTCGACGATCACCTGCAGTTGAATATCTCGGCCTATCACGAGAATCTCGTGGACATGCAGGTGTTCATTCAAAGTGGTGCAAGTTCCGTGCTCCAGAATGCGGGTGGAGCACATGTCAACGGCATCGAAGGGCAGGCCACCTGGATTCCCATCGATGGATTACGGCTGAATGCGGCGGTGGCTGTTACAGACGACCGCTACGACAAATACATCTCCGGCGGCGGCGCCATCGGCCAGGGCGGCGACAACAGATATAGCGCCAACACCGTGCCCCCGCTCAACCCGGCGAAATGCGATACACCGGCTCTCATCGCGGCGTATGGTGTCGGAGCGTGTAACTGGGCCGGCAACCAGCTCAACCAGACCCCGCCATACACCATCGATGTCGGTGCTGAATACAATTGGGATACGTCGATCGGCACGATCACGCCGCGCGTCGATGCCTTCTGGTCGGGTCAGGTCGAATTCCTGCCGGACAATATCAACGGGCAGAAGCCGTATGAGCAAACCGATCTCAACCTGATGTGGACCGATCCGTCGGGGCGCTACACGCTGGATGCGTTCGTCAAGAACCTTGGTAACACGGAGATCATCACGAACGACGGTCTCCAGTCGACGAGCCTGAGCGGACCTCCGGCGGCCGGTGGCGGCTTCGAGTTCGACAACTATGTCTATGCCCCGCCGCGGACCTTCGGCATCCGTCTCGGCGTCAAGTTCGGCGGATAAAGTTCTTCTCGCAGCCTGAGTTCGAAACAGGCTTCCGGCTCCCTCCTCGCGGAGGGAGCCATTTTTTTATTAGAAACGATCCATCGAAAGTGGAGAAAACATGCGCGAAGAGCTCCCGGGATTGAAATCGATTCGCGTCGAGCGCGACGGCTCGGTCGATTGGCTCACGCTCAACCGGCCGGAACGGCTCAACACGCTCACCGGCACGATGGTACAGGAGCTGTGCGAATATTTCGATCGCTTGCGCGGCAATTACGACACGCGGATCGTCGTCATGCGCGGCGCGGGCCGCGCGTTCTGCGCCGGTCTCGACATCAAGGAGCATCTGGAGGGCGACCGCGTGCCGGAAGGCGCAGGACGCACAAAGCCCGGCTATCATCTGTTCGATATCGTGCGCCTGATGCGCGCCTGTCCGCAGCCGATCATCGCGCTTGTGCATGGGCCGGCCTGCGGGGGTGGGTTTGCGATGGCTTTGGCCGCGGACATCCGCATCGCCGGCGAGTCCGCGCGCATGAACGATGCGTTCGTGGCGCTGGGCCGCTCGGGCTGCGAATTGGGCCTCAGCTATTTCCTGCCGCGCATCGTGGGTCTCGGGATCGCGACGGAGCTGATGTACACGGGCGCCTTCATCGACGCGGCGCGCGCGGAACGGGTGGGTCTCGTCTCGCGCGTGGCGCCGGACGACATGATGGAGCAGGCGGCCGGCGAATTCATCGATGCCATGCTGCGCACCGCGCCGCTGGGCCTGCGCATCACCAAGGAGACCTTGAATACGGTGCTGAAGATCAACGACCTCAACACCGTCATCGAGCTCGAAGGGCACGCGCAATCGATCTGCGGCCGCGGACCCGATTTCGAACAAGCGATGCGCGCCTTTCTGGAAAAGCGTCCGCCGCAATATGCGAAGTCTGCGTAGCATTTTCACCCTCCTTCAAGAGGAGGGTGGGCGAACCTAGTTCAAGCTCGCGCTCTTCCTCGGCAGATCGAGAATCTTCGCGGCGGTCTCTGGATCGGCGACCGGACGGCCGGCCTTCTTTGCCAGCGCAACCACTTCCGCGATCAATTCGACATTCGAAGGGTTGCGTTCGCTGGCATAGTCTTCGAGTCCAAGTCGAATATGGCCGCCGCGCTCAAGCGCCATCTGCGCCATGCCGGTCGCGATCAAGTCTCCGCCCATCACGGCGACGGCCCAGGGCAGGCCGCTGTCGCCCAGCAATTCGATATAGGTTTCGAGCCCTTTGCGCGTAGGCTGCAGGCCCCAGAATTGCTGGCCCTTCTTGCCGTCGATGAAATTGTAGTCGCCCGACATATAGAATTTTACGAAGGCGCCGCGCGGCAATTTCCCCACGCGATGATACATCAAGGTTGCGCGCAGGAAGCTCGGCTCATAGATCGCGATGCTGGGCCCGAGCTTGCAGCGATCGAGCAGGCGAAACGAATAGTCGATCTCGGGAAACGGATTTGCGTAGATCGTGTTCATTTTGCCGGGCATCCCGTGGCCACGGAACGTACCGAAATTGACGGAGCCGGGATCGATGAATCCCATGCGCATGGCGCCGGACTCTGCCAACGCCTCGGTATGGGCGCAGCGTTGTTCGATCGTGTCGCCCGTGGCGCCTGTCGCATAAAAGATCGCATCGGGCCGCGCGCGCACCGTGGAACGCCAGCCTTGCAAATAACGTTCGGCGGCGGCTTTGCCGTTCAGATCGAAGGATTCGAGATGCGAGTGGATGATGGCGGCGCCCGCTTCAATGCAGGCGAGCGAGTCCTTTGCGATTTCCTCCGGTGTGAGCGGCACGTGGGGATTGCGCGCTTTCGTGGTACCGCCATTGATGGCGGCTTCGATGATGACCGGCGTTTGCGACATCGTTTGTGACCCTCCAGGCGGGTATAAATCCCCGGCCTCATGGACCGGGCGCGCCCAGTCTAGCTGCGTTTTGGCGCCGCTGCCCGCGAAGGCCGCCCACGGCCCGTCCTGAATAGTTGTTTGATCGTCCGGTGGGATGGGAGGATGCTTGCGGCGGGCGAAGGCTGCGCCGAGAGTCGGGACACGGAACATGCGAGGCCAAGAACGCCGACAACGGCGCCGCGCCTGCAAGGAAGAGGACATCGTCATGGCTGAACTCGATCTGATTATCCGCCGCGGAATGGTCGTCGACGGCACGGGCGCCGAGCCTTTCGAGGCCGATGTCGCCGTCGCAGACGGAAAGATTCATTCCATCGGCAAGGTCGGGGCCCGCGCCAAAGACGAGATCGACGCGAAAGGGATGCTGGTCACGCCCGGCTTCGTCGACATCCATACCCATTATGACGGCCAGGCGATGTGGTCGCCGCAGATGTCGCCGTCCTCGTCGCATGGCGTGACGACCGTGGTCGCGGGCAATTGCGGCGTGGGCTTCGCGCCCTGCCGCGCCGCCGACCACGAACTCCTCATCCATGTGATGGAAGGCGTGGAAGACATTCCGGAAGTCGTGATGGCGACGGGGCTCGCCTGGGATTGGGAAACATTTCCGGAATATCTCGATGCGCTGGAAAAGCGGCCGCATGACATCGACATCGCGACGCAACTGCCGCATTCGGCCTTGCGCGTTTACGTAATGGGCGAGCGGGGCGCCGCGCGCGAACCTGCGACGGCCGAAGACCGCGAAAAGATGCGAGCAATTACTGTCGAAGCGATTCATGCCGGCGCGCTCGGCTTCGCCACGTCGCGGCTCTTCATCCATCGCACGCGCGACGGCGACAACATCCCAAGCTTCGAAGCAGCCGAAGCCGAGTTGCAGGCGATCGCGGGCGCGCTCAAATCGCTGAACAAGGGCGTGCTGCAGCTTGTTCTGGGCTCGTCGTCCGTCGCGTTTTCCGAAGAGATCGATCTCATCTCGCGGCTCGCGCGCGATTCGGGCCGTCCGGCGAGCTTTTCGCTGGCGCAGGATCCCGCCAATCCGGAAAGCTGGCGCGAGACGCTGGCACAGATCGGCCGGGCCAATGACGCGAACGGAACCAGCGTCAAGGCGCAAATCTATCCACGCCCGATCGGGATGTTCGTCAGTCACAATTTGTCGGTCAATCCGTTCTGCTTGTGCCCGAGCTATGAGAGGCTGGCGCAGCTTCCGCTGCCGGAGCGCATGAAGGAATTGCACCGTCCGGAAGTTCGCGCGCAACTCATCAAAGAGGTCCCGAACAATCCGCGTGCGCCGCTGTTCCTGATGGGCCGCCGATTCGATCGCATGTATCCCGTCGGCGAACCGATGGACTATGAACCGCCGGTCGAGAACTGCATCGCAGCGCAGGCGCAACGCCGCGGTGTGAAACCCGAAGATCTCGCTTACGATATGCTGCTCGAAAATGACGGCAAGGCGATGCTGTATGTGGCGCTCGCCAATTATGCCTATGGCACGCTTGAGCCGGCTTACGAAATGATGCTCGACAAGAACACGGTCATCGGGCTCGGCGACGGCGGGGCGCATTACGGCATGATTTCCGACGCGAGCTATCCGACCTTCATGCTGGCGCATTGGACGCGCGACCGCGCCGGCCGGAAGCTTTCGCTGCCATGGGTCGTGAAGGCGCTCAGCCGCGAAACCGCGATGACCGTGGGGCTCGCGGATCGCGGCCTTCTCGCGCCCGGCTACAAGGCCGACATCAATGTGATGGATTACGACAAGCTGAAGGTGATGAGGCCGCGTGTGATCAACGATCTGCCGGCCGGAGGCCGCCGCCTGATGCAGGATGCGGAAGGCTTCCGCGCGACCATCGTCAGCGGCACGCCGATCCTGCGCGACGGCAAAGCGACGGGTGCGGTGCCGGGACGTTTGGTGCGCGGCGCGAAATCCGCGCCGAACTGACGGCGCCTATCGCCCGACGGGAATGTAAGCCGGAGAGTCGAGGCCTGGAACGCCGAGATTCGTTCCCCGCACGAGCACGCTGTCGATCCACAGCTCGATCTGCTGACGCTGCTTTTCGGCGGACATCGGACGGCCGCTCATCACGACATGCACGCCTATGCCGTCCATCTGGCAGTTGAGGCTGGTGGCGGCATCCGCGATCGACACGGCCGGAGAAATTTCGCCTGTCTCCTGGGCGCCGCGGATCAGGCGGCCGTAGCGAACCGCTGACTCGTCGTAACGGCCGTGAAGGATCGTCTTGATCCGCTCGCTGAGCTTCGACAATTCCCAGAAGCCGAACCAGATTTTCCAGTAGCCGATCATTTCCTCATTCGTGGGGAGGCCGGAATAGATGACCTGCCTGAGTGCTTCGAGACCGCGATTGGTGTTTTCCGCCTGCACCATCCGGTCGCGGATCACGCGCGTCGAATATTCTTCGGCCGCGAGCAGGATGTGATCCTTGGATTTGATGTAGTGCACGATCGCGCCGACGGAATAGCCGGTCTCGCGCGCGATATCGCGAATCGTGGCGCCCGCGACGCCTTTGCGTCCGATGACGCGAAAGGCGGCCATCGCGATGTCCGCGCGGCGTGTATCGTGATCGACTTTCTTGGGCATGGTTCAGCCGGCGTAAACGCCGCCATCGATAACAAGTTCGATGCCGGTGATGAATCGGGATTCGTCCGAAGCAAGGAATACCACACCTGCTGCGATATCCGAAGGCAGACCGTAGAAACCAAGCGGCGTGACGGACGCTGCGACCGAGCGCGTCTGCTCCATGATGTCGGCATTGCGGCGTTCGGACAGGTCCGGCATCTCACCCTTGTTGACCATTTTGACCCAGATGGGTGTTTCGATGGCGCCGGGATGGATGGAATTGACCCGGATCTTGTTCTTGGCTTGCGCGCATTCGAGCGCCAGCGCCTTGGTGTAAAGCCGCACTCCTCCCTTGCTCGCGCAATAGCCGGTGAGGCCGGGAATGCCCTTGAGGCCCGCGACCGAGGACAGATTGACGATCGAGCCGCCGCCGGACTCCGTCATCAGCGGGATCAAATATTTCGAGCTGAGGAACATGCTGTCGAGATTGATCGCCAGTTGGCGCTTCCAGGTCTCGAAGCTCATCTCCGCGACGGATACCGAGATGCAGACGCCGGCATTGTTGACCAGCACGTGCAGCGCGCCGGCCTCTTTGCGGGTCAGGGCCGCGATATCCTTCCAGGCGCCTTCGTCGCTGACATCGAGCTTGTGGAATTGGGCCGCCTTGCCGATTTCTTCGCAGGTCTCGCGGCCGCCTTTCTCATCGACATCGGTGACAATCACGCGCGCGCCTTCCGCCGCGAGCGCCACCGCACAGCCGCGGCCAATGCCGCTGCCGGCGCCTGTGACGAGTGCTGTCTTACCTTCGAGCCGGCCCATGCAAAATTCCTTGTTTTGTTTTTAAAAATACACCGACACGGCACCGGATATGCGCTCCGGCGCCGCGGCCGCGATCAGTTCAGATTATAAAGCTCTTTCACATTGTCGCGCAGGATCCAGGTCTTCTCCTGCTCGGTCAGCGACTCCGTGTGCTTCTCCAGCAATTCCTGGCTCCACGGCCAGGTCGAATCGCTGTGCGGAAAATCATTGGCCCACATCAGCCGGCGCGGATTGCAGAGGTCGGTCATCTTGAACGCGACCCAGTCGTCCTGGAACGTCACATAGACGTTCTGCTGGAAGAATTCGCTGGGCAGCTTCGTCATCTCGTCGCATTTGAGCCATGCCCGGTGGCGTTTGTAGACGTGGTCCATGCGGTACATGTAATGGGGAGCCCAGCCTGCATCGGCTTCGACGCAGACGAGCTTGAGGTCCGGGTGCCGCTCGAATACGCGCCCGAAAATGAACATCCCGATGATGTCCTGGCAGGTGCGGATGACGGATTGCCAGGCGGAAATCTTCGGTCCGCGGAACAATCTCGAACCTTCGGCCATTGCGCTGTCGGTGCGACGCTCGGTGAAGGTGTGGAAGCTGACGGGCAGGCCGAGTTCGACGGCGGTGCGCCACAAGGGATCGAACGACGGGTCGTCGTAATCTTCCTTGGTGCCCGGGCTCGCCGGCAGCATCACGCCCTTGAAGCCCATTTCCTTGATCCGGCGGAAATCTTCGATCGCTTCGGGTACGCTGCTGACGGCCGTCATGCCGAGGCCGTAAAGCCGCTTGGGAGCAGCCCCGGTGAATTCCTGGAGCCAGCGATTATAGGCCCACATGCAGGCGCTCTTGTAGTCATTATCGGCGAGACCGCAGATCACCATGCCGATGGTGGGATAGATCATCTCGGCCGCGATGCCGTCGCGGTCCTGATCCTTGAGCCGCGCCTTCGGGTCCCAACCGCCCTTGTGCAGGTCGACGAAATAGGAGCCGCCCATGCGCAAATCTTTCGGATCCTTGCCCGCAGCCGCCACGAGACCCAGCGCGAGCGGATCGGCATAACCCTGCACGATGAACACATCGCCCGATTCGCCGCTGCGTTTGTCTTCCACCATATGCGGCGCAACATCGCGATAGCGTGGGTCGATGTAATCGACATAGCAATTGGGCGGCTCGGTGATGTGCGAGTCCGCGGAAATGGCTTTGATCCCGGCGATGCTCATGATTCCTCCCAATGGTTATGACAGAAACGGATCGAACTGGACGGCTGCCGGCCGCATGCGGTGCACGGTTCCGCGCGCGGATCTGCGATAGGCCCCAGGGGTCGCGCCATATTGCTTCTTGAACGCGCGCGCGAAGGACGACACCGAGCCATAGCCCACCTTCTGCGCGATCTTGGCGACGGAGAGCGTGCTCGATTTGAGCAATTGCCCCGACCGCGTGATGCGCACGCTCGTGACATATTGCATGGGCGGCTCGCCCACGCTCTGGCGGAACACCGCCGCGAACACCGAACGCGACATGCCGACTTCGCCGGCCAGCGACGACACCGACCAGTTCTTTTCCGGCTTCATGTCGATCAGGCGGAGCGCCGTGTTGATCTGCGGTGCGCCGAAAATATCGGCCGCGGATTTTCCGGACGGCGACAGGCTGACCACGGCCGAGCGCACGGCCTGCACCAGCAGCATGTCGCCCACGATGCCCAGAAACGCCATGCCGCCCGGGCCCATCGCGCCGCGCTCGATGCCGCGCGGATCGAGATGGAAACCGTCCGGCCCGTTCGGCGCGGCGTCGTCGCGTTTGCCGAGCAGAATATTGGGAAGCCCGCGCGTGATGGGGTTGCCGCCCGCCCGCGCGACTTCCAGGGTTCCCGTCAGGATGCGCGTGATCTTGCCCGCGCCGCCGAAGCGCAACACGGGTGGCGTGTCCAACGCGTGATCGTCCTGGAAATAGCGCGCTTCGGTCGCCGCTGCGGTCTGCGTATCGCGCACCGCATGCGTCTGGCCGTTCAGCACGATGGCATAGGAGCCCGTGCCCAGAGCGACAGGCGATTGCATGCCCGCGCCGTCCAGCATGACGCTGCCGTCCAGCACGAAATGCACATAGGCGCGGTCGTCGCGCTTGAATTGCAGGCCTCCGGGAGCGCCCAGCTCGATGATCGCCCAATCGGAGCGGCCGATGCGGATGGCGTTGAGGAGGTCGGAGAGAATCGTGGCCATGATGTCGTTCCTACTGTTTGTGTGCGGGGTAGAATTGATTGCGCAGGTCGCCAACGAGATAGGACTGCGCAGCGGAATCATCGAGCGCGTCGAGATCCCAGCCTTCGGCGCGATAGGCGGTACGCACGATCTCGGGTTCGGCGAACAGGCCGAATTCCTCGCCGTGAATGACGAAGGTGCGGCCGTTAATGTTCTTCGCAGCGTCGGTGCAGAGCCAGACAGCCAGCCCTGAAGCCTGTTCGGATGTCGCCACCGTCTGGCGCGGCACAAGCCACATATTGCCGATGCCGGGAAAGCCGAAATCCTCCTGCGATTTGCGGATGGTCTCGACCACTTCCGGAACCGCGATGCGGGTATTGGCGCCGGGGCGAATTGCGTTGCAGCGGATGTTGTGGGGCCCGAGATCGCGCGCGATCGAGCGCGTGAACCCGATGATGCCTTCCTTGGCGGCCGCATAGTTCGACATGCCGTAATGGCCGAGTCCGGAATGCGAAGAGGTATTCACGATCGCGCCCGACTTCTGTTTGATCAGGACGGGCGAGGCATGACGCGCCATCGCGAAATGGCCTTTGAGATGGGTCGCGATCACATCGTCCCATTCCTCTTCGGACATCTGGTCGATGGTCTTCGGGCGCAGGATGCCGGCATTGTTGACGACGATGTCGAGGCGGCCGAAGGAATCGAGCGCCTGCTCGACCATGTGCTTCGCGCCCAGCCAGCTTGCCACGCTGTCGCCATTGGCGACCGCTTCGCCGCCGGCCTCGCGGATTTCGCGCACGACCGAGCTTGCGACGCTCGCATCTGCTCCCGTGCCGCCGGTTGGTCCTCCGCCCAGATCGTTGACGACGACCCTGGCGCCCTGTTCGGCCAGCAACATCGCTTCGGCACGTCCGATACCGCGGCCCGCGCCGGTGACGATGGCGACTTTTCCTTCCAGACGTTGCTTGCCCTGCGACACCGAATAGCCTTTCGCGTTTACGCCTGTTTCCAATGCGCGGTGACAAAGTCCGCGATTTCGCCGATGGCCTCGCCGCCTTCCGGCAGGATCGCGTGAAACATGTGCCAGACATGGATCATCGGCTCGGCGATCTTGATTTGTGTTTTCATGCCCGCGGCTTCGGCGCGGCGATGCAGCACCACCGAATCGTCGAGCAGCACTTCTTCGCTGCCGACATGGATCAGGAGGGGAGGCAGGCCTTTGAGATCGCCGAAATTGGGCGAGGCATAAGGCGCGCGGGGATCGCCGGCGGCGATATAGGCATCGCCCATATCCTTGAGGCTCTTGCGCGTGAGGAGTGGATCGACGGCAGCCTTGGTGTCGAAGGTCCGCGCTTCGCAGGTGAGGTCCGTCCATGGACTGATCGCGTAAGCACAAGCCGGCATTGCGAGACCCTTGTCGCGGGCGGCAAGCAAGGTCGCGACCGTCAATCCGCCGCCCGCCGATTCACCACCGATGGCGATCCGCTTTGGCGAAATGCCCGTTGCGAGCAGCGCGCCATAGGCGGCCACGGCATCGTCGACGGCTGCGGGGTAGGGATGCTCCGGCGCGAGCCGGTAATCGATGCTCACGACGCGCGCCTTGGTGCGCAGCGCAAACTCAGTCGTGAAGGCGCGCGAGCCTGCGGGCGTGCCCATCACATAACCGCCGCCATGCAGGTGAAACAGCACGGGCGCAGATGCCGCGCCGTCCGGCACGATCCATTCGACTTTTACGCCGCCCAACGTTCCTGCTTCGGCGCGCACGCCTGCCGGCATCACGAAGGCCGCTTCGAATTGCGCGGATTGTTCGCGCCGCACCATGAACGGCGTGTCCGGCCCGCCGATCAGATCGGCGAGGAAGCTTCGGACTTGATCGATGGGCTTCATGCGTCGCTGTCCTTCGCGAGCGGCCTGTTCTTACTGGAATTTCGGAATGAGATGTTCGGCTGTCAGCCGCATGCTGCGCAGCACGGCCTCGTGCGGAATGCGGCCGAACTGCATCATGCACATCATGCGGTCGGTACCGATCTTCTCGTATTCGCGCAGCTTGGTGAGGCAATGGTCGGGATCGCCGATCACGATGGAGTCGATCTGCTCCAGCAGCTCATGCGCTTCCTCGTTCGACACATGCTCGCCGCGCGCCATGCGCTTGACGATTTCGATAATCGGCGTGTCGCCGGGCTCGGGCGTCAGAATCGTGGGATCGGGCTGGCCGTCGGGAATGAGCGAGATTTTGTACTGGTCCGAACTTTGCGAATTGGGATGTTCGGCCGAACGGAACAGCGAGAAATAGCTCGACAGCGGCACCTGGAAATTGCGCGGACCGGCCAGCACATACCACAGCGCCGACCAGGCAGCGCCGGTGTCAATGGCGGCTTTGCGCGACTCCGCCACATGAACAAACGTAAAAACTGCTTTCGTATGGTTCGCGAAATGACCGACGGGCTTTTTGCATTCCTTGAAGCCCGCATCGTATTCGTCGAGCAGTGCCTTCATCGACGAGACAGGATTGAGAATGGTGAGCGCGAGCAGGCCCACGCCGCGACGTCCCGCGGCATGGAACGATGTCGGGCTTCCTGCAGTCTGCCACAGCGGCGGATGCGGCTTCTGCACGACATGCGGCGTGATTGCGCGCCTGGGGATTTTGATCAGCTTGCTGTCCCAGCTGAAATTTTCCTCCGTCCACATCTGTGGCAGGATCTGGAAATATTCTTCGTATTCCGCGGCGGATACGGCAGGATCTGCCCCGAAACTTGCCCATTCCTTGCCGCCCGACACGGCGAGGCCGACATCGAGGCGACCCTTGCTCATGATGTCGAGCGTGGCGGTGCGGGCCGCGGCACGCATCGGATGATTGACAGCGAAGCGGCCGATGATTCCGGAATGGCCGACGCGCATGCGCTCTGTGTTGAGAGCGACCGCCGTCAGCCAGAGATCGGGCGCAGAGCTGTAACTGAATTCGGGTGTCGCGTTGTGCTCGACTTGCCACCACGCTTCGAAGCCCAGGCGATCGGCCGTACGCGCCTGCTCGATCGTTTCCTCAAACAGACGGCTTTCGTGATTCTGTGCCCACGGTTTCGGGCACTGAATCTCATAGAACATATCGAATTTCATGCCCCGGCCTCCCATGCCGCGCCTCATGGACGCTGCATTGTTATTTCGAATTTTATAACACGTGTTCTATTTCCCGGCAAGTATTTAGAACACTTGTTTTAAAACAAATAGTCGCGATGATATGCTGCAGTGCAAAAACAAACGGCCGGAATTTCTTCCGGCCGTTTGTGCATTCCGTTTTGCGCGCAATCAGAAGATCGCAATCGGATTGATCGGCGAGCCCGTGCCTTTTTCGATACGCAGGGGCGCCACGGTGAGGAAAAACTCCCAGCGCTTTTCTTCGGCGCAGGCTTTCTCCAGATCTGCCAGATAGAGATTGTCCAGCAAATGCAGGCCCATCGAGACGAGGCCGCACATATGCACGGGGATCGGCCAATCCTCGATCGGTGCGGGCGAGGGCACGGGATCCTGCACGCCGTCTGCCCCCAGAACCGCAATCTTGCGCTCGAACAGCCAGGGAATGCAGTCGGGATGCAGGCCGCCCAGCGGCGAAGATTCGCCGGGTTTCGGCGGTTCGTGCTTGCGATGCGCATCGCGCCCAACCGAGACAAGCAGGATATCGCCTTCGCCGACTTTCACATTCAGTGCTGCTTCCGCCGCCGCGAGTTCGGCAACATGCACCGGCTCGAGAGGATTGAGGCACGGCACCTTGCGCAGCTTCGGGATGTCGAGCAGCACGGCGCGTCCTGCGATGCCGTCCTTGGCGCACATGATGCTGTTGCGGCGTGCACCCGTGGAGCGCACTTCCTCGGCGGGAATGCCGTTATACATCAACCGGTCGACGAAGACGTGGCACAGCGCATCGATATGGGTCGACGCAAGCCCGTGATAGGCGATGCCGATGAAATCGAGCGAGCATTCGAGGCCCGGTACGCCGGACGAGCAGGGGTCATCGCCTCCCACCACCATGTGATGCAGCGCCGGTGTCGGATTCTCCGGTCCCGGGGTCACGGGGAAATTGCGGGCGCAGCTCACCTTGCGGCCGGATTTGATCAACCGTGCCGCCGTCGCGACCTTTTCCGGCGTCAGATAGTTGAGCGTTCCGCTTTCATCGGCGGAGCCCCAGCGGCCCCAGTTCGAGACCTCCTCGAACAGCCGCCGCATGTCGGCCTTGGTGGAAAATCCTGGCACGATAACGATCTCCTTCCATGCGCGACGCACACGCAAACGGGCTTAAGCTTTTTTGACAAGCGCTTCGGTCGCCTTGGTGTGGCGTTGTCCGGGATTGAGCTCGATCAATTCGATCAAATTGCCGGTGGGATCGTAGCAGCAGCAGCTTCCCACAATGCCGAGATCGGGATGCGGCCCGAAGATTTTCCAGGTGAACTTCACGCCTTTCTCCGTCAATTCCTTGTAGGCCGCGTGCACATTCTTGGTGCGGAAGGCGAGAATGCGGGGAACGGCACCGTCTGCCGTCGGGATCGAGTCGAACTTGGCCTTTGGCTCGACCCATTCGATCAGGTCGACCATCGGTCCGTGCGGGTCGGTCGGCAGGACCAGCAGCACGCCGCGGCCTTTGGCGCGCTTCATGCCGAAGATGTCGGCAACGAAATCCGGCCATTCGACGTGCCGGCGGTCGTTGAGAATTTCAAAGCCCAGCAGCTTGTAGAACGCGATGGATTCGTCGAGGTCCCGGACATTGATCACGGTGTGATAGAAATGCTCCAGATGCCAATCGCTCATGGCTTGGTCCTCCCTTTGGCGGGCATCTTGTTGTTCTTCAGCGAGCCGCCCCGGAAACATAACGCCCGTTATAAAAAACGCAACAAGACACCGTTGCCCACCCTCCCCTTGCGGGAGGGTCGAAAAATTCGAAGAATTTTTCGGGGAGGGGTGATGTTGATGCAGCACCCCTCCCCGAAGTTTTCTTTTCGCTGTCGCTCAAAGAAAGCCTTCGATCCTCCCGCGAGGGGAGGGTGGGAATCAATCAAACTTCCGACACTAGTACCCGGAATCGAGAGTTCGTGACGAGGGCCGCGTCTTGCTAACCGACTCTGGCTGCTCAGAATTTTGTATCACGATTGACTCACTCGTCTTTGATACTGGGTACTAGTGGCTCCGAATCGGAATCGTCGCGTTCTTCGGTGACCGCGTCAGCACGACGGTGCTCACCAGCGCAAGTGCCGCGAACGTCGCCGATGCGATGAAGGCGCGATGGAACGCCACCGTGATCGCGGAGCCGTCGAGATTGGCGGTTGCGATGACCGCAAACACGATCGAGACGCCGAGCGAAACTCCTATCTGCTGGCAGGTCATCAGCACGGCCGATGCGAGGCCCTGATCTTTCGCGGCGACTTGGCCCGTGCTGAGCGCCATGATTGCAAGCGAGGCTGCCGTCGCGCCGAATGCGGCCACAATCATCGCAGGCAGCATGATGAACTCGAAATTGCCGATACCGCCCCAGCCCAGGCAGAATGTGAGCGTTGCGCCGACAAACAGGATGATTCCGCCGCCCGCGCACTGGCCCAGCGTGAAGCGGGACATTGCAAGGCCGACCACCTGGCCGCCCGCAACAACCGCGGCGCAATAGGGCAGCATCGCAAGTCCCGATATTTCCGGCGTGAAATGAAAAGTGCGCTGCAGAAAGAGCGGCAACAGCACGAACACGCTGCTGCCGGCCGCGATCATCGCGATGCACGCAAGATCGGCGCCCGCAAGATTGGGATAGCGGAACACCGACAGCGACACGAGCGGATGCTCGATATTGGACTCGACGACAATCAGCGCAACGATGGCAGAAATGCCAAGCACAAGCGGCACGAGCGCTTCAAGCGAAACCAGACCGTGCCGCCCTGCCGACGACAGCGCAAACATCAACAGCCCCATGCCGGCCGTGATAAGAATGGCGCCCGCGATATCCACCTTCGAACGCGCCGCATTCGGATCGGGCAGCGGGATTTGCCGCCACGCAAGCACGATCGCGATGATGATCGCCGGCACGTTGAGCAGAAAACCCGAGCGCCAGCCGAAATGCGTCACCAGCGCGCCGCCGACATAGAGACCGAGAATGTAAGACAGCCCCTGCGTCACGCCGAAGACGGAATAGGCGCGGTGGCGGATGGGGCCGTCGGGCAGCATCACGTTGATCAGCGAGAAACTCGTGGGCGTGAGCAGCGCTCCCCCCAGTCCCTCGATTGCGCGCACCGCGATCAGCATCTGAATGCTTGTCGAGGAGGCTGCCAGCAGCGATCCCCCGCCGAACAGGATCAGCCCCAGAATGCAGGCGCGGCGATGTCCGAAGAGGTCGGCAACGCGCCCGCCCAAAATCAGAAATCCGCCATAGGTGAGCGAAAAGACGGTCACCACCCAGGACAACGTGGCCGGTCCGGCCGTGAGATCCCGGCCGATGGAGGCAAGCCCGATGCTCGAGACGCAGAAATCGATGGCGAGGATCACCTGGCCCAGCGCGATAAGCGCGATCACACCCCAATAGGAGCGTTCCACCGGTGCGAGTGTCGTTGCTGCGTCGGTCATCGATTGTATGCCCCAAAAGCGCGCCGAAACCGGCGCGGCGATTTCGTCACCCTGCGGCAGGACAAGCAATGCTCGCGCGTCCGGGAAACGTGTCCTTGCGTGTGTTATTGGTTGTATCTTGTCACCGGCGCTCGCTTCGCCACACTGGCCCAATATTGGCCCGACATCGGAGGCTCGCATGCGGTTTGGCGTTTTCTACGAATTGCAGTTGCCCAGGCCGTGGGAACCCGGCGACGAGCAACGCCTGTTCCATCAGGCGCTCGCCCAGGTCGCGCTCGCGGACAAGCTTGGCTACGATTATGCGTGGGAGGTGGAGCATCATTTCCTCGACGAATATTCCCATTCTTCGGCGCCGGAAGTCTTTCTCGCCGCTGCGGCCGCGCAAACAAAGCGAATTCGTCTGGGGCATGGGATCAAGCAGGTGATCCCCAACTATAACCACCCCGCACGCACGGCGGAGTGTCTTGCCACGCTCGACATCGTTTCAAACGGCCGCGTCGATTTCGGCTTCGGCGAGGGTGCGACGCGGCTCGAGCTTGGCGGCTTCAAGATTCCGGCCAGGGAGAAACGCGCCATGGCGATCGAGGCGGCCGAACAGATCGCCAACATGATGGCGCTGACGCCCTATCCCGGCTTCGAAGGCAAATATTTTTCGATGCCGTGCCGCAACGTGCTGCCGAAGCCCGTGCAGGCGCCACATCCTCCCATGTGGATGGCCTGCACCAATCGCGACACGATCAAGATCGCGGCGTCTCTGGGTGTGGGCGCGCTCGCCTTTTCGTTCGTCGATCCGGCCGAAGCGCGCAAATGGGCCGATATCTATTACGGCATCATCAAATCCGATGAGTGCGTACCGGCCGGGCACACGGTCAACGCCAATATCGCGATGGTTTCGAGTTTTTCCGTGCATCGCGACCGTTCGGAAGCGATCCGCCGTGGCCATGAAGGGTTCGAATTCTTCAGCTATGCGCTGAACGCTCTTGTGGCGCACGACACCGTGCCGGGGCGCACCAATCTGTGGGGCGAATATCTGAAGCTGCGCGGCAACCGCACCGAGGAAGTGATCGCGGATGTCGAGGGCATCAGCGGGCGGGCATCCGGCATCGGCACGCCCGACGACATGCGCGCGCACCTGAAGGCGCTGCAGGACTCCGGCATCGACCAGGTGATCTTCATGCAGCAGGCCGGTCGCAACAAGCACGAGCATATCTGCGAATCGCTGGAATTGTTTGCGTCGGAGGTGATGGCGGAATTCACGGCCGAGGTGGATGCGCGGGAAACGCGCAAACAGGCCGAACTCGCGCCCCACATCGAGGCGGCGCTGAAGCGCAAGAATTGGATGCAGCCTCTCGCCGACGGAGACGTGCCGGTGGTTCGCGCCTCCGTGGCCAAGGCGCAGGTCAATCAGTGACGGTGACGCCGGATCTGGATTCGCTGAACGCGCGCGCGCTTCCCCGTTGGTATGACGAGGCCAAGTTCGGAATCTTCATCCACTGGGGGTTGTTTTCGATTCCGGCTTTCGCGGCGCGACTGGGCAACATCACCGACGCGTTCAAGAAAGATTACGACCGGGCCGTCGCGATGACGCCCTATACCGAGTGGTATGCGAACGCGATCAAGGTGGCGGGCACGCCGTCCGCGGAATTCCATCGCGCGAACTACGGCGATGCGCCTTACGAGGCGTTCAAAGAACCGTTTCTGGCAGGTTTGAAGAACTGGGATGCAGCCGCGTGGGCCGAAACGTTTCGCGATGCGGGCGCAAAATATGTCGTTCTCGTCACCAAGCATCACGACGGCTTCTGCCTGTGGCCCAGCGCGGTCGAGAACCCGAAGCAAAAGAACTGGTTCAGCAGCCGCGATATCGTGGGGGAACTGGCGCGTGCGGTGCGCGCGGCGGGCCTCAAATTCGGCCTCTATTATTCCGGCGGCATTGACTGGAGTTTCAACCGCGAGCCGTTGCGCACCATGGGCGATTTTATCGGCTCCGTTCCGGGCGGACGTTATTCCGCCTATGCGGATGCGCAGATCCGCGAGCTGATCGCGCGCTACGAGCCGAGCGTGTTGTGGAACGACATTTCCTGGCCGGCCGACGAGCGGCATCTCTTTCATCTGTTCGCCGATTATTACAACGCGGCGCCGGATGGTGTCGTCAACGACCGCTGGCGCACGGTAACGTGGAAATCGAAGCTGCTGCGATTCAAATTTATGCGTCGTCGCTTCGATACGCGCTACAAGGACTACATCGCGAAAAACCCGAAGGCGCTGGAGGGCATCGTCCCGCCGCCGGTGCCGCACAGCGATTTCCGCACGCCGGAATATGCAAAGCTGCCCGCGATCAGCGCGAAAAAATGGGAATCGACGCGCGGCATGAGCCACTCCTTCGGCTTCAACCGCAACGATGCGGAGGCCGATTACGCGCCGTTCGAAACGTTGTTGGGCGATTTTCTGGATGGCGTGTCGAAGAATGGAAATCTGCTGCTGAATGTGGGACCTGAAGCCGACGGGACGATCCCCACGCCGCAGATGGCCCGGCTGAAATCATTCGGCGCGTGGCTGCGCGCCAACGGCGAAGCGGTCTATGGCGCGCGGCCGTGGACGCAGGCCGAAGCGGTCACTGCGGACGGAATGCCGGTACGTTTCACGCAGAAGAACGGCGCGATTTATTTGATCGTACTGGGTTCGCCGTCCGGCAGCGAAATCCGCCTGCGAAACGGCACACTCGAAGGTAATGGCCGCGTGCTGGCCGACGAAAGCCCGGTGAATGTCCATCTCGAAGGCGAGGACACGATTCTGAACTTTGTATCTCCGCTCAAAGGCGAATTCGCGCCGGTCATTGCTATTGAATCGGCGAAATCAGTTTCATAGTTCGGTACGGCCCGCACCCTATCCCTCCCCACAAGGGGGAGGGGATTCGAGGGAGTGTCATTCGACCTTATGCATGCTTCCTTCACCGCTTGTAATGGACGCGTCAGAGCGCCCGTTGACCGATACGACGTACACGGAGCAGTCCCCTCCCCCTTGTGGGGAGGGTTAGGGTGGGGGCTCTCGGCGCGCGCGGTTACGCAGCCTTGGGCGCCGGATTTCGCGAGGTATGCATCCGCCAGAGGCCGACAAACAGGAGTGCGGCGACGAGGAGGAGCCCGCCTCCGATCAGCGGGCGGTGGCCGATCCAGGCGAGCGCGATCACCACCAGCGACAGCGGCACGCCTATCACCAGCGCCACGAAGAACGCCGCCCCGCGCACGATGCCGCCCAGGAACGGCACGACGGACGCAAGCGTGGAGATTGGTCCCAGGAACATCGCAAAACCGATCACCATGGCGAGCGTACCCACACCGCGCAAAATCCAGGTGAGTATCGATTCCGCATGACGCTGATTGGCGATCATGACCGCCGTCGGCTGGTTGCCCATGGCCGCCAGATGAATCGTGTAGCCGTTCGGCGTCGTGAACGGCGCGAAGCCGCTTTGGCTTTGCTCCGCCAGCACGGAAATCGTCGTCCCCGTCGGAAGCGCCAGATAAGACACGCGCAGATCGCCGACCTTGGGCGCGGCCGGATCGCCCTTGAACAACTGATCGCCGCTCTTCGTCCAACCGCCCGGCGCATCGGGCGTGACGGACTGGCCGAGATCGAGCTTCTTGAGCGTCGCAGAATCAAGCGTGAACCCGCCCAGCTTGGCATCGCTCGCCGCGTAAAGCGTCGAATGCAGCGGCATGCCCGGATTGGTGTGACCGTCGGGGTGATGGAAATTCGACGAATCGACCGGGTTCTCCGACCACACTTGCGAATAGGTATAGGTCGTCGTCGTGGTCTGGCTGCCGCCCAGATTGTTGGACGTGCTGCTCTGGGATTTCTCCTGCCACTGATACATTTCGGCCTTGCGCGCCACGGCCACCTGATCGGGGAAGTTCACGGCAAGATCGGAATCGGCCACTGACGCTTTGGCGGTCGCCGGGCCCACGACATGGACGAGCTTGCCCTCATTGGCCGGCGCGGGATTGATGTCCTGCAGCTCGACGGTGCTGGTCGCGGCGGTGTTCAGCCCGATAATCGCCTGCACGGCGCGGCCCTCGTTCCACCACAGAAGCCCCACGGCCACGATGATGAAGATGGGCCCCAGCAGAATGCCCAGAAACGACCCGAACAGGCGCGAGAATAAGCCTCGCGACGTGGTCTCGGTATAGATGTCCGGCATGAATGTCCCCCGCAACACGAATCCGTGGCCGCGACCCTAGCCGAGTTAAGACTCGTCAGAAAGATGTCCGCTCTGTTGCGTCGCAGCGTGCAAATTTCGAACTTTTAGGGTTGATTCGCGTTACTCGGGCGTGGGTGAGGAGAAGACTTCGATGTTTGCATCTAAAATTATCCTGCTGTCGCGCGCGATTGCGATTGCCGCGGGGCTTACCGCGCTGACGGCAGGCGCCGCTTTGGCCTGCGATTGCTACGGCTATCACCGCGATCACTACCGCTACCACCACGATGGGTACGGCGCCGGCAATTATTCCTGCTATGGCGGCGGGTATGATTGTCGCTACGAAGGCGACGGTGGCTATTACTATCATGACGATTATCGCGGCGGTTACCGCTATGACGGACATCGTTATGACGAGCGCTATCGCCACTACGACCGCGACGATCGCTACCGCGACGATTATCGCCGGTAGCTCGCAACGAAAGGCGATCCACAGTTCGCGAGACGCCTATTGATGCTTGGCTTCCAGTTTGTAGCCGTCGGGATCGATGATGAAGGCCGCATAATAATCGGGGCCGTAATGCAGCCTTAGGCCCGGGGCGCCGTCATCTTTTCCGCCTCCAAGGATTGCTGCGGCGTGGAACGCATCGACGGCTTCACGGCTCGGTGCGACGAACGACACATGAAATCCGGGTCCGGGTGGTGCGGCTTGTCCCGGCCAGGAGAACAGCGCGAATCTGTCGTTGCCGCCCTTTTCCCCAAAGCCCGCGCCGCGTTCGTTTGTCCAGATACGCACATATCCGAGCGGTGCGAGAATTTTGTCGTAGAAATCCACGGCCCGGTCGAGATCGTTCACGCCAAACGACAAATGCCCCAGCATTGTTATCCCAGCATTATTATCCCGCGCGTAACGGCATCACATCTGCATCGCCCAGCCTTCGACGGCCATGGAGGCCTGACGAACGGCTTCGGACAATGTGGGATGCGGGTGGCTGGTGCGCGCGATGTCTTCCGACGATGCGCCGAACTCGATTGCGAGGGCGGCTTCCGAGATCATGTTGCCTGCTTCGGCACCGAGGATATGCACGCCCAGCACGCGGTCGGTCTTTGCGTCCGCGAGCACCTTCACGAAGCCATCCGTCGCCGCGATGGTCTTGGCGCGCGCGTTGGCGGTGAACGGGAATTTGCCGGTCTTGTATGCGATTCCGGCAGTTTTCAATTCTTCTTCCGTCTTGCCGACGCTTGCCACTTCCGGCGCGGTGTAAACGACGGCTGGGATTGCATCGTAGTTCACATGGCCCGCGCGGCCCGCGATGTTCTCGATGCAGGCGACCGCTTCGTCTTCCGCCTTGTGCGCCAGCATCGGGCCTTCGCGGCAATCGCCCACGGCCCAGATGCCCGCGATATTGGTTTTGTAATGCGCATCGGTCGCGACACGCCCGCGCGGATCGCGCTTCACTCCAATCTCATCGAGGCCGAGACCGTCGGTGTAGGGCTTGCGGCCGATCGCGACGAGCACGACATCGGCTTCGAGCGTCTGCTTTTCGCTCGCGCCTGCTTCGACATTGACTCTCAGGCTCTCGCCTTTCTTGTCGATGCCTGCGACTTTGGTGGAGAGCAGGAATTTCATGCCCTGGCGCTGCAGGATACGCTGGAACTGTTTGGCCACTTCGCCGTCGAGACCGGGCGTGATGCGGTCGAGGAATTCGACAACGGTCACGTCGCTGCCGAGCCTGCGCCACACCGAACCCAGCTCGAGCCCGATATAGCCGGCGCCCACAACGACCAAACGCTTCGGCACGGACTTGAGCGCGAGCGAGCCCGTCGACGACACGATGGTTTCTTCATCCACAGTGACGCCCGGAAGGGGCGCCACATCCGAGCCTGTCGCGATGACGATATTCTTGGCCATGAGCGTGCGCGTCGTGCCGTCGGGGCGCGTGACCAGCACCTGTCCGGGATTGACGATGCGGGCCTCGCCCACGATTCCTTCGGACTTGTTCTTCTTGAGCAGGAATTCGACGCCACGGGTCAGTTCGCCCACCACTTTCGTCTTGTGCGCCATCATCGCCGCGAGATCGAGGCTCACGCCCGTCGTCTTGATGCCGAGCTTCGGAAAATCCTTCTCGGCCTTCTCGAACAATTCGCTCGTGAAGAGGAGCGCCTTGGACGGAATGCAGCCCACATTGAGGCACGTGCCGCCGAAAGTGCCGCGCTTGTCGATGCAGGCGCTTGTCAGGCCCAGCTGTCCCGCCCGGATCGCAGCATTGTAGCCGCCCGGCCCGCCGCCGATGACGACGACGTCGAATTGATCGGTCATTTCGGTGAATTTTTCTCCAGGGCTGATGCTATCCGATCGAGCGATTTGTGCCGGCGCTGCTCCTTCGCCTTTTCCTTTTTCTGCTTGACGGACGCTTCGCCGCTGGGGCTCGTCAGCCAGAAGAGAAACACCCACGCTGCGATCGGCCCGGTCAGGATGAGCCACAGAACAAGGTTGTCAAAGAAATTGGGCGCCATGTCAGGTCCCTCTTTAAGTCTCCGCCGCCCGCCCCATTTGGGTCACCGCGACGCCGCATATATGGCGATGGAGGCTCGAATTTTAAATATCCAGCAATAGTCGTTGGGGGTCTTCCAGGTTTTCCTTGACCCTTACGAGGAAGGTGACAGCTTCCCGTCCGTCCACCAGGCGGTGATCGTAAGAAAGTGCCAAATACATCATCGGGAGGATTTCAATCTTGTCGTCCACCACAACAGGGCGCTTCTGTATTTTATGCATACCTAACACGCCCGATTGCGGCGAGTTGAGGATCGGCGTCGACATCAGCGAGCCGAACACGCCCCCATTGGTGATCGTGAACGTTCCCCCCTGCAACTCTTCCAGCTTGAGCTTGCCGTCGCGGGCGCGGGTGCCGAGATCGGAAATCGCGGATTCAATTCCGGCGAGCGAGAGTTTGTCGGCATCGCGCACCACGGGCACGATCAATCCGCGCTCGGTCGAAACCGCGACGCCCATGTCGTAATAGTTCTTGTAGACGATGTCGTCGCCTTCGATCTCGGCGTTGACATTGGGCAGTTCCTTGAGCGCCGCGATGCAGGCCTTCACGAAGAAACCCATGAAGCCCAGCCTGACGCCGTGCTTCTTCTCGAAATCCTCTTTGTATTCCGCGCGCAACGCCATCACATGGCTCATATCGACTTCGTTGAAGGTCGTGAGCTGGGCAGCGGTGTTCTGCGATTCCTTCAGGCGCAATGCGATGGTCTTGCGCAGGCGTGTCATGCGCACGCGCTCTTCGCGCGCCGCATTGGGGCGCGGGCCGGTGGGAATGGGCGTCGTGGGTTGTTGGGTGCTGCGCTCGCTCGCGCGCGATTCAAGTGCCGCCAGCATATCGCCTTTGGTGACGCGGCCGTCTCTCCCGCTTGCCGCAACGTTAGCAGGCTGAATCCCTGTTTCCGCCGCAATGCGGCGAACGGACGGCATCACGGGCGCGGGTTCTGCTTTGGGTGCAGGCGGCGGAGGCGTTGGTGCAGCGGGCTTTGCTTGCACGGGAGCAACAACAGGAGCCGCGGCCGGCTTCGCAGCCACGGCGCCTTGCGAAATCGCACCGAGAATCGTACCGACCTGAACGGTTGCGCCCGATTGCACGGAGATCGATTCGATCGAACCATCGGACGGCGAGGGCACTTCCACCGTCACCTTGTCGGTTTCGAGCTCGACCAGCGGCTCGTCGCGCGTGACGGTGTCGCCCTCTTTCTTGAACCAGCGCGCAACGGTGGCTTCCGTCACGGACTCGCCCATGGCCGGGACCTTGATGTCGATGCTCATGCAACCCTCGTTTCGCAGGTCACGCGCGGGGAGTCCCGCGAGCGTTACAGCGTCAGTGCTTCGTCGAGAAACGCTTTCAACTCCGCCAGGTGCTGGCTCATCAAGCCCGCCGCGGTCGACGCATATTCCGGCCGGCCCACATAGCGCGGGCGCGAATTGCCGCCCAGATCCTTGATCGTCATTTCGATGCGCGGTGCGATGAAGGTCCAGGCGCCCTGGTTCTTCGGTTCTTCCTGGCACCAGATCACTTCCGCCTTCGGGAAGCGCGCCAGCTCCTGCGCCAGCACGCCTTCCGGGAACGGGTAGAGCTGTTCGATGCGCAGCATCTGGATGCGCGTTTCGCCCCGCTTCTCGCGCTCTTCCATCAGGTCGAAATAGACTTTGCCGGTGCACAGGATCACGCGCTTGATCTCGTCGTCGGGCAAGAGCTTGACGGTGGTGGCGCCGGGCACGGTTTCGGCCTGGTCGCGGAACACGCGGTGGAACGACGAACCCGTCTGCATATCCGAAAGGAACGAGGTGCAGCGCTTGTTGCGCAACAGCGATTTCGGCGTCATCAGGATCAGCGGTTTGCGGAACGGGCGATGCACCTGCCGGCGCAGCACATGGAAATAATTCGCCGGCGTCGTGCAATAGGCGACCTGGATATTGTCCTGCGCGCAAAGCTGCAGATAGCGCTCGAGGCGCGCGGAGGAATGCTCCGGGCCCTGGCCTTCATAGCCATGCGGCAACAGCATCACGAGGCCGCACATGCGCAGCCATTTCATTTCGCCCGATGCGATGAACTGGTCGATCACCACCTGCGCGCCGTTCGCGAAATCGCCGAACTGCGCTTCCCAGAGAACGAGCGCGCGCGGTTCGGCCGAGCTGTAGCCATATTCGAAGCCCAGCACCGCTTCTTCGGAGAGAAGCGAATCCACCACTTCGAATTCGCCCTGACCGGGGCGGATATGGGCCAGCGGCCAATAGCGCTCTTCGCTTTCCTGATCGACAAGCGCCGCATGGCGCTGCGAGAACGTGCCGCGCGACGTATCCTGTCCCGAAAGCCTGACGGGGCAGCCTTCGTTGAGCAATGTGCCGAAGGCGAGCGCTTCGCCCGTCGCCCAGTCAAAGCCCGTGCCCGTCTCGAACATCTGCGCCTTGGCCTGAAGCTGGCGCGCAATGGTGCGATGCAGATGGAAGGATTCCGGCGCCGTCGACAGCGCGTGGCCCACTTTCATCAGATCGGCAAGCGGCACGGATGTCTCGCCGCGGCGATCGCCGTCCGGCGCAATCGCAAATCCCGACCAGCGGCCGTCGAGCCAGTCGGCGCGGTTGGGGCGGTGGTTCTTCGCCTGGTCGAGCTCTTCGTCGAGCCGCTTCTGAAACGCCGCGATCATGCCGCGCACATCGTCTTCCGTCAGCGTGCCTTCGGCGACGAGCTTCGCCGCATAAAGCTCCAGCGCGGTCGGATGATCCTTGATCGCGCGATACATCAAAGGCTGCGTGAAGGACGGCTCGTCGGTCTCGTTGTGACCGAAGCGCCGGTAGCAGAACATGTCGATCACGACATCCTTATGGAACAGCTGGCGAAACTCTGTGGCAATGCGCGCGACATGCACCACGGCTTCGGGATCGTCGCCATTCACATGGAAGATCGGCGCCTGCACCATGAGCGCCACGTCCGACGGGTAGGGTGACGAGCGCGCGTAAGCGGGCGAGGTGGTGAATCCGATCTGGTTGTTCACCACGAAATGGATGGTGCCGCCGGTGCGGAAGCCCTTGGTGCCGGACATCGCGAAACATTCCGCGACCACGCCCTGGCCTGCGAACGCGGCATCGCCGTGCAGGAGCAGCGGCATCACGCTGGCGCGCGTGGTGGCGTCGCCCAATTGCGTCTGCTTGGCGCGTACCTTGCCCAGCACGACGGGATCGGACGCTTCGAGATGTGAAGGATTCGCGGTCAGCGAGAGATGCACCTTCACGGAATCGAATTCGCGATCCGATGACGCGCCCAAATGATATTTGACATCGCCCGAACCCTGCACTTCCGTGGGCAGCACGCTGCCGCCCTGGAATTCGTGGAAGATCTGGCGATAGGGCTTGGCCATCACATTGGCGAGCACGTTGAGCCGCCCGCGATGCGACATGCCGAGCACGATTTCCTTCACGCCCAGCTGGCCGCCGCGCTTGATGATCTGCTCCAGCGCGGGGACCATCGCTTCGCCGCCGTCGAGCCCGAAGCGCTTGGTGCCCACGAAGCGCAAGGAGGCGAATTTCTCGAAGCCCTCGGCCTCGATCAGCTTGTTGAGGATGGCGCGTTTGCCTTCCTTGGTGAAGGTGATTTCCTTGTCGGGCCCTTCGATCCGCCGCTGCAGCCAATCCTTCTGCTCGGGATCGTTGATATGCATGAACTCGTAGCCGATGGGCCCGCAATAGGTGCGCTTGAGGATATCCACCATGCGTCGCGGGCTCGCGCTTTCCATGCCCAGCACGCCGTTGATGAAGATGGGCCGGTCGAGTTCGGCTTCGTGGAAGCCGTAGAAATTGGGATCGAGCTGCGGCAGCGAAGTCTTCTTGCCGAGCTTGAGGGGATCGAGATCGGCCGCGAGATGGCCGATGACGCGATAGGCGCGCACCAGCTGGATGGCGTGGATGGAGTCCTTGGCGGCATCGCGGAGGTCCGCGTCGCTGACGGCGCCTTTCGCGCGGGGCTCCGGCTGGCCGGTCAGGGCCGAAGTGAGGTCGCCGGTCTCATAGTCGAGCTTTGCGTCGCGCCGCCAGGCGGGCCCGCGGCCCAGCTGGGCGGCGGAAAGGCCGTCTTCGCCGAGGGTTGCGAAATAGGCCCGCCAGGAGGGGTCCACCGCATCGGGGTTTTCGAGGTACTGGCCATAGAGCGCCTCGACATAGGCGGCGTTCGTGCCGAACAGGAAGGACGATTGCTCCAGCACCGCATTGGGGGCGCCGGCAAAAGCTTCGGAATCTCTATCCATTTCAAAATGTTGGGCGGAAAGCCGCCCGCTCCTTGCGCCGGGATGTTGGCCCCGCCGTCATCACGGGGGACCGGTACCGCGTTTCGCACCGCAATGCACGCGGCAATTTCGAGGCAATCCAACGGCCCGCAGGGTTAATATGTGGTCAATGCCCCCGTTTTTCGAGGCCGCTTGCACGTATGGACATTATATAGTACATGCTCATTATATGAGGCAGCATGAAGCTTCCGCCGCGAAAAATTCCGATCGCTTTTTATCGCACGGCTGCGGGGACCGAGGTGGTTCTGAATTGGTTGCGGGGTCTGGATGCAACCGACCGCAACATCATCGGGCAGGATCTGATGCGCGTGCAGTTTCGCTGGCCGGTCGGGATGCCGCTGTGCCGTGCGCTGGGCGATGGGCTCTGGGAAGTGCGCAGCGATCTTGGCGGCAATCGCATTGCGCGGATGTTCTTCTGCTTCGCGAACGATCGCATGGTGGCGCTGCACGGCTTCATCAAGAAAACGCAGCAGACGCCGGAATTTGAACTGAAGCTTGCGCGCAAGCGCAAGCGTGAATACGAGTAAGGGAGTTTGTCATGGCCGCCAAAAAACCGCGCAATGCCAAAGAGCTGACGACGCTTGATGAATTCCTCGACAAGGAAGGCACGCGCGCCGCCTTTCAGGCCGTGGCGATCAAGGAAGTTCTCGCTTGGCAGATCGAGCAGGCGATGAAAGCGCAAGGCCTGTCGCGCAAGCGCATGGCCGAACGCATGGGCACAAGCCGCAGCCAGATCAGCCGCCTGCTCGACCCGCGGGACGGCAACGTGACATTGGCGACGTTGCAGCGCGCGGCGGCCATGCTCGGGCGCACGGTGAGATTGGAGTTGGAATAGGCGTGCTAACAGCTCGTTGCAACGTCGATTGCTAATTTCGAGCAGGAAAGAGGCAGCGCAAATTTACCGGCTAATCGAGAAAGGTGACCTAAGCATGATGGCTAACGGACCTGTCAAATCTAAAGGAGTGCGCGAATTGTCTCGCAATCCATATCTGTCCGACGACAACGTTGCGACTCTTAAGCCATCCGTTTTCGCGTATATGGATATTCTCGGCTACTCGGAAATGGTGAAACGATCAGCAGCGACCGGCGACTCTCAGAATATGCTTCGGAAAGTGCATTCTGCGCTGTCGCAAGGGCGTGGCATCTTAGAAGACGCAGCTATCAAGGACGACTTGCCCAAGTTCGTTGAGAAAGACACTTATGCTCTCAAAGCATTCACGGACAACGTCGTACTTGGATGGCCGATTCGCAGCGATGCGGAAAGTGAGTTTGGGCAAGCATTTTCCAAACTTGCATATTTCCAACTTCAAATGGCGTTGAACGGTTTTTTTGTTCGCGGAGCAATTTCGGTCGGAGATGTCTATATCGACGATATCGCCGTTTTTGGGGGCGCGCTAATTGAGGCATACGAAGGCGAAGGGTCGCTTGCCCGTGATCCACGAATTGTTCTGACCTCATCCGCTATTGGTCCGGTGAAAACGCACTTGACCTACTACAGGGAGCCGGAATTTGCGCCACAGACACGAGAATTGTTGTGCGACGCAGATGGACAATGGTTTTTGAATTACCTTGAGGAGACCTTGATCGCCGAGTATGAAATTGGTCCAGATTACGATTCTATTTTCTCACACAAAACCATGGTTGAGAACAGATTAGCCGAGTATTCTAGTTCCCCGTCGATTTTTGCGAAGTACGCCTGGGTCGCAGGTTATCACAACAGTTTTTGTGACCTTCATTCTCAATATTTTGAACAGAAGCATAAGATCGATCTACAGTTATTTCGCGCGGTCCCAAAACTCATTACAGAGCATTGGGCTCGATAGATGGCGTGTCGCGCGAAATCAGACGGCAATACTTTTGCTTCTGCGACTTAGCGCTCAAGGACAACATCGGTCGATCAGACGTCAGCGGTTGACGTTGCCCCCGCGGTTT
>PLJH01000056.1 GCA_003139615.1 Alphaproteobacteria bacterium
CAACCGAAGAATTGATGGCGGGTATGACCCGGGGCGAGATAGCGGAGGCCCTTGGCGTCTCTGAGGCTACCGTCCGGCAGGCCCGCCTAGACGAGACGGCCAATGCCCACCGGAACCCGCCGGGCGGCTGGGAAGCCAAGGTGGCTAAGCTGGCCCGGCAGCGGGCGGAGAGGCTTGCACGCCTCGCAGATCGTCTAGCGGCGGCCTAATTCTATCCTTGGGACGTCTGCGCAACCCGGCTAGTATCGCCAAAGAGTGCAAAGGAAAAGCCATGGCAACTTTACCAACACCGGAAGAATCAGCGCGCGTGATTCTCGCGATCTTCAAGAAACACAATGCGCGCCCGGATTTCGTTCTGGGATCAGGGCCGGTCAATCTCCAATTTCTCACGGCAGGCGGCACAGCGGCCGAATACTTGGAAGGGATCAAATACGCCGACGAGCAAGGCTGGCTTGAGGCAGGTCCTAATAATGGGTTCAAGCTGACGAAGGCTGGCTTTGACGCGATGTAGCCCTACCTACAGGTGTGGGTTTGCGAAGTATAACATTCCCCCCTTGAGGGAGGGTCGAAAAATTCAAGCGAAGCGCGAATTTTTCGGGGAGGGGCAAGCGCACTGAATCCGAAGAATTGCCCCTCCCCGGAATTCTCTTTTCGCTGTTGCTCAAAGACAATTTCGACCCTCCCTCAAGGGGAGGGTGGGAAGTTACGCTGCCGCGGAACTATCTAAAACCCGATCTCCGCCGCCGGCGTCACGGTCGCATAACTCCCGCCCAGCGTTTCGTTTTGATGGGCGATGATGAGGTCCGCCTTCAAAATCTTCGAATCGAAGGTCGAATGCCCGTCGGACACCAGGATCACCTTGTAATTGCGTTCGCGTGCGCCGCGAACGGCCGCGTCGATGCAATATTCCGATTGCATGCCGCAGATCACGAGCGTGTCGATCCCGGCTTTCCGCAGCTTTGAATCGAAATCGGTGTTGTGGAACGCGCTGCCATGGTTCTTGACCGTCACGTCGTCGCCGGTTTGCGGCGCGAGTTTCGGGTGAAACGGAAAGCCCGGCTTGCCGGGATGCATGGGAGATTCGGGCCCGTCATCGTGCTGCACGAAGAAGACGGGCGTGCCGTTCTTGCGCGCCCTTGCGATCAGGCCGGCAATGCGATCGACCAAAGCCTCGCCCTCATAAGGCGGGTAATCCGGCATATCGAACATGATCTGCTGCACATCGATCACGACCAGCGCCGTCGTCATGCCACTTTCGCGGCCTCTTGCTGGAACACTGCCACCGGTGTCCAGCGCGCTTTACGCCGGTTGCGGCGGGCCTGCGCGTCTTCGCCGTCGAAATTCATCCGCACGATGGGATGGCTGAGCGCGGGCGGTTCATTGAAAGTATTGACGTTGACCGTCATCCAGCTCGAATCGCCGTCGGCCATCTGCGCGCCGATATAAACGCCGCATTCCGCGCAGACGAGGTAATCGGCGGTCTTCAACCCGAAACGATAGCGCCGCAGATTTTCCAGATCGCGCACCTGGATATGCATGCGTCCCTGCGGATCGCTCGTGTTGCGGGCGCCATGCTCGCGGCAGAAGCGGCATTGGCAGGCACGCAAGCCCAGTCGATCGAGAGGTGAACTCGCTTCGAACACATAGGTGAGATTGCCGCAATGGCAGCCGCCTTCGAACTTCAATGGGGTCACTCTGCGGCCTTTGTGTTGGCGCCCGCCTTGCGGGCTTCTTCTTCGTGATGCTTCTGGATCGTCTGCATGGCGGCGCCCATCGCGGCGTTGACAAAACGGTCGCGATTGTCGCGCGCCCAATTATAGGCGGTCTCGCGCGCCACATTCGCACCATTGATCGCAGGCGTCACGTGGCGTTGCCACAGATCGTAGGATTTTTTTGTCGCGTCGAAATCGGCCCAGTTGTGCGCGAGTTGCAGGAAGCAGCCGAATTCGCCTTGCTTGGCCTGCAGGCGCCTGATCTGCGCAATCGCGTCGTCGGGGGTGCCGACCACGATGACGCCTTCCTTGACCAGGTCTTCCGGCGTCTGGCCGCCCGCATTCTCGCGGCCCGCGACCGGGCTGATGCCCGCGAAATAATCCTGCCATTTGCGGAAGCCGAATTCGACGTTCCTGAACGCCTCTTCGCGGGTCTCGGCGATATGCACGGGCCCAACTAGGCGCAGCCGCTCGGGCTCCATCTTGCGGCCATGCTCTGCCGCCGTATCGTTGGCGATTTTCCAGTTGATGCCGAGCGCATCGTAGCCGCCCGCCTGCGTGGCCGCGACGCACAGCATGCCGAATCCGTGCCGGCCCGCGAGTTTGCCGCCCGAGGGCGTGACGCTCGAAGCGACGCAGACTTCCGGATGCGGCAGGCTGTAGGGACGCAGCTGGCACGTCGCATCGACCATCGTGAACCAGTCGCTCTTCTGCGTGACGCGCTCGCCTGCAAACAATTTCAGGATGACTTCGATCGACTCGACCATGCGGTCGCGCTGCGTCGCGGGATCGATGCCCATCGCGAACGCATCGGACGGCAACAGTCCGGGTCCCACGCCGAACATCACGCGCCCGCGCGTCTGGTGATCGAGCTGGATCATCCGGTTCGCGACCGTGAGCGGGTGATGATAGGGGAGCGACACGACTCCCGTGCCGAGCTTGATGCGCTTCGTGCGTTCGGCCGCCGCTGCGATGAACAGTTCCGGGCTCGAAATGATTTCGAAGCCGGCGGAATGATGCTCGCCCACCCACGCTTCTTCGTATCCCAACCGGTCGAGATGCTCGATCAGTTCGAGATCGCGCTGGAAGCAAAGCGTGGGGTCCTCGTCGACCGGGTGAAAGGGCGCGAGAAAGATGCCGTTCCTCAGCTTGATGCTCATGGTAATGCCTCTGGGATAGCGGGAAGTCCGCCTTATGACATATTGTCAGCTCAGAGTCTCGCGCGGCGGGATCAAATCGCCGGTGGATTGAAGCCGCCAAGCCGCTCTTCCAGCACATGTGCATAGTCGAACAGCCTGTCTTCCGAGGGACCGATCAGCTGCACCCCCACCGGCAGGCCGGTCTTTGTGCGACCGGCGGGCACGGCGAGCGCGGGACCGTGCAGTGCCGTGGCCAGCGCAATCCAGTTCAGCATTGTCATGTAAGGGATTTTCGTGCCGTCCATGTCGAGCGTGCGCGCCATCTGCGGCTGCGAATGATCGTGCGGGAAGGCAGGCACTGGCGAGATCGGACTGAGGATGATGTCGCAGCCGGAGGCATAAAATGCCGCAAGCCTGTCCTTCATCGCCTGCCGCTTCGTCATGGCAGCCAGCACATCGCGATAGTTCGCGGTGGCGCGCAGACGATAGAGCGCGGCGCCAAACGAATCCGTTCCGTCACGCGTCGCTTCGAGATCCTGCGTACGCTGCGCAGCGAAGCTGTCGTAGAGTTCTTTTGGGAAGGTCGCGCCGAGAACGGCGATCAGGAGCTCGTAATAGGTCTCCATCAATTCGTCGCCGCCAATCGGAAGTTTCGCGCGCTCGACGACTGCGCCCGCGTTCGCGAGTGCATCGGCCGCGCGTTTCACGGCTTCGCGCACGTCCGAGCCCAGCGGAAAGCCCGGTTCTTCATCCCACACCGCGACCTTCGCGCCTTTGATGTCGCGTGACGGAGAACCTGCCGAGCCGCGCAACACATTCCACAGCAATCTGAGATCGCCCGCATTGCGCGCCATCGGTCCGGTGACGCCCAGATCGAGATCGACATATTTGCCGGGCATGGGCGGCACCTGTCCGCGCAACGACACGGCGCCCCAGCTGGGCTTCAGCGCAAGCACGCCGCAGAAATTCGCGGGATGGCGCAACGAGCCGCCGATGTCGGAGCCGATTTCCAGTGGCGTGATGCCGGAGGCCAACGCCGCGGCAGCACCACCCGAAGAGCCGCCCGGCACGCGTGTCGGATCGTAGGGATTGTTGGTCGTCCCGTAGATGTCGTTGTAGCTCTGGAAATCGCCCAGCATCAGCGGCACGTTCGTTTTGCCCCACACAACAGCGCCTTCGCGGCGCACGCTCTTGACCACATCCGCATCCGCGCAATCCTTCGGCCGGTCGGCGAGCGCGGGATTGCCGGAGGTCGCGGGCATATTCTCGACGTCCGTGCCGTCCTTGATGGTCATCGGGATGCCGGCAAGCGCGCCCAGCGGTTCGCTTTTGGCGCGCGCATCGTCGATCGCCTGTGCATCCCTGCGGGCGCGCGTGAAATCGGTGGCGACGACGGCATTCAGCTTCGCGGTGAGGGTATCGTTGCGTGCGACATGGGCCTCGAGCAGCTCGCGGGCCGAGATGCGCTTCGCAACCAGATCGGCCAGCATTTCGCGCGCGGTGCGGTAATTAAGAGATGACATTCTGGAATTCCTCCCTGAGCGCTTCGCAAGGCGCTTTTCCGTGTCCAACGGCGTTGAGATGACATAATGTCAGATCGACCGCCATCTGAGAACTCCGAGGAAATTCCCCATGCGCGCTGCCGTGTTCCGCGAAATGTCGAAGCCGCTTGTCGTCGAAACGCTGCCGGATCCCGAGCCCGGTCCGCACGACATTATCCTCAAGGTGAGGAATTGCGGCATTTGCGGTTCCGATCTGCATATGACGGAACCCACCAGTATCATGCCGCCCCCGTCGGGCACCGTGATGGGGCATGAATTCGCGGGCGAGGTGGTGGCGGTCGGCAAAGCGGTCACGCATTTGTGGAAGAGCGGCGATCGCGTTGCCGGCTTTCCGTTCATCTGCTGCGGCGATCAAACGCCCTGCATCAATTTCGGCGCTGGGCGCGGCTCTTGCGCGAAAGGCATGTCTATCGGACTTGGACAAAGTCCGGGTGGTTATGCGGAATTCGTGAAGATAGGAGCAAGCGGCGGCTTTCGCCTGCCTGATAATGTTTCGTTCCGTGAAGGCGCGATGGTTGAGCCGCTTGCGGTGGGATTGCACGCCGTCGACAAGGCAAAGATGGAGCGCGGCGCCACCGTTGTGGTGATCGGTGCGGGGCCGGTGGGTCTCGCCACGATGCTGTGGGCGAAGTTTCTCGGCGCGCGCCACGTAATCGTCAGCGAGAAAGCGGAGGTTCGCCGCAAGATGGCGGCACGTTTCGGTGCTACCGATGCGATCGATCCCAATCAACCGCTGACGCCGCAGGTGGAAAAGATCGCGGGCCGCGGTCCCGAAGTGATCTTCGAATGCGTGGGTGCGCCCGGCATGATCGGCACCGCGATGATGGATGCGCCCCGCTTCTGCCGCATCGTTGTGGCCGGCGTCTGCCAGCAGCCCGACACGATCATGCCGCTCATGGGCATCATGAAGGAGATAGAACTTCAGTTCGTGCTGGGCTATCGCGCCGCGGATTTCGACTATGTGATCGCGATGATCGCGTCGGATCGTGTCGATGTCGCCCATATGGTGACGGACATCGTCGGCTTCGACGAATTGCCGGCTGCCTTCGAAGCGCTGCGTCACCCCACGCATCAATGCAAGGTGATGCTGCAGAATTGATGCGCCAAGCGCGATTCACGCTTTTTTGGTTTGAACGTCCATGTAGCGGCGTAGCACGGCGTTGATCCGAGTCTGATACCCTTTACCGTTGCCCTTGAACCAGTCGAGTACATCCGAATCCATCCGTAGCGAAAGAAGCTGCTTGGCTCGGGGCGCGACAACCACTGCCTTTGCGAACCACGCATCGTCGAGTTCCGGCGCCACATCCGGATCGGTGCTAATCGCGGCTCGAATTTCGTCGTCCGTTTTGCGCGAAACCTTTGCACGTCTCACGCTAGCGTCCGATCGTGCGCCAATAGAGTGCCCGTTCGCGGCGAGTGGTCTCGCGTGCCGAGATGATGCGCCGGTGATCTTCTTGTTCGACATAGGTGACGACGATTTCCTTTTCTCCCCCAACCCCGATCGCAATCCAGCGTTCTTCGCCATAATCAAACCTTTCGTCCGGCCAACCAAGAATCTCGTGCTCGAAGATTTTCGACGCCTCTTCGAAGCTGATGCCATGAAGGCGCTTATTCAGCGCGTTCTTTGCCGGGTCCCATTTATAGTCGATCATGATTGTATCTACAAGTGTATTTACGGCCCCAGTTTCCGCTCCGGGACGTTGTCCCAGGCGCGGAGGCGCGCTTCGTCCGGTAACGTTGCGAGATGCGGCTCGCCGTTGCCGAAGATCATGGTCTGGCGCGTGGTGGAATCGTAGCGCGGCCAAGGGCCGGTTGTCGGCGTTGACGGATCGCTGGTTCTGGCAAACGCCGTCCACGCATCGATCGTCGCGCGCGACAGCGCTTCGGCGACGGGACCGGTGCCGAAGAACGTGCCCAGCAGTTTTTCCCGATGCGTGCCGAACACGAAGGCAAGCTCGAGCGCGTGGCACGAGCCCATGATCCCGCCGAGAAATCGCGAGCGCCAGTCGAAGCGATAAACATAAACGGGCGCACGCGGAGCCTGCGCCTCTGCAAGCCGGATGGCTGGAACAGTGAACGATTTGTCCGTCATCATGGCGTTGAAGCGTTCGAACGGCGAACCATCGTTGTAAGCCGCAAGCACGTCGGGCGCATGTTCTTTGGCGAGCCGCGTCGCGCGCGCGGCGAATCCTTTTGCGCCCATCAGGCGCAGACGGGGATCGACCGCGCTGAACAATTTCCATTCCTCGCGCATTGTTCCCGTGAGGATCGGAATCCCCTCCGCAGAACCCGCGCGTATCGCATCGATCGGCGCGACCGGCAGAAACGTGCCGTCGATCACAGGCTGGAACGGCAGCCGCCCGAGCTTGTGCGGGTCTTTTCCTTCGCGCGACTCCGCAAGCACGGCGATCTGCGCCTTGATGATGGCGCCGTGGGGGACTTCGAGCGCGCGCGAGACGTCGCCAACGCCCAATTCGACGAGGATCGCGCGGCCTGCTCGCGCGGCGCGTTCGCGATCATGGCCGATATGGGCCGCGCCCGATTGCGGGATCGCCTTTTGAAACAGCCCTTGCGCGGGCGCGCACGCCAGAAGCGCGCCGATGCTCATGCCGCCCGCGGATTCGCCGAAGATGGTGACGTTGTCGGGATCGCCGCCGAACACTGCAATGTTCCGCTTCACCCAATCGAGCGCGAGAATCTGGTCGCCCAATCCTTCGTTGCCCGTGCCCTGCAGTTTGCCGTCCGTTGCGTCGGCCATGTCGAGAAAGCCGAATGCGCCGAGGCGGTAATTGATCGTCACCACCACGACATCGCGCGCAGCGAGATATTTGCCGTTGTAGATTCCCTGACTCCCCGCACCGAGGATGAACCCGCCGCCGTGGATCCACACCATCACGGGGCGTTTCGCGTCGTCGCAGCCTTGTGTCCACACATTGAGATACAGACAATCCTCGGATTGCTTCGCAATGGCCGCGCCCAGCAGCGATTCAAGCTGCGACGGCGCTTGCGGGCAGATGCGCGCAAAGACAGTCGCATCGCGTACGCCCGGCCACGGCGTTGCGGGCTCCGGCATGCGCCAGCGCAACGGGCCCACAGGCGGTGCAGCATACGGAATGCCCTTGAAACTCAGAACGCCGTCCTTACGAGAACCCACGAGCTTGCCGTTCGCGGTCTCGATGGTGACCGCCTCGTCAATCTCGTTTGTCCTGCGGTCCATGTTCCGTCAGCCGGGCGTCACGACGAAACCTGCGCGCGGGAAATGCACGATGATGTCGCCCACTTGCGGATCGTGCCGCAAGATCGCGATCTCATGCGCGTTGGTGAACACGATTTCGCCGGCGATTGCGTCGCGCCCGTAATCGTCGGCAAAGACTTTCACCTTGTCGCCGGGTTTGCGACCATTGGGCTCAAACGGATCGGACGCCGATTTTGCTTCCGGCGCTGCTTTCTTGGCGATGGCGAGCGCTTCTTTGGAATCCATCGGCGTGGGCTTGCCGTGGCCGATCGTGTTGACGCGCCCGAACCACGCTTCGACCTTTGGAAATTCCTTGAGCAAACTCTCCGTGATCTGCGGCACGGCATTCTTCATGAACCACAGATTCATATGGCATTGGATATCGGCGAGCGTGGGTTTCTCGCCCTGCAGAAACGCGCGGCCGTCTTCCAGCTGATCGGCGACGAACGCCGCATGCGCGCGCCATTGATCGCGCATGAAAGGTGCCGCTGATTTCATCGCCTCAGTCGAAAAACCGTTCGGGGACATCGCCTCGCGATCCTTCTTGAACGCTTCGGGCACCATATGGCCGATCTCGCCGAAGATGATCGGCACGCTCGCCATGAAGAACGGACGATCTGTCCAGAAGCCGAGGCCGTATGGCAACCCGCGGCCGTGCGGCAGCACGCTCGGCGTCGGGAAGCGGCGCTCAATCTCACGAATGATGATCTGCGAATCGCAGAAAATATCTCCGCCGATCTGCATCACGGGCGTCTTGCGATAGCCGCCCGTCAGCGGGATCACATCCGGCTTCGGCAGCATCGAGGGAATTTCGACGGAGCGCCATGCGAGCCCCTTGATGCCGAACACCAGCCGCACTTTCTCGGAAAAAGGCGAGGTCGCGAAATTGTGCAGAATGATCTCGTGCGCCATGGCTTAGCTCAATTCGTTGGAGAAGCGGATGGTTTCGGTCTTGAGGCCTTCGATCACCACGTCGAGCCCGCCCGAACGGATCATCCATTCCAGGCGATGGTCGCGATATTCGCGCTTGAACAGGCGGTCTTTCACCGCATCCGCCACCATGCCCATACCCGCGATTGAGGCCGCGGCGGCATTTGCGGCCTTCTGCACGGAGGCGCGCTCATTGGCGCGCGCAAGCCACTGGCCGAGAGGCGAATGCGCATGCGGCCCGATGCCGAGGCCGGTTGCACCGTTCAGATAAGGCACGACCGACACATCGGCCCAGCCGAAAATGTCGCCGCCGAACCAGGTGTGCGTGCCCAGCGCACGCGCGAGCCAGTCGTAAAGTCCGCGCGCCTGTGCGGCCGCGCGCGCTTCCAGCGCCTGCGCCTTGGCGCCTTCCACGCGCTTGAACCAGCGGATTTCGCCCATGCCCCAATTGATCGGCTCGAAGGCCGTGTCCATCACCTCTTCGATGGTGCGGGCGCGCGCGCGGGCCGCAGGGTCTTTCGGCAGAAGCGCGGGCGTCGGCCATTTGTCTTCGATATATTCGAGGATGATGGTCGAATCGAAGATCGCCACATCGCCATCGATCAGCGCCGGCACTTCGCCGCGCGGATTGGCCTTGAGGAATTCCGCATCGATCTGGCCCGTACCGATGGCGGCCGGCATTTTCGCGTTGTAGTCGACGCCCTTTTCGTCCAGCGCGATCTTCACTTTCTGCGCATAGGGCGACAGCGGATGCTCGAAGACGGTGACGGTCATTTGCGTTTGTCCTTCCAGAGTTGCGCCATCCAGCCGAACAAAGTGGCTGCGTCGGATGGCGCCGTGGTGTCGCCGAATTCGCGATAGAGGGTCGCGACATTGACCGCGATGCGTTCGGCATCGCCCCAACCCGCGAAATCGTCGAGCGCGATGGAGCGCGCCGCTTCGAACGGCTTCATCCCGGTGTTGTAGCGCTTCTTCGCTTCGTCGCGAATATAGGCGAGATAGTCGCGCACCCGCGCGACGCCTTCCTTATCGGTAACGGGTCCATGCCCCGGCACGACGATCTCGGCATCGAGCCCGATGATCATGTTGCAGGCGTCGATCCAGTTGCCGATGGGCCCGGCCCACACGATGGGATGGCCGTTGATGAAGAGAATATCGCCCGTGAACACGGTGCGGTCGGCAGGCACCCATGCGATCGCGTCGCCGCCGGTATGTGCGGGTCCTACTTCGATCAGCTCGACGATTTTCGTGCCCACATTGCGTGTGAGGCGCCCCGAGAATGTCGTATCGGGAAGTTTCGGTGTCGCGCCCGCGAAATCGAAACGCCCGAAACAATGGAGAAAATATTCGCCCGTGAGACCCATGCCCGGCGCGGCTTTCAGGAATCCGGCCAGCAGATCGGGCGTCTCATGCGCCATCGCGGAGGCGGCGCGCGCCGTGGCCACGATCTCGGCGTCTTCGACCAGCGCATTGCCGAACCAGTGATCGCCGTTCTGATGTGTGTTGACGAGCGTGCGGATCTTCGCCGGCGATGCCGCGCGAAAACCGTCCAGCATCGCGCTTGTATGGGGGAAGTCGAACATCGTGTCGATCAGCAGTGCTTCGCCGCTGTCGGTCACGAGCCCGGAATTGGAAAATCCCCAGCCGCCGTCCGGCTGCAGATAGGCGAACGCGCCATTGCCCAGCGCATAGGTGCCCGCCTCGTAACTCGCCTTGGGAAAGTCCGGCAGCGCCGCGCCCATGCCCTGTTCCTCCGTCCCGTTTACCCCATTTGGACGCGGCGCGAGCATGGGCGCAAGCAGGAAGAAGGTTTTAACGCAGGGGTCGCGGAGGAGTCGCAGAGGACGTTGAGGCCCTCCGCGGCCTTCCGCGCAACCCCTGCGTCCTCCGCGTTAAAAATGCCGTTGGACAGGGGCGCATGCGCCCCCAAAAATGCGCTAGGCTCGGGGGCAATAACACGGGAGGCAACCATGACCGAACACGCGCTGAAGACCGAGGCCCTGCCGTTCCGGATGGTGCCGTTGACGCCCGTCATCGGCGCGGAGATCGAGGGTATCGATCTTCGCAAACCGCTAACGAAGGACATTTTCGCGGGCCTGCGCGCGGCGCTGCTGGACTGCAAGGTGCTGTTCTTCCGCGATCAGGACATCACGACCGAGCAGCATCTCGATTTCGCCCGCGCGTTTGGCGAATTGGAAGTGCATCCTTTCGCACCCAGCAAGCCGGGCTATCTCGAAGTGCTCGCGATCACCCATGACGAAAACAATCGCGGCCGCGAAAACACCTGGCACAGCGACGTGACCTGGCGGCTCGAGCCGTCGCTGGGTTCCATCCTGCGTGCGCTGGACGTGCCGCCTGTCGGCGGCGACACGCTGTTTGCCGATATGGTTGCGGCATACGAAGGACTGACCGATGACGTGAAAGCGAAGATCGAGGGCCGCACTGCCATCCACGACTTCGCGCATTTCCGCCGCGGTATGCGCAAACGCGGCATGAGCGAAGAGCAGATCGAGGAATTCAATCGCGCCTATCCCAATGCCGAGCATCCGGTGGTGCGCATCCATCCGGAAACGGGCCGCAAGGGGATCTATGTCAACCGCGCGTTCACGCAATACATCGTGGATATGGATCGCAGCGAATCCGACGCGCTGCTCGAGCATCTCTATGCGCAAGCCGCGATCCCCGAATATCAATGCCGCTTCCGCTGGCGCGCAAATTCCATCGCCTTCTGGGACAACCGCGCTTCGCAGCATTATGCAGTGTCGGATTACTTCCCCGCGCTCCGCCGCATGGAACGCGTGACGATCGTGGGTGACAAGCCGTTTTAAGACGAAGAAGAAAAGTTCACCACGGAGATGGGGTGGACCTTCTTTTACCGCAGCGCCGAGAGCCCGCCGTCGACGGCGATTACCTGGCCGGTGATGTAGGCGCTTTCCTCCGAAAGCAGGAACAGCGCCGCATAGGCCGTTTCCCATCCCGTGCCCTGGCGCCCGAGCGGCACCGGAGTCTTTTCGCGGCCCGGTCTCCCGCGCGAGGCGAGGCGGCCGATGGAAGTGTCCATCAATCCCGGCGCGATCACATTGGCGCGGATCGCGCGGCGCTCGCCCTCGAGCGCGACATGGCGGCAGAGCCCCGCGATGGCGGCCTTCGATGCGTCATAAGCCGGCAGCCTGCTGCCCGGTTTGATCCCCGCGACAGACGACACGAACACGATGCTCGATCCTTCGGGCATCTTCGGCAGCGCCGCGCGCACCGCGAGCATGTGGCTTCGGATATTCACCGCGAACACGCGATCCCACATTTCGGCCGTGGTGCCGGAGAGCCACGGCCCGCCCGCACCGATGCCGACATTGAGCACCAGCCCGTCGATCGCGCCCAGCGCGCGCTCGGCTTCGTCCACCATGCGTGTGACATCATCTTCTTTGGACGCATCCGCGGAAATCGCAAAGGTTCGCCCGCCTTCGCGTGTAGCGAGCGCCACGCTCGCCTCGGCGCTTGCGAGATCGCGATCGGCGACGGCTACTCCCGCGCCCTCGCGCGCGAACAGCACGCTCATCGCCCGGCCATTGCCGATAGGGGTGTCGGCCTCGCCGATATCCATCTGTCCGCCTCCCACGACGAGCACACGCCGCCCCGCGAGCCGTCCGCGCCCCGGAGCCTCGCCCCGGCTTTCGGCCGGTAGATGCACGCTGCGTTCGCTCATTTAAGCCTCCGCTCTTGACGCATTTGGGCGCGGCTGCTTGTTCTGCGCAAGAGATATAGAGGAGCGGGCTTTGATCGAAGCGGTGATCTGGGATTTCGGCGGCGTGTTCACGACCTCGCCCTTCGATGCGTTTACGCGTTACGAGCGCGAGCGCGGCCTGCCGGAAAACCTGATCCGCAAGATCAACAGCACCAATCATCTCGAAAATGCCTGGGCCAAATTCGAGCGCTCCGAGCTCGATCTGGAAGGCTTCGACACGGCGTTTGCGGCCGAGGCGCGCGCGTTGGGCCATGATGTGCCGGGGCGCGAGATCATTGCGCTGCTCGCGAGCGATTTCCGCCCCGAGATGATCGAGGCGTTGCGCCGTATCAAGACGAAATTCAAGACGGGCTGCATCACCAACAATGTACCGTCAATGCAACAGGATGCCGGCCAGGGCCGCAGCTTCTATGCGCGCGAGATCATGGCGCTGTTCGATCATGTGATCGAATCCTCGAAGGTGGGAATTCGCAAACCCGACCCGCTGATCTATCAGATGATGTGCGAAACGCTGGGCGTGAAACCGGAAACTTGCGTCTATCTCGACGATCTCGGCGGCAACCTCAAACCCGCCCGCGCGCTGGGCATGACGACCATCAAGGTCGACACCGGCCCGCAGGCGATTGCCGAACTCGAGGTGGCGACGAGGATGAAACTCTCATAGTTCTTCGCCGCCCCCTCACCCGTATTTTTTCAAATGTCGAGTCATGTGTCCTGCAAACCCTCTCCCCCAAAGGGGCGAGGGAAATCCGATGCTGCATCCTTTTTGTTTTCCCTCTACCCCATTCGGGGGAGAGGGCAGGGTGAGGGGGTGTCGACGCGAGTCAAATCTCAATAATAAATCTAAGACCTGGAAGCATGAACCCGTGCCGCGGCGTGCAGCACATTCGCCGCTCCGGCAATCGCCGCGTCGAGAGGCGCGATCTGCCGCGCATCGGAATGCGACGTCGCTTCGCGCTCCGCATCCGAAAGCTGCACCTTGAGGGACGTCACCGCCAGCGTCTCGAAATAGGCCGCCAATGCGTGCGGATAGAGCATCGCAAACGCGATCAGAAATCCCAAAGCGGCGCGAAACAGCACAGACATGTCCCAATCCGGCTCGGACAAGGGTTGCCGGAAGGGACGGAGCAAGATTTGGGCTAGGTATGAAGTTTACGCGAAATCCTTGGCGATTTCCGCGCGCGATTCGGCGTTGATCACCGCCATGTGGCCGTAATTCGGGTGCGCGATCTCCAGCACCACGCGGCCTTCGCCGCTTTTGAATGCCGAGATCTCCTCCGGCGTGAACACGAACCGCACCCAATGCACGGACGACGTCTTGCCGTCCGGCGTAGTGCGCTCGTCGTAATCGGTGGGCGCAGCCTTGATGCGCTTGCCGGCCACCTCCATCGAGACGGATTCCTCGATGCCCGCGAGCTTCTTGAGCTCCGTCTCACGGCGGTTCACATCGGCGATCTCCAGCATCAGGGTCGCGATCAGTTCGCGGCCCTGCGGGATCAGCGGATTGTAGGTTTCGAGTTCGCCCGCGAGTTGGTCCTCGCCGCCCTTCTCGATGTGCAGCATTTCGTGGACCTGCAGCCACATCGTATCGAAATTCTCGAAATAGAATGTCGCGAACGGCCCCACATCGATGCGCCGGTTCTTCTTGATGGAGATCAGATTCTTGCGCAATTCGGTGCGACGCGCGGCGTAATCGGCATAGGGCAGGATATCGGCTTGCGTGATCTTGTGTTCGGCTGCGCTCATCGTCTCACTCCATCAATCCATATGAACGCGCGAAGATCTCGATCGGATGTTCGGCTTCGCGTGCGGGCAAGGTTTTTCCCTCCGCTTCGTCCATTTCGCGCGCGCCCTGCACGATATGCTTGCCGGCGAGCGGGCAATCGGACGCGATATGTCCGCGCGCCTGGGCTGCTGCCGCGCGCATCGCGGGCTTGCCCACTTTCATCGCGAGCGGAAAGGTCTCCTTCATGATGCCGAAGGTGCCCCCATGGCCCGAACACCGCTCGATCACATCGATGGGCGTATCCGGAAGAAGGCGCAGCATCTCGGCCGCTTTGGGGCCCATGTTCTGCGCGCGGGCATGGCAGGCGAGATGAACCGTCACGCCTTCGGGGAGCGGCGTGAGCCCTTCAGGCAGTCCGTGCTGCTTGGCAATCATGACGACATATTCGTCGATGTCATAGGTCGCGCGCGCGAGCCGCTTGACGTCCGCGTTCTCGGGCACGATCAGCGGCCACTCGAATTTGAGCATCAGCCCGCAGGAGGCCGTTGGCGTGACGATGTCATAGCCTTCGTCGACAAGCGCCACGAGCGCCTTGGAAACCTTCGCAGCATTCTCCGCCACGCGGTCAAGCTCCGCCTGTTCGAGAAACGGCATGCCGCAGCAACCAGGATAGGAAACCTTCGTTTCCACTCCTATGTGGTTGAGCACTGCGCGTGCCGCGAGGCCCGTCTTGGGCTTGTTGTAGTTGACGAAGCAGGTGGCGAAGATCGCGACTTTCTTCTTCGCGGCGTAAGCGGGTGCTGCTTCGTTGACGCGGATCGGATCGCCGCGATCGGCCATCACAAAAGTTTTGGAATGGAATTTCGGCAGCTCGGCGCGGCGGTCGATGCCGAGCACAGATTCCATCAAGGGCCGCGTGAGAGGCGTCTTGCGGCTCGTTGCGATATTGGCGAGCGGCGCAACCGGTCCGATCAATCGCCCGTTGCGATCCATCTCCGCCAATTGCCGAGCCGTAAAATCGGTCTTGCCCGCGCGCACCTCCGCCGCGCGATAGCGCAGCATCAGATGGGGGAAATCGAGATTATAGGGATGCGGCGGCACATAGGGGCACTTCGTCATGAAGCACATATCGCAAAGCGTGCACGCCTCCACGACCTTGGGAAAATCCTCCGACTTCACGCCGTCCAGTTCGCCGGTCGGGCTGTCATCGATCAGTGTGAAGAGCCGCGGGAACGAATCGCACAGATTGAAGCAGCGCCGGCAGCCATGACAGATGTCGAACACGCGGCGCATCTCCGCGTCGATCTTTTCCGCGTCGTAAAAACCCTCATCGCGCCATGCGAGCGGATGACGGGTGGGCGCGTCCAAACTGCCTTCGCGTGCCATGCGGGAATCCGGTGGAGTGTGAAAGCGGCTCCCCCACCCGGAGCGCGTTCCGCGCTCCGACCTCCCCGCAAGGGGGAGGTGAAGAACGCGCGCACATCGTTACGACATGCACTGAAGGAATCCCCTCCCCCTTGTGGGGAGGGTCAGGGTGGGGGGCCGCTGAATAACCGCGATCTTACTTCCCGAGCGTGTCGAGCGCTTTCTGGAAGCGGCCGGCGTGGCTCTTTTCGGCTTTCGCCAGCGTCTCGAACCAGTCGGCGATTTCGTCGAAGCCTTCTTCGCGCGCGGTGCGCACCATGCCCGGATACATGTCGGTGTATTCGTGCGTCTCGCCGGCAATCGAAGCCTTCAGATTCTTGTCGGTGGAACCGATGGGCTCGCCTGTCGCCGGATCGCCGACCGCCTCGAGGAATTCAAGATGGCCGTGCGCATGACCGGTCTCGCCTTCCGCCGTCGAGCGGAACACGGCGGACACGTCGTTGAAACCTTCGACGTCGGCCTTCTGCGCGAAATAGAGATAGCGGCGGTTCGCCTGGCTCTCGCCGGCAAATGCATCCTTCAAATTCTGTGCGGTCTTGGAACCCTTGAGAGCGGTCATTTCAGTCTCCTTGTAATGCGGGCGGGGTGGCCCGCTTGCGAATGCCGGGCGAAACATAATCCCCAAGCGGGGGATGTCAATAGATTAGAATTGTTCTAAGAACGGAAATTGCCGCTCACGCGCGCTTGATACGGACGATCACGTCAACGCGCTCGACCGCCGTGCCCTTGGGCGGCGTGGGCACGCCCGCGATCGCGATGGCAGCGCCGGGAATGTCGATCAGCTCGCCTTCATCGGCATAATAGAAATGCTGGTGGTCGCCGATATTGGTGTCGAAATAGGAGCGGCCCGCATCCACCACCACCTGCTGCAGCAATCCCGCTTCGGTGAACTGGTGGAGCGTGTTGTAGACGGTCGCGAGCGACACTTCGAAGCCTGCTTTGGTGACCTCATCGTGAAGCGATTCGGCGCTGACATGCCGGTCGCCCTGGCGGAACAGGAGACCTGCCAGCGCCACGCGTTGGCGTGTGGGGCGGAGCCCCACAGCCCTCAGCCTCGCAATTGCTGTATTTTCCGGTCTGGCCGTCATGTTCCCGACGCTGCGCTCCGGCCCTTGCGCCTCACGCACTCGGGCATCATCATTGCCAAAAGCTCCCTGCCGGCTCGCCGGTTAGAACGCTTCTAACAAACACGAAATCGGCTACCCGGGCGTTATTGTCAAGGGTCCCCGATTTTCCAGCGGATGGTTTTTCCATGTCCGGACGCAAATCCAGTTTCGATATGCAGGGCCTGCTCGCCTGCGCGCGCGGCGAATTGTTCGGCGAGGGCAATGCCCGCCTGCCGCTGCCGCCCATGTTGATGTTCGACCGCATTACCAGGATCACGGAAAAAGGCGGTGCCCACGAGAAGGGCGAAGTCGAGGCGGAGATGGAAATCAACCCCGACCTCTGGTTCTTCAAATGCCATTTCCAGAACGATCCCGTGATGCCGGGTTGCCTGGGCGTCGATGCGATGTGGCAGATGGCCGGCTTCTTCCTCGGCTGGCTGGGCGGGCTGGGCAAGGGCCGCGCGCTCGGGGTCGGCGAAGTGAAGTTCTCCGGCATGGTGCTGCCCAGCGCCAAGCTCGTCAGCTACTACATCGAATTCAAGCGCGTGATCATGCGCCGTCTCGTGGTCGGCATCGCCGACGGCATCATGAAGGTCGACGGCAAGGTGATCTACGAAGTGAAAGATTTGCGTGTCGGCCTGTTCGCCGATAATCCGCAGGGCGTCGGCCAGGTTGCAGCAGCTCCGGCATAGGATTTTTTTCCCCCGTTTACGGGGAACGTGGCGCGCAGCGCCGAAGGGGGCAACTGCAGGTCCCCCACCGTCACGCGAGCGATTGCTCGCGCGACACCTCCCCCGTAAACGGGGAGGAAAGACAGGAAAGGAAAATCTCCATGAGGCGCGTCGTCGTCAGCGGCATGGGCATCGTCTCGTCCATCGGCAACACCACGCAGGAAGTCGTCTCTTCTCTGCGCGAGGCGAAATCGGGCATCAGCGAAGCGACCGATTACAAGACCATGGGTTTCCGCTGCCAAGTGCATGGCGCGCCCAAGATCGATCTCGATGCGCTGGTCGATCGCCGCGCACGCCGGTTCATGGGCGATGGCGCAGCCTACAATTTCATCGCGATGGAACAGGCGCTGCGCGATTCCGGCCTCGAAGAGAAAGACATCGTCAACGAGCGTACCGGCCTGATCATGGGCTCCGGCGGCCCTTCGGCGAAAACGATCGTCGCGTCTGCCGATACCGCGCGCAATCGCGCGCCCAAGAATGTCGGGCCGTTTGCAGTGCCGAAGGCGATGTCATCGACCTGCTCGGCCAACCTGTCGACCTGGTACAAGATCAAAGGCGTCAATTATTCGATCACGTCCGCCTGCTCCACCAGCGCGCATTGCATCGGCAATGCGGGCGAACTGATCCAATGGGGCAAGCAGGACATCGTGTTCGCCGGTGGCGGAGAAGAGCTCGACTGGACCTTGTCCGTGCTGTTCGACGCGATGGGCGCGATGTCATCGCATTTCAACGAGACGCCGCACAAAGCCTCGCGCGCCTTCGACAAGAACCGTGACGGTTTCGTCATCGCAGGCGGTGGCGGCGTGGTGGTGCTGGAAGAGCTGGAGCATGCGAAAGCGCGCGGCGCGAAGATCTATGCCGAGCTGGTGGGCTATGGCGCGACCTCCGATGGCCACGACATGGTCGCACCGTCGGGCGAAGGCGCGATCCGCTGCATGCGTCAGGCGCTTTCGAGCGTGAAAGGCTCAGTCGACTACATCAATGCGCACGGCACCTCGACGCCGGTGGGCGACGTGACGGAGATCAAGGCGTTGCGCAAAGTGTTCGGCGACAAGATTCCGCCGGTGAATTCGACCAAATCGCTGACGGGTCACTCCTTGGGCGCCACCGGCGTGCAGGAAGCGATCTATTCGATCCTGCAGATGAAGGGTGGCTTCATCGCCGAAAGCGCCAATATCGAAGAGATCGATCCCGAAGTGGCGGACGCGCCCATCGTGCGCTCGCGTATCGACGGCGCGAAGATCGAGCGCGCGCTCTCCAACAGCTTCGGTTTCGGCGGCACCAACGCGACGCTGGTGTTCCAGCGCTACGACGCCTGAAATTAAGCGCACGAGGCTTGCACGGTACCAACGGATTCCCGTTGCGTGTCCCGATTCGGTGCAGAACAGACGGGTAAGGAACAGATGGCAGACGTCAAAGGCATGATGCACGGCCGGCGCGGGCTCGTGATGGGCGTGGCGAACGACCATTCGATCGCGTGGGGCATTGCGCGCACGCTGGCCGGCGCAGGCGCCGAGATCGCGTTTACCTATCAGGGTGACGCGCAGGCCAAGCGCCTGAAGCCGTTGGCCGCCTCCATCGATTCGTCCCTCATTCTGCCTTGCGATGTCGAAGACGATGCGCAGCTCGATGAGGCGTTCGCTGCGATCAAGGCCAAATGGGGCTGCCTCGATTTCGTGGTTCACGCCATCGCGCATTCCGACAAGAACGAGCTCAAGGGCCGCTATGTCGATACCAGCCGCTCCAATTTCACGCGCAGTCTCGCGATCTCCTGCTATTCGTTTACGGCAGTGGCCCAGCGCGCTTCGCATCTGATGACGCCGCCGTCGAAAGGCGGGCAGGGTGGTTCGCTGCTGACGCTGACCTATCTGGGCGCCGAGCGTGTGACGCCGAATTACAATGTGATGGGCGTGGCGAAAGCGGGCCTCGAAGCGAGCGTGCGTTATCTCGCGGCCGATCTCGGCCGTGACGGTATTCGCGTCAATGCGATTTCGGCGGGACCCATGCGGACGCTCGCGGGATCGGTGATCGGCGAGTCGCGCGCGGTGTTCAAATGGAACAAGGCGCATGCGCCGCTCAAGAAAAGCGTCGAACTTGAGCATGTCGGCAACGCCGCGCTTTATCTGTTGAGCGACATGTCAGCGGGTGTCACCGGCGAAATTCATTTTGTCGATGCCGGATTCAATATTGTGGGCATGCCGCCCAGCACCGATCTCAAGGGTTGGATCGCGCCGGGCGAGGATGGGGAGTAAGTTCATGCGTATAGGGAAAACATCATTGCTGATCGCGGCGTCCTTGCTGGCGGCCACGGCCGCGCAAGCCGGCTGGCAGGATCATGTTTCGCCGTATGACGCGAACCGTCTTTCCAAGCTCGAAGAGGCAAAGCAAAAGGCCTTGTCCGAAGCTTCAGCCGGCCCCGACATGGGCACGATCCACGCCGTGCTCGATCCGCAGGCTGTGTCCGTCTCGGCGGATGCGCTCAGAGGCTCCTGGCGTTGCCGCACGATCAAGATCGGCGGCATGACTCCCGACGTTGTTTATTCCTGGTTCCGCTGCCGCATTCACGAGAACGGCGACGGGCTCACTTTCGAGAAAATCTCCGGTTCGCAGCGCCTGAGCGGCCGGCTTTATCCGAACGAATCCGGCGGCTATGTGCTCTTGGGCGCGTTCTCCGTCAAAGGTGAGAAGGCGCATATCTATTCGGGCAACGGTGCTTCCGCCGGCGCGATGGCAACGCCGGACGACGCGGCCGGCGTTCTCGAAGTCACGGGCTCGGGCTCGGCCCGCATCGAATTTCCCTATCCCGTCCAGGAATCGACCTTCGACGTGATCGAACTCAAACGCTGATTTCGTGGCCGGTTATTCGGGAACGCCACTCGCGAAGAAGCTCGGCATCAAGCCGGGTTCTAAAGTGTTCACGATCAATGCGCCGAAGGATTATCGCACGCTGCTGGCGCCGTTGCCTGACGGTGTTGCGATTGCGGCCAAGCCGAACAAGACTGGTTCGGACATCGTGCATCTCTTCGTCACCTCCGCTGCCGAATTCGAGCGCGATTGGCCCAAGGCGCGTGCCGCGATGACGATCGACGGTGCGTTGTGGGTGTCGTGGTACAAGAAATCCGCGAAGATCCCGACCGACGTGACCGAAGACGTCATTCGCCACCGTGCGCTCAAGACCGATCTGGTCGATGTGAAAGTGTGCGCGGTCTCGGATGTGTGGTCGGGATTGAAATTGGTGGTACGAAAACATCTACGGTGAGTTTGCTTCGACAGCCCCCCACCCTAACCCTCCTCACAGGGGGGAGGGGACAGAACGAGCGTGTCATCAACGCTTGTGCCCGTCTTCATCTTTCTATCGTGGACGACGAAGAACAATCGCAATCATCGAAATATGCGCTGACAAAATCCCCTCCCCCTTGTGGGGGGGATGTTATCTTTGACAGACCCAATACTATGTTGAGGGTTTCTGGGGCACAAATTCCCATCCATGGTCCCGCATACAAGCCAAAAAGGCAGGCGACGCAGCACGAAATTCTTCGTAGCGCGGGCTTTCGGAAATCCCAACACTCTGGCGGCAACCGGCCTGATCTTTCTCCACGACATCATGAGAGCGATTTTGGCCGGTCAAATCCCGCCACTTCGCGTTGAGTTCGCACCCGAAGATGGGCAGCGAGCAGATGACGGCGACCGCAACAGCTCGCTTCACTTCTTGTTCCCGGCGCTCGGCTTCGCCCGCGCTATCTTCCCCAACTTCTTATCGAACGCCTTCAAGTCTGGATCGCAGCCGAGGCGCTTGGCGACCGATTCGAAGTCATCGGCTTTCTTAGTTGCCGGGCTTGGGCTACGCTTCTTCTTTAGTTTCAACGGGGCCTCCATTGGGTGAAAACATTTCTATCTGAAGCTTCTCTGGCGGTAGCGGCAGGTCTCTAAGCTTTATCGTGTTGATTTTTGCACCTTTCGCGAGGGTCGCGATATCGTCATCATCGGAGTAGATGGTTGACACGCCGCACACTCGCGCTATGGCTACAATTTGCCGGTCGTACTTCACCTTGGCCCAAGTCGCCGTCGAATCGCCCCTTTTCTTTCCGCTATCGAGAGCCTTCCTCGTCATTGCAGCAACTTCGATTGCTGCTCTCGTATCAAAGGGTTCAATTCGAAAGACGGAATATTTCTGAAGCTTCTCGATGATCTGTAACGATGCAGCGGGGCCAGCGCGGACGAGAGCCTCACTGAGTGCTGGAGTTGGAATGATGATTTTGGTTTTCTCGCGATCCATCTTGCTAATAAGAAACTCAATACGCTCCTTAGGTCTGTCGATTCGGATTCCATCCGGCCCGACCGGCACTGGAGTGCCAGGTCGCAGCATGAGCAGCAGATTTGTGGCGTCAATGACCGCCATTCCGCTTGGCCTTAGACCCGCGACGGATCATCCCCAGTTCTCCATAAGCATCATCTGTCCACTCGGTAGGAACCTCGCGAAGCGCGGCTATCGCGTCGGGAAGCGGTGCACCGTTCAACGCTTCGAAACTCTCGATCTTAAATTCCTCTAAGGTCCAATTGCCATCGTCATCCCTATTCCATTTTCCGCGTCCAAATAGTCTGACGGGTTCGAACAAGAGATGACCAAGTTCCTTAGCGACGGATCGAGTCGTATAACACCCGCTAAGCTGTCGCCCATCGTGTTCAAGCCGGATGTGAACTGTCTCGTCACGACCACCGATGGAATTCACAATTCCGTCGATAGAGCCCTGCTGTTTGATGGACGCGAACTTTTCAGATGCGTCCAATCTCCCCGGAAATTGCAAGATTTTCGCGGACTGTTCTTTGTCTCGCAATTCGCCCACCGCGTTGTCTTCGCGCAGTAGTTTGTTGATTGCCTGAAATGCGCGCATAGCTTCCTGAGTTCCCTCGCCCCTGCGAACCGCAGTTGTCCGGTCACGGACCTTAGGAACCGCCTCTTTCTCAATAGCGTGTACGAGTATGGTGCTACCGCGTTCAAGCCGCCGGAAATGCACAAAAGCTTTCTCGCCCAAAAGCGTGGCGAGCTCCCCCATGTACTCCGCAAGGCGGCCCATCGGTATCTTATCGGGCGTATAGGCGTCGATCCGAAAGCGATATTCGGTTCCGCCGGTCGGTGTTGCTCGTTTCGCCATTTCTAGTGCTAACTCAAGTTGGCCCGGCCTCAGATCGACGCCGCGAACGAGTCCTTGTACATCAGCCGCTTTCCTTTAGCACCCTTAAGTGCCTTTTCTGCGCGTGCGGTGTCGTTCACGCCCAGCGCGACGCGGTTACTATACCTGAAATCGAATTCAGCTAAATAGCGGTGAAGGTGTTTTTCGCTGCAATGCTGATAAACGCCAGTCATCCCACGTTTGAAGATGCTGAAAAAGCCCTCGGCCGTGTTGCTATGGACCGGCTCGCCTTCTTCGGGATACCGGACATATTCGTCCGCCTCGTGTGCCACCATTTCATGGCTTGCGAATTTCTTTCCGACGTGAAGGTACCCGCCATGCGTGTCAGTCATCAATGCGGATTTCTTGTCCACATTCGCCAACAAAATCGGACTAAGTGTCTCGCCGCTAACGCTGCGCACATGATGGGAGCGGGCACGCCCGCCACGCTCAATGAGCGTATGGACGATTTGCTTGCCTTGGCCGCCGATGTTCTTCGGGTTGCGCTTATTCTTGTGTTTGTTTTTTTCTTTCGGTCCCCAATACGTCGCGTCCGCCTCGATGATCGCGCCTTCTCCGCCCATCGGTTCGGCGATGATGGGGGCCATCGCTTCGCGCAAACGATGCGCGAGAAACCACGCGGTCTTGAGCGTAACGCCAAGCGTCCGGTGAAGCTGATTGGCGGACACGCCTTTCTTGCTGCTCGCCATCAGGAACGCAGCCTGAAACCACAGGTGAAGTTCTAGGCGGCTTTCTTCAAAGATCGTGCCCTTGCGGACCGTGAATTTCTCGCGGCAGGCGTAGCACTTCCAAAGGCCATAGACGGGCTTGCCTTCCGGGTTGCGCTTGGAAGGCTTGGAGGTCTGGACTGCCAGCCGGTTGCAGCGGTCGACAACGCCACAGTGCGGGCAGCACGGCGGGGTTCCGTTCGGCCACATGATGGCTTCAAGCGCCGCGAACGCCGCCGCTTCGTCGTGGAACCGAGGATTCTTGAAAACGCTTGCCATGACCGGACCTCTTCAATAGCCCTAATCTAGGGTTTGCGGATGGGTCTGTCAAGTATAATATCCCCCTTGTGGGGAGGGTTAGGGTGGGGGAGATGTAGCGAGAAATCTGATTCCAGATATCTCAGCTTTCCGCGCGCGCCTTCACGGCATCCACAAACCGGCCGAACAGATAATGGCTGTCCATTGGGCCCGGTGACGCTTCGGGGTGATATTGCACCGAGAACACCGGCTGGCCTTCCACCGCGATGCCCGCATTGGTGCCGTCGAACAACGAGACATGCGTCTCGCTGACGCCCTTGGGCAGCGTTTCGCGATCGACCGTGAAGCCGTGATTCATCGAGACGATTTCGACTTTGCCGGTCGTCAGATCCTTCACCGGATGGTTCGCGCCATGATGGCCCTGCGCCATCTTGCGGGTCTTGGCGCCGAGCGCGAGGGCCAGCATCTGGTGGCCGAGGCAGATGCCGAACACCGGCATGCCGGATTCCACCAGCGCCTTGATGGTAGGAATTGCATATTCGCCCGTCGCCGCCGGATCGCCGGGGCCGTTGGAGAGCAGCACGCCATCCGGCTCGTGGCGCATCACATCGGCGAAGCTCGCATCGGCCGGCAGCACGACGATCTCGGCGCCATGGCCGGCGAGTTGGCGCAGGATGTTGCGCTTGACGCCGTAGTCGAGCACGACCGCGCGCCACGTTGGCTCCTGCTGGTCGCCATAGCCGTCATTCCAGGCCCACGGCGTTTCCCGCCAGGTATAGGATTGCCGGCAGCTCACATCCTTCGCGAGATCGAGTCCCTCGAGGCCGGGGAACGCGCGCGCCGAAGCCGTCAGCGCCGCGATGTCGAATTTGCCGTCCGGCGCGTGGGCCACGATGCCGTGCGGCATGCCTTTCTCGCGGATGCGGGACGTGAGCGCGCGCGTGTCGATGCCGGCGATGCCCGGAATGTTGTTGAGCGCGAGCCAGCGATGGAGCGCTGCGAGCGAGCGGTAATTTGAAGGATCCTCGGCATCGGCGCGCACGATCACCGCGCGCACGGCCGGTGTCAGCGCTTCGATGTCTTCGAGGTTGGTGCCCACGATGCCGATATGGGGAAAGGTGAAGGCGACGATCTGTCCGGCATAGGAGGGATCGGTGAGAATCTCCTGATAGCCCGTCATCGCGGTGTTGAAGCAGACCTCGCCGACGGCTTCCGTCGCCGCGCCGAAGCCATAGCCCTCGAACACGGTTCCATCCGCCAGCACGAGTTTGGCGGTCGCACGCGTGCGCAAAAGCGCCCCCGCCGGTTGGGCGGTGGCAGGGAACTCGATTTCGCTCATCGGGAAGGCCTCGGATTCGGCGGAAAATAGGGACGAGGAGGCCGGGGGTCAAGCGTGGCATGGAGTCAAAATGTGGATCATTTGCTACAAAGCTTGTCGGACGTATCGAGACCTCCAAGATCGCGCACCTTCGAAAAGAAATAGCCTTTTTGCCGCGGAACAAGAGTAAACAGAAGAGGACTACTCATGCTGTCGGTCAGAAAGCACAAAAGCACATTTCCGGGCGCAGCTGGATCGGATTCGACCCCGTCTTCGTCGAGCAGGCCAAGGGAAAAGTAATTTTTGTCCGCGTCGTGAAATGAAGCCAAGGTGTCCCTTGCCTCGTTAACGACCGCGGCAATTTTTGCTGACACATCCCGCGCGGCCAAATCCGCCGTAGGGCGTCGGTTTGCCACCCGACTGATGAGCAAATCGAGTGCGCCGAGTTCGGGCTTCTCGCTAATATTGCCAAGATCTCGAATTCCCTCTGGCTCGATGCGGATTATCAAATCTGTCTGCGGGTCATCGCATCCGTCGCACAAGAAAAAGTTTGTGAATTCATTTTTCGCGGGGACATGCAAGTCGCTGCCCTGCAATCTTGGTTTGGGGGAGATCTCGATCGACTGAGCGTATGACTTTGAGAATTGCGGGATTGCCCGATTGCTGTCCCAGGTCCAGATACTAAGCCGGTATCCGATACTTCCGCCGGCCGTTTCGGCGACACCCGCGTCGACATAGAAGCGCAATCGGCCTTTTTGGTCTCGCGGCAATTGGCCCATCGCCATCGGGTACAGGGGGCCACATTGCATCCAGGCCTGGTCGCTCTCTTTCGCTCGGCATTCTTCCGTTGAGGCTTTTGCTTTCCACGCCGCAAGAATGGGAAAGTGTTGCACTTCGCGGGCAGTCGCTCGGCGAATGTTCCAGTCCGACACGAACCCACTGCCGAACTTCCGAAGCGAAAAGACAGTACCAATTTCACCGCGACTGAGGCCGATAAGATATAAGTCTGGCTCCAGAGTTAGCACTTGCGCGTCGAGATGGGGATCGAGGTTGTGCAGTGCGGCCTTGATTCGATTTTCGTCAGTCGATGATTGCGAAGACTGCGACGCACTTAGCCATTCGGTGGAAAGCACCCATTCGCTCTCAAGCGCGTCAATTTCTTCAGGCGAGTCTCCGATTCCGAAACCCGCAAGTTGTCTGTCTTGGGCAATGATCTTTGTAGCGATGTCAAATTGGAGCTTGAGCTGCTTGAGATCATCGCCCCCTCCCAAGGCAGGCCACGAAACGCAACACGATGCCAGCACAATCGTCACCAACAGTTTTGGACTGATCATGCTATCGACCGCCTCGGCGGTTTGCGCGTTGTGAATCGGCGCGAATATGCGTAGATTCTAACTCGATTTTCGGAGGTTTGACATGGGTCTGCGCGAGCAATTCAGCGATCAGCTCAAGGCGGCGATGAAGGCGAAGGATGTTCGCCGCGTCTCGACCTTGCGTCTCGTGCTGTCGGCGTTGAAGGATCGCGACATCGCCAACCGCACGGAAGCGAGCCGCGAGGGCATCGGCGACGACGAAATCCTCACTCTGCTCGCCAAGATGATCAAGCAGCGCGAGGAATCGGCCGCGGTCTATGACAGCGGCGGCCGGCCGGAACTTGCGACCCATGAGCGCGAGGAAGTCGAGATCATCAAGGGCTTCATGCCCAAGCAGATGAGCGCCGACGAAGTGCTGGCCGCCGCCAAGGCCGCGATCGCGGAGACGGGCGCCGCTTCGATGAAGGATATGGGCAAGGTGATGGCCGTGCTGAAGGAACGTCATGCCGGCCAGATGGATTTCGCGGCCGCCAGCGGTACCGTGAAGGGGCTGCTCAGCGCGCCGAAATAGCCAAAAAAGGTTTTAACGCGGTGGACGCTGAGGATGCGCGGAGGCCGCTGAGGGGTTCCGAGTACCCCGCGTCCCCTGCGCATCCTCAGCGTCCACTGCGTTAAGAATCCTTTGGTGCAGTGCACCGCCGGCGCTCATGAAGACTCACAGGTGAATCTCGCGAAGGCCGGGACGCCGCGGCCCGGAATGCCTACATTACCTGTATGCGCTACGGCCCGGGCCTGCTTGAGGAAGTGCTGCGGCGGACGGATCTCGTCCAGCTGGTGGGNNCACCTACAAATGCTTCGGCTGCGGCGTGGGCGGTGATGCGTTCAAATGGACCATGGAAACCGAAGGCCTGACCTTTCCGGAAGCGATCCAGAAGCTGGCGGGCGAAGCGGGCGTCGAACTTCCACAGTGGTCGCCCGAAGACGAAGCGCGCGAGGAAAAGCGGAAATCGCTTTACGAGATCGTCGAGGCGGCCTGCGTCTTCTTCGAGGAGCAGTTGCGCGCGCAAGGCGGTAAGGCCGCGCGCGAATATCTGGTTTCCCGCGGGATCGATGACGCAACGATCGGGCAATTTCGTCTTGGCTATTCGCCCGATACGAACACGGCGCTGCTCGGCCATCTGAAGGCGAAGAACATTTCGCTCGACGATATGGTCGCGGCGGGCCTCGTGCGCCCCGCCGACGACGGTCGGGCTCCACGCGATTTTTTCTACAATCGCTTGATGTTTCCGATCAGCGATGGCCGCGGCCGCGTGATCGCATTCGGTGCGCGCGCGCTCGAAGCCGATGCCAAGCCCAAATACATCAACACCGGCGAGACCGTGCTCTTTTCGAAGGGCCAGCTTCTCTACAATTTCGCGATCGCCCGCCCGGCCGTGCTCAAATCGGGCACGATCATCGTCGCCGAAGGCTATATGGACGTGATCGCGCTCGTGCGCGCCGGTTTCGAAGGCGCGGTCGCGCCGCTCGGCACGGCGCTCACGGAAGATCAGCTGGAAATGCTGTGGCGCGTGGCACCGGAGCCGATCCTGTCCTTTGACGGCGACGATGCGGGTTTGCGGGCAGCCCAGCGCGGGGCGCGGCTCGCGCTCAGCCGTCTGAAGCCCGGCCAGTCGCTGCGTTTTGCGTTCCTTCCGCCCGGCGAGGATCCCGACAGTTTCATCCGGGCGCAGGGTCCCGGCGGGATGAAAAAGGTGCTGGATGAGGCGCTTCCGCTTGCCCAGGTGCTCTGGCGGGTCGAGACCGAAGGCAAGGATTTTTCGACCCCCGAAAGGCGGGCCGGGCTGGAAAAGACCCTCCGCGAGATCGTCACCCAGATCACCGACGGCAAAATCGCCGACTATTACCGGCGTGAGTTCGACCAGAAGGTCTTCGATACCTTCAAGCGCCGCGCGCCGCGGCAGGACTGGAAATCAAGGAATGGGCGGGACCAGACGCCCCGGCGCGGCGGCACTTTCAACGGGCCGTTCCGGCAGGGGCCGATCGAGAATGTGTCCCCTGCCGTCCGCAACAGCCTTCTCGCCCGCTCGGGCCGGTCGGGGGTCGTAAAGCTCAAGGAAATGGAGCTGGCCGTGCTCTTGCTGCAGCACCCGGAGATGGCCGTCAAACACGGCGAAATCCTTGCCACACTGCCGTTTTCCGACCCTTCGCTTGACAGGCTGCGGCATGAAACCCTAAACCTCGCGGCCTCCGGCTTCAGGCTTGAAACTGGGAGGCTGGAGGACCATCTCGTCCGCTCGGGCATGTCCGATCTCGTCCAGCGCCTGCGGGCGCGGCGAGCATCCGGCGACATTGGCCCGGCGCACGACATGACGGACGTGGGGGATGCCGAAGATGTCGAGGCTCGCTGGCTCCGCGCCGCAACACAGTTGCGGGAGATGGCGGAACTCGACCCCGAACGGAAGCGTGCCGTGGAGCGTTTCAATTCCGAGGCGACCGAGGAAAGCTGGAGCGATGCCCATCGCCTTCTTGTGCCGCCCCATCATGATTGAGAAAATTCCGGCATTCGGCCGGGCCCGAATTTGAACTCTATTTTGAACCGCATGGCCCGCCCTTACCGGCGGCATCGAGCGACGAACGAAGAATGACAACGAAACCGCACGCGAAGAAGACGGCCAAGGCGCCCGCAAAGCCGGTAAAGTCGAAGCCCGTGAAGGCGCCGGCCAGGTCCGCGGCCTCGAAGGGCGCCGCCGTCAAGAAATCTTCCGCGAAGCCTGCAGCGCCGGCCAAACCCGTCGCGAAACCGGCCAAGACCGAAAAACCTGCCGCGAAAATTGAGGCGAAAGTGGATTTAAAAGGTTTGACTTCTACGAAGGCAAAGCCCGATTCAAAAACGTCCGACGCCAAGACCAAGACAGAAACAAAGCCGCAGGCCAAACCTGCCGTCGTCCCCGGAAAGAAGCCGCTAGTGGCCGAAGCGTTGAAGTTGAAAAAGATCGACGGCAAGATCGTTCCGCCCGTGAAGCCGGGCGCGAAAGCTCCCGGCGAGCCGGGCGATCCGTCGACGCAGCGCGACGACGCGGATTCGCCGCTGCTCGACATGTCCGATGTCGGCGTGCGCAAAATGATCACGCGCGCCAAGCAGCGCGGCTACGTCACCTATGACGAACTGAACAAGGTTCTGCCTTCCGACAAGACGTCTTCCGAGCAGATCGAAGACACGATGGCGATGCTCAGCGAGATGGGCATCAACGTCGTCGANNGTGCGCATGTATTTGCGCGAAATGGGTTCGGTGGAATTGCTGTCGCGCGAAGGCGAAATCGCCATCGCGAAGCGCATCGAGGCCGGCCGCGAATTGATGATCGGCGCCTTGTGCGAAAGCCCGCTGACGTTCGAGGCGCTCACCGTGTGGCGCGACGAACTGAACGAAGGCAAAGTTCTGCTGCGCGACATCATCGATCTCGAAGCGATGTATGGCGCGGGGCCCGATGGGCAACCGACCATCCCGCCGGGCTCCCCCGGATTGCCGGGCATGGCGCCCAACCCGCCCGTGATGAACGGACACGGCGCGGCCCTCCCGCCGACACCGGTTGCGCAAGCGCCGGTTCCGCCGCCGCTGCCGCCGCGCCCGGAATTCAAGAAACCCGAACCGCCGAAGCCGACCGAACCGGTTGACGAAGCGGAAGCGGCTGCGATTGCAGACGCGGCTGCCGCCGATGCCGAGGATTTCGACGACGAAGGCAATCTTTCGCTTTCGGCGATGGAATTGGCGCTGAAGCCGCAGGTTCTCGAAACGCTCGACCAGATCGCAGCGCTCTACAAGAAGCTCGGCCGGTTGCAGGACGCGTCCGTCGAGGCCGCCCTCTCGGCAGACGAATTGTCGACCGGCCAGGAACGCCGTTTCAAGAAGCTGCGCGTCGAGACTGTCGATCTCGTCAAAAGCCTCAAGCTCAACAACAACCGCATCGAAGCGCTTGTCGACCAGATGTACGGCATCAATCGCCGTCTGGTGTCGCTCGAAGGCCGCCTGCTGCGTTTGGCTGAAGCGCATGGCGTCGATCGGGTCGATTTCCTCAAGCAGCATTTCGGCAACGAGCTCGATCCCAATTGGGCGCGCCGCGTCGGCCGCCTGTCGGGTCTGGGTTGGCACGATTTCGTCCAGGACGAGCGCGACCGCATCAAGCAGCATCGCGACGAGATTCAGACGCTGGCGACCGAGATGCGCCAGTCGATCGTGGATTTCCGCCGCATCGTGCAGACGGTGCAAAAAGGCGAGCGCGAAAGCGGTCAGGCGAAGAAGGAAATGATCGAGGCCAATCTCAGGCTTGTGATCTCCATCGCCAAGAAATACACCAATCGCGGCCTGCAATTCCTCGACCTGATCCAGGAAGGCAATATCGGCCTGATTAAGGCCGTCGACAAATTCGAATATCGCCGCGGCTACAAATTCTCGACCTATGCCACGTGGTGGATCCGCCAGGCGATCACGTGGCATAGGTCGAGAATTTGTAGCCG
>PLJH01000036.1 GCA_003139615.1 Alphaproteobacteria bacterium
TCGGCCGGCCACGGCTCGATGCTGCTCTATTCCCTGCTCTATCTGACGGGTTATTCCGGCATTTCCATCGACGATATCGCCCGGTTCCGCCAGTTGGGCAGCCCCTGCGCCGGCCACCCGGAATATGGCCACGCGGCCGGGATCGAGACCACAACCGGCCCATTGGGCCAGGGCATTGCCAACGCAGTCGGTATGGCCCTCGGCGAGCGCATCCTGAACGCCCGCTTCGGCAACGATCTGGTGGATCACAAGACCTACGTGATCGCGGGCGACGGCGATCTGATGGAGGGCATCAGCCATGAGGCGATCGGGCTCGCCGGCCATCTGAAGCTCAACAAGCTGATCGTCCTGTTCGACGACAACCACATCACCATCGACGGCCCGACTGCGCTCTCCGAAACGGGCGATATGCGCAAGCGTTTCGAGGCGGAAGGCTGGAACAGTTGGGCCTGCGACGGCCAGAACGCGGCCGACGTTGCGCGCTGCCTTGAAGCGGCGCAGTCGAGCGACAAGCCGGTCTTGATCGCCTGCGGCACGACCATCGGGTTCGGCGCGCCGACGCGGGCGGGAACCTCCAAGGCTCATGGAGAGGCGTTGGGCGCGGACGAAGTCGCCGGAGCCCGCAAAGCGCTCGACTGGCCCTGGCCGCCTTTCGTGGTTCCGAACGACATCCTCTCCGACTGGCGCGAGATCGGCGGACGCGGGAAACCGGCGCGCGAAGCGTGGATTGCGCGAAAAGCGAAGCAGCCCGCCGACACCGCGCGCGCCTTCGACTCGGCGCTGGCAGGCAATGCGCCGGCATCGCTCGCAGGCGCGCTCAACGAACTCAAAAAGAAGATCAGCGCCGAGAAACCATCGGTCGCCACCCGAAAGGCCTCCGAGAACGCGCTGGAAGTGATCAATACAGCGTGGCCCGAAATGATCGGCGGTTCGGCCGACCTGACAGGCTCCAACAACACCCGCACCAAGGGCATGGTGGCGATCGCACCGGACGATTTCGCCGGACGCTTTATCCATTACGGTATCCGCGAACACGGCATGGCGGCCGCGATGAACGGCCTCGCGCTGCATGGCGGCACGGTTCCTTATTCGGGAACCTTCCTCGTGTTCACCGATTATTGCCGTCCTTCGATCCGACTCGCCGCCCTGATGGGCATTCGCGTCATCCATGTGATGACGCATGATTCCATCGGCCTCGGCGAAGACGGCCCGACGCACCAGCCGGTCGAACATCTGGCCGCCCTGCGCGCCATTCCCAACCTGCTCGTGTTTCGCCCGGCTGATGCGGTGGAAACAGCCGAGTGCTGGGAACTCGCGCTCGCCCAGAAGCATCGCCCCAGCATTCTCGCGCTCACGCGACAGGGGTTACCCACTCTGCGCACGACGCATAGCGACGAGAATCTGTCGGCGCGCGGCGGCTATGAGCTCGTATCCGCCGAGGGCCTTGCCCGGATCACATTCCTCGCAACCGGCTCGGAAGTTGAGATTGCGGTGAAGGCGCGCGAGATTCTCGCGCGACAGGGCGTGGCGGCACGCGTCGTCTCGCTGCCGAGCTGGGAGTTGTTCGAGGAACAACCCGAAACATATCGTGACGCCGTTCTGGGACCCGATACGATAAAGATCGCGATCGAAGCGGCCTCGCCTTTCGGCTGGTCCCGCTATCTCGGACCGAACGGAAAGTTCGTCGGCATGCACGGTTTCGGCGCAAGCGCGCCGGCGAAAGATCTGTACAAGCATTTCCACATCACGGCTGACGCCGCCGCGGACGCGGCGCTTGCCGCTCTCAAATAAGCAGGAGGATTTCATGGCCATTCGGGTCGCCATCAACGGGTTCGGACGCATCGGTCGGCTGGTGCTGCGTGCGATCGTGGAATCGGGGCGCAAGGACATCGTCGTCGTGGGCGTCAACGATCTCGGTCCCATCGAAACCAATGCGCATCTGTTGCGCTACGACTCGGTGCATGGCCGCTTCCCGGGCAAGGTGACCGTTGACGGCGAGCACATGATCGTCGACGGTCACAAGATCAAAGTGACCGCAATCCGCAATCCGGCGGAACTCCCGCACAAGGAACTGGCCGTCGATATCGCGCTCGAATGCACGGGCATCTTCACGTCGAAGGAGAAAGCGTCCGCGCATCTGACGGCCGGTGCCAAGCGCGTGCTCGTCTCGGCGCCTGCGGACGGCGCGGATCTGACGGTCGTCTATGGCGTCAACCACGACAAGCTGACCAAGGATCATCTCGTCGTGTCGAATGCCTCCTGCACGACGAACTGCCTCGTGCCGGTGGCGAAGGTGCTGAACGATGCGGTCGGTATCGAAAAAGGCATGATGACGACCATCCACTCCTACACCAACGATCAGCCTTCGCTCGACCAGCTCCACAAGGATCTCTATCGCGCCCGCGCGGCGGCCATGTCGATGATCCCGACCTCCACCGGCGCCGCCAAAGCGGTCGGTCTCGTGCTGCCGGAACTCAAGGGCAAGCTCGACGGCATCTCCGTGCGCGTGCCTACGCCGAATGTGTCGCTGGTCGATCTCAAATTCATTTCGAAGCGGCCGACGACGGTTCAGGAAATCAACGACGCGATCAAAGCCGCGGCTGCGGGGCCGCTCAAAGGCGTTCTGGAGGCGGTGCACGCACCGCTCGTGTCCGTCGATTTCAATCACGATCCCGCGTCGTCGAGCTTTGCGCTCGACCAGACCAAGGTGCTCGACGGCAATCTCGTCAGCGTGATGAGCTGGTACGACAATGAATGGGGCTTCTCGAACCGCATGGCCGACACGGCGGTCGCGATGGGCAAGTTTCTCTGAACGATGAAGGGCTATCGCACGCTCGACGACATCGACGTAAAGGGCAAGCGCGTGCTTGTCCGCGCCGATCTCAATGTGCCGATGAAGGACGGCGTGGTGACGGATGCGCTGCGCATCGAGCGCCAGGCGCCCACCATCCGCGAGCTCGCCGAGAAAGGCGCGCGCGTGATCGTGCTCTCCCATTTCGACCGTCCGAAGGGGAAGGTCGTTCCGTCCATGTCGCTGAAACCGCTGGTATCGGCGCTTGCCCAGGCCGTGGGCAGGCCGGTCGCGTTCGCGGATGACTGGGTGGGTGAGAAGGCTGAGCAAGCGGTCGCGGCGCTGAAGGACGGCGACGTGTTGTTGCTCGAGAACATGCGGTTCGATGCCGGCGAGGAAAAGAACGATTCCGAATTCGCGAAAGCGATCGCGAAACTGGGCGATATCTTCGTCAACGATGCGTTCTCTGCGGCACACCGCGCGCATGCGACAACCGAAGGTCTCGCGCGCCTGTTGCCCGCCGCAGCGGGGCGCGCGATGGAGGCTGAGCTTCATCATCTGCATGCTGCACTCGACCGCCCGACACGACCGCTGATCGCGGTGGTGGGCGGCGCCAAGGTTTCGACCAAGATCGCGCTGCTGGGCAATCTCGTGAAGCGGGTCGACGTGCTGGTGATCGGTGGCGCGATGGCGAACACCTTCCTCGCAGCGCAGGGCATCGAGGTCGGCAAATCCCTGTGCGAGCGCGACCAGCTCGAGACTGCGCGAGAAATCCTCAAAAAGGCAGAAGATGCGGGCGCGGCGATCCTGCTGCCGCTGGATGCGGTCGTGGCGAAGGAATTCAAGGCGAATGCCGCGCATCGCACGGTGCCGGTGGGTGAAGTCGCCGTCGACGAAATGATCCTCGATGTGGGACCGGCGACCGTCGAGGCATTCGCCGCGCGCCTAAAATATGCGATGACTCTTGTGTGGAACGGCCCGTTCGGCGCATTCGAGACGCCGCCTTTCGACCGCGGCACGGTGGCAGCCGCCAAAGCCGTCGCCGCGCGCACGCGCGAAGGCAAACTGCTCTCGGTCGCAGGCGGCGGAGATACGGTCGCGGCGCTCGCCCATGCCGGCGTCGCAGGCGATTTTTCTTATGTGTCGACCGCGGGCGGCGCATTTCTGGAATGGCTTGAAGGACAAGAACTGCCGGGCGTAGCTGCGCTCGTGCAGTCGAAAGGGAGATGACGATGGATATCGGGGAACTTTCGCGCGTCGCGCATGCGATGACGGCAAAGGGCAGAGGCATTCTTGCGGCGGACGAAAGCTCCGGCACGATCAAGAAACGCTTCGACGCGATCGGCGTCGTCTCGACCGAAGACTCGCGCCGCGATTATCGCGAACTGCTGTTCCGTTCGGCGGAAGGGATGAAGCACATCTCCGGTGTGATCCTTTATGACGAAACGATCCGCCAGAAGGCGAAGGACGGCACGCCGCTGGTCCATCTCATCGAAGCAGCGGGCGCCATCCCCGGAATCAAGGTGGATGAGGGCGCGAAGCCGCTTGCGTTCTGCCCCGGCGAAACCGTCACCGAAGGCTTGGACGGCTTGCGCGACAGGCTGATCGAATATCACGGCCTCGGCGCGCGCTTCGCCAAATGGCGCGCGGTCATCGATATCGCACCCGGCATTCCGACCTATACGTCCATCGTCACGAACGCGCATGCGCTCGCGCGCTATGCGGCCCTGTGCCAGGAGCAAAATATCGTGCCGATCGTCGAGCCGGAAGTGCTGATGGACGGCGATCACGACATCGACGCCTGCGCGCGTGTGACGGAATGGACGCTCAAGGAAGTGTTCCAGGCGTTGTCTCACCAGCGCGTGACGCTCGAAGGCATGGTGCTGAAGCCGAACATGGTGATCTCGGGCGCGAAATGCCCGAAGCAGGCGAGTGTTGACGAAGTGGTGGCGCGCACTGTCGAAATCCTGAAGCGCTGCGTGCCGGCGGCCGTGCCGGGCATCGCGTTCCTGTCGGGCGGACAATCGGACATCGACGCGACCACGCATCTGAACGCGATGAACGCGAAATTCGACCTGCCCTGGCCGCTCACTTTCTCCTATGGCCGCGCGCTGCAGGCGGCACCTCAGAAAGCCTGGAGCGGCAAGCCGGAGAATGTTCCTGCCGCACAAACGGCGTTTACGCATCGCGCGAAGATGAACGGACTCGCGGCCACGGGCACGTGGAAATCCGATCTCGAGAAGGCGGCGTGATATTGGAGCGCGGCCATCCTGGCCGCTTAGGGCGGGCAAGATGCCCGCGCTCCGAGAAGTCCCAATGACCGAACGCTGCCGCCTTTATCTGATCACGCCGCCGAAGCTCGAGCCGAAATCCTTTGCCGACACGCTGAAGCGTGCGCTCGGCGCGGGCGATGTCGCGTGCGTGCAGTTGCGTTTGAAAGACGTGTCGGATGACGAAGTCCGCCGCGCGACACAAATCCTGATGCCCATCGTGCAGAATACGGGCGCCGCCTTCATCCTCAACGACCGCCCAGATCTCGCGGCGGAGATTGGCGCGGACGGCGTGCATATCGGACAGGAAGATGCGTCTTACGCCGAAGCGCGCCGCGCCATGGGACCGGACCGCATCGTGGGCGTCACTTGCCACGATTCGCGCCATCTCGCGATCGAGGCTTCGGAAGCGGGCGCGGATTACGTTGCGTTCGGTGCGTTCTTTCCGACGCAGACGAAAGAACCCAAGAGCCGCGCCGAGATCGAGCTTCTGACCTGGTGGTCGGAACTGATGGTCATCCCCGTCGTCGCCATCGGCGGCATCACGGTCGAAAATGCAAAGCCGCTCGTTGAAGCCGGCGCGGATTTTCTCGCGGTTTCTGCGGGTGTTTGGGATCACCCGCAAGGCCCCGCCGCAGCAGTGAAGGTGTTTGACGCGCTGTTCTGACCCGGCGACTTCCGGTTGCAGGATGGAAATGCCAATATCCCTGCGCTGGGGAGTGGTGTGTCATTCTGGGAATCTTACGGGATCGCGGGCTCGCAGGAGCGCTGGCAATGGTGGCGTTTCTGGCCATATCCGCCTGCGCCGCCTATGCCGACGACACCTGCATGCTAGGCAGCGGACGGCGCTACGCCCGTTTCGCTATGCAATCCGATGGCACCGGGCACTTCACGATAGATCCTATCGTCGCTGGCAAACAGGAACGCATGCTTGTCGATACAGGAGGTGTGTACAGTTCACTTCTCGCTTCTACTGTGAAGGACCTCGGCCTCTCAACATCTGAGTCCGTGCATGAACGTGTGATCGACATCAACGGACACAAATCCGAGAACATCACAACCGTTCCGACTGTGCTTCTGGGATTTGCTCGCTTCCGGGAGGTGAAGATGGTCGTCGATGACGACGACGACCCCCTCATAGTGAATTCAAAAATACAGGGAATTCTCGCGCCCGATATTCTTTCGGCGATGGATGTCGATCTCAATTTCGCAGCTGGACGGATGTCCCTCTTCGACGGCAATCATTGCGAAAATGGAGTTCCATATTGGTCGCAGACCTGGGCAGATATGCCATTCAGCAATGACGAGTCCGGGCATATCGAGGTAACTGTCAATCTCGACGGCAAGGAAATTCCTGCAATCATCGATACCGGTTCTCCCACTACCGTTATGAGTTTGCCCGAAGCACATAGCGTCTTCGGGCTAGAGCCGGATTCCCCAGGGGTCAAACCGCGCGGCACACTGCACAAGAGCAACGACCCGGACCAAAAGACCTACAGTTTCATATTTGGCTCGCTAAAAATGGGCGGGATGGAAATCAAGAATCCCGAGATCGTACTCCTGCCCGACAACATGCGCAGGCAAAATCAAAAAGGCTTACCCGACATCATTATCGGCTTGCGGCAGTTATCGAAGCTCCATCTTTACATCGCGTTCAAGACGCATACGCTTTATTTTACCGAAGCTTCCATCGGATCCGATATCATTATGGTCAATATGGAACTCGTAAATCCCCCCGCCAACCAAGCCGGAGATGCGAGCGGTACGACGCCGGCGACGCACTAAACCATCCCTATAGACCTTATTGCGCCGCAGCGGGTCCCCCTGCTAGAACCCGCGCGCTCTTTTGACACCGCCAATCCCTTTTCCCCCGCGCCGAGGAGCGCGTCCCGCATGGCCAAGATCGCAGGTAATGAAGTTCGACCCGGCATGATGCTCGAATATCAGGGCGCGCTGTGGATGGCGGTGAAGAACCAGATCGTGAAGACGGGCAAGAGCGGCGCTTACAACCAGGTGGAGCTCAAGAACATCCTGACCGGCGCCAAGCTCAACGAGCGGTTCCGCTCCAGCGAATCCCTCGACCAGATCCATCTGGAGAAGAAGGATTTCCAGTTCCTCTATGCGAACGGCGAAANNCAGGTGATCCTGACGGTCGCGGAATGCAATCCAGTCACGCGCGGCCAGACCGCGGCGCCGTCCTTCAAATCCGCCGTGATGGACAACGGCATCCGCGTGCTGGTGCCGCCCTTCATCGATGTGGGCACGAAGATCATCGTCTCGACGGAAGACGGCGTGTATGTCCGTCGCGCGGAATAGAGATGGGATATCTTTCGCCCGCGCTGAACGTGATGATCGCGGCCGCCCGCAAGGCCGCGCGCGCGCTTGTGCGCGATTTCGGCGAGCTTGAAAACCTGCAGGTCTCGCTCAAAGGCCCGGCCGATTTCGTCTCCAATGCCGACACGCGCACCGAGCGCATCCTTGTTTCCGAGTTGAGCAAGGTGCGGTCCGGTTACGGTTTCCTCGTCGAGGAATCCGGTGTCATCGAAGGCCCCGACAAGAGCCACCGCTTCATCATCGATCCGCTCGACGGCACGACGAACTTCCTCCACGCCATTCCCCATTTCGCGATTTCGATCGGACTGGAGCGCGAAGGACTGATGCAGTCGGCCGTCGTCTACAATCCCATCACCGACGAGATGTATACGGCGGAGCGCGGCCACGGCGCCTATCTGAACGACAAGCGGCTTAGGGTTTCGGCACGCAAGAACCTGAAGGACTCGGTCATCGCCACGGGCCTGCCGTTCCTCGGCAAGGAGGGTCATGAGCGGTCGCTGGCGGAACTCGGCGGCGTGATGGCCGTGACGGCCGGCGTGCGACGCTTCGGCGCTGCCTCGCTCGATCTGGCCTATGTGGCGGCCGGCCGGTTCGACGCATACTGGGAACGCGGCCTCGGTCCCTGGGACGTGGCGGCAGGATTGCTTCTCGTCAAGGAAGCGCAGGGCATCGCGACCGATCTTGACGGAGGCTCGAAGATGCTCGATAGGGGCGATATCCTCGCTGCCAATGAGCCCCTTCATCCGCAGCTTCTGAAGCTTCTGAAGGAAGCGGGCCGCAAGACGAGTTGAGTGCGTTGGGCGAGACGCTTACTCTCGCCGCCCCGAAAGAGTCGAAGCTTTCAGGCTCAGCCAGAGACCCATGACGCTCAGCAAAACGCTTTCAGCCACCGCCGTTCTGCTCGCTTTCGCAGGCAGCCCGGCAACCGCCCAGATGTATCCCGGTCAGGACGTGACCGTGAATCCCTATGCGGTGCCCGCGAGCCCGCTCGTGCTTTATCCGGGCGGCGTCTACACGCAAGGGACCGCCGGCGTTCCCGGCGGGACGATCCACCTGCACATGCCTGTCCATCACCGGCACATCGCGAAGGTCGTGCCCAGGGACACCACGATTGCGACGGCAACGCCCACCGCCGATGGCGGCGTCGATATCAAATTGCCGCCGCCAAACGACACGGCCGCGGCAGCGCCACCGCCCGACACTTCGGCGGCTCCGCCGGCAACGCCGGCGCCGACCTCGCATCACAAGCATTCCAAGCCGGTCGAAACCGCGGCCGCCACGCCCGCAACGCCGCCGCCGGCTACGATGCCGTCGGCCGGCGAATTGCCGATGAATCTTGACGGCTCCGATGCGCCGCCGCCACCCGCACCACCCGCCAAATCGGCCAAAGGCCCCACCAGGGTCGCCTCGACGGAGCCGGCGCCGGCGCAAACCATCACGGCGACGCCGTCCGCGCACAGCGATGCCGAGCACGCCAATCTCACCAAGAGCGGCGCAATCCTGTTCGATTCCGGCGCCACCGATCCTTCCCCGTCGCAGTTCGACGGCGTCAAGCTGCTGGCGGGAAATCTCAATTCCGCGCTCGAAGCAGGCGCCACGCGGGTGCAGCTCGAAGCCTATGGCGGTGCACCGGGCGACAAGTCGTCCGATGCGCGGCGTCTTTCGCTCAAGCGCGCGCTGGCCGTGCGCCAGTTACTGATCGACGACGGCGTTCCTTCTGGCCGCATCGACGTGCGCGCGATGGGGGGAATCGACGACAAAGGCCCCGTCGATCGCGTCGATGTGTTCGTGCGCGCGAGCTGAGTTTACGTCGAAGCCTTGGCCGCGATTCGCATGTCCGTGTCTTTGGCTTCGCTGCCGGCGAGCACAAACACTGCTATCATGACCGCTGCGGGAATGGCGACGAGCGCCAGAGATTTCGCATAGCTGCCATAAGCGACGGCGAGACCGGCCTGAAGCGTGAGGTTGTAGGACGCGAAAAAATTTCCCAGCTGATAGACGACGCCGGGAAAGGTGCCGCGAGCTTCGGGCGGCGACAATTCATTCAAATGCGCGGGGATCACGCCCCAGCAACCCTGCACCAGGAACTGCATGAGGAACGCGCCGAACGTGAGCAGGATCGGCGTCGACGCAAAGGCCCACAGCGGTATCACCGGGAGCGAGAGCAACGCGCCGACGATCAATGTGCGCCGACGACCGAATCGTTGCGAGAGCGTGCCCAATACGAGGCCGCCGAGAATCGCGCCGATGTTGTAAATCACCTGGATGATGCCGACTTCGTGCGGCTTGAACCCATGATCGACCTTGAGGAAGGTCGGATAGATATCCTGCGTGCCGTGGCTGAAGAAGTTGAAGCAGGTCATCAGGCAGATGGCGTAAATGGCGAGGCGCCAATGCGTACGCAGCACATTCAATACGGTGCCGGCTTGCGCCTGCTCCCGGCTCCAGCCCGGCGATTCCGGAACATTGCGGCGGATATAGAGCACGAGCAGCGCGGGCAGGAGACCCAGCATGAACAATCCGCGCCAACCGATATAGGGAAACAGCAGGCCATAGGCGGCTGAGGCCAACAGATAGCCGCTGGGATAACCCGCCTGCAGAAGTCCGGACACAAAGCCGCGCGATTGCGGCGGAATGCTTTCCATCGTGAGTGACGCGCCGATGCCCCACTCGCCGCCCATCGCGACTCCAAAGAGTGCCCGCAGCACAAGGAACACGATGAGATTGGGCGCGAAGGCCGATGCAAAAGCGAGTGTCGCATAGAACAACACGTCGATCATCATGATGGGGCGCCGCCCGAAGCGATCGGCAAGACGCCCGAAAACAAAAGCTCCGACCGGACGCATCGCCAATGTCAGGGTGGTCGCCCAGCTCAATGTCTTGACCGAGACGTCGAACTCCTTTGCGATGTCGGTCAGCACCAGCACCAGCAGGAAGAAATCGAACGCATCGAGCGTCCAACCGAGATAACTCGCGGCCACGACATGCTTCTGCTCTTTGGTCCAGCCTCTGAGCGCCTCGAATGCCATTCCCCACCCCAGTGATGTCAGTGCAGCGTAAAACCTATGCGGCGAGATTTGCTTCCGTCTTCGCCGCGATTTCGTCACGCGTTACGCCGGGCGCGATCTCGACGATCTTGAGGCCGCTATCGATAACATCGAAGACGCCCAAACCTGTGACGATGCGATTGACGCAGGCGCGACCGGTCAGCGGCAAGGTACATTCCTTCAGGAGTTTCGAACGTCCCGCCTTGTCGGCATGATCCATGATCACCACCACGCGCTTGACGCCGGCCACCAGATCCATCGCGCCGCCCATGCCCTTGACCATCTTGCCCGGCACCATCCAGTTCGCGAGATCGCCCGTCTCCGACACTTCCATCGCGCCCAGGATGGACAGATCGATATGCCCGCCGCGGATCATCGCGAAGCTGTCGGCCGAGGAGAAGTAAGATGTGCGCGGCAACGCGGTGATCGTCTGCTTTCCGGCGTTGATCAGATCGGGGTCGACTTCGTTGGCGCGGGGAAACGGTCCCATGCCCAACATCCCGTTCTCCGATTGCAAGGTCACGTCCATGCCGTCGGGAATGTAATTGGCGACGAGCGTGGGAATGCCGATGCCGAGATTGACGTAAAAGCCGTCGCGCAATTCCTGCGCGGCGCGCTTGGCCATGTCGTCGCGATTCCAGGGCATGTCGTTCTCCTCAACTCTCGCGAACTGTGCGCTTCTCGATACGCTTCTCGTATTGCGCACCCTGCACGATGCGCTGCACGAAGATTCCCGGTGTGTGGATGCCATCCGGGTCGAGCGCGCCGACCGGCACGATCTCCTCGACTTCGGCGACCGTCACTTTTCCGGCCGTGGCCATCATCGGATTGAAATTCCGCGCCGTCATCCGATAGACGAGATTGCCTTCCGCATCGCCTTTCCACGCCTTGATGATCGAAAGATCGGCGCGCAACCCGCGTTCGAGGATATAGGTCTCGCCGTCGAACTCTTTCTGCTCCTTGCCGTCCGCGATCAGCGTGCCGACTCCCGTCTTGGTGTAGAAGCCGGGAATGCCCGCGCCGCCGGCGCGGATGCGCTCGGCGAGCGTGCCTTGCGGATTGAATTCGAGTTCGAGCTCGCCCGACAGATATTGCTTCTCGAAGGTTTCGTTCTCGCCCACATAGGAGCTGATCATCTTTTTGATCTGGCGCGTCTGCAGCAGCAGGCCGAGCCCGAAATCGTCGATCCCCGCATTGTTGGAAATGACCGTCAGATTCTTCACGCCGGAATCGCGCAAGGTGAGGATCAGGTTTTCGGGGATTCCGCACAGGCCGAAACCGCCGGACATGATCGTCATGCNNGTCATGCCGTCGAACAGCACGCCTTCGAGTGCGGCCGCAGCACTTTTAAAAACTTTTCCCATTGCTGCCTTCCCTGTCGCGGGACACGGCCCGCATTTGCGGCAACGCTTACGAAGATCGACCGAGCCGCACAAGATCGTTGACGCGGGCCGCGCGATTACTCCCTTTGCGCCTGCCGGGCCTGGAATTCCTCGGTCGTATTGACGTGCGGGAACGGCGTCTCGGGCGCGCTCACGCCCAGGAATCGACACAGCGGCTCCCAGCCTTCAGCCGGATTGAACACCAGCAGGCGCTCCGGCGCGATCGTCGCTTTCACCTTCGCATTGTGGCGCAGATAGGCCGCGATCAGGTTGTCTTCGCTGAGGTCGTTGTGAAAGGTCTGTTCGATCACGATCATGCGCGCAAATCGGAACCATTCGGCGCGTGCCGGATCTTCGGTCTGCATCCGCGTCATGCTTTTAAGGATCGTGTTCGTGATGCTGTCATACCATTTCTTCGGATCGCGCTCGCTGAGGATCACCTTGGCGTCGGGATAGCGCTCGGAAAGTTCTTTGTAGAAATGGCNNATGGCAGCTCGGCCAATCGACGCTGGCGCGGTAATTCGCGAACACCTCTTCCCAATCGACCTTTTCGCCCTTGGCGGCGCGAAGCCAGAATTCGCCCTGCTCGGGATGCGCGAACACTTCCACCATGTGATGGCAGGGTGCGAAGCCAATTTGTTCGAGCGCCGTCTTGAGTGCCAGCGTTCCGTTGCGGCCGAGACCCGCTCCGATTATCTGCAATGTCATGAATCCCCCCGTCCGACGCCCCAATGAGCACGATACCTATGAATATCCTGAAATTGGTGCGCCGCAAACACCGTTTCTGCGTTAGACAGGTAGCGGCATTGCCTGGAGACGACAGATGAATTGGCGCATGACGATCACTGCCGGCGCGGCGGCGCTGAATGCCGCGAGCGCAAACGCGATGGATTTGCGGAGCGTGGAAATGGCGCAAGGCGCATCGCTTGCGATCGAACAGGTTTACGGCGAGTGCGGCGGGAAAAACATCTCACCGTCGCTCGCATGGAGCGGCGCGCCCGCCACGACCAAAAGCTTCGCAGTGACCGTCTTCGATCCCGATGCGCACGGCTCCGGTTGGTGGCACTGGATCGTGTTCGATATCCCGGGTAGCGCAAATGCGTTGACCAAGGGCGCAGGTTCCGGCGCGGCCCCCCTCCCCGCAGGCGCGATCCAGGGCGCAAACGACTTCGGCAATAGCGCCTATGGCGGCGCATGCCCGCCATCCGGCTCGAGTCTGCATCATTATGAATTCACGCTCTGGGCGCTCGACACGCCCACGATTCCATTCGATGCGACGGTTACTGGCGAGAAAATAGGCGCCTGGCTTCAGGCGCATGCCATCGCAAAAGCGGAGATGGTGCCGGTCCTGGAGCGTTGAGGGCGAACGAAGACCAGATGCGTCCCGCAATTCACTTTTTGCGCCATTTATCGCAGACTGGCGCCGCAATTGTGGATGAGCCGAAGATGGCCGGGCGACAGGCCGAACTCGTTCGCCTGACCCTGAAAACGGCCGGTGTGGACGTGGTCCAATAAGCCGCACAGGCTTCGAAGCACGAGATGGCGCGGGTCTCACACCGTCTCGGCGTCCCGCAATCGATCGATCTTGCGCAGCGGCGGGAACATCCACATCCAGAGAGCTACGACAATCAATGTGCCGATGCCGCCCACAACGACGGCGGGAACGGTTCCGAACCACGCGGCCGTGATTCCCGATTCGAAACCGCCCAGCTCGTTCGAGGCGCCGATAAACAACATGCTGACGGCGCTGACCCTTCCGCGCATTGGATCGGGCGTGGCGTATTGAATGAGCGCGGTGCGGACGAACACACTCACCATGTCGGACCCGCCAAGAATGGCAAGCGATACGAGCGTCAGATAGAAATTTCTCGAGAGTCCGAAGACGATCGTGGCTGCGCCGAAGATCGCCACCGCGAGAAACATCTTCCAGCCCGTCCCGCGCGCGATCGGGTGGCGGCCGAGCGCAATCGCCACCACGGCTGCGCCCACCGCAGGCGCGCTGCGCAAAAGCCCGAGCCCGACAGGACCGACATGCAGGATGTCCCGCGCGAAAGCGGGCAGAAGCGCGCTCGCGCCGCCCAAGAGAACCGCAAACAGATCGAGCGACATCGCGCCCAGAACGACGGGCCGCCGCCGCACGAAATGCACGCCTTCGGAAACGCGCTCGACGGCGGACATATCGCCCTGACCCGTGCGCACGATGCGCCGCCCGCCCAGAGTTGCGACACCGATCCCCGCGCCCAGAAAGCAGACGGCACATGCCGCATAAGCCGCTGTCGGGCCCAGCACATACAACAGACCGCCAACGGCGGGTCCGGCAATCACGGCCACCTGAAAGGTCGACGAACTCCACGCGATGGCGCGCGGCAATCCCTCGGGCGGCACAAGAAAAGGCAACAGCGATTGCGAAGATGGGCCGGAGAATCCGCGCGCCGCGCCGAACAGGATCAGCACCGCGTAGAACGGCCATGCCAGCGTCACATGTGCGATTGTCAGGCCCAGGAACAGCACGCCGCACGCCGCTTCGACGATCAGGCTGATCGCGAAGACGCGGCGCTGGTCATGGCGGTCGACAATGTCTCCGGCAGGCAGGGTGAGCAGGAACATCGGCACGAATTGGCAAAGGCCCACGAGGCCCAACGCCAGCGGTGAGTGCGCGATATCGTAGATCTGCCAGCCCACGGCGACCGACTGAATCTGCATCGCGACAGTCGCGAGGAAACGAGTGGAGAGAAAGACCGAGAAATCGCGCGGACGATAGAGCGCGGGCGGGGAATCCATCATGCCGACAGGGAGCGTGACGAGGAGGCCGTCGTCAAGCGGCACTCACAGCGGCTTTTTCTCGCCAAGCCGGCGCATCCAATCCTCGCGCGAAATCTGCCAGAGATCGGTGGGATAGGTCTTGCCGGCGACAACCAGATCGCGATGCTCGCCCTTGGTCTCTCCAACACGCTGGGCCACCGCCTGCGACGGCTTGTTGTCGACATGGATGACGGAGATGAGTCGCTCGACCGGCTGGGTCAGGAAGCCGTAGGACATCGCAGCGCGGGCCGCCTCGCTCGCATAACCTGCCCCCCAATAGGGCTTGCCGAGCGTCCAGCCGACTTCGAGGCCCGGCCAGCCTTCGGGATTGTTCAGGCCGACACGGCCGACGAAGGCGCGATCGGATTTCCGCTCGACGGCCCAGAACCCATAACTCCGGAGATGCCAGTGACCGAGGATTGTCGCGAGACTGCGCCACGCATCGTTGCGATTGAGCGGCTCGCCGTTCAGCCAGCGCGTCACGTCGGCATCGGCCATGAAGCCCGCCAACGGCTCGAAATCTTCGTTCCGCCATTCGCGCAGCAGAAGGCGTTCGGTTTCCAGGCGGGGAATCATGGTGTTCCGATCACTTTGCGCGTACGGCCTTCACGATCTTCTGCGCGGCGTCGGAGAGGTCCGTGCCGGACACGATCGGAAGGCCCGATTTGGCAAGGATTTCCTTGCCCTGATCGACATTCGTGCCTTCGAGGCGCACCACCAGCGGCACCTTGAGCGACAGCTCGCGCGCGGCCGCCACGATCCCTTCGGCAATGATGTCGCATTTCATGATGCCGCCGAAAATATTGACGAGGATGCCCTTCACGTTGGGATCGGAGACGATGATCTTGAACGCCGCGGTCACCTTTTCCTTCGACGCGCCGCCGCCGACATCGAGGAAGTTGGCAGGCTCCTCGCCGAACAGCTTGATGATGTCCATAGTTGCCATGGCGAGGCCCGCGCCGTTCACCATGCAGCCGATCGAACCGTCGAGCTTCACGTAAGAGAGATCGTATTTCGCAGCTTCGCGCTCCGTCGGGTCCTCTTCGTCGGGATCGCGAAGCTCGGCGACATCCTTGTGCCGGAACAAGGCGTTGTCGTCGAAATTGATCTTGGCGTCGAGGCAGATGACCTGGCCGTCCTTCGTCACCACCAGCGGATTGATCTCGAGCAGGCTCATGTCTTTCGCGGAGAACGCATTGTAGAGCCCTTCGATCAGCTTGCCGCATTGCTTGACCTGATCGCCTTTCAGCTTCAACGCGGTCGCGATATTGCGCCCGACATAGGGCTGGTAGCCGGCGGCAGGTTCGACCTGGAAGGTGAGAATCTTTTCCGGCGTGGTCTTCGCGACCTGTTCGATATCCATGCCGCCTTCGGTGGACGCGATGAACGCGATGCGGCTCGTCTCGCGATCGACCAGCGCCGAGAGATAAAGCTCGCGCTCGATGGCCGAGCCTTCCTCGACATAGAGCCGGTGCACGACGCGGCCATGCGGACCCGTCTGGTGCGTGATCAATGTCATGCCCAGCATGCGGGTCGCTTCCTTGCGCACCTCTTCGATGGATCGGACGACCTTCACGCCGCCGCCCTTGCCGCGCCCGCCCGCATGGATCTGCGCCTTCACCACCCACACCGGCCCGCCCAGCGTCTCGGCCGCCTTGACCGCCTCATCGACCGTGAACGCCGCAATCCCGCGCGGAACGGAAACGCCGAAACTCTTGAGCACGGTCTTGGCCTGGTATTCGTGGATGTTCATGGGGAGTCCTTCGGAAGGCAGCAGGAGGATCGGCCCGCACAATATCAGCGGACTTTCCAGGCGCAAGCAGGACCAAACGGCGCTGGGCTTATTCGCCTTCCAACTCTGCCTTGCACGCCTTTTCAAGCGGCAGCAGGTCGCCGTGCGCGACGCTCCAAAGTACGCTGGCAGCGATTCGTTCGTATTCATGGCGGAGCACATTTCCGATTCCGGCAACTTTAGTCCATGGAATTTCCGGATGCCGCGCCTTCAGGCTATCGGGCAGCCGGCGGCTTGCTTCTGAAATGATTTCCACGCCGCGCTCGACGATCCACCGTTTTTGTCAATCGCTTTCGAATGCTTCAAGAGTGACGCCCGCCATTACGCCGCGGATGCGATTTATCGCCTCTACGATATCGGTGAGACGCGGTATGGCGGAATTCTCCGCCATCAGAATATCTCTATCGCATCGGCTTCAATTCGGGCGCGCAGGACAGGATGCAAGCTGTCGCGCGTCATGATATCGGCCCGATGTCCGAGAATGGCAGCCGCCATTTCCTTGACATCCATCAGGGCGAACAAGCCGAAACTTCCCTTGTCGTAATCGAAAAACATGTCCACATCCGAATCGGGTCTGGCATCTCCGCGCATCGTCGAGCCGAACAAATAAAGATGTCTGACGCCGGCCCGCTTCAGCTCAGTTTCATGACTTCGCAGTTTTTCTATGGCGTCATTCGGTGTCATAGGCGTTATTCGTCGCAAAATGGCTACTGACCAACTCATTATAGCGCGAAGCCCGACCAAGCGCTAACTGCCCGGAAAGCACGTTCCCAAAAGCAAACGCCTCACCCGGAGGGCGAGGCGCGCTTCCCAGCCTTCTTTTGAAAATCAGTTTCCGACGCCGCCTTCGAGGGTCAGGCCGCCGACGTCTGCCGGACGTGCACTCGCGGTGCGGCCCGGTGTGATGCAGACCTGCGTGCGGTAGGAGAAGAAGAGATCGCCTGTCCCGTATTTGCGCAAATTGGTGCGCTCGGTGCAGTCCGGCACCGGCATTTCGGGCGCGCATTTGAGCATGCCGTTCTTGAAGTGACGCAGGGCTTCATGCTCGCCGCACATGATCGGCGTGGCGCCCTGATAAGAACCCGCCATGCCCTGATCGGATTGCACGACATCGCCGATCATCACCTTCAAGGTCGAGCCGGGAATGCAGCGCGCGATTTCGCCTTCGTATGACGCGTCGAGCCAGGTTTCGCTGACCATGTGCGAAGCCGGGAACTCCTGGCCGTTCGCCGAGACGCAAACAGCATGGATCGCCTTGACGACGGTCGCATCCTGCATTTCGCAAGTCTGCGAGGTTTCGATGTTGCCGATATCGCCGCCGTGGTTGACGGCCACGCTCTCGGCATAGCTGCCGCCGCTGTAGACGGTCGCACCGGAGCCCGAGCTTGCGCCGGCGCGCGAGGACGCGCCCGCTTCGACGACGGCCGAGGCGCTCGCCGACGACGAGCTGTTGCTGATCGAGATGCTCTTCGAGATGTCGATATTGTTGTTGATGTTGACGTTCTTGTTGATGTCGATGTTCTTGTTGATATTGATGTTCGTGTTGATGGTGACGGGCTTGATGATGGTGACGCCACCACCGCCATGACCGCCGCCATGTCCACCACCGCCACCGCCGTGACAACCGGGTCCGCCACCACCGCCGCCACCACCGCCGCCGCCACCACCACCGGCGCTCGCCGGCGAAAACGCCATGGTCGCGAGCAGGGACGCCGCCACCGCGGCCACGAGAAACTTGAGGGACTTCGACATCATTGTGCGTGCTCCTTGCCGCTGCTCATGCTAGTCGCAAACTGTCGGTCGATGCGCGAAAACATGGGTAGAGCCTTAACGTGCGGGCGCTTCGCTTCAGGAAGCGTGCCACGGAATTGCTGGACATTTCGCGCTATGCTGCTCCGAAACGGCACAGTTTCCACACCGAAGAGGCGCGGTTGGTAACCATGATTCGCGCATGATCCCGATCTCGGACGACAACCCCGTGAAGATCACGCCCATCGTCACCTGGGCGATCATCGCGCTGTGCGTGATGGTCTATCTGTGGGAACGCCAACTGGGGCACGATCTGGACCGCACCATCGATACGCTCGGCTTCAAGCCGGATATGCTCTTCGCGAATCGCCACCGTGTCGCGGGATTCATCGCCGTGCCCGCGTTCACGGCGATCGTCATTTCCATGTTCCTGCACGGCTCGACTCTGCACATCGCCGGCAACATGCTTTACCTCTGGATCTTCGGGAACAATGTCGAAGACGCGATGGGACATTTGCGCTTCATCCTCTTCTATCTCGTCTGCGGGGTGGCCGCGGCGCTGAGCCTGGCCTGGATGGATCCGGGCTCGAAGCTCCCGATAATAGGCGCGTCCGGCGCCATTTCCGGCGTGCTGGCGGGGTATGTGCTGCTGTTTCCCCGCGCCAAGGTGACCGTCATCGTGCCGCTGGGGATCATCTTCTTCCCCTTCGCGATCAGCGCGTTCTGGGTCGTGGGGCTGTGGTTCGTGCTGCAGATCATCAGTGCGGCGATCACCGACCCCGGCCGGCCGGGCGTCGCGTGGGGCGCGCATGTGGGCGGCTTCCTCGCCGGCCTCGTGCTCACGCCGCTCCTCAAATCGTCCAATTTCCCGCTTTTCGGGCCGGTCCGCCGCGGGCCCTGGAACCGATAATTCGCTCGAAAGGCCGGAATCCTGCCGAAAACGTGCGTGGCACGGCTTCTGCTCCTTTGGCTTGCATCGGACATCACAGCGTCCCGGACTGGATCACTCGGGGGGACGCTAGGGCGGGAGCGAAGGGCAGATGAAACACAGGAACAGCCATCTTCTGGTGGGGTATTGGAGCAGGCTTCGCCGTGGACGCGACCTTCCCGACCAGGCCGATATCGATCCGCGCGCCATCAAGCGCATGCTCTCTCATGTGTTCATCCTGGAAGCAGCCGACACGACGAAGCCGCATTACCGGCTGGCCGGCACGGCGCTGTGCGACCGCTTCGGCTTCGAACTGAAAGGCACGAACTTCCTCAGCCATTGGGAAGCGCAGAGCCGCAGTTCGCTGACGCTTCTGTTGCGCCAGGCGATCGCGCTCAAGCAACCCGTCTGCATTTCCTCCATCGGCGCCACCGCGGAATGCGGCATGGTCGAGATGGAAACGATCCTGGCGCCGGTGACTTTCGGCGATGAAGCGCCGGTCCGTTTCGTGGGCCTTACGCAAATCCTCAGCGACACGGTGCAGCTGGGCGGCAAGCCCATCGCGTTCGAACGCCTGGTGGGCTCGCAGCTCGTGCAGGAAGACGAGCCGCTTTCGACCAACACTCTGCCGCCGCCCCCGATGTTGCCGCCCGGCGATGCGCTGCGCAGCCATCCCCGTGCGCCGCATTTGAGGCTTGTCATCTCGCAGGACAGGCCCGTGAGCGTTCACACCGAGATGGACGAGATGATGCTGCGCATGATTGCAGCGCTCGACATCGTCACGCAGCCGGCCGCGAAACTTGTCGCCGCGAACACCGCGCAAGACATGCTGGCGGGCTAATGGGGTTGGTAGGTTGAATCGTTGGCAGGCTGATCGGTCTGCGGGGCCGACGGCTCGGTCGGATGATCGATCGGGTCGGCGTGCAGGATCACCTTGTTGAGCTCGATGGAATCGTCTCGGCGCTGCAAATAGGGGATTTCGTATTTCTCGTATTTCTTCAGGAACGATTCGAAATCGGCATCGTCCTGCGGCAGGCGCTTGTCGCAGCGCGCGGGCGGCAGATGCTGCGTTTCCTGGCACCACATATCGAAATTGATTTCGGCGAGGGGATAGGCCGCGGCCTGCGCATCGGCGCGCGCGGCGATCATCGCGATCGCGAGCCCCAACCAAATTCCCCTTCGCACGGCACGCATGAGAGCTATCCTATACCTCTTCACAACGCGGCGGAAGGGATTCCGGTTTCAATCGCCCCCGGTCACGCCGCCGCGACCGCCTCTTTTTGCCCGTCTTCCGCCACGCGCACGACTTCCGGCGCAGGCGCGGAACGCCCCAGGATCATGTCGGCGGCCTTTTCCGCGATCATGATGGTGGGTGCATTGGTATTGCCCGAGACGAGCGCCGGCATCACGGACGCGTCGACCACGCGCAAGCCTTCCACTCCGTAAACTTTTAACGACGGATCGACGACGCTGTCGCGATCCCGGCCCATCTTGGCGCTGCCGACGGGGTGATAGATGGTCTCCGCCGTCCGGCGCACCCACGCATCGATCTGATCGTCCCGCTGCACATGCGCGCCGGGCATCAGCTCGGGACCGCGATAGGGATCGAACGCCTTCTGCGCAAACACTTCGCGCGCCTGGCGCACGCCTTCGCGCAGCGCGCGGCGATCTTCTTCGGCTTCGAGATAATTGGGCTGGATGATGGGCGCCGACAGCGGATCGGCCGATTTGATCGAGATATAGCCGCGGCTCTCGGGGCGCAGCTGGCACACATGCGCCATGAAGCCGTGACGATCGGCGCGCTTGCGCGTGTGGTCCGTCATCAGCGCCGCGATGAAATGGAATTGCAGGTCCGGCGTTTCGAGATCGGGACGGCTTTTGAGGAACGCGCCCGATTCCAGCCCCTGCCCCGTGGCGAGCCCGCTTCCGAACAGAAGATATTGCAGCCCCGTGCGGGCCGCGCGCAGCGGATTGGCCTGGCTGTAAAGCGTGATCGGTTGCGTGCATTCATACTGGATCGAGCAATCGAGATGATCCTGCAGATTGCGGCCCACACCTTTGAGATCCGCCACCACCGGAATGCCGAAGCGTCCGAGGATTTCCGGATCGCCCACACCCGACAACAGCAAAACCTGCGGCGTGTTCACCGCGCCACCCGAGAGGATCACCTCGCGGATCGCGCGCACCTGTTGCTTCTCTTTCTTCTGCGCATATTCGACGCCGACGGCGCGCGCGCCTTCGAACAGCACGCGCGTGACATGGGCATGGGATTCGATCTTGAGATTGGGCCGGTCGAGCGCCGGCACGAGATAGGCCGAGGCCGTGCTCCAGCGCCGCCCTTCGCGAATCGTCATCTGGTAGGGACCGAAACCTTCCTGCTTCGGCCCGTTGAAATCGGAGGTCTGTGGAAAGCCCGCTTCCGTACCGGCCTGCACGAAGGCACGGAACAGCGGATTGGTCGAGCGCCCGTTGGAGACATGCAGCGGCCCTACGCCGCCATGGAATTCGTCGCCGCCGTTTTCGTTCGTTTCGGCGCGCTTGAAATAGGGCAGCACGTCGGCGAACGACCAGCCTTCGCAACCCATCTGCCGCCAGCGATCGTAATCGCGCGCATGGCCGCGGATATAGATCATGCCGTTGATGGACGACGAACCGCCCCAGCCGCGGCCGCGCGGCCAATAGAGCCGGCGGTTGTTCAGATGCTGCTGGCCTTCGGTGTCGTAATACCAGTTGTGCGGATTGGGCTTGCCGATCAGCGCCGGAATGCCCGCGGGCATATGGATCATCAACGACTTGTCGCGCCCGCCCGCTTCGATGAGCAGCACCTCGACCGCCGGATCGGCCGACAACCGGTTCGCCAACACGCAACCCGCGCTGCCTGCGCCCACAATGATGTAATCGAATGCTTTCATCTCAAAACCTTGCCTGCAACAGATTCCGCACCCGAGTTCTTATATCAGCGTCGCAAGCCTTCGCGTCATCCCCATGCGTTCGAATTTTCGTCGAACAATCGCGCATCGCACGCGACGTCCCCCACCCTAACCCTCCCCACAAGGGGGAGGGGACCGGTCGGCGACAGTCGCAAACACGCGCGATTTTTCTTCAGCAGGGCATTCGCGTGCGCGAAATCGAGTTTCGAGTGTTCGCGAAGGACAATTGGCGAGCGTTGAGAAGCGCACTGAAAGAATCCCCTCCCCCTTGTGGGGAGGGTTAGGGTGGGGGCTGCCGGAAAAAATTTCGTCACTCTTTATCGCTCATAAAACCCAACCAAACCGCGGAGATTTTGAACACATCAGGCGAGAATTCCGCCTGTTCTCCGCCTGATATTCCGCCTGTTCTTTCGCCTGTTCTCGCCTGTCATCGGAGCCGATTTTCCACTGCGCGCTCTGCGCGAGCCGCACACCCTCTTCGATGTCTCCGAACGCCCGGGATACCGGTGAGGTATCTTTGGCGCTCGGTCCCCCCGTCGCGAAAAAATTCTCACCCCTGTTATCTCCCAAAAAAGCCGGCAAAACCGCGGAGTTTTTCGAACGAAACAGGGCTGGCATGGGCCTGTTATGGGCCCTGTTAACGCCCTGTTCCCGGCCCTGCGCTGCCCCTGTTCCGGAGCAGCTTTGAGCGCGCGCGCACAAACCGGGCCGGATACCCCCGGAGCGCGCCGCGAGAGCCCGCATCGAATCCCATTTCACAAAAGCCGACGCCATCGTCCGGTTGTCTTTGTTCATGGTCCGTTCTATTTTATCGCAGATGACGTCACAGTCAAGTCGTCGGGCGATGTCCGGCTGCCCGCGAACGATAGGGTGCATCTTGCCCTATCAATTGTCGCGCGGGACAACCGAAAGTATGGTCCGCCCATGGGGGCAACGAAAAATGACCCGCGCATAAATGCGTTCATCGCTCGTTGGCAGGGCCGCGAAGGCAGCCAGGAGCGGGCGAACTACGCCATGTTCCTCAGCGAGCTGTGCGAAATTCTCGACGTCCCCAAACCGGACCCGGCCTCAGCCACCACCGAAGAAAACGATTACGTCTTCGAACGCGTGGTGAAGGATTTCAATCCCGACGGCACGGCTTCGTCCCGTCGCATCGATCTCTACAAGAAAGGTTGCTTCGTTCTCGAAGCCAAGCAGTCGCGCCAGAAGGGCGGACCGAAAGAGATCGCGGGACAGACCGATCTGTTCGGCAGCGATGGAGCGAAGGGACGGGGCGTGAGAAGCGCCACACGCGCATGGGACGTGCTCATGCTCAACGCGCGCCGACAGGCGGAAGGCTATGCGCGCGCGTTGCCGGTGTCGCACGGTTGGCCGCCTTTCATCCTTGTCTGCGATGTCGGCCACGTCATCGAAGTCTATGCGGACTTCTCGGGCCAGGTTCAAAATGCGGGGACGTCTAATCCATATCGCTGCAGCAATCGCAACGCATCAGTGTGGTTGTATTTGGAAATAGATTAGACGTCCCCGTATTTCCAGTTGTAGAAGGTCTGCTGGCTGATCCCGTGCTTGCGGCACAAATCCGCCGTGTTCGCACCAAGCTCCTGCTCCTTCAGAACCCCAATAATCTGCTCTTCCGTAAATCGTTTGCGTTTCATCGTCCGGTCCTTCCCTTAAGGGCCAGACTCAAGTTCAACCCGGATTAAACCGCGGGGGCAACGTCAAGCTTTGGCAATGCGCACCATCACAAGCAGACTCGGGTTGCGCTTCCCGCGTTCGATGCCGCTCATGTACGTCAGGTCGATCTTCGCCCGGAAGGCAACCTCCTCCTGCGTCAGGTCCCGGTCCTTCCGGAGCCGCCTGATGTTTGCTCCGACAATTCGGCGCCAGTCCTGCATGTTCGCATGGAGCGCCGCATGGCATATAGTCTCTATGGACTATAGTCCAAATGCACATAGGGAGGGGATAGTGAGGCATAAATTGCGTATGTTCGTCGCAGCGGCACTGCCGATCGCGCTCGGGGCTGGCTGCTCGCACGCGGAATTCGACGCGGCTCAGGCTGAGGCGGTCGCAAGGGTGCAAAACGTCCAGGTCACATGATCCAACCCGGCGGACTGTTCGGTCAAGTGGGGCCGGGCGCTCCAATGGGTCTCGGAGAACTCGTTCTACAAGATTCGCATCGCCACGGACTCGCTGATAACGACCGAAGGGCCGATAGACGACGTGGGCTACTCCACGAAATCGGCGATCACCGTTAATAGAGTGCCGCGCGGCGACGGCTCAGCGGAGATCAACTTCCAAAGCGGATGCGCGAACGAGTTCGGCTGCGTCCCAACGCATGAGATGCTGTTGGCGAGCTTCGCGGCCTTCGTAGGCGCGCCGACGACTGCTCCGATGAGTGGACCTGCACATCCGGCGCTTGGGGTCCACTTTGCGCCGCTCGATGCCGCTTCGATGGCGGCGCTGCACTTCCTGGGCGATCACGGCCTGTTCGTCGCCATCGTCAATGCGGGCTCGCCCGCCGCAGCAGCGGGAATTCAGCAGGGAGACGTGATCGAGAGCTTTGGCGGGCGGCCGATGTCGTCGATCGCTGATCTCCAAGGCGCGATGGCGGAAGTCACGCCCGGCACAAGCATCGCGGTTCACCTCTGGCGCGGCGGGCGCGAGCTCGACGCGACGGTACGCTTTTGAAAGAAGCCATGCGGGGCTGATTCGCGCGAATAGCGCGCAACGGTCAAGAGGGGCTCGACAGATCGTAAGCCCGGCTGCCGATCGCGCTCAGGCCCCGGCCGAAGCAGCGTATTTGCTCGGCCACGCGCGTGCGCGCGAGCCTGCGTTTGCCCGCCGATCTGTCCAGGAGAGGCAGACACGGTGCCTGGCTCGGTGCTTGGCGTTGCAACCTCGGCCTATGCCCTTGATCCACTTCTTCTATCCGCACGCTGCTCCCCAGATTTCCTGTTTGAGGGGCAATCTCTGGCAGTGGCCGGGCCCATGCGGGGATTGGGGGATGCAAAATGCGGGGACGTCTAATCCATATCGCTGCAGCAATCGCAACGCATCACTGTGGTTGTATTTGGAAATAGATTAGACGTCCCCGTATTTCCCTCCGGAGGCTCCCGAGTGGAAGCCAATTCGCGACCGCCTGCTGGCGGACAAGGAACTGGTTGACGTGGCACAGGCCCACCCGGCACCGCAGCGTCGTGCGCTTGAAACACGCTGGGGCTTCACTGGACTTGTCAGCCAACTGGCCGGCTCTAATGATCCTGCATTTGAGGGGTTTCGTGGGTTTACGCACGGGTACTCAAATGCAAGCCACATCCACCATGTCGATTACATTGGCGCGCTAATGCCGATGGACCGCGACAACCGCTCACCAGAGCGTCGCGATCTGGCTCTTCTTGTCCACGGGTATCGGCTTGTGTCCGAGGTCGTCGCAATGTTTCAACTGCGGCTCCAGGTTGGATATCGCTACGTTGGTGCCGATCCCTTTGTGCTGGCTGAGATCGTCCAAAAGATCGACCGGTTCACGGCTAGAGCATCTTCCCTGAAAC
>PLJH01000123.1 GCA_003139615.1 Alphaproteobacteria bacterium
TCCAGGGCGTGGTGGTCCAGATCACCACCGAGCCGCCCGCGGTGGCGTCCGAGCCTTCGGTCACTGGGAACTTCACCCAGATCGTGGGGCTGACGTGGTCGTGGTACTCGACCTCGGCGTCGGCCAGCGCCGTGCGCTCCACCGGGCACCACATCACCGGCTTGGCGCCGCGGTAGAGCTGGTGCGAGGCGATGAACTTGTGGAACTCGGCGTCGATCGCCGCCTCGCTGGAGAAATCCATCGTCGAATAGCGGTGGTCCCAGTCGCCCAGCACGCCCAGTCGCTTGAACTCGCGCGCCTGCTCGGCGATCCAATGGGCGGCGTATTCGCGGCAGCGCTGGCGGAACTCGGCCTTGGAGACCTCGTCCTTGCGCCGGCCCTTGGCGCGCAGCTCTTCCTCGATCTTCCACTCGATCGGCAGGCCGTGGCAGTCCCAGCCGGGGATGTAAGGCGCGTCAAAGCCGAGGAAGCCGCGCGAGCGCACGACGATATCCTTGAGCACCTTGTTCAAGCCCGTGCCCGAATGGATCTCGCCATTCGCGTAAGGCGGGCCGTCATGCAGGATGAACAGCGGGCGGCCCTTGGCTCCGGCGCGGATGCGGCCATAGAGGTCCATGGCCTCCCAGCGCGCGAGCCATTTTGGCTCGGCCTCGGGCAGGCCCGCCTTCATGGGGAAGGTCGTCGAGGGCAGAAAGACGGTGGCGCGATAATCGCGCGAAGAGGGGGCTTGGGTCTCGGTCATCGGTCTCGGGCTTTCAGGGGGTTGCGGACAAACGGTCCCGGCGTCCGCGAACCCAATGGAGCGTCATGCCCCCGGCCGCGAAGCCGGGCAGCAAATTCGCAAAACTCCCCCAAGACCCAACGAATCCATGGCAAATGCCTGCAAATCGGCGGCGAACCTTCTATCAGCGGCGGGCGGGAGCGTCCAGCGGGGGCGGGCGGCGGCACTGTTACAGTTTGAATTCCTGCCCCGCTTCGTAGGCTTCGATCATCCGGACGATATCGGCCACGTCCCAAAGCTTGTCTGAGATGCCCGCCGCCATTGCCGGGGCCATCCGAACCGCCGAATTGATCCGCGCGTAATTGTACCAGACGGTATAGAGCGCGACCATGTGGATATGATTGACCAGCTTTTTCGAGTGTGCGGCGGTCAGGCGAGTAAACCGGCGCATGTGCTGGCGCATGGACTGATTGTGCTTCTCCACGAAGCTTGTGCTGACATAGCGCGCGTCGGGACGGCCTTCGATCTTCTTGCCGACTACGCCCGTGCAAACGCCGGGAGAGTATTTGCGCTCGGGACCGCCCAAATCGGCAGTTTCGCCGTAGGTCTTGATCAGCATCGCGTAATCCACGTCGAGACCGAAAGCGCCGTCCACGGCCTGCAAATAGGCCCCATGACCATCCGTTGTTAGCTGGATGCGATTGGCAACGCGATCCGCCACGTCCTGCATAAACTCGGTCGCATAGCCCGCGTCACGCCCGCCGATCAGATACGAGATGATCAGTTTCGAGTCGCGGTCCAGAGCCGTCCACGTCCACGCGTCGCCCGCATCGGCGGGAGCCGCTTTAGCAGTCGGCAGAGAGGCGCGTTTGCAGTAATTGAACGACCAGATTTCGTCGCACTCTACCCGCTTGGCTTTCACGTTGCGGACGTTCTTGTCGTGGAATTCGGCACAGGCCGCTCCGGCCTTTTCGAGATACCGCAGAACCGTCACGGGCGACACTTCCACCAGCCGCGCGATGCCACGGATGGAGTTCCCCTCGACCATCAGATGGAGGATTTGGCGGCGTTTCTCGGCGGGCAGCTTGTTCATAGTGGACATTATGCTTGACTCTTCTAGAAAAGCAAGCGTTTTCGACAACACGCTTTACTTTTTAGTACGAAATGTGCATCATAGTTAAGTCGCGGCGCACATCAAGGGAGTGTTCATTGGACCCCGAGCAAGCTTACCAGCAGCACGTTCTGAGCCTTTTGACCCGAGATACGCCCGTAGGCTTTTGGCGCGGATACCAGGATCGGGCGCGGGCGCTTTATCAAGACGTTTTTAGTTCAGTCAGCTCCGATCCTCGGCTCAACACATCCCAGCGGCTTAGTAAACTCTGGCAAGAGCGTCATTTCGCCATGGAGTGGCTTTTGATCGATGAGGCAAAGCAGAACGGGGTTCCGGCTTCGGACAAAATGATTATCGAGAATAATTGCGTGTTTTCCCTAGTAGGGCACGCTGGCGTGAAGATGACCCAAAAATACGTGCGTGAGCACGGGTCATTACCGAGCCCAGCGAAATTTCGAAAACAGTTGGCCGCCGTCAATGCCTTCTACAGGCAAGGTGGCCTTTTATTGGGTGATGAGCCCGACGATCTTTATCTGCCGCCAGAAATCAACGGCATCGTGCTTCACAGTCCTGTAGGGCCTCGCTTTATTGAGGAACATCAGGCCCTCGGAGCGATCGGATTCTACGTGCCGTATAAAGATTTCAGGGGCTGGGCTGTACAACTTACCTTTATTGAAATTCTCGGCGCATACGAGGCGTTGGCAACTCGCGAAGATCGCGTTCGCCCGACACTTCGCAAAATGCCGAAGCGTGGAAACGACGAATGAGTGTTGGCACGCCCGGATTTAATGGCGAGCGCCTTGTAGAGGCGCGGCAGGCGCGTGGCTTAAGCGCAGTTGCGCTTGCGGAAGTTGTTGGCGTATCCGCTCAATCGGTATCTCAGTATGAGCGGGGTAAACAATCTCCACGTCCTGAAATTATGGCTGTAATCGCGGCGCGACTGAATCTGCCGCTATCTTATTTTATGCGCCCCAGCGCCGGCCTCGACAGCGCGCCGATCTTTTGGCGCTGTCGCGCGACAGCGAGCAGTGTTGCAAGACAGCGCGCGGAGATTCGGTTGCGTTGGGTGAAGGATATTTTATCATATCTCGCAGGCTTTCTAGAGTTTCCGGCCCCCGATCTTCCTAACATGTCGCCTCCCGGAAATTTTCGCGACATCACTAATGATTTTTTAGAAACTGCCGCAACGTCATTGCGTTCTGCATGGGGCGTCGGAAACGGGCCAATGCCAGACCTTCTGTTGGAGATTGAAAATCACGGCATCGTTGTTTCACGCATTAATATGGGCGCTGAAAAACAGGACGGCTTCTCCCAACTATGTCGTTCCACTGGCATCCCATTTATGATCTTGAGCCGGGACAAGGCGAGCGCCGTAAGACAAAGATTTGATGCGGCCCATGAATTGGCCCACGTCCTAATGCATCAAGCTGTTGAGAATAAGCGGCTCAACACGGCGGCCGATAATAAAATTCTGGAAGATCAGGCACACTATTTCGCGAGCGCACTCCTCTTACCGTCCGAACAATTCTTGCAGGAGCTATGGTCTCCGTCGTTGGACGCCATGCTGGCGCTAAAGGACCGATGGAAGGTGTCCGTAGGCGCTATGATAAAGCGCTGTGAATCTCTTGGCGTCATTGATCGTGAGGCCGCACAGCGCTTGTGGATTAATTATGGTCGCAGACAGTGGCGAAATGGCGAGCCTCTCGACGGCAAGATCGAGAAAGAGAGGCCGCGGCTGTTACGCCGAAGCATAGAGCTTCTGTTGTCGGAAAAAGTGCAGTCCGTTTCTCAAATTCTCGGTTCTACGAGCCTAAACGTGCGTGATTTGGAAGAGCTTTGCGATCTCGATCCCGGCATACTTTCAGACGAAGCCGTGGATGCGAAGGCAATGCCTCGTTTGAAGGGTGATCTGGAACAGGCAGTTGGGAATGTGGTGGAACTATTTAAGCGGCGTTGATTTGTTCCAACGGGTTTTCGCTGCCTTCTTGGCGATCTCAGCGCGGCGTTCTGGCGTCATAGACGCGGCGCGCGCCTTGCCGCCCTTTAGGCCACCCTTGCGGGTGTACTCCTTCCCCTCGCTTGCGCGGTTATTTTCCTCAATCTCTCCCGTCGCGATCCGCATGACATGGACGGCGTTGCCGATGACATCGGCGGGGCGTTTCTGGCCTTGGGGTCCCTTAGGCATGGGAGCACAATAGCACCGCAGATCAGGAGGGGCTATACATGGACTTTCACGAAGACGATCTGACCGACAAGCATTTTGAAATGTTTAGAGACGCCATTCGTGGCACCGCTACATTTAACGGTGCTGCGATTGCTGGCGTAATTGCACTATTGAATGGAAAAAGCCCCGTGCCGCACCTTCTCGTGGTTGCCGGGTTTGCTTTTGTGGCAGGGGTTATGGCCTCGTCGTTGGCTTGGATGAATATCGCTGGAATAGTCGCTCCTGGGCGCGTTGTTAATGTGGTGAGGCAATGGAATTGGGGGCTTAGACTTGTGCTCGGCTCACTTCTTTGTTTTGTCGGCGGCTTAATAGCGGTTTTCTACTGGATCGCCCCGCTGGGCTGAAACTGTAACAGTGCCCGGGCGGCGAAGCCAATTGCAGATTAAACCGCTGCCTTTCCTCCCCCGTTTACGGGGGAAGTGGATCACGCGCGTCAGCGCGCGAGACGAAGGGAGCCCGACGCTTTGCCACGGCTCCTATCCCGGCCTGCGACCGGACTTCCCCCGTGAACGGGGGAAGAAAGAAGAGAAGCGCGAGTCCGCTACGGAATCGCTGCGGTTTTCAGCGCCGCCCTCGCCGCCGCCGAATCCACCGCGATCTGCGCCTTGAGTGCGTCGAGACCGGCGAGTTTGGCTTCGGGGCGGAGATAGGCGACCAGTTCGACGGCGAGATGCTTGCCGTAAAGGTCGCCGTTGAAGTCGAACAGATAGGTTTCGAGCAGCGGGACGTCGATTTCGAACATCGGGCGGATGCCGAAATTGGCGACGCCGTCGAAGGTGCCCGCGGGCTTGTCGTCTTCGATGATCGTGGCGCGCACCGCATAGACGCCATAGGCCGGCTTCAGCGTGTGATCGAGCCGCATATTGGCCGTCGGAAATCCGATGGTGCGGCCGCGCTTGTCGCCATGCTCGACGCGCGCCTCGACCGCCCACCAATGGCCGAGCAGATGCGCGGCTTCCTCAGGGCGTCCCGCTTTCAGCGCGTCGCGAATGCGCGAAGACGAAATCTTGTCCTGGCCCTCGGCCGCGACAGGCTCGAACACCGTGACACCGAAGCCTTCCATCTCGCCCATATAGGAGAGCACCGTGGCGTTGCCCGCGCGCGCCTTGCCGAACTGGAAATCCGCGCCGACCACCACGCCGCCGACGCCGAGGCTCTCCACCAGTACCTCCATCACGAAATCCTGCGCCGGGCGCACCGCCATTTCGGCGTCGAAGGCGAGCGCATACATCACGTCCGCGCCCTGTTCCGCGATCAACCGCGCCTTGGTGCGAAACGGCGTGAGACGAAACGATTCCGGCGATGGGCGAAAAAACTCCTGTGGATGCGGCTCGAAGGCGAGCACGCCCAGGCACGCACCCCGCTCCTCCGCGATGCGCCGCGCTTCTCCGATCAGCGCTTGATGGCCGCGATGCACGCCGTCGAAATTGCCCACGGCGACAATCGCGCCCTTATAGGCGTCCGGCACATCGCGGTGGTGACGGAATATCTTCATGCGGGCTGCGTCAGGCCTTCGGGCGCGCGGGCGCCATCACGAGCGCTTCGCCGTCGACGACGGTCACCTCGCCCACCTTGCACAGGCAATCGAACAGCACGCGGCGTTTGTCAGCGACCACCTCGCGCACGGTGCAGGTGGCAGTGACGGTGTCGCCGATGCGGACCGGCGCCTTGAAGCGTGTCGTCAGGCTCATGAAGATCGTGCCGGGGCCCGGCATTTTCATGCCCAGCACGGTCGAAATGTAACTTGAACTCAGCACGCCATGGGCGATGCGACCCTTGAAGATAGTGCCCTTCGCGAATTCTTCGTCAAAATGGACGGGGTTCACATCGCCGCTCACTTCGCCGAACAATTCGATGTCGCGTTCCGTGACGGTCTTCGTGAAGCTCTCGCTCATGCCGGGCTTCAGGTCTTCGATGTAATAGGGCATTTGTGCATTCCTTCCGTGCCGGGGTTTGTTTAGCGGCAACCGCCATTACCAGACAAGCGCACGCATTGCCGCCTGCACCGCGACGCCCGATTTGGCGAACAATTCCGCCAGATGCGCGGCCGAGAATTCGCGGATGTCCTCGCCATGGATGCCGTCGGCGATGAAGAGCGAATCGAGGCCCGCGCCATTGGCGCCTTTGACGTCCGTCTCCAACCCGTCGCCGATGGCCAGTGGACGCGCGATATCGCGCTTCGCTGCCTTGGCTGCCGCCGCAAGCGTGGTGTCGTAAATGGGCCGATGCGGCTTGCCGTAATAGATGACCGGGCCGCCCATCTTTTCATAGGCCCGCGCAATGGCGCCCGCACAATAGACAAGCTTGCCGCCCCGCTGCACGACGATGTCGGGATTGGCGCAGAGGAGCGTCAGCCCGCGGCGTTTCAGTTCTTCCAGCATTTCGCCGTAATCCGCCGGCGTCTCATTGTCGTCGTCATAGAGACCGGTGCAGAGGACCACGGACGCTTCGGCCGCATCGACGCAATCGATCGGCAGGCCTTCGAAGACGCCCCGATCGCGCTCGGGCCCGATATGCAGAATTGCGAGGCGGCGATTGTTCGCGCGCAGTTCAAGCGCATCGCGTGTGGCCACGCCAGATGTCACGATCGCGTCATAACAATCCGTGGGCACTCCTATGCGCGCAAACTGCTCTTCCAGCACATCCACCGGGCGCGGCGCATTGGAGAGCAGCACGACCGGGCCGAAGCGCTCGCGAAACCGCCGCAGTGCCTCGACCGCGCCCATATGCGCGCTATGCCCGTCATGCAGCACGCCCCAGACGTCGCAGATGAGCGCATCGTATCCGGGCGCGATCTCGCCGAGACCGCCGATCAATTGTGGAAGAGTCGTCATGGGCGTAGCGGTCGCATGCGCGAGCCGATGAGGTCAATGGGAGCGGTCAATGACCGGGATTTAACCCGCGCGGCGGAAAGGAATCACGGGCGCGGAGGCCTCGATTTTCTCGGGTGTCTTGTCGGGCGCCTTGAACGAATCCTCGCGCACTGCGCGCGGTTCGCCGAACAGATAGCCCTGGCCGAAATCGACGCTGTAGTCGAGCATCTGCACGACCTCTTTTTCGTTCTCCACGCGCTCGGCAATCAGGTTCATGCTGTGGCGCTCAAGCAGTTTCTTGAGGTCTTCCGCCGCAACCGTCGAGTTCGCGCCCGTCATGCCGTTCATCAGGATATCGGCGCGCACTTTCATGTAGCGGAAACCGAGCGTCTTCAGGCGGCCGAAATCCAGCGCCAGTGTGTCGACATGATCCATCGAGAGCGCGAAGCCGAGGCTCGCGAGATAAAGCAGATTCTCCTCACCCTGCGCGCCGGCCTTCAGCACCGCATCCTGGCCGAACTCGAACACGATGTGATGGGCGAGATCGCGGTTGTGATGCATATATTCGAGGAATTGGGGAAAGAATTCCGTGTCCGTCAGCGTATCGCCGGAGATATTGCAGAACACACCGATTTCGCGGCTCTTCTGGACCAAGCGGCGCACGATCTGCACGCAGCGGAACAGGAGCAGATTGTCGACCACCGACATCAGGCCGACGGGCGCCGCCACTTTCATATATTGCGCCGGCATAATCACCGAGCCGTCTTCGGCACGCAGCCGCGACAGCGCTTCATAGAAGCGCAGCTTGCGTTGCGGCAGGCTCACGATCGGTTGCAGATAAAGATCGACGCGGTTTTCCTCAAGCGAGGCGCGGATGGTTTCCAGCAGCCCGGATTCGCCCAGCGTATCGAGATAGGTGCGTGCCGTATCGGTTGCGCGTCGTTCGAGCAGGACATCCTCGGGCGGCGGGACATCTTTCGCCTTGGTCGAAATCTTCGTCGCGAATTCGCGCATCAAGCCTTCGAGCAATTGCAGCTCGGCCACGATCTTGCGGCTCTGCGCAGTGGCGCTCGCCTCCATCGCGGTTTTCACGGTATCGATCTTGGTGTGCGTGTCTTCGAGCGCGAGCGCGAAACCCTGGCTGACGCGCCTGAGGCCGGCGATCTCGCTCTTTATCTTGCGCTTCTCGCGCCGGCGCAACGCGGACGCATGCAACTGACCGCACAGCATCACCAGTACGATGCCGAACAGCACGCAGGTCATGGGACTTGCGAGCTTTGTCATCGCAAGCAGCACGGCGGCCGTGGCGCAGGCCATCGCATAGGTCACGGCAATCAGGGCGTTGGTCATGGGGTTCTCGGCCAGGATCGACCCCATTGTGACAAACCGGCTATTTCGAATTCGTTAACCAAGGAAAAGCCTGCGTTTGCCTGCTTGCCCTGCACCGCCGGACCTGCCTACGCTCGCAAAACGCACCCCGGGAGAACTCACGATGGCCGCCAAAACCGCCTACGATTTCAACTTCCGCTCCATCGACGGCGGCGAGCTGCCGCTTTCGAAGTTCAAGGGCAAGGCGATCCTGGTCGTCAATGTGGCGAGCCAGTGTGGGCTCACGCCGCAATATTCCGGGCTCGAAGCATTGTGGAAAGCAAAGCGGGATCACGGGCTCGTCGTCCTCGGCGTTCCCGCCAACGATTTCGGCGCGCAGGAGCCGGGCACGGAAAACGAGATCAAGACGTTCTGCGAAACCCGCTTCAATGTGGATTTCCCGATGACGGCAAAAGAGCACGTGATCGGGCCTGAGGCGCATGCCCTCTACAAATGGGTCGAAGGCGAGCTCGGCGAAGCGGCTGCGCCGAAATGGAATTTCCACAAATATCTGTTCAACAAAGACGGCAGCATTGCCGGCACCTTCGGCTCCCGCACGGCGCCCGACGCACCCGAACTCGGCGCGGCGATCGATGAGGCGTTGAAGGGCTGATACCTTCGATTTCGGCGGCCTTTAACTCGCGATCAAAAGGAAATTTTAACGCAGGGGACGCAGAGGACGCGCAAAGGTCGCTGAGGAAGGCGGAGGTCGTTGCCGACTATTGGCGTGAATTGGACACAGAATCTCCGTCTTCGCGCGAAGCGCTCTCTTTACCCCTGCGTCCTCTGCGCAACCTCTGCGTCCTCCGCGTTAAATCTTTTTACGTTGCCATCCGCGGCGTGATGCGGATTTCGATGCGGCGGTTGCGCGGTTCGTTGACGCCGCTGCCGGTCGGAATCTTGAGACCCTTGTCGCCGAAGCCGCGCGCGAGAATGCGGTGCGCATCGACGCCGTCATCCGTCAGTGCCTTCGCGATCACGCTCGCGCGTGCCTGCGACAATTGCTGATTGTGCTCCGACGAGCCGGATGTATCGGTGTAGCCGTTCACCTGCAATTGCGTGCTGTCATATTTGCGCACAACATAAGCCACCGAGGCGAAAACCTCGCTTGCGCGTCCCGCGAATGCGGAAGAGCCCGTTTCGAACAGCGGATCGCTTTTCAGATTGATCAGAAGATCGTTGCCCAGCCGCCCCACGATCGCGCCGCTGCCGCGCAAGGCGACACGCAATTCGGCTTCCTCGGTGTCGGTATAGGCCTCGACCTTTTGCGCCGTGAGCGCGCCGGCGCCGACCGGTTTCACATTGCGAACCACGACTTCGGGCGGGCGCGCAGGCGCACGATAAGGCGTGGCGGCCGGTTGCGGCGGCGGCGGCGTATAGACCGCGGGCGGATAGTGGTAGCGCGAAGGCGGAGGCGTCTCGCAGCCGGCCAGAACCAACAAGGCTGCAGCAGAAATCAGGGCCTTACGCATACGACACATCCTTCGGGGTTTTCGCCGCAAATTCTAGAGAGCCGGACTATTTGTCGCCAGCCCTCGCAGCGATTAAGAATGGCCGCGCTGACATTACAAACCATCAGGGAGACCTCCATGAATTTGTTCGATTTGAGCGGCAAGGTTGCACTCGTGACCGGATCCACCAAAGGCATCGGTGAAGCGATCGTCCATCGCCTGGCGGAACACGGCGCGAAAGTCGTCGTCTCGAGCCGCAAGGCCGATGCGTGCGACAAGGTCGCGGCCGACATCAACAAGGCGCAAGGCAAGGAAGTCGCCGTGCCGATCCCCTGCAACATCAACTACAAAGAACAGTTGCAGCAGCTTGTGGCCGGCACGCGGCAGAAATGGGGCAGGATCGATATTCTCATCTGCAACGCCGCGCTCAATCCCTATTTCGGGCCGCAGATGGATATTCCCGATGAGGCGTTCGACAAGATCATGGGCGCGAATGTGCGCTCCAATCACTGGCTGTGCCAGCTCGTGTTGCCCGAGATGGTCGAGCGCAAGGACGGCTCGATCATTATCGTGTCCTCCATCGGCGGCTTGCGCGGTTCGCCGGTGCTGGGCGCCTATTGCATTTCGAAGGCGGCGGATTTCCAGCTCGCGCGCAACATCGCCGTCGAATACGGACCGAAGAATATCCGGGCCAATTGCATTGCGCCGGGCCTGATCAAGACCGATTTCGCGAAGGCGCTGTGGGACAATCCCGATATCCTCGAGCGTTCAACCTCCGGCGCGCCACTGCGCCGAATCGGCGATCCCGACGAGATCGCGGGCGCGGCCGTATTCCTCGCCTCGAAAGCCGGCGCGTTCATGACCGGCCAGGCCATCGTGATCGACGGCGGGGCGACGATTTAGGGACGTTGTCCCCTAAATCCCCAGCACCGCTTCGGCGCTCTTGAACGGCAGGTGCTGCGCGTCGGCGACGGCTTTGTAAGTCAGCGTGTGCTTGTAGACGTTGAGGCCGGCGCGCAAATGCGCGTTCTTTTTCATCGCGGCGTCTGCGCCCTGCTCCGCAAGCGCGATGGTGAAGGGCAACGTCGCGTTGTTGAGCGCGAAGGTCGAGGTGCGCGCCACCGCGCCCGGCATGTTGGCGACGCAGTAATGCACCACATCGTGCACGCGATAGGTCGGATCGGCATGCGTCGTCGCATGCGAGGTTTCCGAGCAGCCGCCCTGGTCGATGGCGACATCGACGAACACCGACCCCTTCTTCATCTGCTTGACCAGCTTCTCGTTCAGCAGCTTGGGCGCGGCAGCGCCCGGCAACAACACGCCGCCGATGACGAGATCGGCGCCGATCACGTTTTCCTCGATCGCATCGATGGTCGAATAGATCGTGCTCAGGGTCTTGCCGAATTGCAGGTCGAGTTCATAGAGGCGATGGATCGAGATATCGAGAATGGTGACATGGGCTTCGAGGCCCATCGCCATGCGCGCGGCATTGGTGCCGACGACTCCCCCGCCCAGGATCACGACCTTCGCGGCCGGAACGCCCGGCACGCCGCCGAGCAACATGCCGCGTCCGCCCTGCGCGATCTCAAGGCAATGCGCGCCCGCCTGGATCGACATGCGGCCTGCGACTTCGCTCATCGGCGCGAGCAACGGCAAACCGCCCCGCGCATCCGTCACCGTTTCATAGGCGATGGCGATCGCGCCGGATTCGATGAGCCCCTTGGTCTGCTCGGGATCGGGCGCGAGATGGAGATAGGTGAACAACACTTGCCCGGGCTTCAACCGCTTGATCTCGACCGGCTGCGGCTCCTTCACCTTCACGATCATGTCCGCGGTCGCGAAAACTTCGTCGGCATCCGGCAAAATCTTCGCACCCACGCGCGTATACATCTCGTCGAACAGGCCGATGCCGTCGCCCGCTTTCGTCTGCACGAACACTTCGTGTCCGCGCGCCGTCAACTCGCGCACGGCCGTGGGCGTCATGCCGACGCGATATTCGTGGTTCTTGATTTCCTTGGGGACGCCGACGCGCATGATGGCCTCTCGATCTGTTCGGTTCTACCAGCGGTCCCGTGCTTCGAGGATCGCCACAAAAATAAACGCTGCCAGTTCGGCATACCACGCCAGGGTCAGGACCAGCGGGTCGATGGCGTGGTTGGTCGCGGTAATCGCATAGCGCGTGACCCCGTACATCAGGGTCGCGAGCAGCGGCGGTATAACAAGGACCAGGAGAACGATAAAGCCGCGTTTTACAAAGGTCATGCGCCCCGCCAAAAGTCAGTCGAGCCACCCCACTATAGCGCGAATGCCCTCGACCATGCGCGCGATATCCGATTCGGTCGCAATCAGTGGCGGCGACAATGCAATCGTGTCGCCTGAAATGCGAATCACGAGGTTTTCTTCCGCATAGGCCTGGCGCATGGCATCGTAGCCGCGGCGGCCGGGTGCGGCGGGATCTGGCTCGATGTCGATGCCGGCGGCCAGCCCCACACTGCGAATATCGGTCACGCGCGCAGCACCCTTCAGGCTGTGCACCGCTTCGGCAAAGACGGGTTCGAGCGCTTTCGCGCGCGCGAACAAGCCTTCGTCGCGATAAAGGTCCAAAGTCGCGAGCCCCGCGGCGCAGGCCAGCGGATGGCCGGAATAGGTATGGCCGTGAAACAGTTCGATGCCGTGATCGGGACCGGACATGAATGCGTCGTGCACCTTGTTGCTGACGATCGTGCCGCCGAGCGGCACCGCGGCGTTCGTCACGCCCTTGGCGAAATTGATCATGTCGGGCGTGACGCCGTAGCGCTCAGCCGCGAAGGACGCGCCCAGGCGGCCGAAGCCGGTAATCACTTCGTCGAAGATCAAGAGGATGCCGTGCTTGTCGCACAATGCGCGCAGCCGCTTCAGATAATCCTTCGGTGTCGCGAACACGCCCGCGGACCCCGCCATCGGTTCGACGATGACGGCCGCGATCGTTTCCGCGCCGTGCAGTGCCACCAGTTGCTCGAGTGCATCGGCATATTCCGCGCCGCCTTCCGGTTCGCCTTTCGTGAATGCCATGCGCGCGCGATCATAAGGGAGAGGCAGGTGATCGTCCGTACCCGGAAGAAGCGGGCCATAGGGCCTGCGATTGTTGCCGAGGCCGCCCACGGAAATGCCGGCGAATGTCGTGCCGTGATAGCCCTTCTCGCGGCCGATCAGCCGAAACCGTCCGCCCTGCCCGATCTTCTGGAAATAGGCCCGCGCGATCTTGAGCGCCGAGTCGGCCGCTTCCGATCCGGAATTGACGAAGAACACATGATCCATGCCTTCGGGCGCGAGTGCGGCGATGCGTTGCGCCAGCGCGAAAGCGGCGGGATGGCCGAACTGGAAGGTCGGCGCGAAATCGAGTTCTCCCGCCGCGGCGCGGATCGCCTCGACGATCGGCTTGCGACCATGGCCCGCATTCACGCACCACAATCCCGCGCAGGTGTCGAGCAATGCGCGTCCCGTCTCGTCGTAGAAATACATCCCTTCGGCGCGCACGAGCATGCGCGGGTTCGCCTTGAAGCTGCGATTGGGCGTGTAAGGCAGCCAGAACGGGCCGAGATCGTTGGGACGCATGAAGTACTCCGACCGGACGAACAAGGGCCCCGGAATGCCGGAGCCCTTGCGCGCATTTCAAACAATGTCAGGGATGCGGATGATCGTCGTCGTGATGATCGTCATGTTTCGGCGGCGTTCCGGTTTTGTGATCGTCATGCACGCCCATCATCATCATGCCGCCGGGATGATCGCCCGGTCCCATCATGCCGCCATGGCCGCCATGCGCGTGCCAATAATCGAGATGATGCTGCGGAATGTGGAAGCCATGGCCCTGATACCAGGAGAAGCCGAGAGCAGGACCGAAGTGATAGTCCGCGCGCCACCAGCCCGGATGCGGTCCGCGCCATTCGTCGCGATGCCAGCCGCCATGGATCCAAAACAAGTGCTCGCCGCCGATATCGCGATAATAGACGGGACCCTGATACCAGCCGCCGCCATAATAGACGGGGCCGTACCACACCGGCTGGTCCCAATATCCGTCGGGACAACCGAAATTGTCGCAATAACCGCCGCTGTTGTTGTCGAACGCGATCGCGCCCGGTACGCCGATCACCGGAATGCCGAGATTGATTCCGATGCTGATGCCTGCTTCGGCAGGCGCAGACGCGAACAATGCCCCACCGGCAATCGCCGCCGCGACTGCCGCCACTTTCACGACACCCTTCATTTGAAATATCTCCATTGAGAATCCTGCCGCCGCCGCACACGACGAAATGTCATGCGCCCGAACGACGGACGAACCAACTTACACGAAGGCGGCAAGAACCGATAGTTTTTCGTGGCCCGTATTTTACGCCGAGCGCCCGCGCGCATCGACGGGCCAGACCGCTTCCAGCGTCGTGCCCCGCATCGCATGATAGCGGTCGTAGAGATTGACCGTCGGATCGCAATGCGGAACGACGCAGCGAAGCGAGTGGCCCGGCTTCAGTTTCACATCCGCGCTCGCATAAATGATCCCACCTTGTTCGTCGCCGAAGAAGAAGTAATTGGCGCCGGGCGGCGCGCCGGATTCGATTGCCGGCGATCCCGCATCCGTCGCGAAGGATTTGAATCCCGCATCCGTCGTCGCAAGCCCGTCGCGATTGGCGCTGATGACGGTCGTCTGCACGAACAGCGAGGTTTCGAACGGCGTGCGTTCGCCGGGCTTCTCCCACACGTCGTTATATTGGCGATCCATGAAGATGTAGGAGCCCACCTGCAGCTCTGTCAGCACGCGCGCATCGGGATCGATATCGAAGGTGCCCGTGCCGCCGCCGGTGAGGATGCGCGGTGCGAGACCTGCCTTGGAAAGCGCATCGCGCAATTCGCCCAACTCGCGCATCGCGGAGAGCGACTTGTCGCGCCGCTCGTTCGGCGATTCCATGTGCTGCACCTGGCCCGCATAACATTGCAGCCCCATATATTCGAGCGCTTCGCTTTCGGCGACCTGCTTGACCAACGCGACGGCGCCTTCGCCCGGACGAATGCCGGTGCGGCCCATGCCCGGATCGATNNGTCGCCATCAGATCCGGCATGCGCGCGTTCAGTGCCATCAGCCGCGCAATACCGCGCTCCGTCACGACGGGCGACGTGATCAGGATCGCACCGATGCCGCGCTCTGCCAACGCCTCCGCTTCGCCCAGCTTGGCGCAGCACACGCCCAACGCACCCGCCGCGATCTGCAGCTTCGCGATGTCCGCGCTTTTGTGAGTCTTGGCGTGGGGCCGGAGCGAAATGCCGTGCTTGCGCGCGTGTTCCGCCATCTTCGCAATGTTGCGTTCGAGGCGGTCGAGATCGATCACCAGGGCCGGTGTCTGAAGCAGCGGCCCAGCGTCCTCACGTCCGATCAGGTCGTCGTTCAGGCCTTGCGTTGTCATAGGTGCCTCGCGATGCTGGCGGGGCCGTCATGATCGCCCTCGCTCTCATCCTTCTTTCCGCCGTCGTGCATGCCGTCGTCAACCTCCTGACGAAACGGGCCGACGATCCCTATGCCATGCGCCTGCTGATAGGCGTGTTCTCCGCCGTTCTCGTGGCGCCGTTCCTGTTCTTCGTCCCCCTCCCCCACGGGCTTGCCGTCTGGCTGTTGTTCGGCACGGCGGCGGTGCATGCGCTCTATGAATTGCTGCTGGTCAAATCCTATGAGAGTGCTGCGTTCTCGGCGGTCTATCCCGTAGCGCGCGGCACGGGGCCGCTGTTCACGGCCATCGGCGCGATCGTCATCCTGCATGAGCACGCGCCGCTCTCGGAGATCGCCGGCATCGCGATGGTGTGCGGGGGCGTGATCGCGATGGGCCTTTCGCACCGCGCCACTGAAGGTGCGATGAAGGGCCTCGCCTTCGCGCTCGCCACGGGATTGACCATCGGCTGCTACACCTTGATCGACGCCACGGGCGTGCGCGCGGTGCCCGAAGCATTTTCCTATGTGCTGTGGTTCTTTGTGGCGCATGGCGGTTGTGTGCTGGTGACGGCGCCGGGTATTCGGGGCAGGCGCGTGATCATTGAGGCGCACAAGCAATGGAAGCTCGGCGTGCTGATGGGCGCGCTATCGATCACGACCTACGGCTCCGCCATGCTCGCCTATCGCTATGGCGCGACGGCTCAGCTCGCAGCCCTGCGCGAAACGAGTGTGTTGTTCGGCACGGCGCTCGCGATGCACTTCCTCGGCGACAAAATGAACTGGCGCAGATGGTGCGCTGCGATCGCCATCGCGGCGGGCGCGATATTGCTGCAGATGGGGTGAGAATTTTCTTCCCCCGCTTGCGGGGGACGTACCCGGCGAAGCCGGGGGATGGGGGGCCGTCACGATCAGCCCTCTATCCTCATCCCCCGCGAGCGGGGGATGAGGATTGAAGTCCGGATTCCACGGCTCTATCACCGGCGATCAATGCATCGTGCCCTCGTGATCCGCCTCCGCACTTTTCCGCGAAAATTTTTCGCTTCCAAAATCCTTCGCAAAATCAAACACTTGGCTCTCCCGAACAGGGCTTTCGCGCCCTGCCGAATCGCCTGGCGATGTCCCGGCCGACGGCGCTTTTTTCAGATGCGGAGAGATGTGCGGCCAGTAGGGATTGGCCAGCCGCTCTTCTTCCTCCGGCGACAAAACGCGGCCCTCCGGTGTCACGAGATTTCCGTTGAGCGGATCGCGACGATAAGTCGACGCATCCTCGGGCTGCGTTTTGCGTGGGGCCGCTGCGGGCGGCGTGTGCGCGGGTGTCGCGGCCGGACGGCGCGGCGGCGCGGTGGGATTCACCTTTGCCGTCTGCTCTTCTTCCGTCTCCGGCGACAGAGGCGGCATGGGCGTTGAAATCTCGTCGGCCTTTGCCTCTTCGAATTTGCGCAACACCTCGCTCTTCGCCTTTTTGGCGTTGCGCTGAGCATTCTCCCTGCGGCGGTCGCCGCGCTCGACAGCCTTGAGCAGAAACATCCGGCATTGGCGATCGCCCGCATCCGCGCACCGCACGACGTCGATCATGTATTCCGTCAGCCGCGTGTGCCGTTCGCCGTCCGCGCCTTCGACGGGCCGCTCCATCAGCGTGCGCGCGAGCGCGGTGAGCGTGAGGCCCGCACCCCGCAGGCGCGGACGGCCCTGGGGATTGCCGGATTGTCCCTTCTTCCAGCGCGTCTTGATGTCGGCGCGGTCTTCCGATGTCTCTGTCGATGTCTGTTCCATGTGCCAACTCCACGTGCGGAAAACACCCAACATGGCGACGCAAATGCGCGTGCGCAATTGCACAAGACGTCGATTCGAAAAGATTTTAGAACAAACATCGAATCTTTGCCGCGAATTTTCGGCGAATGTTTTTGCGCGTCAGATGGTTACGAAGGGGCGCGATTTTTTCGAACTTTTTTGATCCAGCGCGTGTCGAATTTTCGGCCCTGACACGCGCGCAGCAACCAAAATGGTCCGGAATTTTCTTTGAGCATCCCTGTTCGCAGCTGAAAAATCCCTGATGTGTGCCTGATGTCCGAGAATTTCACATCAGCCAAATCGGTTTGGACCCAACGCACTGCGACGTGCGAGCAACACGACGAGCCAGATCAACGCGGCGGAATAGAGAAGAAAACTCGCAGAAATCGAGAAGACGAGACGCATGTCCGGCTGCCCCGTTTCGAATTGCGAATTGAGGAGAAGCATCATGGAACTGCAGTAGGCCACGAACGGCAGAGGCATGAGTCCCCAATATCCTGAAAACCCTCTGTCGTGCAGACGCCTTGCCACGGCGGCAGCAAGAAGCCCCACAAGGGCTGCAAACATTAGCCCACCGGCGACGAAGAAATGCTCAGGCGCGTCCGGCGGCATCTCGAGATTGTCCAAAAATAATATGATGCTGACCGGCACACTGGCGACTTCGTAAAGAGCGAATGCGGCCCCCGCATATGGCCAGAACTGCGATCGCGTATCTCGCCCGCTGAAGCGCAAGACACTCCCGAATCCCCGGATGATTGAGTTTTGGATTTGGATCTTCCCTTGCGACGGAAGGTAAAGGCGACCGGCGTCTCAACCAAGTCCGCATTCCACGCTACCGGAGCGGATTCATCTCACGTTTAAGGCGCGCGCTTAGGGATTATGTATGGTGTCGACCGAACGCACTGCGCAGCCGCCATTGCGGCG
>PLJH01000006.1 GCA_003139615.1 Alphaproteobacteria bacterium
GGATGGTGCGGCTGTCGATCTTCGACGTCACCTGGAAGCTGATGCGCGTGGGGAAGTTCGCCTTGATCGTGCCGGTGATCACGTCGACCGACGGGCGCTGCGTCGCCGCGATCAGGTGGATGCCGGCCGCGCGCGCCATCTGCGCCAGGCGCTGCACCGCGCCTTCGATTTCCTTGCCGGAAACCATCATGAGGTCGGCCATCTCGTCGACCACCACGACGATGTACGGCATCACTTCAAGCTCGAGCACTTCGTCTTCGTAGACGGGCTTGCCGGTCTCGCGATCGAACCCGGTTTGAACCGTGCGCTTGAGAGTCTCGCCTTTTTCCTTCGCCTTGCGCACGCGCTCGTTGAACGCTTCGACGCCCCGCACGCCCAGCTTCGACATCTTGCGGTAGCGCTCTTCCATTTCGCGCACCGCCCATTTGAGGGCGATGACGGCCTTGCGCGGGTCGGTCACCACGGGCGCGAGCAGATGCGGAATTCCTTCGTACACGGACAATTCCAGCATCTTGGGGTCGATGAGGATCATGCGCGTCTGCTCGGGCGGCGAGCGATAGAGAAGCGACAGGATCATCGTGTTGAGCGCGACGGATTTGCCGGAACCGGTCGTGCCCGCAATCAGCAGATGGGGCATCTTGGCGAGATCGGCCATCACGGGTTCGCCGCCGATGGTTTTTCCCAGCGCCAGGATCAGCGGCGCACGCGCTTTTTCGTATTCGTTGCTGGCGAGCATCTCGCGCAGGAACACGGTCTCGCGGTTCTGGTTGGGGAGTTCGATGCCCATCACATTGCGGCCGGGAACGACGGCGATGCGGGCAGCGACCGCGCTCATCGAACGCGCCACATCGTCGGCGAGGCTGATGACGCGCGAGGATTTCACGCCGGCGGCAGGCTCGAATTCGTAAAGCGTCACCACCGGACCGGGGCGAACGGCCATGATGCGGCCGCGCACGCCGAAATCGCCCAGCACTGCTTCGAGCATGCGCGCATTTTCTTCGAGCGCTTCGTCGCTGAGGGCCGCCGCGTCGTGCAGGCGAATGGGTTCGGAGAGGAGTCCCAGCGCAGGCAGCTGATATTCGCTCTCGGCGAGATTGAGCGCGGGTTGCCGCGCCGGTTTCGTTTTCAGCGGACCTTTGCGCGCGTCCTCGCGTTTGACGCGGCTGGAGCGGCGGTCGTCTTCGCTCACGCGTCCCGCGAGCGGTTCCGGCGCGACAGCCAATCCATAAGCGTGGTCGTCGGTCTCGTCTTCCGATTCCAATTCGTCCTCTTCGGCATCGCTGTGATCGTAGCGTTTGCGCGTCAGCATCTCCGGCATGTGGATCATGCCGCCAACCCAGACGAAGAAGGCGGGTACGGCCGTGATGCCGCGCAGGATGAAACGGAACTTCAATCCGGTCGCCAGGAACGCGAGCGGCAACCCCGCTGTGAGCAGAAGAAGCGGCAAAACAATTCCGAGCCACGCCATTCCGTAGCGCTGCGCGACATGCGACGACAGCCCCGCAGCGGCGATGCCGATCCAGCCGCCGGTCTTGGCCGGCAAGGCAAAGGGACTGGGCAGCACGCCAAGCCCCGCCGCGACAAGCACCGTACCGACGGGCCAAACGAAGGCCCGCCAGAGCGCATAGCTGAGCCCGCGCCCGCGCAACGCGCGCGCACCCCAGACGGCAGGCGGCGCGAGGAATGCGATCGCCGCGAATCCCAGGCATTCGAGCAGGAGGTCGGCGGCCGCGGCGCCCGGTCCGCCCAGAAGATTTGACGGGTCCTGACCGGTCGCGTTGTTGAGGCTTGGGTCGGCGTGATGGTAGCTCATGAGAGCGACGAACGCGGCCATCGAAGCAAGTAACAGCACGCCGCCGGCGCCCCGCAGAACGGCGATACGCAGCACGCGCGCGATCGCCCGGCGCGCCTCGTCGAGCGCATCGCGCATCGCGCCGCCGCGCGACCGCGGCTGGTAGACACCGATCGAGCGACCCGGACTCACGCGTGTGCCTCAGAACTCAGGATTTCACCCATCCTACCGAGTGTGGCCTCAATGGTTGATAAATCATGAACAAGCGCCACCCGGATGAAGCGAAACCCGGGGTTTGACTGGACTTTTCCCGGTTCCGTTTCGCGGCCCATATAGGCGCCGGGCAGGACGCGGATGCCTGCCGACTGCCAAAGTCTGAGCGCGGCCGCCTCGCCATTGCCCACGTCGAGCCACAGGAAGAATCCCCCCTCGGGAAGACGAAATCCGGCCCGGTTGCCGAGCAGACGGTGTGCAAGCCGGAAGCGTTCGGCGAACATCGCACGATTGGCCGCGACATTGGTTTCGTCGCGCCACGCCGCCGCCGATGCCGCGAGGATGGGCATAGGCATCTGCGGGCCCGCCACATTCCGGAGCCCACGAAATTTTGCGATCAGCTTCGCGTCGCCCGCAACGATGCCGGAGCGCAATCCCGGCAGGCAGGAGCGCTTCGAAAGAGAGTGAAACGTCAGAAGGCGATCAATGCTGCCCGTCTGCGAAAAGCGCGCCGTCAGCGCGCTCAAAGGTTGCTTGTCGAAATAGATATCCGCGTAACACTCGTCGGCGAACACCGTGAAGTCGAAACGCTCGGCGAGCGCGAACAGTGTTCGCCAATATGGCTCGCCGGCACATGCGCCTTCGGGATTTGAGGGAGAGCAGATATAGGCCGCAACGGTGCGCTCGAGCACGGATGCCGACAGCGACGCGAAATCCGGAAGAAAGTTCGTTTCGGCGCGCGCGGGCACGAATACCGGCTCGGCGCCTGCCGCCAGCACGGCCGCCGCATAGCATTGATAGAACGGGTTGGGGATCAGGATGACGGGCCGGCTGCCTGCTTTCGAGTCGGGCGTGACGATGAAGGGCGCCAGGAAAAGCCCCTCACGCGTGCCGCTGAGCGGCAGGATATTGCGCTCGGGATCGATCATTGCGTCAGGCAATGCGAAGCGGCGTCTGACCCAGGCGGCGGCGGCATCGCGCCAATCCGCCGTGCCATGGATAGCAGGATATTCGCCGAACTCATGGGCGTGGCGCGCGAGCGTTTCGGTGACGAACGCCGGCACCTGCCCGCGCGGATCGCCGACCGAGAAGCTGACCGGCGTAGCACCCGGCTTCACCGGATCGAGCAGGCTCGCGAGCTTCACGAACGATCCCGGCGGAAGCTCGGCAAGGCGGCCTGGAAGCACGTGAGTCAATCCATTGAATCGCAGATAGCTACTCTAGCCATAGCGTCGCGGTTCGTCCATGTAACATCGGGCGGCGTTCTAATTTGAATTTTCTTCACTACTTTCGCATCTGCTCCACATGACATCGAAACCAAACTTGGCGTCCTTCGTAGCATCTCCGGACGCGATATCCGACGTTCCGGAACTGTTGAGAAAATAGAATCTTCTATACCCGACATAACCTCCGAATGAATTTTTGGCGTTTACCTGTCCACAAACGACAGCAACGGCAAGATCATCAGACACGACTCCCTTGACTTGTACGTCAGAAAACTCAGCGCTGTCAGGGTCTTTTAAGCTTTGTCTCACCGACTGCTCGGCCTTTGTTATCAATGCCTGCTTTGGATCTGGAGAGCACCCGGCCACCGCTAGGGTAATCGCGGATGCTAGAGAAAATGCCAACTTGGATGTCACCGCTTCGCCTCCTGCTCTGCCACGACAGCCGCCCGCACGGTGTCTTCTTCGCGTCATTTGCGACTGCTTGAGGTAGCACGACAAATATACCGCTGCCATAGTGGTCGGTGTTTCTGATAGGCTCCAGACGCTTGAGGAATTGGTGGAGCAAACGTCCAAATGAAAGAATTCGCTTCGCAGATTTACAACGCTGTTAAGGCCGGTCGACTAAATGAGTCATTCGGCCCGGATGACGTGCGCCGCGCCTGTCCCGGGTGGGCACTCAAAACCTATACCGTTTTTCTGTCCAAACATGCCGTAGACAATCCGGGCAAAAATACCGAATTGTTCGCGCGCGTGTCCCCAGGCCGCTACCGCACGCTGCCAACGTTACAAAAACAAAATTAGTGCCCTGCCTTGCATCGAGATGGTGACGGAAGAAACAGCGATACAAATTATGCTGCACGCTTTCGCGTCTTCGCGCTCGGCAAATCAATCGACAGCTCCGCATTCATTTTTGTCAGGGCCTCGTCGATGATCCACATATGCGAGTTGTGGCGCAGATCGAGCAGCCGGCGCATGGAGTTCTCGGGCATTCCCATTTCTTTTGCGAGCCTCAATTTGGACCAACCGCGCTCGCGCAACGTCTGATATACCGCTAGCTTGGCTGTGACGAGCGACGGAAGTACGGCGCGGTCGCGTCCGGAGTGGCTCGCACCCTTGCGCGGGAGCGGTTTTCCCGCTTTCATGTAACCCTCAAGCGCTGCGATCACACAGTCGACAGCGTTCGCGCGCCCTTCCTCTTGCGTTTCGCCTTCTGTCAGCGCCTCCGGAATTCCCGGGAAGCGGACGAGCCACCAGCCGTTATCCTGCCGTGTCAGCGTGTACCGGTATCCAAACGCCATATCAGTTCTCCAAATCCGCCTTTGTGAGGCCCAGTTGATTCAACATTGCATTGAGCAATCCCGGGCCGATTTCCTTTTTACGATCTTTCAATGTCGTGAAGCGTTCGCCGTAATACAGCCGTGCATGACTCCCTTTGCCGGGCCCGGAGTCGAACGTTATGGCGATACCGCGTTTCCGGCCGAGCTTTCGAAGCTTCCGTTCAAACTCGTTAACGTTCATGATCCTTTATCGCACATATATGTGCGAATTTCAAGTTGTCTCGGCGGACTTGGCGCTTCACCTGGCGCAAAGAAAAGGGGCGCCCTTGCGGGCGCCCCTGATCTGTCTGTGTTGAACAGACTTTAGCCGTGCACGGTTTCGCCGTGGAGGTTGATGTCGAGACCCTCGGCTTCAATCTCGGCCGAGACCCTGAGACCGATGGTCCAGTCGATCACCTTCAGGATGATGAAGGTGCCGACGGCGCAGTACACGAACACGGCTGCGACGTCGTAGAACTGGATCAGCATCTGATGGCCGTTGCCGTCAAAGAGCCAGCCGCCATTCGGCGCACCGCTCGGATTGATGGCTTTCATGGCCAAGGCACCTGTCATCATGGCGCCCCATGCACCGCCCACGCCGTGCACGCCCCACGCGTCGAGCGCATCGTCGTAGCCGATCCACTTCTTCACCCACACCGAGGAGAAATAGCAGACGACGCCGACGGTGAGGCCGATGATCAGCGCGCCTTGCGCGTTGACGAAGCCCGATGCCGGCGTGATGGCTACGAGCCCGGCTACCGCGCCTGAGATCATCCCCAGCACACTCGGCTTTTTGCCGATCAGCCATTCTGCCACCATCCACGACATGGCTGCGGCCGCCGTCGCAATCTGCGTCGCCGCAGCCGCCATGCCGGCGTTGTAACCTGCGGTATCTGCCGAGCCGGCGTTGAAGCCGAACCAGCCGACCCACAGAAGCGAGGCGCCGATTACGCTATAGACGAGATTGTGAGGTGCCATGTTCTCCGTGCCGAGGCCGATACGGGGACCTAGCACCAGACACGTGACGAGACCCGCGGTTCCCGCGTTCAGATGCACGACGGTGCCGCCGGCGAAGTCGAGTGCGCCCAACGTGCCCAGCCATCCGCCGCCCCACACCCAATGGGCGATCGGGCAATAGACCAGCAGCAGCCACAGCGACATGAACCACATGAACGCCGAGAACTTCATGCGGTCGGCCAGCGCGCCGGCAATCAGCGCCGGCGTAATGATCGCGAACGTCATCTGGAAAAACATGAAGACGGATTCGGGAATCGTGCCGGCGAGCGGATTGATCGATTTCAATCCCATCGGTCCCAGCAGGAGGTAATTGAAGCTGCCGATAAACTGGTTGACGCTTGCGTTGGGATGCGGCGTGAACGCGATGGAATAGCCGATCACCATCCACAACACGGTGATGATGCAGGTGGCGCCGAACGCCTGCGCGAGCGTGGCCAGCACGTTTTTCTTGCGCACCATGCCGCCGTAAAAGAGCGCCAGGCCCGGGATGGTCATCATGAGCACCAATGCGCTCGAGGTGATCATCCACGCCGTATCGCCCGAGTTCATGGGATCGGGCGGCGGCGCCGCGGCAAACGCGGCATTCGCAGTGGCCAGCAACGTGGCGCTTCCCGCCGCCACGCCCAGACCGATGCGTTTGAGTGTTGAAATTCGCATACTTCTCAAGCTCCCCTGATTGATACTGTTGATTGAAATGGAATTGCCCTAGAGCGCGTCGCCGTCGGTTTCGCCGGTGCGGATGCGCACGACGGATTCGAGCGGCGTGACGAAGATCTTGCCGTCGCCGATTTGTCCGGTTTTCGCTTTGGCGGTGATGGCTTCGATGACCGCTTCCGCCATCTCGCCTTTCACGGCGACTTCGATCTTGAGCTTGGGCAGGAAGCTCACGGCATATTCGGCGCCGCGATAGATTTCGGTGTGCCCCTTCTGGCGGCCGTAGCCTTTGACTTCCGTGACCGTCATCCCCTGTACGCCAAGGACGGAAAGCGCCTCGCGCACCTCGTCCAGCTTGAATGGTTTGATAATTGCCGTAATCAGCTTCATCGCTATCCCTTCCCTTGATCGCCCGAACAGTGTTGAGCCTTAACACTTCATCAAGAACCATGCCGCGCTGCAGCGTGATCCACAGGTTACGGTAAGACACTGAATCTAATGGTATTTCCGGCGCCGCGGTCGATTGGCGCTGGAATCAGCCGCTCCTGCCTGCTCAAAAAGCATGCAGAATCAGCAATTCGCATAGAAACTAGCCGCTGCGACATCGGGCCGGCGCCCTGTGCTCCGGGCCGGAGACTGATTGCGCTATAAGCGCCGCAGGGAGCGACGATTGGCGCAAGCATTCGACACCGATGTGGTGGTTGGCGGGGGCGGCATGGTTGGCCTGACCCTGGCGCTCGCGCTTGCCCAGGGCGGACTCGATGTGGTGGTCGCCGATCCCGTGCCCGCGTCGGCCGCGCTCGATACCGGGTTCGACGGCAGGGTCAGCGCGCTGTCCTATTCGTCCGTCCGCATGCTCGAAGCCTTGAAGGTCTGGGACGAGCTGGCACCCGATGCGCAACCGATCCTCGATATCCTGGTGACCGATGCGCAGCTCGGCCGTGCGCCCGGACCATTCTCTTTGCATTTCGATCACACCGAAATCGGCCGGCCGATGGGCTGCATCGCCGAGAACCGGCATATCCGCCGCGCGCTCTATGCGGCCGTCGCGCGTTCGAAGAATATCTCGCTGCGGACACCCGCGGCGTTGCTTGACCTCATTGCAGATTCGAACGGCATCACGGCGACGCTGACGGGCGATACGCAGATTCGTGCGCGACTGGCCGTGGCCGCAGACGGTCGCGAATCGCCGATGCGCGAACGGATGGGGCTCGGCGTGATCGCATGGTCCTATCCGCAGATGGGTATTGTCGCGACGGTACATCACGAGCGCCCGCATGAAGGCGTGGCTTACGAACATTTCCTGCCGTCGGGACCTTTCGCGATCCTGCCGATGACGGGCAATCGCGCGTCGCTCGTGTGGACGGAGCGCGAAGACATCGCGCCGGACATGCTGAAATTGCCGGAAGACGCATTCAACGCGGAGATCGCGCGGCGCTTCGGCGCGCATCTGGGCGCGACACACGCGGAAGGGCCGCGATGGTCTTATCCGCTGCGCTTTCATCTGGCGCGCGGCACTGTGAAATCGCGTTTCGCGCTCGCAGGAGATTCGGCGCACGGTATCCATCCGATTGCCGGGCAGGGATTGAATCTCGGTTTCAAGGATGTGGCAGCGCTCGCGGAAGTGACGATCGAAGCCGCGCGGCTGGGGCTCGATATCGGAAGTCTCGATGTCCTGAAGCGCTATGAGCGCTGGCGACGCTTCGATTCCTTCACGCTCGCCGCTTCGACCGATGCGCTCAACCGCCTGTTCTCCAACGACATCGCGCCGTTGCGCATCGCCCGCGATGTGGGCATGGGCATCGTGGACGGAATCGCTCCGCTGCGCCGCTTCTTCATGCGCCATGCCGGCGGCGATATCGGCAAGCTGCCGCGGCTGCTGAAAGGCGAAGTAGCTTAGCAACGAAATCGGGGTCGAAGCGAACCTGCTCGCTTCGACCCCGATCAATCATGTTCGAACGCTCACACCAGCCGAAGCTATTCCGTCGTCCTGGCGCCTTCGATGGTTCCCGTGTTGTTGATCGTGACGCCGTTCGCATTGAGCAGCCCGCCGCTGGGCGCGGACGTGCCGTTGCCGCCCGAGAGATTGATGGTGCCGGAATTGGCAATCGTCGGCGCAGTGATTATCAGAACACCGCCGGATCCGTAGCCGCCATCGGGGCCGGGGACTGCCTGTTGGCTGCCGCAGGCGGTTTTGGGCGCCTTGGATGCGCCACCCGCACCGCCATAGAGCAAAATCTGGCCGGCATTCGTGAAGCTGCCCTTCGCGAAAAACCACTGATCCCCAGCTGCGCCACCGCCGGAATAGCCGGGATTGCCGCTTCCGTAGTTGGTCTGGCCGGCTCCGCCGCTGACATCGAGAACACCCGAACTCGTGATCGTAATGGTTCCTTGGGTCGAGAAGACCACCGCGCCCCCTCCACTTCCTCCCGGTTGGCCACCCCAGTATTCGCCATTGGCGTTTCCGCCACCCGGAGCGCCGCCGCCGCCGCCGCCCTGAAGTCTTGTCACGCTCTCGGCGCGTCCGGCCAGCCCGCCGGGATAGACAACCTGATTTCCGGCGTCACTCGGTTCGTAGTTCTTCAGGCCATGTTGGCCGATGGAGTAGTTGCCGCCGCCGCCGCCGCCGCTGCCGGTAAATGAGACGCTGACACAGGCCGAGGCCCCGCCGCCGGGACCCTCGCCGCCGCCGCCGCCACCCTGGCCAGCGCCTGGTCCACCGTCATAATTGCCGTTCTGTCCGGTGCTGATTGTTCCCCCTGCAGTGGGCGTATTCGCAAATTTGAACTGACCGGCAATATTCATGTTGCCTTGCGACAGGAACACCGCGGGTGCCGTGCCCTGAATGGTCAGGCTGACCGAAGGCTCGACATTGAAGCTGGAAAATTCGTAAGCGGGCACGGACCGGCCATTATAGGTAATGGTCTCATGAGGAATGGTGAAAGCGACACTGTCCCCGCCCCCGACATATTCGATGACGTTGCCGTTATCGGTATCGAACGCTACCAGGGTGGCTCCCCCGTATTGGCCATTGCCGAACAGGGCGTCGAAGCTGCCGGAGCTGCCGTCGCTTTTGGGCGGCTGCGGCGCCTTCGCGAGGATGGGTGAAGCTCCCAAGGTTGTCGCGAGGAGCGATGCGGTCAGAAGGCGCAGGCCGATGCGCAGAGTGTTTGTCATGGTCGTGATCTCCCAAATAGCTGACGGATGAGGGCGTCCGGCACCCCGAGCTACCCAAGCCGTTGCTGTTCGATTAAAGTGCCTGATCGGCAGGATTTCCCCGACTGGCGTCTGCGCGCAGCGGCGCGCATCTGCGGGGGAAAGCGGGCGTGTCGGGGACCATGCAGGCGGGCAACGAACACCAGAACCGGCGTCTCGGCTCCTGGAAGGAAATTGCCGCCTTCTTCGATTCGGATGAAAGCACCGTCCGCCGCTGGGAAAAGGACCGCGGGCTACCCGTGCATCGGGTGCCGGGCGGCGCCGGCGCAAAGGTGTTCGCCTATACCGACGAGCTGGCACGCTGGCTCAAGCGATCGACGGACGAGGTCGTCGAGCCCAAGCCAGAGCCGGTCCAGCCTGCCATCGGCGCGGCGGCGCGCGCCGAACCCCAAGCCGCCACGACGCCCGGCGGCGCCTGGCGGAAATGGCGCGTGCCGGCGGCCGTATTGGCCGCACTGGCGCTGGCCGGGACGGCGCTTCTGCTTTTTGCACCAAGAGGCGATCACTCGCCCATCCGCGCCATTGCCGTGCTGCCGTTCCACAACATGACCGGCGACAATACGCAGGATTATCTCGCGCAGGGCATGACGGACGAACTCATCACGGATCTCGCCCGCATAAGTTCCCTACGGGTCGTCTCGCATACGTCGGTTCAGCAATACGTCGACACAAGCAAATCCCTCCCGACGATCGCCGCCGAGCTCGATGTGGATGCCATTGTGGAAGGGTCGGTCATGCGGACGCCGAACGGCATCCGCGTGAATGTGCAGCTCCTGGATGCGCGGCATGACCGGCATATCTGGGCCGACGTCCTCGAACGTGACATGGGCGACGCCACATCCATGCAACAGGAACTGGCGGAAGAGATCGCCGCCCAGATCGGCGTGCAATTGACGCCTTTCGAAAAGCAGTATTTTGCGGGTCGGCACGCGGTATCGCCGGAATCGTTCGAAGACTATCTGAAAGGCCGTTACTACTGGAACAAACGAACCCCGGACGGACTGAGCAAGGCCGAAATGTATTTCAAGGCCGCGGTGACAGCCGATACGGCCAATCCGCTGGCTTATGCGGGTCTCGCCGATACTTATCTGTTGGACAGCCTTTACAGCAGCACGGCCGATTCCGGCACGCTCGAAAAGGCGCGCTCGGCGGCGGCGCACGCGCTCGCGCTGGACGAACAACTCGCGGAAGCGCATTGCTCCATGGCCTATGTTCTGTTCCTGAAAGACTGGAATTTTGGGGGTGCGGAGCGCGAATTTCGCCGCGCGCTGGTCCTCAATCCGAATTTCGCGACGGCGCATCAATGGTATGCCGAAGTGCTTTCGGTGATGGGCCGGCATGAAGCAGCGATTGCGGAAGTGAGAAAGGCCGAGGAGCTCGATCCCTTCTCCATGATCATCCATCACGAGGCCGGACAGATTCTGCAGAACGCGCGCGACTATCGAAAGGCCATCGAAGAATACGCGAAGGCCGAAGCAATCGATCCGGCTTTTTCGCAGCCGCATGGCGGAGCGGCCATGGCCTGGCGCAGACTCGGCGTCTTCGACAAAGCCATTGCGGAATTGCGCATCGCCGCGCGGCTCGACGATCGCTTTTTCGGACCCACCGCCGTCGACCAGATCGCAGATGCCTATGCGCGCTCGGGGCCTCGCGGCTTTCTGGAAGAGACGCTCGCGGAGCGCCGCTTTTACCTGCAACCCGCATATTCCATTGCGCTCGATCAGGCGGCGCTCGGCCAGACGGATGCGGCTTTTGTTTCACTGCACGAGGCCTACCGCGAGCACGACCTCGACACGCTGTCCATCCTGTGCTCACCGGAGTTCGACCGCATGCGCTCCGATCCGCGATATGCAAGCTTGCTGCACAGTATCGGCTTGCGACCCGCGACGTGAAACGAATGCGCCAAATGTGCGGCAAACGCAGGCTCTGCTTCTGCTGAGATATGAAATGGTCTAATTCAGCTTGTCTTTGCTGCGCGCGGCGAGCGCCCCGGGCAATTCCATATAGAATTCGCGCGCCTTGGCGACGATCTTTTCGTTGCGTGCGGCTTCCGCGTCGTCGCGCGCTGCGAAGGTTTCGCCTTCGAACAGATAACGTGTGACGGGACCGCCGGTGCGCTCGTCCGTGACTTTGATTTCGCCGATTTCCTCGACCTGCTCCTGGGCCAGTTGAAGCGTGTGTTTGTAATGCGCGAGACGGTCGCGGCGGTCTTCCATCTCCTGCCGTTGACGCGCGATGTTGCGCTGGTCGAAGCGGCGAAGCCGGTCGAGAATAGGCACGCGAAACCCGTAGATCAGCAGGCCGATAAAAACGAGCGCACTGACCTCATAGAGACTTTTCATGGCGCCGAACTGCGTTTGCCGCGACCGCGCTTAAGGTAGTCGCGACCCTGCATCTCGACAAGGCGAGACGCGGTACGCCGGAACGCGTCCGCGCCGTCGCCGTCGGTGTAAAGCTTGTCGGGAGGTGCGGCGGCCGAGCAGACGAGCTTCACGCCTTCGTCGTAAAGCGTGTCGATCAGCACGATGAACCGCCGCGCCGCATCGCGCATGTCCGGGCCCATCGACGGGATGCGGTCGATGAACAAAGTCGAAAACGCTTGCGCGATCGCGAGATAGTCGGCGGCGGCCAGAGGCTGCGCACACAGATCACCGAACGAAAATCGTGCCGCGCCGTTCGCGGCTTGCGGCACGTGCAAAGTACGCCCCAGCACCATGAGCGAACGTGGCTCGCCCTGCGCGGTATCGGTCAGGCGATGCCAGGCGCTGTCCATCGCAGCGTCGGCTTCCGCACCCAGCGGCGTCATATAAAGCGGCATGCCTTCCATGCGCTGGAGCCGGTAATCGAGCGGACCGTTCAATTCCACGATATCGAGGCGTTTCTCGATCAACGCGATGAACGGCAGAAAGAGTTGCCGGTTGAGGCCGCCTTCGTAGAGCCGCTGCGGCGCGGTGTTCGACGTCGCCACGATCACCACGCCGCGGGCAAAAAGTTGCTCGAACAACCTGCCCAGGATGAGCGCATCCGCCACGTCGGCGACCTGGAATTCGTCGAAGCAGAACAACGTCGCTTCGTTGGCGATGGCGTGCGCTACGGGTGCGATGGGGTCGTCACCGGCGTCGCGCACATATTCCGGGCGTCGTGCACGGGAATGCGCATCGAGCCCACGCCACTCATGGATGCGCGCATGCGTTTCGACCATGAACGCATTGAAATGCACGCGACGTTTGGCTTTCACGGGAGCCGCCGCGAAGAACATGTCCATCAGCATGGATTTGCCGCGGCCGACATCGCCCCACAGATAGATGCCGCGCGGCGCCTTGCGCGGACCGAACCAGCCGCGGCCGGGGCGATAGGACTTGAGAGCCGCCGCGAGCGATTCCAACCGCTTCGCCGCGGCTTCCTGCGCGACATCGAGTTTGAGCTCACCCTTTTTCACGCGGGCGCGATAGAGATCGAGTGCGGGCATCAGAGGCGGCAGGGCAGGAGTGCCCAATAATCGAAATCGAGAACGACGTTCTCGGGATATTGGCCTTCCGCATTTTTGTCAGGGAATTCGGTGCAGGGAAGGTTTTTCGTCGCCACCAATCGAAGCCGCAGCAGTCCGCAATCCTTGCGTCCTGCGACGTGTTGTTTGTCGAGCACTTGCGACCACGCAAAAACCGTGTCGCCGGCGAACAGCGGGTTCACATGCCGTCCGCCATTTATGCCCAAGATCGCAACGGCATTACCGAGACCATTGAACGAAATCGCGCGGGCAAGGCTGATGACATGGCCGCCATAGATCAGCCTCCGGCCGAAGCGGCCCTTGGATTCGGCGAACTGGTTGAAATGCACGCGCGCGGTGTTCTGGTAGAGCCGCGTCGCCATCATGTGCTCGGCTTCCTCGACCGTGATGCCGTCCACATGGTCGATCTTTTCGCCGACGACATAATCGTCCCACAGATGCGGACTGCCGGATGCCCCGACATCGAAAGACTCGAAATTGATGCCGGGTGCGACGGAGATCTTGCCGGGATCGACCGCAGTCTCAAGCTTTGGAACATGTGGCTCCGCGACCGGAGCATTCGGATCGCGCTTGCGCACCATCACCCAGCGCACATAGGAGAGAACCTTGTCTCCCGTCTCGTCGAAGCCCTCGGTGCGCACAGTGACGACGCCGGTCTGTCTATTCGAATTCTCCTTGAGCCCGATCACTTCGGACACGGCAGATAATGTCGCGCCGGGATAGACCGGTTTCAGGAATCGTCCTTCCGCATAGCCCAGATTGGCCACCGCATTGAGCGAGATGTCGGGCACGGTCTTGCCGAACACAGTGTGGAAGACGAGCAGGTCGTCGAGCGGCGCACGCTTGTATCCGAGGCTCTTCGCAAACGTATCGGCGGATTGCAGCGCAAAGCGCGAACCGTAAAGTGCGGTGTAAAGCGCCGCGTCGCCTTCCGTCAGCGTGCGCGGTGTGGCGTGGACGAGTTTCTGGCCGAGCCGGAAATCCTCGAAGTAATTGCCGCTGTTGGTTTTCATCGTCACACGGCGCTCAGGGCCGCGATGGCATCGGCGAGTGCCACCGTATCGCGCGCGATCTCGGCATGGAGAAGTTCGACCATGCGGCCGTCCAGCGCGATGGCGCCTTTGCCTTTGTTCTCCGGCAGATCGAAGGCGGCGATGATCTTGCGCGCGGCCGCGACATCGTCCGGCGATGGCGCGAACGCACCATTGCAAGGTTCGAGCTGCGAGGGATGGATCACTGTCTTGCCGTCGAAGCCGAAAGCGCGCGCCTGTTTGCACGACTCGAGAAATCCGTCCGCATTGTTGATGTCGTTGTAAACGCCGTCGATGATCGCAAGCCCATAGGCCCGCGCGGCGGCAACGCAGATGCCGAGTGCCGCCGAAAGATTCCGGCGATCCGGCGTATGGACGCCGTGGAATTCCTTGATCAGGTCGTTGGTGCCCATCACGAGGCAGGCGAGCTTGCCGCCCGCGCCTGCGATCTCGGCAGCTTTGAGGATCGCCAGCGGCGTTTCCATCATCGCCCATAATGCGATCGGCCGGCCCTCGATCCGCGAGTCGATGGCGTCGAGATCGCCTGCCGCCGACACCTTGGGCACAAGGATCGCGTCGGGAGAAGCTGCGACGGCAGCATCCAGATCGGCCCGACCCCAGGCGGTGGAAAGCCCGTTGATCCGGATCGCGACTTCGCGCTTGCCGAAGCCCTTCGCTTTCACCGCCTCGCAAACCTGGCTGCGCGCGAGGTCCTTGGCGTCCGGCGCCACCGCATCTTCCAGATCGAGGATCAGGGCATCGGCCGGCAAGCTGCGCGCTTTCTCGAGCGCGCGAGGGTTTGAACCGGGCATATAAAGAACCGAACGGCGTGGGCGAATGGTCATGGTCGTCCTGGAGTGCTGGTTGACCCAGACTTAAGGCACGAAGCCGGGATTCGCCAAGCGGTGCGAATGTCGATTTTCATGGGGCCCGTTCGTCATAGGATGGGGCAGGATGGTCTGCCCCGTTCAAGGAGGCTCACATGCTGGATTTCATGCTGTTTTTGCACCAGGATTTGGGAACGGGCCCGATCCGCTCGCCGGAAGAAATGATGGCGGTCACGAAGGAATATATGGCCTGGGCCGACCGCATGCGCGCCGAGGGACGGCTCAAGGGCGGCGAGCGGCTCGCCAACGATCCTGGAAAAGTCCTGCGGCCAAAAGGTGGGCGTATCGCGGTGACGGATGGCCCCTATGCCGAGACGAAAGAACTTATCGGCGGCTATTTTGCCATCAGCGCCACGGATTACGACGAAGCCTGCCGCATTGCAGAGAGTTGCCCGCATCTGAAATATGGCGGGCGCATCGAAGTGCGGCAGTTTCACACGATGTGACATGAGCGAACACGGCGGAACGGATTTATTGGTCGAAGGTCTGTTCCGCCGGGAAGCGGGTCGCCTGGCCGCGCGCCTGACGCGCCTGTTCGGGCCGGCGCGTCTCCCGCTTGTGGAAGATGTGCTGCAGGAGACGTTTGCCGCGGCCCTGGCGCGCTGGCCGATCGACGGCGCGCCGGAACGGCCTGCGGCGTGGCTCGCCGCGGTTGCGCGCAACAAGGCACTCGACCGATTGCGGCGCGAGGTGCGCGAGCAGCCTTTCGACGAAGCGCTGTTCGATGCCATGCCGATAACCGAAGAACCGAAAGCCGATCTCGACGATACGCTGGCGTTGATGTTCGTCGCGTGCCACCCCGCTTTGGGCGAAGACGCGCAAGCGATGCTTACGCTCAAGACGGTGTGCGGCTTCGGCGTCAACGACATCGCGCGTGCTTATCTGACGAGCAGCGATGCGGTCGCGCAACGTCTGGTGCGTGCGAAAGCGGATATCCGCAAGCTGGGCCTCACGTTCGAAATCCCCGAAGGCGGCGAACTCGCGCAACGTCTGCCGGCTTTGTTGCAGGCGGTCTATCTGTTGTTCACGGGCGGCTACACGGCCGGCGAAGGCGAAGATCTGATCGTCGCGGAATTCTGTGTCGAAGCGTTGCGGCTCGCTGAACTGATCACGCGCCATCCCGCCACGGCCACGGGTGAGGCGCATGCGCTCGCAGCGTTGCTCTCATTCCAGCATGCGCGCGCATCGGCGCGCATCGGAAATTCCGGCGAATTGTTGCGACTTGCGGAACAGGATCGCAGCCTGTGGGATCGCGAACTGATCGCCCGCGGTTTCGCGCATCTGCAGGAGGCGATGACCGCCCGCGAACTCTCGGTCTATCATGTGGAGGCGGGCGCGGCGGCCGTACATGCCTCCGCGAAGGATTTCGATTCGACCGACTGGCAACAACTGGCGCAATATTATGCGATGCTTGAGGAACTGAAGCCGACGGCTGTTGTCCGGCTGAATGCGGCTGTCGCGACGGCCTATGCGGAAGGCCCGCAAATCGCGCTTCTGAAACTCGATCGCTTGTCGGGCGACCGGCGCATGGACGATTACGCGCTGTTTCATGCCACGCGCGGCGATCTGCTGTTCAAACTGGGCAGGCACGAGGCGGCACATGCCGCCTTTGGTAAAGCGCTCGAATGCCCGCTCAGCGATCCCGAGCGGGCCTTCATTGCAACACGGGCGAAGTCCTGCCGGCGCGTGTCATGAATATCCTCTCGATCCAGTCCGAAGTGGTTTACGGCCATGTCGGGAATCGCGCAGCGCGGTTTGCGCTGGAGCGACTGGGTCATGCGGCATGGACTGTGCCGACCATTCTGCTCTCCAGCCATGCGGGCTACGCGCGCGTCGAAGGCGAGGCGACGAACCCCGATCTGATGCGCCGCCTGATCGACGGCCTCGACGGCAATGGCTGGCTCGGCCGATGCGATGCCGTGCTGTCCGGTTATCTCGGCCACGCCGATCAGGCGGAGGTGGTTGCCGATGTGGTGCGCCGCGTGAAAGCGGTCAATCCGAGAGTGCTCTACTGCCTCGATCCCGTCTTCGGCGATTCCGGCCGCACCTATGCAAAGCCCGGAGTGGCGGATGCGATGGCGCAAAAGCTGCTGCCGTTGGCCGATATCGTCACGCCGAACATTTATGAGCTTTCCAGCCTGTCGAATAGCGCAATCGGGAATCCAATAGATGCGCTGGCCGCTGCGAAGCGCCTGGCCCGCCCGATCGTCGTTGCGACCTCGGTGCCTGCAACCGATCGCATCGGCGCACTGGCGGTCGAAGGCGGAGACGCCTGGCTCGCCACGACGCCGCGGCTGGAATCGGCGCCGCACGGCGCGGGCGATCTGTTCGCGGCCTTGTTCCTTGCCGCAAGACTATCCGGTCACGCATTGCCCGACGCACTCGCGCGCGCAACCGCAAGCGTATTCCACATTCTCTCGGCAAGCGCCGGTTCGAAGGAGATGCGTCTGCCGGCGGAGCAGGACGCGCTGGTCAATCCGCCATTGTCCTCGGTTTGTCTCGAGCGATTGGCGTGACTGCGTAATCTGGCGGATTGACAGGCCCGGTGCATACTGCGCGCATGCCGCGAATCCTTTTTGTATTGCTGCTCGCTTCGCTCGGCCTGGCGCGGTCGTCCGGCGCGCCGCCACCGGCAATCGCCCAGGATGCCTATGTTTGGCAGCGGGTCTGGACACCGGCGGTTTTGTCGGCGCTCGGGAATTCCGCCGATCTGGTGACCGGATGGCGTGTGCTGGCCGCCGAGACAGATGCCAGGGGAAATTTGCGATCCGTCGCCGTGAACTGGGCAACTCTTTCCGCCACGCATCGGCCGGTCATCGCCGTCATTCGGATCGACGGTTCGCTGGCGAACTGGGACGAGGACACGTTGCTCGCGAAGATCGGCACGCTTGCCGTGGATTGGCGCAAGCTTGCCGTACCGCCGGCCGGCATCGAGATCGACTATGACTGCGGCACGGCGCGCCTCGCCTTCTACGCCCAATTCCTCGCGCGTCTTCGTGCGATCCCGGATATTCCCCGACATCTTTCGATCACGGCTCTGCCCGCCTGGCTGTCGTCATACGAACTCGATTCCGTGATCGCCGCCGCTGACGAAGTCGTCCTTCAGGTTCATGCGGTGCGCACGCCCACCAGCGGACTGTTCGATCCGGCTTTGGCGCGCAATTGGATCGATGAATTCGGTGCGCGGACAACGAAACCGTTCCGCGTCGCGCTTCCCGATTATGGCGCACGAATCGTCCAGGCCGATGACGGTAGAATTCTCGCCATCGAAAGCGAAGAGCCGCGACTGGCCGGCGGCGGCCGCACCACAGGGCTGATGGCCATGCCCGCCGAGGTCGAGCGACTGCTGGACGGTCTGGCGCGCGATCCACCGGCGCATTTCGCCGGCATCGTATGGTTTCGCTTGCCGACCGGCGACGACGCCCTCGCCTGGAGCCCGGAGACATGGCGCGCTGTGATGCGCGGCCAAGACCTGCACACCGATGTCGTTGTCATTGCGCGTCCGGGCGCAACCTCCGGCCTGTCGGACATCGTGCTTGTGAACCGCGGACGCATCGACGCGGAACTACCGCGCAGGATCGGCCTGCCGCAAGGATGCACGCTCGCCGACGGCGTCAACGGTTATGCGCTCGACAACAGTGCTCGAAATATTTTTCTGCGTCGCCTTCAAACGGCCTTGCTTCATGCACATCGTGAGCAAACGATCGGTTGGATGCGTTGCGCCTGGGGGAATATCAATGTTCGGCCGTAAGCTTTTTATAGCGGGCGTGTTGCTCATTGCCGGCGCGTCGGTGTCGATCGCATGCGGTCCATTTTTCTCCTGGCAGCTTCTCGACGATCGCACCGCGACGCTCAAATCCACGCCCAAGAACAGCTTCGCTTATGAGGCGGCGCAGCTCGCTCCGCCGGCGGCCGACCACCTGAAACCCGCCGAACCGTCGTACTACGAGACGGATGCGGACCGGGCGGCTGAGTTCGACAAGGTGGAAGAGGCGGGTTTGTCGGCGCAACAGGTTGCGGTGCTCACCGCGTCGCGCGGCGATGCCACTGGCGATCAGTCTTTCAGCGATAACGTATCGCTCCCACCCGCAGCGCGACTCTATGCGGCCGGTATCATCGATTTTCACAAGGAGAATCCGGTGGCAGCCGCCGCGCGCTTCAACGCGATCCTGTCGCTTTTGGCGGCACAGCGCGCGCCGCGTGTCGTCTGGGCGGCCTATATGCTGGGACGCATTGCGGCGGCATCCGGTGACACGGCGAGCGCCTCGGCGAAATTCGCCTTGACCCGGAAGCTCGTTCTGCAAGGCGCGCCGGATCCGCTGGGGCTTGCGGTCGCGAGTTTCGGCGAAGAGGCGAAGCTGCATTACGACCATGCGAACTGGCTGTTGATCGACACCCCGCCCATGACGGTGCTGCCGACGCCGCCGGCCGATGCGTCACCGGCGCGACCCGGTGGTCCCACTTTCGATCACGACGTATTGCTGCCGCAAAACACGAAGCTCTATCGGGAAGAAATGGCGGCGGCGACTGCACTCTATGCCGAGCAAGCCGCCCGCGGCTCGGACAGCGGCGTGCAATCGCTGCGGATGATCGCGCAGGACGTGCTGGCCGCGTCCGATCGCATGGATGCCGTCGTTCCGGTTCCACAGGTGCAGCGTTTGCTCGTCGTCTATGCGCTGGCGCGAATTTATGACGATTCCGCGCAGGATCAGGGGCCTCGGGACGCCGGCACGCGCGAACCCGGTATCAGGCTCAATCCGCTGTTACCCACGCTTCTCGGATCAATCGTGAAATTCGGAGGCCGGAATCCCGCGGATGCCGACAGGCTCGCCGCGCTCAGCTACCGCGTCGGGCGCTATGAGCTCGCGGCGCAACTCGCTGCCGAGTCATCGAGCCCCCTCGCGGAATGGGTGAAGGCGAAAATCGCACTGCAGAAAGGCGATCTCGCGGCTGCCGCGGCCCACTATGCCGCTGCCTCAAGAGGATTCCCGGAAGCGCACGATGCCCGCGGGCTGGACTCCGATAATGCGAACCTCGTCGTCGGCGAGACAGGCGTCGTGGCGCTGGCGCGGGGCGAATATGTCGATGCACTCGACAAGCTCTATCCGGTCGCCGCGACCTATTGGGGCGATGTCGCCTATCTCGCCGAGCGCGTGCTGACCGTCGACGAACTGAAGAGTTTCATCGTTGCGAAGGTTCCAGCTGCGAAGGAGTCCGCGACGCCTCCGCAATACGGCGCGCCGCCTGCAGATCCCGCTGCGCAATTGCGCAATCTGCTCGCGCGCCGGCTGATGCGCGAAGGGCGCAGCGCTGAGGCGTTCGCCTATTTCAGCGATCCGAAAGTGCGGGCCGCGGCGCAGGCCTATGCGGCAGCGCTGCACGATTCGACATCCGATTGGGGCCGCGTCGATCGCGCCCAGGCGTCCTTCACGGCGGCGACGATCGCGCGTGTGTCCGGCATGGATATTCTGGGCACCGAAACCGGGCCCGATTATTATAATGTCGGCGGAAGCTATAATTGCTGCATTGGGCAAGACGCTCCCAAAGGCGCCTATGTGACGCCGGCGGAACGCGCGCGTGCCGACGCAAGCATCGCCCAGCCCAATACCCGCTATCACTATCGCTATATCGCAGTCGACGAAGCGGGCCGCGCGGCCGATCTGCTGCCTGCGCGCTCCCAGGCTTTCGCGGCCGTGTTGTGCAGGGCGACAGGCTGGATGATGCGGACGCCGGATGAAAGCGCGCGCGTCAAGGCGCTTTATCTGCGCTATGTGAAAAATGGCGCCCGCGTTGCATGGGCAAAAACATTCGGACGCAAATGTCCCGATCCGGATTTTACGCGCGCAATCGCAATGGAACGGTCGCAGATCTACCATCACTGGCGCCACTATGCGTCGGTTCATCGGTGGTGGTTGGTGGGATTTGTTCTTCTGGGTGGCGCGGCGGGAACATTCGGCGCGATGCGCATGCGGAAATCGACAGGGCCGTCGAAACTGGGTGATGAAATGCGCCGCTTGGCATCGCGAATTTCGGATTTGTTCCGCAAACGATAGCGCTACTCGCGAAAACCCTTCGCGTAATCTGCGGCTTCCGGTCCCGCAAGAAAACGATCCGCCCAGCGACGGAACACTTTTTCCATGCGCGCGCCTTCGACGCCCAGCTGCGCCATCGCGACTCCCCCGTTCACACTCTCATGATATTCGGCGACGAGGCCGTCCTTGAGGATAAAACGGCTCGTGCCGTCGATCACCACGCGGCGTCCCTTGAAGGTGGGAATGGTCGACACAAAACGCGAGAGCGAGCGTGCGTAACCGATGCGCCCGTTCGTGATGGGATCGAAGAACCGCCAGTCGTAGTCGGCCGCATCGCGGTGAAACAGATTCTCGAGCATGTCCGCAATCGACGCGCGGCCCCGGTGCGGGCCGTAAATGTAATCGTGATAGACGCCGTCTTCCGTGAAGCAGGCGGCGAGCGCCTTGCCGTCACCCTTTGTCGCGGCCGTGCCAAACCGGGCCACAAGCGCTTCGAACTCGGACTGGGTCATCGCGCCGCTCACGCAGCCTTCTTCAGCAGTTTGCGGTTGATCAGGCATTCGGCGATCTGCACCGCATTGAGGGCCGCGCCCTTTCGCAGATTGTCGGCCACGATCCACAGCGAAAGACCGTTTTCCACGGTCGGATCCTTGCGGATGCGCGAGACGAACGTCGCATCTTCGCCGGCCGCTTCGATGGGCGTGACGTAGCCGCCATCCTCGCGCTTGTCGACGACGAGCACGCCGGGGGCTGCGCGCAGCAATCCGCGCGCGCGATCGGCCGTGATGGGATTTTCGAATTCGATGTTGACCGCTTCGGCATGGCCGATGAACACGGGCACGCGCACGCAGGTGGCGGTGAGCTGGATGTCGGGATCGAGAATCTTCTGCGTCTCGACCATCATTTTCCATTCTTCCTTGGTGAGGCCGGAATCGAGGAAGACGTCGATATGCGGAATGACGTTGTAGGCGATCTGCTTGGTGAACAGTTTCGTCTCGATCGGATCGGCGACGAGAACCGCACGCGTCTGGCGGAACAATTCGTCCATCGATTCCCGGCCCGCGCCGGACACCGACTGATAGGTCGACACGACCACGCGCTTGATGCCGGCCGCGTCGTGCAGGGGCTTGAGCGCGACCACGAGCTGGACCGTCGAGCAATTGGGGTTCGCGATGATGCCTTTCTTGATGTCGGTCTCAAGCACGGCCGCATTCACTTCCGGCACAACGAGGGGTACCTCGCGGTCCATGCGCCAGAAGGAAGAATTGTCGATCACGATGGCGCCCTGCTCGGCGATCTTGGGCGCCCATTCCTTCGACACCGGCGAGCCCGCAGACATCAGCACGATGTCGGTGCCCTTGAAGTCGTAATGGTCGAGCGCTCTGACTTTGAGAATGGCGTCGCCGAAAGATATCTCCGTTCCGACCGAACTGGAGGAAGCCAGCGCCACCACTTCGCTCGCCGGAAACAGGCGTTCGGACAGAACCGTCAGCATTTCGCGACCCACATTGCCGGTCGCGCCGACCACGGCGACTTTGTATGACATCGATCGATCCTCTGGAGCCCGCGTGCTTCGCGGGCGCGCAGCAATACTGCAAGCGGACCTGAGCGGAAAGAGGCGGCGGAAAAAAGGCGAATTCTACCAGTCGATGGCAATCCGGGCGGACTTTCCGTCGATGCTGCCGGAAACCGAGCCGCCCATTACCTGGACGCCCTGCAGTGTGTAATGGGCGAGATGGGCGTGCGTTCCGGTCCCGCCGATTTCGGCATGGAACGAACCGATATTGATCGACGGGCCGGACGTGCCCTTCGGGGGGGCAGACACATATGCGCCGTCGAGCGTCAGGCCTTCGGTGTCTTCCCGGCGCGCGTGCCGGTAAAGAAAGGAATCCGCGGACGGCAAGGCGATACGAGTCGAACCGCTTTCATTGACGAAATCGCGCTGCACAGGGACAGGGCTTGGCGTCGGCAACGTTGGACGCGCGGCGGCCGTCGCGGTCATCGCCGTGAGAAGGAAGAGAACCGATAAACCCGTACGCATTGCCAAACCTGCTTGCCTACAGGTTCAACGCATTTTGCTAAGGCTTAGTTGCGAAGTATCAGACGACGCCGTCCGACCGCAGCTTTTTTATCTCCTCCGGTGAAAGCCCGAGCGCGCCGTTAAGCACGTCGTCCGTGTGTTGGCCCAGAAGAGGCGGTGCGGACCGGTATTCCGGCGGTGTTTTGGTAAGCCGGACCGGGCTTGCCACCAGATCGACGGGACCTGCCGCGGCGTGCGCCATCGAAACCGTCAGCCCGCGCGCGATGGCCTGCGGATCGGCGAACACCTGGCCGACTGTGTTGATCGGGCCGCAAGGCACGTTGGCCGCTTCGAGCAGCGCGATCCAGTCGGCGGTCGCGCGTGCGGCGAGAACCGGTTTCAGCAGGTCAATGATTGCCTCGCGATTGTCGACCCTGCTCGCATTGGTGACGAAGCGCGGATCGGCCGCCAGATGGTCGAGTTTCGCCGCGCTGCAAAAGCGGGCGAACTGGCGATCGTTGGCGATGGCCAGAATCAGGTGTCCATCGGCTGTCGGAAAAACCTGATAGGGCACGATATTGGGATGCGCGTTGCCGAGCCGGGTCGGCGCCGTGCCGCCCACCAGATAATTCGTGGCCTGGTTGGCGAGCGCGGCGGCCTGGCAATCGAACAGCGCCATGTCGATCGCCTGGCCTTCGCCCGTTTGTCCCTGGTGAATCAGGGCCGCGAGAATCGCGATGGCCGAATAGAGGCTTGTGAACAGGTCCGAAACCGCGACACCCACTTTCATCGGTTCGGCGCCGGGCGCGCCGTCGGGCTGCCCCGTGATGCTCATCAGGCCGCCCATGCCCTGGATCAGATAGTCGTAGCCGGCCTTGTCCTTATACGGACCGTCATGGCCGAAGCCCGTCAGCGAACAATAGACGAGTGCCGGGTTGTCGGCGGCGAGCGTTGCGTAATCGAGGCCATAGCGCGCAAGCGTGCCCGTCTTGAAATTTTCCACCACGATGTGCGAGCGGCGTGCGAGACGCCGGATAAGTGCGGCGCCTTCCGGTTTCGAAAAATCGATCGTCACGGATTGTTTGTTGCGATTGGCGGATAGGAAGTAAGTCGCGTCGCCGCGCGCGCCGTCCTGCGTTTGCAAAAAGGGCGGCCCGAACGCGCGCGTTTCGTCGCCTTCGCCCGGCTTTTCGATCTTGACGATCTCGGCGCCGAGGTCGCCCAGAATCTGCGTCGCCCAGGGACCCGCAAGCACCCGGCTCAAATCCAACACGCGAATATGCGACAATGCGCCCAAGCCAGTCTCCCGTTCAGGCCTACGCCTTAACCCGTGTGCCGTGTCGCCCGCAATCGAATCAGATTTCCGTTCGTACGTCCCAGAGTTCGGGATAGAAGCGCAGATCGAGCGCCTTCTTGAGATAATTGACGCCGGATGTGCCGCCCGTTCCGGGTTTGGAGCCGATGATCCGTTCGACGGTTTTCATGTGGGTGTAGCGCCAGAGCTGGAAGCGGTATTCGAGATCGACCAGCTTCTCGGCGAGCTCGTAGAGATCCCAGTGCTTTTCGGCGTCGCGATAGACCTGCCGCCACGCTTCCATCACCTGCGGGTCGGCCGTGTAGGGCTCTGCGAAATCGCGTTCGAGCTTTTCGGACGGCACCGGCAAACCGCGGCGGGCCAGCAGCGCCAATGCTTCGTCGTAGATGCTGGGCGCGGTCAGTGCTGCTTGCACCGCTGACGCGATGTCGTTGCGCGATTCATAGACTTGGGCCATTTGGCGGTTCTTGTTGCCCAGTCGAAATTCCAGCATGCGGTATTGGAAGGATTGAAAGCCGGAAGATTTTCCCAACGCCGAGCGGAAGCTCGAATAATCGAACGGCGTCATGGTCGAGAGGATTTCCCAGGACTGGATCAAATTGACCTGCACACGCGCCACCCGCGACATCATCTTGAAGGCGGGCCCCAACTCGTCGGCGCGGATCTGACGGATGGCGCCGGCGATCTCGTGCAGGCACAGCTTGATCCAGAGTTCCGATGCCTGATGGATGACGATGAACAGGGTCTCGTCGTGCTGACCGCTGAGCGGCTGCTGACAGGCCAAAAGTTCCGGGAGGTGCAGATAGTCGCCATAGGACATCGAGTCCTTGAGGTCCCAGTGGACCTTTTCGCCCGTCAGATCGACGGCGGCGGGGCCTGGCAGGTCGGCCGGGAAACTTGGGGGCGAACTCGTGGTCATTGTCTTTGCCTTAACGATATAGCGGTCCGAGATTCGCGCCTTTCGAACCTCTTTGCTAGGGTGGGGGTTGCAGCCAAACAGTGAGAAGGTGGCCATGGGACGTAACCTCGGGGTCGGCGCAGTTGCGCTTTCGGCGGTAATGGTGGCAGGCGGAGCGCTGGCAATGCCGCCTTCGAAATGTGCGAAGCCGGTAGAAGTCACGGCCATCCAGGCGGCCGCGATACAGCAGGAGCTCATGGTGGCTGCGCTGACTTGCAACGAGATCGCGAACTTCAACGCATTTCAGACCGGCTACAGTTCCGAATTGCGGGCGTCCGACGCGATCCTTGAGAGGATGTTCAAGCGTCTTTTGGGCCCGAGCCGTGGCGAAGCCGAATACCACGCGTTCAAAACGCGTCTCGCCAACAACTCGTCCATGCGCAGCATCCAGCACAATCCGGACTATTGCCGCGAGGCGAGCCAGGTTTTTGCGGCCGCACTGGGTCCGCAAAAGCCGACGCTGGCAAATTTCGTCTCCGGCATTCCTGTGAACGATCCGAGCCCGGTCGATTCCTGCGAGATCAAGGTCGCGGTGGGTCTTGTCGGCGCCAAGGTTGCGCCAAATGTGGTCCCGAAGCCGAATCCGTTGCGGCTGGCAAATTTGACGTATCCCGGCGGACCGGCTCAACCCGACAACAGCGGCAGGGTGTTCCCCAACGTTCCCGTGCAGGGCGCTCCGCCGCTGACGTTCCCGGACAATCCGGCGCCTCCGCCCGCATCAACTCCGCCCGGTAACTGAAATTCCGCGTTGGGATTGAGAATTTCGCCAGTCCGGCCAAAAGCCGGATGGGGCGGGATTGTTTGCCTTGCGGGCCGGCGTCTCATCGCCAAAGAAAAAGGGCGGACCGAGGTCCGCCCTTTTCCGACGTTTCTGAGAACCTGGATCAGCCACCCAGATCGATGACGGCGCGCCGGTTCTGCGGCTCGCGGACACCGGGTCCGGTCGGCACGAGCGGGTCGTGGAAGCTCTTGCCTTCGATGGAGATCGTGGAGCCGTCCATGCCTTCGCGCGTCATTTCATCCTTGACGGATTCTGCGCGACGGACAGAGAGGCCCTGGTTGTAGCTGTCCGAACCGACCGTGTCGGTGTGGCCAGTGACTTCCACCTTCACGAAGCCGTTCGCCTTGGCGACCTTCACAGCTTCCTGCACGACCGAGAGAGCTTCAGCTGTCAGGTTCGATTTGTTGAAGTCGAAGAAGACGATGAAGGTCTTGACCGGCGGCGGCGGGGGAGGCGGCGGCGGGGGCGGAGGAGGCGGCGGTGGCGGGGGAGGCGGCGGCGGAGCCGATTCCAGATACCAACGCAAACCGACCAGCACGGCCTGATCGCGCGTGTCGATCACGCGCATGGCCGCCGGGCAGAACGCGATCCGGCAACCGCCGTTCACGTCCGTCGGATAATCTTTGTTGAGCGACAACGAGCGATAACGCCAATCCAGCGTGATATCGAGATTGTGCATCAACGAGTAGGCAAGACCTACGTCGCCCTGCCACATGAAACCCTGACGGGTACCGTCGACGAGATCGAATGCGGGCGGCGGAGCGTTGTGGATATCGGTTTCGTTTCTGCCGATGCCTGCGCCGGCGCCGAACGAGAACGTCCACTTATCCGACAGCGCGTAGTCGTAGAACAGGTTGGCCATCGCCGACAAAGTCTCGGTGTGACCGGAAAAATTGTAATTGCCGACTGCCAGCGTATTGACGTTGTGGTCGTCCCACGCGATCTCGCCTTCGAAGCGAACGTGGTTGTGGAATTTGTAGCCGAATGTGCCCGCAACCAGCGCCGCATTCTCGGTCTGGAATTGGTACTTTTCCGGCGTCGGGGTCAATTCCTTGACGTGCATGTCGCCAGCCCAATCCGGGCCGGCTGCAATACCAAGATACCAACCAGTCGCATCACTTGCCGACGCGGGGCCCGACAAGGCCAGCGCCGCTACGCCCGCAAGGGCGATCATCCTAATTTTCATCTTTACCCTCGTTTGAAGTACCGACGGGCAGGGACCCCCCCACCAAGACGTCCGGGATACCAAACCTCTGTACGGCTATTGTGAAGGATACGGGCCTGAATTGTCTATTGCCGGGTCGTACACAAACCGTGCAGCATCTGGATTCCCTGCAGCCTGTTACCGGTCTGCAACATCTGTTAACGCAAAGGCTTCCGCCTCAACTTTGGAACACTTCCAAAGAAAGGCGTAGCGCGCCGGCGAGACCCAAAGCGCTGCGCCATCAGCCGAATTTCCTGCCGTTTGGCGTTCGACGCCATGAAGGATCTCAACCCTCGGCTCCACGTGGAAAAGGGACAGCCATCCGCGCAGGCACGATGCGCCGACTCTCCCCAAACCCGTTAAATCCCCGAAATCGACCACATGGATGCTGCCGGTTTTTGATAAAGCGCTGCCGGCCGCGACCAGCGCGCGGCGCCAGTCCGGGATCATCGAGAGACTGTAGGAGAAAGCCGCTCTGTCGAAGGGGCGTTCTTCGCCAAACAGCGCGGGACTGAGGTTTTCCGCATAGCCGTGAACCAGGCGGACGCGATCGCTCAGGCCGGCGCGCGCCAGGGATTCGGCAGCGCTTTTGAGCATTTCCTGGGAGGCATCGAGGCCGAACAGTTCGGCGTCGGGATAGAGCCGCGCGATTCGCACCAGATTGCGGGCTGTGCCACATCCGACTTCAACCAGCCGCTCGCCGGGCTTCAAAGCGAGTTCGCGGATCAACCTGTCGCGCCCGAAAAGATAATATTTTCTAGTTAAATCATAGACATAGCGTTGCCGCCGATAGACCAGATCCATCAGCGCAGCATGATCTTTCGCCGGCAGTTCGCGCGACATCGAGGCTCAGGATAGCAGGCGGCGGCAATAGACGTGGAAGCCGCCGTAAATCGAAGACCTGTCGTGGGAATGGAAGGTCCGGCTTTCCGCCTCGAGATATTGCCACGGGGCCAAGAGATCGGGCGCCAGTTTCCGCGGCAAAGGCGAATCCGGACCGGCCGTCCGGAAGATGACGCGTGCGTCCCTCGTATCCGCCGTGCGGTCGATTTCACGCCAGAGCGCTGCCAGCACGTCCGGCGTCATCCAGTCCTGTGCGTCCAGGAGAACGTAGCGATGCAGCGATTGGGGCGGCTGCGATTTGAGGAAGTCGGTGAGCGAGGCGTGATGGACCTCAACCCTATCGGTCCGTGTACGGATGATATTGTAGACGTCCTCGCGCAGATAAGCCGGCACCGCTTCGCGATGTTCGACATCGTAGGTGCGGGCAAAAGCCTGCCAGGCGAAATAATTGCCGCTCATGGGGAAGTCGCAGGCGAGCCGCTCGACTCTCTGGCGCAGGATGGCGGCCGGATTGCCGTGGGAGGCCGCCACCAGTTCGTCATACTGCGCGGGCGGAATGCCGAGCGCGTAAAGCGACACGGGCGAGCGGGACAGGAACTGGATCGATTTGTAATCGAACAGGGGCGCGATTGTCCGGTCGAACAAGACGCGTTGCTCGGCCGGCGTGCGTGCGTTCACGATCCGGTCGAGCTTCTTGCCGTGCAGGCGCGCCACCGTATGCAGGATTCCGATGAAGCGGCCCAAGAGGCTGTAGCGATAGAGGTTGCGCGAAAACATGTTGATGCGCCGGCCGTGCAACGGAATGTGCTTCTGCCAATATTTCCGCGTTTCGGGATCGAGTTTCGGGCGCAGATATTCGTCGAACGCGGCGCCGTTGGCCTTGTCGTTGGCCGTGCCGAAGAAGCGGAAGAAATCTTCGTGCGTCGGAAGATAAGTGAGCGCCGCCAATTTGAGGCGCGTCAGCGCGACATGGTTGGGATTGAGATCGACGGCGATGATCTGCTTCGGATCGGCAGCGAGATAATTGAGGATGTTGCAGCCCGCCGACGCGATCGTGATCAGCCGGTGATGCGGCTTGAGGGCGAGTGCTTCAAGATCGACATCGGGGTCTTCCCAGATCTGGTTGTAGACGAAGCCCTTGAACATCAATGTGAAGAGGCGTTCCAGCGCACCCCTTTTTGTTGTCGCGGGCTTGGTGTGCGCGGCGCGTTCCAGGAGCGTATGGGGCATCGGGCTTGGGGGCTCGTCCGAATAAGGGTTGCCGGGATGCGTCTATCTAGGCCGTGTTTGTGTCCAAGCAAAGGCTTTGCCGGAAGGGAACCGGCCGGAACCCGCTTGCGAAATATGCCAAGCCTCGACTATTGGAAGCCTATGGCCGATGTCGAACCGCAAGATGAACGATCGCCCGTCGAGCAACTGATCCAGCTGCTCGATCTCCAGCCGATCGAAGTCAACATTTTCCTCGGAACCAGCCCGAAGGACCGTTCGCAGCGCGTTTTCGGCGGACAGGTGCTGGGACAGGCGCTTGTTGCGGCCCACCGCACCGTCGAAGGCCGGTTTTGTCATTCGCTGCACGCCTATTTCCTGTTGCCCGGCGATCCGAAAGTTCCCATTCTGTACGAAGTGGATCGCAGCCGCGACGGCCAGAGTTTCAGCTCGCGTCGCGTGGTGGCTATTCAGCATGGCCGCCCTATCTTTCACATGTCAGTTTCTTTTCAGATTGATGAACCCGGGCTCGAGCATCAGATCGACGCGCCGTCCGTGCCGCGGCCCGAAACGCTGCCGAGCGAAGACGATTTCCGGCGCCAGATCGTCGACAAGATTCCGATCGAATATCGCGATCATTTCACGCGCCGGCGCCCGATCGAACTCCGGCCCGTCGACAGGGTCGACATATTCGGCGGCGAGAAGCGTCCGCCGCACCAGGCCGTGTGGGTGCGCGCGACGGGGAAGCTGCCCGACGACGTCGCCCTGCATCAATGCGTGCTTGCTTACGCCTCCGACATGACGTTGCTCGATACGTCGCTGTTGCCGCACGGTATCGGCTGGTTTTCGAACAAGGTTCAGATGGCAAGCATCGACCATGCGATGTGGTTCCACCGCCCGTTTCGCGCCGATCAGTGGCTGCTCTATGTGCAGGATAGTCCCAGCGCGTCGGGCGCGCGCGGCTTCAATCGCGGGCTTATCTATGCGGACGACGGACGTCTCGTCGCTTCGGTCGCGCAAGAAGGTCTGATGCGGGTTAGAAATTAGACGCAAACCCTCGACAGCGGCCGCGCCTGTCCACGTACCGCCAAGTCGTTCGGCGCAGCTATTGGGTGGGCGAGTTGGAAGCAGCGCCGATGGCGGCTGCCGCAGTGGCCATGCTCTCGTGCGTCGATTGCGAGCTGTGCGTGGTTCCGAAGTAAGTCGGGTCGTCGCCCGGCACCGGTTGTGTTTCGCAGTGCAGGGATGTGCAGGTGAAATTGTACTGAGTTGCCCCGCGGTTCAGAGTCACCATCCCGACGCGACGGCCGAAGACCGTGATTTGATCGTTGGAAATGACTTTACCGTCCGCGCCCATCGCAATGATATTCGTTGCGCCCATGGTTTTGCCCAGCAGAAACGCGTGCTTGGAATCGATGAGCGTCGCGTCCGCGTAAATCGGATTGCCGATATAGACGGACGAAACGGGCTTCTTGAACGTCACAATCCGCACTTCGTCCATCGGCACCGAGAATGTGCCGGCGATGGCAGGTGCAAGACCGGCGATCGACGAAATCGCGGCGAATACGGCTAAGGTCACAGCGCGGCGCATGGGCAATTCCGTTTGCAAGATGCTGCGGACAAATCTAAACGCGGCGTTGTAAAGGAATGTTTAAGCTCCGTGGTCGCCGGCACGGCGAAGTTGTACACTTGACCGCTTCGACGGCGACTATGTTCAGAGACTGTTTACCATCTTTGAACAGGTGTCGATCCATCCGGATATATTCGCTCAGCGCCGGGTGACTGCGGCAAATCTTGACGGTTCGTCTCGCATGTCTGCGTCGGTGCGAAAGGGATTCTCGCAGCGCGGACTGTTTACAGCGCGTCAAGGAAGAGCAACTAAGAATTCGCGCGATGCTCGCACTGCCGATCCTGCGTCGGGTCGAACCCGACAAGCTCATCCTCGCCGCGACGCTGGGGCTTTCACTCGGCTACGCGGGCCTCTTCGCGGTCACCTTCATGTCGCATATCTGGATTTTGGATCCGCACGGCCATCCGGTCGTGACGGACTTCGCGGCATTCTGGACGGCCGGCCGCCAGGCGCTCAACGGCACGCCGGCCGCGGCCTACGATTTTCATCGGGAGCACGCAGCCGAGATTGCAACGATCGGTCATCCGTTCGCGCGTACGCTCGGATGGTCGTATCCGCCCGTGTTTCTGTTCGTTGCGGCGATGCTGGCAAGCCTGCCTTATACGGCAGCGTTCTTGATCTGGGTTACGACGACGCTTGCAGCGTATGCGTCCGTTACTGCCGCGATCGCCGGGCGGTCGCTTGCATTTCTTGCGGCCTGCGCTGCGCCCTGGGCTCTCATGGCGCTCATACCCGGTCAGAACGGCTTTTTGACCGCAGCTCTTGTCGGCGCGGCCCTGCTGTTCCTCGAAAAACGTCCGGCGCTTGCGGGCATCTTCCTGGGCCTTCTCAGCTACAAGCCGCAATTCGGTATTCTATTTCCGCTCGTGCTGGCGTTTGCGGGATATTGGCGGACATTTGCCTGGGCCGGCGCAAGCGCGCTTTTCCTGAATGTCCTTGCAGGATCGGTGTTCGGATTTGAAACATGGGCCGCGTTTTTCCATGCGCTCTCCGGCACCGCGCAGAGCCATCTCGTCCTGTCGGGCATAGGGTGGAACAAGCTGCAGAGCGTCTATGGCCTGCTGCGCTCCGTGGGCGCTTCGAGCAATATCGCGTGGGTTGCGCAGGCACTGTTCAGCGCGTCGACAGCGGCGGCGCTGGTCGCATATTGGCGCGGCAATGCGCCGTTCGCCCTCAAGGCGGCGGCGCTTGCGTGCGCGATCCCGCTCGTCACGCCATATGTGTTTGTCTACGATCTTCCGGTTCTTGCGATCGCTTGCGCGTTCCTGTTCAAGCATCGCAGTTTCGATCGCACCGAGTTTTGGCTCCTGGCCGCGACGGCGCCTTGCGTGTTCGCATTTCTCTGGGTGCCCATTCCGAGCGCTCTCTTTGCGAGCCTGGCTTTGGCCGCGGTTGTCGTGAAGCGTGCGCTTTCCGAAGGCATCGCCGTCCCGCAATTCTTCAGGACGATGCCGCAATATTTTCCGCGCTAGTGGAAGTGGAAATGCGGTGATGGGGCGCATCGGCTGTCGCGCGCATGACGGTGGGAAAGGTTTGCTCAGCCTGCTCGCCACCGGGCAGAAGATTGCGTGGCTGGAACCGATGCCGTCGAACGTGTCATCCGGCAAAGTTGAACTCTACCGCGTGCTGCGCAGCCGATTTCCTCAGACCGGGAACTGTGCGGCGAAGCCACAAGCCGCACATTAACAAAACCTTTAGGACGGCGGCTCCATAGTCGCCGCCAAACAGGCTTTGGGTCCGTGATGGCGTTTATTTCCGATCGCGTGGGGTCCGCCGCGCCCGTGTGGCTGCGGGGACGCGAATTCGACTGTGCATTGATCTTTGGACTGACCGCGCTTGCGCTGTGCGCCGGTGCGGTCGTCGCGATCGCGCCCGCATCGCTTGGGCTGATTTTGATCGCGGACAATTGGGTGCTGGGGATGCCGCATCTGATGTCGACATTCGCACGCATCGCGCCGGACCGCGCAAGCCTGAAGAAGCATCGCTTCCTGGTGTTCGGTCTGCCTGTTGTCGTGCTCGCCGTGACCGCTTCGCTTGCGATCGGGATCGGCGTCGCCCTCGTCGCCACGATCTATTTCTATTGGCAGTGGTACCATACGATGCGCCAGAGTTGGGGCGTGGCGCAGCTCTATCGCCGCAAGGCCGGCGGCGCGGTGCGGGAAAATCCTGTTTTCGCCGAAGCGCTGTTCGCGCTCGTGCCGCTTTGGGGTCTGCTGCACCGGCTGACCACGGCGCCCACGCATTTTCTATATCCGAACCTTCCTATCGTCGTGCCGCACGTGCCGATCGCGCTTGCCAATGGCGTGGGCGCTTTGGCATGCACGGGATTGGCGTGGTGGGCATTCTGCCGCGTGCGTGAGGCGATCGACGGTGAACTTTCGCTGACCTACACGCTGTTCTCGGCCAGCCATTATCTGATCTTCATCGTCGGCTACATTCTGATGGACGACATTTCGGGCGGCTGGGTCGTCACCAATATCTGGCATACCGGTCAATATCTGATGCTGGTGTGGATGTTCAACGAGAACGTCGCGGCCGGGAGCGAGGGTTGGTTCTGGTCGCTGACGCGCGGCAACCGCGCGCCGCTTTATTTCGGAGCGTGTCTGGTTGCAGCGTTCGCGATCTACGTTCCGATCGGCGGTTCGGTGCTTTGGGGCCCCAGCGGCATCGTGATTGCGCTCATTGCGACCCAGACCCTGAACTTCAACCATTTCATCACGGACGCCGTCATCTGGCGCGCGAAGCGCAAGCCGGTCGGCGCGCCGATCTGACGGGTCAATCGATCAGCCGACGCCCAACGCAGCCACGCACGTGTTGTCGTATCGCAGCGCGGCCTGTGTTGCGCGGCGAAGGATGAGCGCCAGCACAATCGCGACGATCACAGGCCCGACCGGCAGGGGGAAGATTGCGAAGGCGATGAATAGGAGATTCGCCGCAATCGTTCCGGCCCATTCGAGCCGGTCGAATGGGCGCTCCCGGAACAGAAATGCGAGCGGCACGGCGAGAATGGCAAAGTCGTACATGTGCAGATAGGGCGTGATCAGCATCGCGGCCGCTGCGAGGAATGCGGCCTTGATCGCGAACGGAGCCTCGCCGCGCCAGATCCGGACCAGGAGCGCAACACACAGTGCAATCGTGGCGCCCTGTGCGATCCACGCCGTGACATCTCCCGCGCCGAGCGTCCGCGCGAGCGCGTAGACGCTTTGCATCTTGTTCCAGTCCTCGCCCCGCTCGGTCAAAATCGCTTGCGAGGTCGCGGGCAGGAAACGGAGAAAGGCGAGAAAGGTTTGCGTTCCGAATGCGAACCACGAAACCGCGATCAGGATCGCGGACGTGACAGCTGCCGACGCGAGCGCGCGCCAATTGCGATCGAGGAGCAGCGCAAGCGGAAACAGCACCCCCAGCTGCGGTTTGTAGGTCAGCAATCCCAGGAACACGCCGCTCAATATCGGTCGGTGCTTCAGGAACAGCAGGACCGCACCGATCAGGCTCGCGCTGAGAAAGCCGTTTTGCCCCACGATCGCATTCGCGAAGAAAACCGGTGCGGCGCATGCGAGGAGACTCGCATCCCACCGTTTCGCGATCGCGCCGATCGTGGCGGCATAACCTGCTGCCGTCGCCGCAACCCAGCCTGCAAATGCAACCGTATAGGGCAGACACGCGAGCAACGCCGCCACGAACAGGAAGAGGGGCGGGTAGCTCCAGTTCAGCACGCCCTGGAAATTGTGCCCGACGAGAGCCACCTGCGCCGCGTGATGCGTGTGCCAATCATATGCCGCGGCGGACGCGCCCGAAAGTGCGAACCGGCCCGCAACCCAGACCTCCATAAAATCGGTCACGATCGGCCGGCCTTGCCGGTCGACGATCCATTGATGGCGAATGAAAAGCAGGGCAAGTGCGCCCACATAGCCGGCAGCAATCGCACAGGCGACGATCGAAAGGAGATTGGGCGCGCGCTCGTGCGAATCCGATACCGGGTTTTTCATCGCTAGGTCTTCCAGTGACGGGATGTAATCTATCGATGTCATATTGCGCGAGCCTTAAGCCGCCAATTATAGGCGGAACGAAGGGTTTGTGCAGCCGATTGCCTCGCGATACCAATCGGAGACGGCGACGACAGACATCAATGCGACACGAAACGCTCAAGGTCGGCGATTTAACGAAAGCGAAAAACGCGTTTCAAGGTCCAAAAGACGCGATATCGCCGCCGATAGTAAACGAAGTTTCAACTTTAACGTTTGCATTCTCTCCAACTGCCCGAATCCGTATCGTGGCGGCACAGATGCCAAAGCGCGCGGCATCTCCGTTTAATCTGCCGTTAATTGGACTGACGTAGCCTTTGCTGGCGTCCATGCAATGCGCTGCTGTTTTCAGATTGGTGCAGGCTGGACATCCTAGGGTGTCAATCAATCGGAGGCTTACCATGAAAAACCTTGTTTCGCGTTTTCTGTCAGACGAATCCGGCGCGACGGCCATTGAATACGGCCTGATCGCGGCGGGCATTGCCGTCGTGATTATCGCGGCCGTGCAGCTCGTCGGCTCGAACCTGAAAACGACGTTCGGTTCGGTTGCAAGTGCCGTGGCGGCGCCGTAATCCGCCTTGCAACGACTGTTCGACAGATCGGAGACGGCCGCCCCCAAAAAGGCGGCCGTTCCCCTTTTACCGCCGGGATTTTGCAGACATGGCAGACATGATTGCTGAAATTCTCGTTCTCGGTGCATTTCCCGTTTTGCTGCTGATCGCGGCGTGCTGGGATATCGCGAGCTTCACCATCCCCAATTTCATCCAGGCCGCGCTGATCGCACTCTTTCTTTTCTTTGTGGTTGCGACCGCCATGCCGCCTGCGTTGTTCGGCGGGCATCTGCTTGCGGGGTTCATCGGTCTCGTCGCGGGCTTTACTTTGTTCTCGCTCGGATATGTCGGCGGCGGCGACGCCAAATTGTTCGCCTGCGTGTCGCTCTGGCTTGGGCTGGCCGTTCTTCCGAGCTATGCGCTCATCGCATCGGTTCTCGGAGGCGGTCTCACGCTGGGACTCCTCAGTTTTCGCAGCCTGCCGCTTCCCGGTGTCCTCGCGCGGCAGAACTGGATCATGCGTCTGCACGACGAGGCGGCCGGTGTTCCTTACGGAGTCGCACTTGCAGCCGGTGCAGTTGCAATCGTTCTGTATACAGATGGTTTACGCTCTGGACTGCTAGACTGAAACAAGCCCACACGTCGCAATTCCGCAGCAATCCATTAAGCAATTTCTAAAGGGTTTCGTGGTGGGATTGGCACAAAGGAGCCGTATCCCATGAACACTTCGCGCGTCGTCATTCTTGGGGCGGCGGCCCTCGCCGCAGGCGCGGCCGCGTTTCTGGCGCGCGGCCTTCTCGGCGGCGGGACCGAGAAAGTCAAAGCGGCGCCTCCCCCTCCCGTAAATACCAGCGAAGTCCTGGTGGCCAGCGATGCGATACAGGCCGGTGCGACTCTCACGCCGGGTTCGGTGCGCTGGCAGGTCTGGCCGAAAGGCTCGGTGGATTCGAGTTTCATTACCCACGAACAGGCGCCGGACGTGAATCGCGTCGTCGCGGGCGTGGTCGCGCGCGAGCCCCTCGTTGCCGGCGAACCGCTGACCGAATCCAAGATCGTACATGCAGACGAAGCAGGCTTTATGGCCGCCGAAGTGACGCCCGGGATGCGGGCGGTATCGATCGGCATCTCGACGGAATCCGGCGCGGGCGGATTTATTCTTCCAAACGATCGCGTCGACGTCATCGTCACGGGCCAGATTGCAGGACAACAGGCACGGCGGTTTATCTCCAAAACGATTCTCGACGACGTGCGCGTGCTGGCTGTCGATCAGACCTATAAGGAAGACAAGGATCAGAAAGTCGTCCAGGCCAAGACGGCCACTCTCGAACTTTCTCCGAAACAGGCCGAACTCGTCGAAATGGCTCAGGCTGCGGGCACGATCTCGCTGGCTTTACGTGGGCTGGGCGACAGCGGACTCCAAGACAAATCGGCTGCGGCAGGATCGTCGGATCAGCCGCAAGCAGGGCCCGGGTACATTATCCGCTACGGCGTTGGGCGCCCTGCCGGCGAACAGAGGGAATAGCGTCATGCGCCTTCTTGCAATCGGGATACTCGCGTTGACGGTGCTCGCAGGCCAGGCGGAAGCCCGCACGGCCGCGGCCAACGCAAACGGCAAATGGGACGACGCCCGCGTCATTTCGGTGTCCGCGAGCGGCAACGGTCCGGCTGTCCAGCACATCACGCTCGGTCTCAACAAAGCGGCCATCGTGCAACTCGACAGCGATGCGCGCGACGTCATGGTCTCCAATCCCGCGATCGTCGATGCCGTGGTCCGCACGCCGCGCCGCGTGTTTCTGCTGGGCGTGAAGACCGGTCAGGCCAACGCATTCTTTTTCGACGCGGCAGGCCATCAGATTCTGTCGATCGACATCCATGTCGAACGCGATGTCACCGACCTCTCCTCGATGATGCATCTCGATATACCCGATTCCGATATTCACATTTCAGCATTGAACGACAACATCGTGCTCACCGGCTCGGTCGCAAATTCGATGGATTCCGCGCGCGCCCAGGATCTCGCCACCCGCGTGGTCGACGACCCCAAGAAAGTCCTGAACATGCTCAGGATCAAAGCGGGCGAGCAGGTGCTTCTCAAAGTCCGGGTCGCCGAAATCGAACGCGATGTCTCCAAGCAGTTCGGCATCAATCTTCAGGCCGCCGTCAGTGCGGCGGGCGTGCCCATTATCGCGGCCACGGCCAATCCCTATGGTTTGCTGGGCCAGGCGCTCGCCGCAGGTTCCGGCCTTCAGTTGGGAAATGTCGGGACCGCGGCCTCGCCCGGCCCGAACAATCTGCAGGGTGTGTTGAACGCGCTCGAGCAGGTTGGCCTCGTGCACACGCTCGCCGAGCCAAATCTCGTCGCAGTGTCGGGCGAGACGGCGAAATTTCTGGCAGGCGGCGAATTCCCCGTGCCCGTGTCGCGCGACCAGTTCGGAAACGTCGTCGTCGATTTCAAGCAATTCGGCGTCGGGCTTTCGTTTACGCCCATCGTGCTCAGCCCCAATCGCATCTCGCTGCAGGTTTCGACCGAAGTGAGCGAACTCACCAATGAAGGTGCGTTCCTCGAGCAGGCAGGCGCCACGACCAGCTCGACAGGCACCAGCGTGACAACTGCCGGTCTTTCGGTGCCGGCGCTGGCCGTACGCCGCGCGGAAACGACGATCGAGCTTCCCTCCGGCGGCAGCTTTGCGATCGCGGGCCTCATGCAGCATGTGACGAAGCAGGACATCGACGGATTCCCGGGGTTGAAAGACATGCCGGTGTTGGGCGCCCTGTTCCGCAGCCGCGACTTCCAGAACAACGAGACCGAACTCGTCGTCATCGTCAGCGCCTATCTGGTCAATCCGACAATGAACTCAAAGCTCGCCGGGCCCACCGATGGCTTCGTGCCCGCGACCGAGGTGGATACGATTCTGAACGGCAAGGTCAATACGGTTTACACAAAAGACGCTCACGGGTTGAAGGCTGCCGACGACGGCAAAGTCGGCTTCATCGTGGAATGAGGACAACAGCCATGATCACAAACTCCCTGTTGCGTGCTGCCTCTGTGGTGGCGGTGATGCTGGTCGGCAGTTGCGCCGCGCCGAGCAACGATCCGCCGACCCTGTTCGCGGACGGCGCCGTCAATCATCCGATCACCGTGGAGCCGAGCTATCAGTCGATCAAAGTGGGATATTCCGGCGACCTTTCCCCCGACGATGCCGGCCGCTTTACGGCCTTCGTCCAGGATTATCTGTCGCGCGGCAATGGCGCGATCACCGTGTCGGCGCCGGAAGGTTCCGGATCGAACGCGGCGATCGCCTATTTCGGCGAGCAGCTTGCCGCACTCGGCGTGCCGCGCGCACGTATCCTGGTCGGAACGCATGATGCCGTTGGCGCAGACGAGCGCGTTGAGATCGGCTTCGTCAGCTACGTCGCGCACACCGATTCCTGCGGAGACTGGTCGCAGGACGTTGCTGCGACGGAAACCAATCTGCCGCCCATCAATTTCGGTTGCGCCGTGCAGCACAACATCGCTGCGATGGTGGCCGATCCCCGCGATCTGGTTGCGCCGCGTCCGATGGGCGATTCGGATTCGAAGCGCCGCAATACCGTGATGACACAGTATGAACAGGGCCTGCCGACCGCTGCCCAGAAGACCGTGGATCAGTCGGGCAAGGTTTCGGACGTCGCTCAATAACGGAGTTGATACTATCATGGCGAAGCCAGCGCCGGAGCGCGGTTTGACGGGGAACGAGGAGGCATTCGGTGCGGCACCGCACGAACGGCCCGTGCCGCGCATCTCGATTCACGCCTTTTGTGAATTTCCCGATACGGGCGCGGC
>PLJH01000119.1 GCA_003139615.1 Alphaproteobacteria bacterium
ACCCCCATGGAATCTGAGGAGCCGCGCGAAGCGCGGCGTCTCGAAGGACGCTCCAGGGGGCGCAGGATGTGTGACCTGGACCATCCTTCGAGCCGCGATGCTACGCATCGCTCCTCAGGATGAGGGCGGCGGGGTTCGGCGGCGATTGGTGGCTCGACTTGGGGAATTGCGCGCGATGACGGAATTGATCTGATGTTCACCCTTGACGAGATGAGCCGGGCGCACGAGGTCGTGCTCGCGGCCTTGCGCCCGACGCCAGCGCTGTCGTGGCCGCTCCTCGCCGAGCGGCTCGGCGCAGAAGTCACCGTCAAACACGAGAATCATCTGCCGACCGGCGCCTTCAAGGTGCGCGGCGGCCTTGTTTACGTCGAGGCGCTGACCAAGCGTGAGCCGGCGACGCGCGGCCTCATTTCGGCGACGCGCGGCAATCACGGCCAGAGCCTCGCTTTCGCCGGGAGGCGCGCTGGTCTTAGGGTGACGATCTTCGCGCCGGAAGGCAATTCGAGCGAGAAAAACGCCGCAATGCGCGCGCTCGGCGCCGAGCTGATCGAGTTCGGCCGCGACTTTCAGGCCGCGCGCGAGGAGGCGATGCGGCTCGCCGACATCCGCGGCCTGCACGCGGTTCCGTCCTTCCATCGCGATCTGGCCCTCGGCGTCTCGACCTATGGGCTTGAGCTCATGACCGAGCGTCCCGATCTCGATGTCCTCTATGTTCCGATCGGGCAGGGGTCGGGAATCTGCGGCTGCATCGCCGCGCGCGACGCGCTCGGTTTGAAGACGGACGTCGTCGGCGTCCAGTCGGCGCAAGCGCCGGCTTATGCACTCTCGTTCGCCGCCGGCCATGTGGTTCGAACCAACAGCGCAGACACTTTTGCCGACGGCATGGCGACGCGCGTTCCCGACGAGGAGGCGTTTGCCATGATCGCCAAGGGCGCGGCGCGGATCACGCTCGTCAGCGACGACGAGATCGCCGTCGCCATTCGCGCCTACTGGACCGATACCCACAACCTCGCCGAAGGCGCGGGCGCGGCGGCGCTCGCCGCGGCGATGAAGGAGCGATCGCGCCTCAAGGGACGCAAGGTCGGGCTTGTGCTGTCGGGGGGCAACATCGATTTCGATCTCTTCCGGCGCTGGGTGTTGGCTGCTCCGAGCGCCGCCGCAGCCTGACAAAAAAACCCGAAGCGCCGCCCGTTCATGAGGCCGGCGCGAATGAGGACATGACGCGCAATGAGCAAGATTTCGACCGCTGAGCCGCTGTCGCCCTATTCCTCGGCGACCGCGAAAGCCAATATCGAGACCCACACGCTTTCGGTGCTGGTCGACAATGAGCCCGGCGTGCTGGCGCGGGTGGTCGGCATGTTCGCGGGACGCGGTTATAACATCGAGAGCCTGACGGTCGCCGAAGTCGATCATGCCGCGCATACGAGCCGCGTCACCATCGTCACCTCCGGCACGCCGGAAGTGATCGAGCAGATCGAGGCGCAGCTGGGCCGGCTCGTGCCGGTTCATCGCGTGGTCAACTGGACGACCACCAAGCCCGGCATCGAGCGCGAAATGGCACTAGTGAAAGTGGTGGGCACCGGCGAGAAACGGGTGGAGGCACTGCGCCTCTCCGATGCGTTCCGCGCCCGCGTGATCGACACCACGCATACCAGCTTCGTGTTCGAAATCACGGGTGCGCCCGACAAGATCGACGCCTTCGTCGATTTGATGCGGCCATTAGGTCTCGTCGACGTCTCCCGCACCGGTGTCGCGGCGATCTCGCGCGGCCCGGAGTCGATGTAGAAAAATCTTTCCCTCTCTCCCACCGGGAGAGAGGGCAGGGTGAGTGGGTCGCAGTCGCAGATCAAATGTCGAAGGACAGAATTGCGTATTATCGAAGTGGTGGGATGGAGATTGTTCTGCGCGAATTGCCGGGCGTTGATGCCCCCTCACCCTAACCCTCTCCCCCGATGGGGAGAGGGAAATACAACTCGAGGATTCTAACTATGCGCGTCTATTACGATCGGGATGCCGATCTGAATTTCATCAAGGGCAAAAAGGTGGCTGTGATCGGCTTCGGGTCGCAGGGTCATGCCCACGCGCTCAACATGCGCGATTCCGGCGTGAAGGACGTAGCGATCGCGGCCCGCGCGGGCGCGTCCGCCGATAAGGCGAAGGCCGCTGGCTTTCCCGTGATGGACACCGCGGAAGCCGCCAAATGGGCCGATGTGATGATGATGGTGACGCCGGACGAATTGCAGGCCGATATCTACGCCCGCGATCTCGCGCCCAACATGAAGAACGGCGCGGCGCTTTTCTTTGCGCATGGCTTCAACATCCATTTCCGCCTGATCGAACCGCGCAAGGATCTCGACATCGCGATGGTGGCGCCGAAAGGTCCCGGTCATACAGTGCGCAGCGAATATGTCCGCGGGGGCGGCGTGCCCTGCCTGATCGCGATCCATCAGGATGCGAGCGGCAATGCGCACGATCTGGGCCTTGCCTATGCCTCGGCTATCGGCGGTGGTCGCGCGGGCATCATCGAAACGAGTTTCCGCGAGGAATGCGAAACCGATCTGTTCGGCGAGCAGTCCGTGTTGTGCGGCGGATTGGTGGAGTTGATCCGCGCCGGATTCGAAACGCTCGTCGAAGCGGGTTATGCGCCGGAGATGGCCTATTTCGAATGCCTGCACGAAGTGAAGCTGATCGTCGATCTCATCTACGAGGGCGGCATCGCGAACATGAATTATTCGATTTCGAACACGGCCGAATATGGCGAATACGTTACGGGTCCCCGCCTGATCGATGCGCGCGTCAAGGCCGAGATGAAGCGTGTGCTGGACGACATCCAGTCCGGCCGTTTCGCGCGCGACTGGGTGCTGGAGAACAAAGCGGGCCAGCCTTCGTTCAAGGCGATCCGCGCCCGCGGCGCCGCCCACCAGATCGAGGAAGTCGGCGCCCGCCTGCGCGCCATGATGCCCTGGATCTCGAAGAACAAGCTGGTCGACAAGGCGAAGAACTGAGCGACCGCGATGCGCATCGGAACGCCTTTATCTCCTTCCGCCACTAAGGTGATGCTGCTCGGCTCCGGCGAGTTGGGGAAGGAAGTTATCATCGAATTGCAGCGGCTGGGAGTCGAGACGATTGCGGTCGATCGCTATGCGAACGCGCCGGGCCAGCAGCTCGCGCATCGCGCGTATGTGATCGACATGACGGACGCGAAAGCGTTGCGCGCGCTCGTCGAGCAGGAGCGGCCGCATCTGATCGTGCCGGAGATCGAAGCCATCGCGACCGACGAGCTCGTGCGCGTAGAGGAAGCTGGCCTTGCAACGGTGATCCCGACCGCGCGGGCCGCGCACATCACCATGAACCGCGAGCGCATTCGCCGTCTCGCCGCGGAAGAGCTGAAACTGCCGACATCGCCTTACGCGTTCGCATCTTCGCTGGAGGAATTGCAGGCGGCCATCGATGGCGGCATCGGATTCCCGTGTTTTGTGAAGCCGGTGATGTCGTCGTCCGGCAAAGGCCAGAGCAAGCTCAAAAGCCAGGACGATGTGGCGAAGGCGTGGGACAAGGCGCTGTCGTCCGGCCGCGTGAAGCAGCCGCGCATCATCGTCGAAGGCGAGATCGCATTCGATTTCGAGATCACGCAATTGACCGTGCGCGCGTCCGACGGCAAAGGCGGCACGGCCACGCATTTCTGCGATCCGATCGGTCACGTGCAGATCGACGGCGATTATGTGGAATCCTGGCAGCCGCAGGCGATGAGTGCAGCAGCACTCGAGAAATCGCGCGGGATGGCGGCAAAGGTCACCGCGGCGCTGGGCGGTTTCGGCATTTTCGGCGTGGAATTGTTCGTCACGGGCGACGAGGTGTGGTTCTCGGAAGTGAGCCCGCGCCCGCACGATACCGGGCTCGTCACGCTCGTCTCGCAGTATCAAAGCGAGTTCGCACTTCATGCCCGCGCGATCCTGGGGCTTCCGGTATCGACCGCGCTCAAATCGCCGGGTGCATCCGCCGTCATCTATGGCGGCATGGATGCGAAAGGCATTGCGTTCGAAGGCGTCGACCTCGCGCTCGCAGTTCCCGAGACGGAGCTACGGCTGTTCGGCAAACCTGAAGCATTCAAGAAGCGCCGCATGGGCGTGGCGCTCGCGCGCGGCCACGACACGGATGAGCCGCGTGCGCGCGCAAAGACGGCTGCGTCGCTTGTGAAAACGGTCGCGCCGGCCTGATCTCCCGACCTATGTCGGGTTTTCCATGCTGAACATGGAGCTGTCGTCGTCATAGGCGAACAACTCGGCGAACCGCGCCCAGCTCACGATGGCGCGCAAGGTCTGCTCGGCAAGATCGGGAGTCATGTGGTCTTCGAGTTCGTCGAGGAATCGCGTCTTGGGTGCGGTGTGGCTTTCGCGCTCGTCGAGAATGCGCCGGACGTGGGCCGCGAAGGGCACGTAGCGGATCAACAGTCGCGCGAAGATGCGCTTGCGGTCATCTATCTCGGCATTGGCGAAGCGCTTGCCGTTATCGGTGAGCTTGATGTCGCCGCCTTCCACTTCTGCCAGCCGCAGAAGCTGCAGGCTTTCCGCCACGGGAAACAGGTCGTCGATCTCCAGCTGAAGGTCGGATGCAATCTCGGGCAGGTCGGCTTTGCCGTTGAAGGGCGGCGCGGCAAGCTCTTCGATCAGGCCCGACAGGAGATTGACCGAAATGCGCGGCAGAATCAGGCCGAAGCCCGAGCCGGGGATGTGTCCGAGCGAACCGGGCGTGGATTTCTCGGTGCGCCGCG
>PLJH01000047.1 GCA_003139615.1 Alphaproteobacteria bacterium
AAGGTGGACGCCTCGCACTTCGCGAGGCGGACGGAAGGGGTTGCGAAGTCTGGTAGGCGGGAAACTCTAATTCAGCTTCGCAGGAAGCTCGCCGAGGCTTTGGGCGATGAGGGCGCCGGCCTTCTGATCGTCGATGCGCGAAGTAATGATCTTTTCGGCAGCGGAAGCGGCCGCATCGGCCGCCAGTGTGCGGATTTCGAGAATGGCCTGGCGCTCGGCCTGGGCGATCCGGTCCTGCGCCTGCTTGGCGCGGCGTTCGAGCTGGGCCTTGAGCGCCGTGCGCGCTTCTTCGGCAAAGCGCTCCGCGTCCGCCTTCGCGTCCCGTAGAATCGTCTCGGCTTCCTTGCCGGCCTCTTTCGCGCGCTCGCGATAATTGGTGAGAACGACTTCGGCTTCCTTGCGCAACTGCAGCGCCTGGGTGAGCTCCGCCTCGATCTCTTTCGCCCGCTTGTCGAGCGCGCCGGTGATCATGCCGGGTACGCCGACATAGAGAAAACCACAAACCACGATGACAAGGCCAAGGCCTTCCCAGAAATCCGGTTCCTGCAGCACTGCCTTGAGGAATTCCATCGAAGTCAGCCCTTAACCGCGTTCTGCACGGCCTCTGCAGCCTCTTGCGCAGAGACCGTTTCGCCCGTGAGCCGTCCCACGATTTCGATCACCGCGTCTTTCGCCACATCCGCGATATGACGGCGCGCCTCGGCCTGCAAGGCTGCGATGCGCTCTTCGGCCTTTGCCGTGACGGTGTCGGCTTCCTGCTCGGCAGCGGCCTTGGCGCTTTCGGCTTCCTGCGCGAATTTGGTTCGCGTTTCTTCCGCAGCGCCGCGTGCGCGTTCGCGCGCTTCGATCAGCGGTGCTTCATAGGCCGCCAGCGCGTCTTCCGCGCCGCGGCGGCTTTGTTCGGCCGCTGCAAGCTCCGCATTGATCTTGCCGCGCCGTTCCGCAATCGCACCCTGGATGCGCGGACCGGCATACCGCCACAACACGACGAACAGAAACGCAAACGTCACCGTCAGCCAGAATACCTGGCTCGGAAATGTCTGCGACTTGAACGGCGGGAAGCCGCCCTCCTGGGGAACCGTCGTTCCGCTCGTCGTTTGGGCAGTATCGGCCATATCAGGTGTACATCAGGATGAGCGCGATGAGCAGGCCGAACAGTCCCTGCAATTCGCAAAGCGCGTAACCGATGTAGAGGTTCGTGAACTGGCTCTGGGCGGCACCCGGATTGCGCAACGCGCCGGAAATGTAGTTTCCGAACACGACGCCGATGCCGATACCGGAGCCCACGAAGGCAATGGTCGCGAGACCGGCGCCGATGAACTTAGCTGCGTGAATCATATCCATGTGGGAAGTCCCTTTGTTCGTCAGTGGTTGTCGTGAAGATGCAACGCTTCGCTCAGATAGATGCAGGACAGGATCGCGAACACATAGGCCTGCAGGAAAGCGACCAGGAATTCGAGTGCGGTGAGGCCGACGATCAGCACTTCGGGCGCCGCCGCGAGAAGGGTGTAGACGCCGCCGGCGCCGCCCAGCGTAATGACGAAGCCCGCCATAACCTTGAGCATCGTATGGCCCGCCAGCATATTGGCGAACAGACGCATCGAGAGACTCATGGGACGCGCGCAGAACGAAATCACTTCCAGCGGCACGAGGAACAGCAGGATATAAATCGGTGCGTCGGGCGCGAACAGCCGGAAGAAGCCGATGCCATGGCGGATGAAACCGGTGACGATCACCGTCAAAATCACCAGCGCCGTGAGCGTGAATGTCACCGCGATCTGGCTTGTCACAGTGAAGGAGCCCGGAATCAGGCCGAAGAAGTTCGAGGCCGCGATGAACAGGAATACCGTGAAGATCAGCGGGAAGAATTTGAGTCCCTCTTCACCGGCCGCCATGTTGATCATGTTGGCGACGAACTCGTAGGACATCTCGGCCATCGACTGCATGCGCGTGGGCACAACGCTGCGTTTCCTCAGCGCCACGGCCATGAACAGCGACACGGCGCCGACGACGACGCACATCCACAAAGCCTGGTTGGTGAACGAGATGTCGTAGCCCCCGACGTGAATCGGGATGAGCGGCTTCACCTCGAACTGCTCCATGGGGCTTGCGGCCATGGATTATTTCTCCTCATCCGTCTTTTGCGCGGGTCCGGTCGAAGCCGCGATCCGCGCGTTGATCTCTTTGGCCGCGACGATGACGTTGCGAACGCCGGCCGCCATGCCGAACACACCCAAAATCAGGATGAACGTCGGGCTCGTTCCGAACAGCCGGTCGAGACCCCATCCCATAGCCGCCCCCACAATCAGCGCGGCAAACAGCTCCGTCGCAAATCGGAACGCCATACCGAGAGACGTGGGCGGCGGCTGGACCTTGCGCGCGCCGTCACGTTGCCGAACCTTGTCGAGCCGCGAGCCGAGCGCGCGCAGTTCATTGTGGTCGGGATCGTTTTGAGGCATTTCATCCCGGTAGGCCGTCAATTTCGCGCCGTTTGGAGCCGTCGCGGCGCAACCGAAGGCGGGCGGACCATAGGGTTCGGGGGCAGAATATGTCAAGAATGCCGGAAGGCCGCTAAGGCTTTGAAATATCGGGAGAAAGTCGCCCGCGGCGAAATGCGCGCAAGGATTTCCACAAGCGTCGGCGCAATTTTATTCCGCAGCCGCCACGCGCTCGGCTTCAGCCAGCGTCACCGACACGAGCTGGCTCACGCCGCGTTCCGCCATCGTCACGCCGAACAGCCGATGCATGCGCGACATGGTGAGCGCGTGATGGGTGATGACGAGGAAGCGCGTGTCGGCGAGTTTGGTCATCTCGTCCAGCAGATTGCAGAAGCGGTCGACATTGGCGTCGTCGAGCGGCGCGTCCACTTCGTCGAGCACGCAAACGGGCGCGGGGTTGACCAGGAACACCGCGAAGATGAGCGCCATGGCCGTAAGCGCCTGTTCGCCGCCCGAAAGCAGCGACAGTGACTGCAGCCTTTTGCCGGGAGGCCGCGCAAAGATCTCGAGGCCGGCCTCGAGCGGATCTTCGGATTCCGTGAAGGTCAGCTTCGCTTCGCCGCCTTCGAACAGCTTGGCGAACAAGAGCTGGAAGTTGGTGTTCACCTTCTCGAACGATTCGAGCAGGCGCTCGCGGCCTTCCTTGTTGAGGCTCTGGATGCCGCGGCGCAGGCGCTGGATCGCGCCATCAAGGTCCGCACGGTCGGTCGTAAACGTCTCGAGCCGCTGCGAAAGTTCCGCGGCCTCTTCTTCGGCGCGCAGGTTGACGCCGCCTAACTGCTCGCGCTCCTGCTTGAGCTTTTCGACGCGCTTGTCCGCGTGTTCGAGATCGGGAAGCTCCTGGCCTTCCTTGATTTCGGCGCGCTCGATCAACTCTTCTGGCGTCGCGTCCAGCTCATCGCGAATGCGCGTGCGCAATTCGTCGATGCGGCCTTGCGCCGATTCCAGTATCGCCTGCGAACGTGCGCGTTCCTCGCGCGCAGCCGAGAGCGCCGAGTCTGCAGCTTTTGCCGCTTTGTCTGCGTCCGAAAGATTTCGTTCGGCGGTCGCGCGGGCGTCAGCCGCTTCGTTGCGGGACGCTTCCGCGCCTGCGATCGTATCGAGCAACACACCACGCTTGAGCCCGATCGCGTCCGGAACGGCGTCGAGCGCAGCCAGTTCGCTGCGCATCTCTGCGAGGCGGCGATTCAATTCCGCAATATGCTGGCCGGCCGCTTCGCGTCGGCTTTGCCAACGTGTGGTTTCATCCGCAATGGCCGAGAGGCGCTGCGTACGGATCTCGCCGTCGCGCCGCAGTGCATCAAGTGCCGCGCGCGCCTCGGCATGCGCGCCGCGCGCATCGGCCGTGCCGCTGCGCGCATTGGCGACGGATTCTGCCAGGCCGGCGCCATCTGCGAGTTCGGCAAGCCCCGCAATTGCCTGTTCCTCGGCTTCGTGTGCCGCATCGCGCGCCTGCCCGAGGCGGCGAATTTCGGCTTCGAACGAAGCGAGTTGAGAAGCCCGCTCCGCAGCCGCACGCGCGACCTTGGCGGCGTGATCCTGTGCGGCAATCAACGTTTGCTCGGCGCGTCTTTCGTTCTGTTCGGATGCGCGTGCGTCCTCGCGTGCCTGATCGACAAGAGCCTTCGCTTCGGAGAAATATGCAAACGCTGCGGCACTGGTCTCTTTACCCTGCGCGATCTCGCTTTCCAGTGCGGTCAGGCGATTGCGTTGCGAAAGCCGGATGGCTGCAGGCGACGGTGCGTCGGCGGAAGCTGCATAACCGTCCCAGCGCCACAGATCGCCACGTTGCGTGACGAGACGTTGCCCCGGACGAAGCGTCGCCTGAAGCGCTTTGCCGGTTTCTTCGGACACAAGCCCGGTCATTGCGAGGCGGCGCGCCAGAGCGGGCGGCGCATCGACAAAGTCGGTCAGCGGCCTTGCATCGCCCGGCAAAGGTGCGGCGGCTTCAAGCGGACCAAGATTGCGCCAATGATGGGGAGACGTCTCGTCGAGCGGCGCCTGCAGATCGTCACCCAGAGCCGCCGCGAACGCCGCTTCGTAACCCGACTGCACGACAACGGCATCGACGAGCGGTGGGAAAAGATCCTGTCCCTGCGGACGCAGCAGATCGGCAAGCGCCTTGGCCTCGGCCGAAAGCGCCTGGACATGGCGCTCAGCGATTTCGAGTGGCGCGCGTGTCGCAGCTTCGGCAGCTTCCGTGCTTTCCAGTTTGGCCCGGGCGCTCGACAACGCTTCGCGCGCTGCAGCCGCCAGCGCGCGCGCTTCTTCGGCGGCCGACTCGGCGGCGCGGACATCCGGCATTTCGGCGGCGCGGGAAATAGCGTCGTCGAGCCGTCCCTGCGCGGCGTCGAGTTGCTGCGTGCTCGTTTCGGCAAGCGCTGCTGCGACTTCGCGCGAACGCTCCAGGCTATGCTTGCGCGCGTGCCATTCGGCGAGTTCGGAGGTCAGCCGTTCCAGCAGGCGCTCGGCCTCCGAAAGCGAATCGGTCAACTCGGCCGATACCGCCTCTGCGGCCGTGAGATCTTCCGCGGCACGCGCCGACATGGCTTCAAGGCTCTTGGATTCCTGAGCCAGCTTCGCGAGCGCCGTTTGCGCGTCGGCGTCGAGTGCCTGTTCGCGCACAATGTCCTGGTCGGATTGCCCAATGCGTTGTCGCAGCCGTTGCGCCGCTTCGCGCGCGCGCGCTTCTTCGGCATCGAGCGCGTCGCGTTCGACAATCAAACGATGAAGTGCGGCGCCTTTTTCGGATTCGATCACGCGCAAGGGCGGCAGATCGGAGCTCGCGTTGGCCTGCAGGGTTGCCGCCACGGCGGACCGTTCCGTGCATTCTGCGACGGCAGCCGCAGCTGATTCCAGAGCCGCCTCGGCCGCGCGCATCTGCACCGCCGACAGCGACCAGCGCAGATGCAACGCCAGCGCCTCTGCCTTGCGGATCAAGCCGGAAAGGTTGCGATAGCGCGCGGCTTGTCGCGCCTGCCGTTTCAGGCTTTGCAATTGGCCTTCGACTTCGCGGATCACATCGTCGAGACGCGACATGTTCGTTTCGGCGGCGCGCAAGCGTAACTCGGCTTCGTGACGACGCTGATGCAAGCCGCTGATGCCGGCAGCTTCTTCGAGGATCGCGCGGCGCGCGAGCGGCTTCTGGCTGATCAGAAGCCCGATCTGCCCCTGACGTACGAAAGCCGTCGACGATGCGCCCGAAGACGCATCGGCAAAAAAGATCTGCACGTCGCGCTGGCGCACGTCGCGGCCGTTGATGCGGTAGACAGAGCCTGCTTCGCGCTCGATCCGGCGCGATATTTCGATCGTGTCGTATTCGTTGTAAGGCGCCGACGCGGTACGATCGGCATTGTCGATGAAGAGGATGACTTCGGCCGTATTGCGCGCGGGTCGCCCCGCGCTGCCGGCGAAAATCACGTCGTCCATTTCCGAGCCGCGGATCGAAGTCGGGCGCGTTTCGCCCATCACCCAGCGCAGCGCATCGAACAGGTTCGACTTGCCGCAGCCGTTCGGGCCAATCACCGCCGTCAGGCCGGGCTCGACGTGGAGCTCCGTCGGTTCGACGAAAGATTTAAAACCGGAAAGCCTGAGCCGGGTGAACTTCAACGAATACGCGCCGTCCTGCCGCCTGTATGTGCTGTCGCACTATTTCTTCGACAGCATCGGGGTGATGAAGTCCTGCAACTCCGTGTAGTCCACAAACGGCCCATGCTGGACCCCGTTAACAAGGAAAGTCGGCGTACCTGTGATGTTGTACTTCGTCTGCGCATCCTGACCGACCTGGGCGACCTGTTGCGCGACGGTCTGGTTGCCGATGCAGGCGTCAACCTTGTCCGCGCTCAAACCCGCCGTGCTGCCCATTTGCACCAGGGCCCCATGCACGTCCGGAATGTCATAGCCGTCCGGGTCCCACTTCGACTGATTCCGGAACAGAAGGTCAATGAACTGGAAATAGTTATCCTCAGGCAAACAGCGCGCGATCGATTCGGCTGCAACGTCCACCGGGCCCAGCGGGAAGACGCGGAATACATAATAGACCTTCCCGGTATCGATCATTTTCTGTTTGAGTTCGGGAAAAACATCCATGTCGAAATGGGCGCAGTGCGGACAGGTGGGCGCGGCGTATTCCACCATCAGGATCGGCGCCTTCGGCGAGCCGATCGTACGGTCGCGCGAGGTGAGCTGGATGCCGTATTTTTCGCCGCCCGCGGGTAAAGCGGCCTCGCTGGAATTGCCCGAGAAAAACCAGAAATAGGCAGCCACGCCGGCTACCACGACGGCAAGCGCCACCAATCCGATCAAGAGATATCTGCGGTTCACGTCCGATACTCCGGCGTCTGCCAGGGTGCTTGTGGCAGAGCCGCGTGCGACGTTCAATCGGTGCGTGGTGACACGGGCCTGCGGCGCACTCGAGCAAGGTTAACGAGGGCGTCCTTCAGCCGCTCGGGGCCTTGGAATCCGCGGGCCGGGTCGCTCGCGGGCGCCTCGGCCGCCGCGCGCGGGGGCGGAGCGGGAACGGCCCTGACAGCGATTTCGCCTTGCACGAATCGGAGTCGGGCAATCGCGGTACGCCCGAGATAGGTATTGATTCGCTCGCAAAGGGTCGGGCTTTCGTGTTGCAGGAACACGGATGCGCCAGGTTCGGATTTGAGGGTGAGAACGCCACCCGATGGGCCTTCGCTGAGCTTCATGGGTCGGGTGTAACGCGCAACTTCGGGCCCCACGATTTCCGCCCATCGCAAGATGAGGGTCGGATCGCGAAAGCCGGCGCGCTCGAAAGCGGTGGCTGCGATGGCGCCAAGCCCGCGATCGACGGCTTCCGCCCGGTTCCGCCGCGGCGGCTCGGGCGGGGACGGTTTGTCGGATTGGCCTTGCGCCATGCGGGTTCTCTCTGCTTCCTCACAATTATGCCCAAACCGCCCCGCATAACGCAAAAGCCCGCTTCTCCAGCCGCGCGGCTTTTGTCCTGGTACGACCTGCACCGGCGCGAGCTGCCCTGGCGCGCACGAGCCGGTGCGACCGCCGATCCCTATCACGTCTGGCTCAGCGAGATCATGCTGCAGCAGACAACAGTGGTCGCGGTCGCGTCCTACTACCGCGCATTCCTCGCGCGCTGGCCGACCGTCGACGCTTTGGCCGCGGCGCCGCTCGATGATGTGCTCGCGGCCTGGGCGGGGCTCGGCTACTACGCGCGCGCCCGAAATCTCCATCGCGCGGCCCAGGTCGTTGCCACGGAACTCGGCGGAAAATTTCCCGACACGGCAGAAGGCTTGCGGAAGCTGCCGGGTGTCGGGCCCTACACGGCCGGCGCGATTTCCGCGATTGCGTTCGATGCGCGAGAGGCCGCGGTCGATGCCAATGCCGAACGGGTTCTTGCGCGCTACTTTGCGGTCGAGGAACCGCTGCCCATCGCGAAGCCGAAATTGCGAACGCTCGGCCAATCGCTCGTGCCGGAGAAACGCGCGGGTGATTTCGCGCAGGCGGTGATGGACCTCGGGTCGTTGATCTGCACGCCGCGCCGGCCGGCCTGTGCCAATTGTCCGTGGACGGAGGATTGCGTCGGTCGTGCGCGCGGCATCGCCGAACGCTTGCCGCTGAAAGCCGAGCGCGCCGTTCGCCCGCTCAGGCGGGGTGCGGCGTTTGTCGCAAGCGATGCGAAAGGCGCAGTGTTGCTTATCAAGCGCGCGGAGAACGGTTTGCTCGGTGGCATGCTGCAGCCGCCGCTTGGGCCATGGACGGAGAATTTCCCGTCTGCCAAAGCCGCGATCTCGCAAGCCCCGTTTGCCGCGGACTGGCGCAAGCGCGCGGGAATCGTGCGCCACGGCTTCACGCATTTCGAGCTTGAGATCGAAGTTTATTCGACTACGCTTTCAAAGCGGCCGAAAATCGAGGGTCGCTGGGTGCCGCAAGACGAATTGCGCGCGGCGGCGCTCCCGACAGTCATGCGCAAGATCGTGGCGCATGCGCTCGACGAGGGCGGGCCGCTGTTTTCTGATAGGCTGTCGAAAATTTCGCGAGCATAAGCTGTGGGGATTTCCGACTTCGCCGGAAACCGCATGGATCGGGACGTTCGCGCAATCGTGCCGACATACAACACAGGCGCTATTTTTTTCGCTGCCGGCCACACCTCGGCAGCTTCCATCATGGCCTTGAAGCGGGATGGTCGCGGAGCGATTCGAGATCGACCCGGGTGTGATTCAAGAGGCTGGGCGCCGCCTTTTTCGGAACGGGTCCCAGCATGCGAGGCCGGCGCTCTAAAACTTCTGGTTGAAACAACACATACAATACAACTATAATAAACACATGTCTAGATCTCACCCGGGCCGGAGGGGAGCACCATGTGCGAGACATTGAATTCCAACGAGCGAAGCTTGTCGCGGACATTGGGACGAGTACTGATGGCGGGCGGTCTGATTTTGGCGTGCGTGTCCGCGAGTCCTTCGTTCTCCCAGCCCAGTTCCGGTAAGGAGCAGTACGACACGACGGTAGCCTATCTCGAACAGTTCTATCCGTTGTGGTTCACCTATAATCAATCGCACGGCACTCCCAACCGCATGGTCGGTCCGGACCGCATTTCGCCGCTCTACCAGACGGTGGTAGCGATCAATGTCGACACGCTTTACGCCAGCGCGTTCCTCGATCTGACGGCCCAGCCGGTCGTCCTGACGGTGCCGTCTACCCAAGTCACCTATTCGGTGCTCGTGCTGGATTCGTATGGCAACATCGTCGATACGCCTGTCTCGACCACGGCGCCAGGCGTCTATGAGTTTGTCGGCCCGGGTTACACAGGCGCGCCGGTGGCCGGTGTGACGCCCGTCACCCCCAAACTGAACCACATGATTGTTATTTTTCGGGCAGACAAATATTCGAGCACAAACCAGGAGCAGATTCGGCAGGCGGAGCAGTTCCGAAAATCTCTGCTCATGCAGACTCTGAGCAATTGGCAGACGAACCCGACCGGCGGCGCGGCTACCATTCTTCCGGAACTGCACTATGCCGCTCCGTTCAAAACGGCGGCGGACGCGATGATCGCGAAGCAGCCGGTCAAGTTCCTGCAGGAGTTGCAAAAGGCCGTGGCCGCTCCGAACACGCCGCCACTATCGACGGATCAGCAGGCACTCTCGGATGCCTTCAACAGACTGTTCGCGCAAGGCGGAGACATGTCCCAATTCGCGGCGGGCGCGCAAGCCGCGCACACGGCGATCCTGCAAAATTATTTGACACATACAGACAAGAACAACTGGATCGATTTCGCCAATATCGGCACTTGGGCCGCGGATCGCAGTGGGGCTCTCGATCGGTCCTCGATCACCGAGTACATCCAATACGGCAACAATTTCCAGGCAGCTGCGTATTATCAGGCGTTCAACGACGTCACCGGCGCATCCCTCAACGGCAGCGCTCCCGGCGGCTACGTGCTGAAGTTCGCCAAACCCGATATTCCGCAAGCCAAGCGCTTCTGGTCGCTCACCGCCTACACGCCGCAATCGATAGAACTCATCCGCAACGACGCGCGCCAATACCATATCGCGAGCTATAGCCCCGGATTGAAATACAACCCGGATGGTTCGGTCTCGATTTACATGGCGAAAAAACGGCCGATGGGCGTGCCGGTCGCCAACTGGCTCCCGGTTGCCGCGGGTTCCTTCAACGTCATGCTGAGAGTCTATGGGCCGGAGGGAATTGTCGCCAAGGGCGATTATGTCCCGCCGGGCATCGTGAAGCGCTAGGCGCGGCCGAGCTTTACGTTTAGGTGGTTTTCAAGAATACCGGGACAGCCACTGCATTGCCGCACGCCGGATTTCGTTTACACGAATCTATGACGGCTCGACCCGCCTGTTGTGGCCGCCTTTTGGTTTGGCCGCGAGTTTGGAAATGTAGGCGCTGCCGCGGAATTTACACTTTTCAACTGTCTGCTAGACAAGATTGGCCCGCAATTGCTGGCGCAGAACGTCTATCGGAACCAGCTTGCCGTTCGCAGCTTCGTACTGCCAGAACGTCCAGCCATTGCACGCGTCGAGCCCTTGCACCTGGGCCGCAATTTGATGGATCGATCCGGTTGCGTTTGCGCACACAATCGAACCGTCGGCGCGCACCTTGGCGCGATGACTTTTGTGGTTGCCGTGCAGGATTGAGCCGGGCGGCAGCAGGCCGCGTTCGACCACCCATCCGAACGGAATCCGCGCTTCGGCCCGCTTCGATTTCGTAATCTCGATCGCGTCGTCATTCGCGGGCACGATCGCCGCGATGCGCGAGCGGGCGAGGCGGGCATATTTCGGATCGCGATCGATGCCGATGAAGCGACGGCCGAGCCTGCGCGCCACCGCGCCCGTCGTGCCGGAACCGAAGAACGGATCGAGCAGGACGTCGCCAGGTTTCGTCGACGCCACGACCACGCGATGAAGCAGTGCTTCGGGCTTCTGCGTCGAATGGGCCTTGTCGCCCGCTTCGTCTTTCAGCCGCTCTCCGCCGGAGCAGATCGGCAGCGTCCAGTCCGAACGCATCTGCAACTCATCGTTCAGCGATTTCATCGCCTCGTAGTTGAAGGTGTAGCTCTTCTGTTTGCGGTCCTTCACGGCCCAGATCAGCGTCTCATGGGCGTTGGTGAAGCGGCGGCCGCGGAAATTGGGCATCGGATTGGTCTTGCGCCACACGACATCGTTCAGGATCCAGAAGCCCAGGTCCTGCAGGGTCGCGCCGACGCGAAAAATGTTGTGATAGGAGCCGATCACCCAAAGCGCGCCGGTGTCTTTGAGGACGTGCTTGGCGGCGCTCAGCCAGTCACGCGTGAACTTATCGTAGTCGGCGAAGCTGGCGAACTGGTCCCAGTGGTCGTCGACCGCGTCGACCTTGCTGTTGTCGGGGCGGTGCAAATCGCCTTCCAGCTGGAGATTGTAAGGGGGGTCGGCGAAGACGATGTCCGCGCAGCCGGCGGGCAGGGATCTCATCGTCTCGATGCAGTCGCCCTCGAGCACGCGGTCGACCGCGTCCTCGAACCTGATCCCGTCGGCCATTCCCGCGCCCCTTTATCCACAGTGGACGGGGACAGTGATTCGCTGGAGTCCACAGGTCAAGAGTCTTTGGAATCAAAGCCTTAGATTAGAGTCTTGAGGATTCTCACCGTACAAGATGTTGTGCACAGGGGCGAAGCTGCGGCGATGGTGCAGGCACGGACCGAGCCGGGTCAGCGCCTCAAGGTGTTCGCCCGTGCCGTAGCCCTTGTTCCTGAACCAGCCATAGCCGGGGTGTTCATCGTGCAGCGCCTGCATCATCCGGTCGCGCGTGACTTTGGCGATGATCGAGGCCGCGGCGATGGATACCGAGCGGGCGTCACCACCGATGATCGTGTCGCAGGGGCATGGCAGGGCAGGCGCGTCGTTGCCGTCGACCAATGCGAAAGTGGGCTGGGTCGTCAGCGCGCGAATCGCCCGCGCCATCGCAAGATGGGTCGCCTGGCGGATATTGATGAGGTCGATCTCGTCGACGCTCGCTTCGCCGATTCCCACGCAAACAGCCCGGGCCATGATCGCGACATAGGCTTTTTCGCGCGCCTCGGCCGTCATTTGCTTGGAATCGTTGAGGCCTTTGGGGATGCGCTTTTTTTCGAAGATCACGGCTGCGGCAATAACAGGCCCCGCCAGCGGACCGCGGCCGGCTTCGTCGACGCCGGCAACAGGTCCGTCGCGTTGCGCAAGGATTTTTGTCTCGAACGCATAACTGGGCATGGGCGGGAGTGTGGCAGAGTCGATCCCGCCCTGAAAACGGCGGCATCCGTTCTATCCACAGCCCAGCACGATGCCTTGAGCCGCTTGGGAAACCGGCTGGATCGCGAAGAATCCCGCTTCACAGCAACGCGAGTTGATCGCCAACCTGTGCGGGCTTGCGAAACTTCGTCAGCGTGAGCGGGGACGTGCCGCGATTGAGGCCCAGGCGCTTGACCGCCATATGAAACCGCCGGGCGATCATTTCGGCGTAAGGACCGGTTCCGCGCATGCGGGTGTGCCAGGTGCTGTCGTAATCCTTGCCGCCGCGCATCTGGCGCACAAGAGACATCACATGTTTGGCGCGACCTGGCGCGTTCGCTTCGAGCCACTCGCGAAACAGATCTTTGATCTCGAGCGGTAGGCGCAGCAGCACATAGCCTGCACTCAGCGCGCCTGCGTCAACGGCCGCTTCGAGCACGGATTCGAGTTCTTCATCATTGAGCGCGGGGATTACCGGCGCAAACATCACGCCCGCAGGAACACCCGCGGCCCGCAATCCCTTGATCGCCTGAAGCCGGCGTGGCGGCGTGCCGGCGCGCGGCTCCATCTCGCGGGCGAGCGCGCGGTCGAGCGTCGTGATCGACAGCGCAACCTTGGCCAACCCCAGTTCTGCCATCGGTGCGAGGATATCGAGATCGCGCAGGATCAGCGGCGATTTCGTCACGATGCCGACGGGATGACGAAACTCATAAAGCACTTCGAGGATCGACCGCGTGATGCGCAGACGTTTTTCGATCGGCTGGTAGGGATCGGTGTTGGTCCCCATCGCGATGACCTTCGGCACATAGCCCGGTGCGGACAATTCGCGCACGAGCAACTCGGCCGCATTCGGTTTCGCGAAGATTTTGGATTCGAAGTCCGCGCCGGGCGAAAGCCCGAGATAGGCGTGCGTCGGCCGCGCAAAGCAATAGATGCAGCCATGCTCGCAGCCGCGATAGGGGTTGATCGAGCGGTCGAACGGGATGTCGGGGGAGTCGTTGCGGGCGATGATCGCCTTGGGCTTCTCCCACGTCACCTCGGTCCGAAGCGGCTCCGGCGCTTCGTCCTGCGTCCAGCCGTCGTCGAACGCCTCGCGCCGCTCGGATTCGAAACGGCCGGATGCGTTGGTCGCCGCGCCGCGCCCGCGCCGAAGCTCGCCGGGCAGGATGCGTTCGGCGATCGCATCGGGGCGATGACGCGGGTCAGGGCCGGAGGATCGGGCGAGGCTCGGGTTCATGGCGATGGACCATAATGGCACAGTTGGAACAAATCATGAACAAAGCACATAGCCGCGGATCATGGCCACGTCAAGGCCAGGCCGTGGAACGATCGTATGAAGCTCGATGACAGAGGAAAAGCGGCGTTGACGGCGTTGCGCGGGGGAAAAAGCGCCTGCCCGTCGCCTTAAAACGCCCGGCGCGGGCTTGCCCCGGTCAATTCGAGAACGTGTTGCAAGATTTGATGTCGCCGCTCTTCAAGCCCGCGGTCAGCCATTGCTGGCGCATTGCCGAGGAGCCGTGGGTGAAGCTGTCGGGCACGACATAGCCCTGCATTTCCTTTTGCAGGCGGTCGTCGCCGATCGCGGTCGCGGTTTGCAAGGCCTGATCGAGCGTGACCCTGCCCTGCTGGGCGACGACCCCCCGCCACTGGCGGCTCGGGTCGTAGCTCACTCGTGCGCGGTCGCTGGCCATGGCCGTGCCCCTCTCCTGCCCCGGACGGGACGACGATCACGTGACATGGACAATCACGGGC
>PLJH01000003.1:0-394 GCA_003139615.1 Alphaproteobacteria bacterium
ACAAGGTCGACATGGTCGACGATCCCGAGCTTCTCGATCTCGTCGAGCTCGAAGTTCGCGAACTTCTGACCTCCTACAAATTCCCCGGCGACACGATCCCGATCATTCGCGGCTCGGCGCTCTGTGCTCTTGAAGGCAAGAGCCCGGAAATGGGCCATGACGCGATCCTCAAGCTCATGGAAGCGGTCGACTCGTTCATTCCGCAGCCGGAGCGTCCGAAGGACCAGCCGTTCCTTATGCCGATCGAAGACGTGTTCTCGATCTCCGGCCGCGGCACCGTCGTGACCGGCCGTATCGAGCGTGGCATTGTGAAGGTCGGCGAGGAAGTCGAAATCATCGGCATCAAGCCGACCTCGAAGACGACCGTCACCGGCGTCGAGATGTTCCGCAAGCT
>PLJH01000003.1:407-7067 GCA_003139615.1 Alphaproteobacteria bacterium
GGCCGTCACACGCCGTTCTTCGGCAACTACCGTCCGCAATTCTACTTCCGCACCACCGACGTGACGGGAATCGTGAAGCTTCCCGAAGGCACGGAAATGGTGATGCCGGGCGACAACATTTCGATCGAAGTGGAACTGATCGTTCCGATCGCGATGGAAGAAAAGCTGCGCTTCGCGATCCGCGAAGGCGGCCGCACGGTCGGCGCCGGCGTCGTCGCTAAGATTCTTAAATAAGTCGAAGCGGCGGCCAAGAGTCGTATTGGAGAATAAAATGCAAGGTCAGAATATCCGGATACGGCTCAAGGCCTTCGATCACCGCATTCTCGACAATTCGACGCGGGAGATCGTGAACACGGCGAAGCGCACCGGCGCACAGGTACGCGGGCCCATCCCGCTGCCGACCGGCATCGAGCGCTTCACCGTGAACCGTTCTCCGCACGTGGACAAGAAAAGCCGCGAGCAGTTCGAAATCAGGACGCACAAGCGTCTTCTCGACATCATCGATCCCACGCCGCAGACCGTCGACGCTTTGATGAAGCTCGACCTTGCGGCCGGCGTCGACGTCGAGATCAAGCTTTAAGGAGTACACGCGCGATGCGCACTGGCGTCATCACGCAGAAGATCGGCATGACCCGCCTCTTTTTGGAGGACGGCCGTCATGTGCCCGTCACGGTCCTGAAGCTCGACGGCTGTCAGGTCGTGGCGAAGCGCACCGAGGAAGTGGATGGCTATTCGGCCGTCCAGCTCGGTTCCGGCTTTGCGAAGACGAAGAGATTGACCAAGGCCGATCGCGGACGTTTCGCGGCTGCTGAAGTCGAGCCGAAAAAGAAGCTCGCGGAATTCCGCGTCGATGCGGCGAACCTGCTCGATGTGGGCGACCTGATCCAGGCTGATCATTTCGTGCCGGGCCAGCTCGTCGATGTAACGGGCATCACGATCGGCCGCGGGTTTACCGGCGCGATGAAGCGCTGGAATTTCCGTGGACTGGAAGCGAGCCATGGCGTGTCGATCTCGCACCGTTCGCTGGGCGGCACCGGTGGCCGTCAGGATCCGGGTCGCACATTCAAGAACAAGAAGATGCACGGCCATTACGGCGTGGACCGGGTGACGACGCAGAATCTCGAAGTGGCGAAAGTCGATGTCGAGCGCGGCCTCATCATGGTCAAGGGCGCGGTGCCGGGCAGCAAGGGCGGCTGGGTGATGATCCGCGACGCGGTGAAATTCCCGCCGAAGGATGTCCCGATGCCGGCTTCGGTCAAGAAAGCCGAAAAACACGCCAAGGCCGAAGAGCCGGCGAAGGTGGAGGGCTGAACGTGAAGTCGAAAGTCCTCAATCTGGATGCCTCGGATGCGGGCGAGATCGAATTGAACGATTCGATTTTCGGCCTCGAGCCGCGCGAGGATTTGATCCAGCGCGTCGTCGTTTGGCAGCTCGCCAAGCGCCGTGCCGGTACGCACAAGGTGCTCACCCGCGCCGAGGTGAACCGCACGAAGAAGAAGCTCTATGCCCAGAAGGGCACGGGCCAGGCACGTCACGGCGCGCGGTCCGCTCCGTTGTTCGTGGGCGGCGCGAAGGCCATGGGCCCCGTGCAGCACAGCCATGAATTCGACCTGCCGAAGAAGGTGAAGGCGCTCGGTCTGCGCCACGCTTTGTCGGCGAAGGCGAAGGGCGGTGCGATCGTCATCATCGAGGATTCGAAGACGGCTGCGATCAAGACCAACGATCTCGCCAAGCGCTTCGGCAAGCTCGGATTCACGAGCGCGCTCGTGGTCGACGGCGAATTCGACAAGAATTTCGCGCTGAGCGCACGAAACCTGTCGCATGTTTCGCTGCTGCCGGCGTCCGGCCTCAATGTTTACGACATCCTGCGGCGCGACAAGCTCGTGCTCACCAAGGCGGCCGTGAAGGCGATCGAGGAACGGCTGTCATGATCAACTACGACGTCATTCTTTCGCCGGTCATCACCGAAAAGGCGACCAAGCTCACGGAAGCCAACCAGGTGGTCTTCCGCGTGGCCCTCGATGCGACGAAGCCCAAGATCGCCAAGGCGGTCGAGGATTTGTTCAAGGTCAAGGTCAAAGCGGTGAACACGGTGCGCGTGAAGGGCAAGAAGAAGCTGTTCCGCGGCCAGAAGTTCAAGCGCACGGACATCAAGAAAGCGATCGTGACCCTGCAAGAGGGTTACCAGATCGACATTACGACGGGGCTCTGATCCATGGCGCTCAAACAATATAAGCCGACGACGCCGGGCCAACGCCAGTTGGTGCTGATCGATCGTTCGCAGCTTCACAAAGGCGCCCCGGTCAAGAGCCTGACCGAGGGACAATCGCGCCATGGCGGCCGCAACAATACCGGTCGCGTCACCGTGCGATGGCAGGGCGGCGGTCACAAGCAACGCTACCGCATCATCGATTTCAAACGCCGCAAGTTCGATATCCCGGCCAACGTCCAGCAACTCGAATACGATCCCAACCGGACCGCTTTCATCGCTCTCGTGAAGTATAAGGACGGAGAGCTAGCTTACATCCTCGCCCCACAGCGCCTGGCCGTCGGCGACACCGTGATCTCCGGTGAAAAGGTCGACGTGAAGCCGGGCAATGCGATGCCGCTCTCGGCGATGCCCGTCGGCACCATCGTGCACAATATCGAGATGAAGTCGGGCAAGGGTGGCCAGATTGCCCGCTCCGCCGGCACCTATGCGCAGTTCCTCGGCCGCGACTCCGGCTATGCGCTTCTCCGTCTCAATTCGGATGAAGTGCGCCGCGTGCGCCTCGACTGCATGGCGACGGTCGGCGCGGTGTCGAACCCGGACCATATGAACGAAGTGATCGGCAAAGCCGGCCGCAATGTGTGGAAGGGCAAGCGCCCCCATGTTCGCGGCACGGCCATGAACCCGATCGATCATCCCCATGGCGGCGGCGAAGGCCGCACCAAGGGTGGCCGTCATCCGGTCACGCCGTGGGGCAAGCCGACCAAGGGCGCGAAGACGCGCAAGAACAAGCGGACGACGAAAGACATCGTTCGCTCGCGCCACGCCAAGAAGACGCAAGGGTAATGAGATGACGCGCTCCGTTTGGAAAGGTCCTTTTGTGGACGGTTATCTGCTCAAGAAGGCGGAGACCGCTCGCGGTTCGGGACGTAAAGACGTGATCAAGACCTGGTCGCGCCGCTCGACGATCCTGCCGCAGTTCGTGGGTCTCACCTTCGGCGTCTACAACGGCCACAAGCACATCCCGGTGATCGTCACCGAGGACATGGTTGGACACAAGCTCGGCGAGTTCTCGCCGACGCGGACGTTCTACAGCCATTCCGCGGACAGGAAGGCGAAGAGGACCTGATATGGGCAAGGAATCGCGCGCCCGCGTTTTAGAGGACAACAAGGCGAAGGCTGTCGGTCGCATGATGCGCACCAGCCCCCGCAAGCTGAACCTCGTGGCGCAATCGATACGCGGCAAGAAGGCAGAGCACGCGCTCAACGAACTCACCTTTTCGCCCAAGCGCATCGCCAAGCAGGTCAAGAAGGTCCTGCAGTCGGCGGTGGCCAACGCGGAAAACAATCACGACCTCGACGTCGACGATCTGGTCGTCAGCGAAGCGAGCGTCGGCAAGAACCTCGTGATGAAGCGCTTTCATGCGCGCGCCCGCGGCCGCGGCGCGAAGGTGGAGAAGTTCTTCAGCCAGATCACGATCGTGGTGGAAGAGCGCCACGAAGAAGCAAAGACGGAAACAAAACCCGTGGCGAAGAAGCCAGTTGCGAAGAAGCCGGCGAAGACGGCGAAGGAGACGGCCTGATGGGTCAGAAGGTCAATCCGACGGGCTTGCGCCTTGGCATCAACCGCACCTGGGATTCCCGGTGGTATGCGGGCAAGAAGGAATACGGCAAGCTCCTGCAGGAAGACATCAAGATCCGCGAGCATCTGAGCGAAAGGCTGAAGCAGGCCGGCGTCTCGCGCATCGTGATCGAGCGTCCTCACAAGAAGTGCCGCATCACGATCCATTCGGCGCGTCCCGGTGTCGTCATCGGCAAGAAGGGCGCCGACATCGAGAAGCTGAAAAGCGACGTGCAGCGCTTCACGAACGACGAAGTTCACCTGAACATCGTCGAAATCCGCAAGCCGGAGATCGATGCGAAGTTGGTGGCAGAGAATATCGCCCAGCAGCTCGAGCGCCGGGTGGCGTTCCGCCGCGTGATGAAGCGGGCCGTGCAGACCGCAATGCGCCTGGGCGCACTTGGCATTCGTATCAATTGCGCCGGCCGGCTCGGCGGCGCGGAAATCGCGCGCGTGGAATGGTATCGCGAAGGCCGCGTTCCGTTGCACACGTTGCGCGCCGATATCGACTACGGAGTCGCGACAGCCAAAACGACCTATGGCACCTGCGGCGTCAAAGTGTGGATCTTCAAGGGCGAGATCATGGAGCACGATCCGATGGCGACCGAAAAGCGCCAGGCGGAAGCTTCCGATCCGAACCGGTCCGCGCCCCAGCGTCCGCAACCGGCCGCCCAGTAACGGAAACGAGTCATGCTTCAACCCAAACGCACAAAATTCCGCAAACAGCACAAGGGCCGTATCCACGGCGCTTCGAAGGCGGGCACGTCGCTCAATTTCGGCTCCTACGGCCTCAAGGCCACGGAACCGGAGCGCGTCACGGCGCGCGAGATCGAAGCGGCGCGCCGCGCGATCACGCGTCAGATGAAGCGCGCGGGCCGCGTCTGGATCCGCGTGTTCCCGGACGTTCCGGTGTCGAAGAAACCGGCCGAAGTGCGCATGGGTTCGGGCAAGGGCGCGCCGGAATATTGGGTGGTGCGCGTGAAGCCAGGCCGCATCATGTTCGAAATCGACGGCGTCGATACGGCGACGGCGAAGGAAGCGTTGAGGCTCGGCGCCGGCAAGCTGTCGATCGCGACGAAGTTCATCGCGCGTCTTGGCGTCTAAGGCAGAGAAACGTCATGGCAACGAAGAAAAAAGACGCAGACGACTATCGCGGCAAGTCCGCGGACGAGTTGTCCGAGCAGCTCACGAAGCTGAAGAAGGAGCAGTTCAATCTGCGCTTCCAGCGTGCGAACGGGCAGCTCGAGAAGACCAACCGCGTGCGTATCGTCCGCAAGGAAATCGCACGCATCCAGACCGTCATGACGGAGCAGCGCCGCAAGGCCGGATAAGGGATAAGGGACAGAATTCATGCCTAAGCGCGTGCTCCAGGGCGTTGTCGTCAGCGACAAGAACGCCAAGACATTGGTGGTGAAGGTGGAACGCCGCTTCACGCACCCCGTGATGAAGAAGACCGTTCGCCGGTCGAAGAAATACCATGCCCATGTCGAAGACACCCAGTTCAAGGTGGGCGATGTGGTTCGTATCCGCGAGTGCAGGCCCATTTCCAAGCTGAAATCTTGGGAAGTGGTCGGGCTCGCAGGCAAGGAATAGGGGCGCGGTTTCGCGTCGGGAGTTTAAGTTATGATTCAGATGACGACCGAGCTCGATGTCGCCGACAATTCCGGCGCCAAGCGCGTGATGTGCATCAAGGTGTTGGGCGGATCGCGCCGCAAATATGCGGGCGTGGGCGACACCATCGTGGTGAGCGTGAAGGATGCGATCCCGCGCGGGCGCGTGAAGAAGGGCGAAGTGCTGAAGGCTGTGATCGTGCGCACCGCCCATGGCGTGCGCCGTCCGGACGGCAGCCTGATCCGTTTCGACAACAATGCGGCCGTGCTCGTGAACAACCAGAACGAGCCGATCGGCACGCGCATCTTCGGGCCGGTGACGCGCGAACTTCGCGCCAAGAACCACATGAAGATCATCTCGCTCGCGCCGGAGGTTCTGTGATGAGCGTCAAGATCAAGAAAGGCGACCGGGTCGTCGTGACCACGGGCCGCGACAAGGGAAAAAAGGGCGAAGTGCTCAAGGTGTTCCCGAAGGAAGACCGCGCGCTCGTCTCCGGCGTGAACATCGCCAAGCGCCACCAGAAGCAGACGGCGAAGCTGCAGGGCGGCATCGTCAACAAGGAAGCGCCGATCCAGTTGTCGAATCTGGCGCATATCGATCCGAAGTCGGGCGAAGCAACCCGCATCGGATTCAAGTTTTTGAACGACGGCCGCAAGGTCCGTTTTGCGAAGAAGTCCGGTGAGGTCATCGATGTCTGAGAAAGGCGCAAAGCCCGAGCACGCCGCGAAGCAGCCGCGCGCGAAAAAGGTGAAAGCCGACCCGGCGAAAGTCGAGGCCGCCCAGGCGGCTGCCGACACCGTCGCCATCGACCCCGATTACATTCCGCGCTTCAAGAAGCGCTACAACGAAGTCATCCGTCCGGCGATGATGAAGGAATTCGGCTACACCAACGTGCTGCAGGTTCCGCGCATCAACAAGATCGTGCTGAACATCGGCGCGGGTGAGGGTGCATCGGATGGCAAGAAGGTCCAGCAGGCGCAGAACGACCTGACGGCCATCGCCGGCCAGAAGTCCATCGTCACGAAGGCGAAGAAGTCGATCGCGGCCTTCAAGGTCACGGTCGGCCGGCCGATCGGCGTGAAGGTCACCTTGCGCCGCGACCGGATGTACGAATTCCTGGACCGGCTCGTCACCATGGCGCTGCCCCGCGTGCGCGACTTCCGCGGACTGAACGGCAAGAGCTTCGACGGCCGCGGAAATTTCGCGATGGGCCTGAAGG
>PLJH01000102.1 GCA_003139615.1 Alphaproteobacteria bacterium
AATTTCGCGATGGGCCTGAAGGAGCACATGGTTTTCGTCGAAATCGACTACGACAAGACAGAGACCGTCTGGGGCATGGACATCATCGTCAACACCACTGCGAAGACCGATGCGGAAGCCAAGGCGCTTCTCAAGGGCTTCCAGTTTCCGTTCACGAATTGAGGCGATAGAAATGGCGAAGAAGAGCCAGATCAACCGGAACAAGAAACGCGAGAAGATGGTGGCGCAATACGCCGTCCGTCGCGCGGCGCTGAAGGCGAAGACCGAAGACATGTCGGTTCCGCCGGAGGATCGCTTTGCGGCGCATCTGAAGCTCGCGAAGCTTCCGCGCAATTCGTCCAAGACGCGTATTCATCACCGCTGCGAACTGTCTGGTCGTTCGAAGGGGTATTATCGCAAGGTCAAGCTTTCGCGTATCGCGCTTCGCGATCTGTCGAATTTTGGCCTCATCCCCGGCATGACCAAGGCGAGCTGGTAAGGAAGGAAATAGGATATGGCGATCACGGATCCCATCGGAGATCTCCTGACGCGCATCCGGAACGGACAGCTTCGGGGCTTGGCAAAGATCAAGTCGCCGAACTCGCGTCAGCGGATTCGCATTCTCGACGTTCTTCAGACCGAAGGCTTCATCCGCGGCTATGCGGAACTGGAGTTCAAGGGCGGAAAGCGCGAGCTCGAGATCGAGTTGAAGTATCACGAAGGCCAGCCGGTGATCCGCGAGTTGAAGCGCGTGTCGACCCCGGGCCGTCGCGTGTATGCCGGCGTAACTGACTTGAAGCCGCATCGCAGCGGCCTCGGCGTGTCCATCGTTTCGACGCCCCAGGGCGTGATGACGGACACCTCGGCGCGCGAGAAGAATGTCGGCGGCGAAGTCCTCTGTCACATTTTCTGAGGACTGAAGGATTGGGAGTGGATTGATGTCTCGTATCGGCAAACGACCAGTTGCGCTGCCCAAGGGCGTTACCGCGCAGGTCGACGGCAAGACGGTGAAGGTAAAGGGCCCCAAGGGAGAGCTCCAGGTGACGCTCGTCGACGATGTCGTGGCGACCGTCGATGCAGATGGCGTCTCCGTCATGCCCAAGGAAGGCGCCGAGCGCGGTCTTCAGATGTGGGGCCTGAGCCGCACCCTGGTGAACAACCTCGTTGCGGGCGTGACGCAGGGCTTCAACCAGAAGCTCGAGATCAACGGCGTCGGCTATCGCGCGGCCGTGCAGGGCAAGAACCTGCAGCTGCAACTTGGTTTCAGCCACGATGTGCAATACCCGATTCCGGCCGGCATCAGCATCGTCTGCGAAAAGCCGACGATGATTTCGATCTCGGGAATCGACAAGCAATTGGTCGGGCAGGTTGCTGCCGAAGTTCGCGGCTATCGACCGCCGGAGCCCTACAAGGGCAAAGGCGTGAAATATGCGGGCGAGCATATCCGGCGCAAGGAAGGCAAGAAGAAGTAGGGCCATGGCACGCGAAACAACACTTTTCGACCGTCGCAAGCGGCGCAACCGCTACCGCATCGGGCAAAATTCCACGGGACGGCCGCGGCTGTCGATCTTCCGCTCGGGCAAGCATATCTATGCCCAGCTGATCGACGACACTGCGGGCGCCACGATCGCCATGGCTTCGACCGCCGAGAAGGAAGCGAAGGCCGAAAAGACCTGGAACGTCGCGGCAGCGACGGCCGTCGGTCAGAAGATCGCAGAGCGCGCGATTGCCAAGGGCGTCAAGCATGTCGTGTTCGACCGCGGCGGCTATATCTATCACGGGCGCGTCAAGGCGCTGGCGGAGGCCGCTCGCGAAGGCGGCCTCGAGTTCTGAGCAAAGGATTGACTTATGGCGCGTGAACCCCGGCATCGCGAGCGCGAAGAGCGCGATAACGAATTCATCGACAAGCTGGTGCACATCAACCGTGTTGCCAAGGTGGTGAAGGGTGGCCGCAGATTCGGTTTTGCGGCGCTCGTCGTCGTTGGCGACCAGCGCGGCCGCGTGGGCTTCGGCCATGGCAAGGCGCGCGAAGTGCCTGAAGCAATCCGCAAGGCGACCGAAGCCGCGAAGCGCGCGTTGATCCGCGTGCCGCTGAAGGACGGTCGTACATTGCATCATGAGACTCGCGGTCATCACGGCGCAGGCAAGGTTATCGTACGCCCGGCGCCTGCCGGTACCGGCATCATCGCCGGCGGTCCGATGCGCGCTGTCTTTGAAGCGCTGGGCGTGGGCGACGTCGTCGCCAAGTCGCTCGGCACGTCCAATCCCTACAACATGGTGCGTGCGACGTTCGACTCGCTCAAGCATCAGCAATCGCCGCGCATGGTCGCCCAGCGCCGCGGCCGCAGCGTGAGCGAAATCATTTCGCGTCGCGAAGGCGCCCCCAAGGGCGAACAGGCGACGGCAGGAAACTAAGTCATGAAGGTTCAGAAGAAACCCGCGGGCAAGCCGGCAGGCAAGACAGTCACCGTGCGCCAGATTCGCAGCGCGAACCGCAAGCCCGAGATCCAGGCGGCGACGTTGCGCGGTCTTGGCCTCGGCAAGATCCGCCGTACCCGCACCCTGGAAGACACTCCGGCCGTGCGCGGCATGATCCGCGCCGTCCAACACCTCGTCGAGATCGTGGAAGAGAGCAAGTCATGAAGCTCAATGAGATCAGCAACAACCCCGGCTCGCACAAGCGCAAGACGCGCGTCGGCCGCGGCTCGAGCTCGGGCCTGGGCAAGACGTCCGGACGCGGCGTCAAAGGCGCCAAGGCGCGCACGGGCACGAAAGTCTATGGCTTCGAAGGTGGCCAGATGCCGCTTTACATGCGTATTCCAAAGCGCGGCTTCAAAAACATCTTCGCCAATGATTTTTCGGAAGTGAATCTCGGTCGAATCCAGAAGGCCATCGACGAGAAAAAGATCGATGCCTCAGGGAAGGTTACGGAGGAAACGCTCAGGAAAGTCGGCCTCGCCAGCCGCAGCCGGGACGGCATCCGCCTGCTCGGCACAGGCGAGATCACTGCGAAGCTCGATTTCGAGGTTGCCGGTGCATCCAAGAGCGCGATCGCGGCGGTCGAAAAGGCCGGTGGTTCGGTTACGACCACGTTCAAGAAACCCGTCTACATGAACAAAAAGGGTCAGCCGGGCAAAAAGGCGCAGCGCCGGGCCAAGTCGGCCGAGAAGAAGGCCGCGCGCACCGGCGCGTAACATCTATATAGTGGGCACAGATCGGCTCTCGAGCGTCGAGGCCGTCCGCGTTTGGGAGTGAGGAATGCCCTCTGCAGCCGAACAATTGGCGGCGAATTTCAACTTCAACTCCTTCAGCAAGGCGACGGAGCTGCGGCAGCGCATCTTCTTTACCCTTGTCGTTCTGATCGTTGCCCGCTTGGGTACGTTCATTCCGATACCGGGAATCGACCCCCAGGAACTCGCGCGCCAGATCAGCCAACAGCACGGCGGCCTGCTCGACGTTTTCAACGTGCTGGCGGGCGGCGCGGTGCAGCGCATGGCTATCTTCGCGCTCGGGATCATGCCTTACATCTCGGCCTCGATCATCATCCAGCTGATGACAACCGTCGTTCCGGAGCTTGAAGCGCTCAAGAAGGAAGGCGAGGCAGGCCGCAAGACGATCAACCAATATACGCGCTACGGCACGGTCGTGCTCGCGGCGCTGCAGGCTTACGGCATTGCGATCGGCCTCGAGCATTGGGGACGTGCCGTCTTCGATCCTGGCTGGTTCTTCCGCATCTCCACGGTCATCACTTTGACCGGCGGCACGATCCTTCTGATGTGGCTCGGCGAGCAGATCACGAGCCGCGGTGTCGGCAACGGAATTTCGCTGATCATCTTCGCCGGCATCGTGGCGCGCTTCCCGACCTATATCAGCCAGATATTCGAATCGGGCCGCACGGGTGCCATTTCTCCCTTCGTGATCATATTGATTGTCCTTGGCGCCGTCGGACTCGTGCTCTTCATCGTGTTCATGGAGCGAGCCCAGCGCAGGCTGCTCGTGCAATATCCAAAGCGACAGGTCGGCAACCGCATGTTCGGCGGGGAATCGTCGCATCTGCCGCTGAAAATGAACGTGTCGGGCGTGATCCCACCGATCTTTGCGTCTTCGATCCTGTTGATGCCCACCACAGTTGCGGCCTTTTACGGTCCGAACGTTTCGGGCTGGGTTCAAACGCTTCTGGAGTATGTCGGGCCGACGCGGCCGCTCTATTTCATTCTTTACGGCCTGATGATCATCTTTTTCGCCTTCTTCTACACCTCGATCATCTTCAATCCCGAGGAGACCGCGGAGAACCTGAAGAAGTATGGCGGGTTCATACCGGGCATTCGTCCGGGCAAGAAGACCGCGGAATATATCGACTATGTGCTGACGCGCGTGACGGTCATCGGCGCGCTCTATCTGGCGGTCGTCTGCCTGATCCCCGAATTCCTGCGTCGGAGCGTCACGTCGCTTCTGCCCCTGGGCGGTACTTCGATCCTGATTATCGTCAGCGTGACGATGGATACGATTGCGCAAATTCAGAGCCATCTGATTGCGCAGCAATATGAAGGCCTGATCAAGAAGGCCAAACTTCGGGGAGCACGACGTTGAATCTGGTCCTGTTCGGACCGCCGGGAGCAGGTAAGGGTACGCAGGCCAAGGTCATCACCGAGCAGCGTGGCCTGCCACAGCTTTCGACGGGCGAAATGTTGCGCGCCGCCATCGCGGCCGGAACGGAATTGGGCAAGGCGTCCAAGGCGATCATGGATCGGGGCGATCTCGTCTCCGACGATATCGTCGTGGGCATCATCGGCGAGCGCTATGACCAACCGGATTGCGCCAAGGGCGCCGTGTTTGACGGATTTCCCCGTACGATCCCTCAGGCTGAAGCGCTCGATGCGATGCTCGCCAAACGCGGCAGGAAGATCGACCTCGTGATCGAACTGAAGGTCGACGACAAGATTCTAATCGACCGCGTCGAACAGCGCATCAAGGAATCGGGCGGCACGACCCGTTCGGACGATACTCCGGAAACGCTGAAGGCGCGGCTGGCCGTCTATTACAAAAACACCGCGCCGTTGCTCGAATATTACAAGCACCAGGGAAAGGTCGTCACGGTCGACGGCATGAAGCCGATCGTGGAAGTCACCCGCCAGATCGGAGCGGCGATTGACGCGAAGGCTCGGCACTGATCGCAGCATTCGCCTCAGCCGTCGAATCCGCCTCGTAAATGTCCGCGATAATGTAAAGAGGCCGGCCCTTCGCTTCGATGTAGAGGCGCCCCAGATATTCGCCGATCAGTCCCAGGCAGATCAACTGCATTCCGCCCAGGAACATCGTCACCACCATGATTGACGCGTAGCCGGGCACGTCGACTCCGAAAATGATCGTGCGCATGGTCAGATATGCGGCGTAGATGAAACCAAGTATGGAGGAGACGACTCCCACAAGGCTCGCGATTCGCAAGGGGGCGATCGAAAAGCTTGTGATCCCGTCGATTGCGAAATTGAACAGCCGCAGATAATTCCAGCTTGTTTTTCCGGCGACCCGCGCATCGCGCACGAATTCGACGCCCGTCTGGCGGAAGCCGACCCAGGAAAACAATCCCTTCATGAACCGGTTGCGCTCGGGGAGTTCAAGCAATGCATCGACCGCCCTGCGGTCGAGCAGGCGGAAATCGCCGGCGCCCGGCGGGATCTTCACGTCCGTCACCCTGTTGAACACGCGGTAAAACGCGTTCGCCGTGAAGCGCTTGAGAAAGGTGTCGGACGTACGCGTCGAGCGCACGCCATAAACGACGTCATAGCCCTCGCGCCATTTGTCGACGAACTGCGGAATGAGGGACGGCGGGTCCTGCAGATCTGCGTCGATGACGACGACGGCATCTCCGCGCGCATGCGCTAGTCCTGCCGTCAACGCCGCTTCCTTGCCGAAATTGCGGGCGAAATTGACGATTCGGATGCGCGGGTCCTGCTTCTGTTTTTCCCGCAACGCCCCGAGCGTAAGATCGCGGCTGCCGTCGTTGACGCAGACAAATTCCACACGGCACGACAATGCGGCCGTGACGATGTCCAGCTCGCGAAAGAGCGCCTCGACCGCACGCTCTTCGTTATAGAACGCCACGACGATCGATAGCAGCGTCTCGTCGCTCGGCGGGCGCGCGGGGATTTCTGTCTGTTCTGCGATCATCGTCCTGCGGGCGGTGCCGATTGAATCGGTGGCACAATACCCCAGCCGATGTGCAAGGGCTCGATCTTGTTCGAATACGGCCACATAAAATCCATCGTACCCATCATTTGCAGTCCCGGCAGCATCAGGTTTGCCGGCGGTAGGGGAGTTTGTTTGCTCACCTGCCAGACGACCAGCGTGCCGGACTCACGAACCTTTGCCGGGCTGAGCCAGAGCGCTTCACGAAAATTCGCATCGGTGAATACAGACGGCCGAGGCTCACTTCGCAGCGCGATGAGCCCGGCAAGCCAAGGTGCGCCGGCCACGACCTCGAGCTTTCGTCCCGTGGTGCGGGTCCATGCTGCCGACAGGCGCTGCGCCATTGCCCGATCCGGCCATTGCGTGCGCGGATGCGCGCCGCGCCATTCCGGCCCATAGGTTTCGGCAATCGCGTACGCTACCGGCATCGCGACGAACAATGCTGCGACGCACAAGAAGAGGCGTGGGAAAGATATATTTTCCCACCAAGGCTTGCTCGCGTACACGAGCAAGAGCCCGGTCAGGTTCCACATCGTTGTGCCCCACTCGTCGTACAAACCGAGGCCACTCGCGAGAGAGAGAAACGCCGCGAGCAGCGCAGGACCTAACCCCAGCACGATGAGGAAACGCAGATTGTCGTCCCGCCACGTCGGCAATTCTCGGAAGCTGCCGCGGCCAACGATGCCTGCGATGGCGGCGACAGTGAGGCAGGGCAGAAGCGCCGCCAACTGCGCCGCAAGGAACGTCAGCGGCGTCAGCAACCGATGAATTGCAACCGTATGGCCAGCGCGATGCACCACAAAATTCAGTGTCGGGAAATTATTGTGCACCAGCCAGATCAGATGCGGCGTCATCACCACAAGACAGACAAGGATGGCGAGATACGGTCCCGCAGAAGCAAAGATATTGCGCGTGCTGCGTGCGCTTAACGCGTAAAATATGATGGCGGCGGCCAGCATCGCCGTCGAATATTTGGTGAGCATGCCAAGGCCAATGGTGAGCCCCAGCAACGTCCAGGAACCGAGCGTGCGTGTTTCGAGCGATCGGTAATAGAAATACGCCGCCGCCGCCCAAAGAGGCATTTGCGCAATGTTATGGTTGAACTGCGGCGTCGGGATCGAGAAGTAGTAGACACCTGCCAACAGCACGGTTCCCGCAAGCGCGTAGGGCGCGGGCATCATGCGCCGCCCCAGGAGATACACGAACAAATAGGTCACGCCGACTGAAATCTGACTCAGAAGGTAGGGTCCGATATCGCCGAGAAGATCGAATGCGACCTCGGCTTCCCAGGACGGAAGCGGGGGATGCTTGTAATATCCCCACTGCCATTCGTGTCCCCAACTCAATCCTTCGCACACCACATCGAGCGGCAGGCTCCATCCCAGAGCCCAGGGCACGAGTGTCCAGATCAAAATCTGCGCGCCGATAAAGACCAAGAGCGCGCGCAGAGGATTGGCTTGCAGCCAGCCGTTCAGAGCAGCCCAGTTGCCGGCCGATGAATGTTCAGGGATCGAGTTCGCGTCGGCCATGAATTCGACATCCTATGATCGCCGGTCGGCGCTGCTCGGCGCCTGCATGTCCCTCGGCTCTGATGAATATGTCCCGACATATTGGGGTTGAACGGGCTTGCAAAATATCTCGTTCGACATGCTAAAGTCGCGCCGGCGCCAATCTCGCAAACCACCCCTGCGGTTGCAATAGGCAGTCCACACCGGGGATATTCGAGACCCCGTTCGCCGAACAAACGCCCTGGAGTTTGAAGCAACGATGCCTTTTTCCCGGGCGACAACGATCGACCCGTCGAATGGGTCGACGGTCAGATGGGCGTTCTGGGCCATCTGCGTACTGACGGTGCTGCGTTTTGTGCTCGCCGCGTCGTTGCCGCTTGCTTTCGATGAAGCCTATTTCTGGCTGTGGTCGAAGCATCTTGCCATCAGCTATTACGACCACCCGCCACTGATCGCGCTGACGATCCGCGCGGGCACGCTTCTGTTCGGCGACACCGAATTCGGCGTTCGATTCGTATCGCTTCTTGCATCGGTCGGCGCGAGCTGGGCGGTGTGGCGTAGCGGCGCGCTCCTGCTTGGCAACGAACGCGCAGGCGCGCTTGCATGTTTGTTCTTCAATCTCACATTGATGTTCGCCGCCGAGTCGATGTCTGCGACGCCGGACGCGCTCATCCTCGCAGCCTCGTCATTTGTGCTTTTCTTTCTCGCGAAAGCGGAAGCAACGCATGACGGACGGTGGTGGATCGCTGTCGGCCTTGCGGCCGGTGCGGCGTTGCTCTCGAAATACACGTCGTTCTTTCTCGGCGCGGGAATTGCCCTGTGGCTAATCGCAACACCGCAAGGCCGCGTTTGGCTGCGCACCGTCTGGCCTTATGCGGCCGGTGTTCTCGCACTGGCCTTTCTCGTCCCAAATCTCATATGGAATGCCCAGCATGATTGGATATCGTTCAAGTTTCAGTTCGGGCGGATCGCCGAAGGCGGCCAGCCCGCCTGGCGTTTCATACTGGAGTTCGTCGGTGGCCAAATCGGTTTGGCGTCGCCGTTCATTCTCATGCTGGGCGCCATGTCGTTTGCGCGGGAATCGAATTTCCTGCGCGCGGTCAGACCACTCGCATATTGCGCCGCATCCATTTGGCCCGCGCTTGTTTATTTCGCGGCGCACGCGCTCCACAGCCGTGTGCAGGGCAATTGGCCGTCCTTTGTCTATCCGTCCTTGGCGGTGCTGGCAGCGGGCGCAGTATTGATTCCATGGCAGAACCGCGTGGCACAACGCAGCGTGGGCCTGTCGCGCATGCTTGCCGTTCCGCTTGCAGCCGCGATCCTTGCGTTCGTCTATGCGCAGGCGTTCTGGGTCATCGTGCCGATGGGGCGGCACGATCCCATCGCGCGCATGATGGGTGTGGGTTTCAACGATGTAGCGCAAAATGTTGCCGCGATCGCGAAGGCCCGGCACGCGACGGCCCTCGTCACGACCAATTATGTGCTGACGGGGTGGCTGTCGTTCTATCTCCACCGGCAGATCCCGATCATCCAACTGAACGAGGATTTCCGGTGGCTCTCGTCGCCGCGGGCAAGCCCTGCCGATTTGAATGGCCGGCTTTTGTACGTCACTCAGGAGCCTGACAAGGAAAGGCCGTTTCTCGGCAACGATTTCGCAGGGGTCGAAAAAATTGCGCAGTTCGAGCGGATGAGGGGCAAAGTCGCGGTCGATCCGGTCTATATTTACGCGCTCTCCGGCTATCGCGGGGCCCCGGTCGGCAGAATGCCTTAGGGTCTAAGGACCTTGGGCTGGCCCCTGCCATGCGACCGTGATAGGGCTTCGTTTGAATCCGGCTCGGCCCCCAGATCCTGGAAAGCTCTGAAATTCAGGGATTAACGGGAGTTGACTGGCGGGGCTGCATAAATATAATCCGCGCCCTTGCGGCGACTCTACCCTGGAAAATTGGCGGTTTTAGCCCATTTTTGGGACTGGTTTCGGTGTTGCCGTTCGTGAAAACGTTAATGAATTCAGCCTCTTAGATCAAAGGAAGCCTCCGTGGCCCGTATCGCCGGCGTCAACATCCCAACCCAGAAACGGGTCGAGATCGCCCTCCGCTATATTCACGGAATCGGCCCGGCGCATGCCAGGCAGATTTGCGAGACGGTGGGAATCGCTCCCGAGCGTCGCGTGAACGACCTCACGGATTCCGAAGTGATTCAGATTCGCGAGATGATCGATCGTGACTTCGTCGTCGAAGGCGATCTGCGTCGCGAAGTGGCGATGAACATCAAGCGGCTGATGGATCTCGGTTGCTACCGGGGACTGCGGCACCGCAAGGGTCTTCCCGTTCGCGGCCAGCGCACCCACACGAACGCACGTACGCGCAAGGGTCCGGCCAAAGCCATCGCAGGCAAGAAAAAAGTCACAAAGTAAGATAACGGAACAGATCGATGGCGAAGCCTGCCGCGCGCGCGCGCAAAAAAGAAAAGAAGAACGTCGTCGTGGGCGTCGCCCATGTCGCGGCGACCTTCAACAACACGATCATCACGATCACGGACGGGCAGGGCAACACGATTTCGTGGTCCTCCTCTGGAATGATGGGATTCAAGGGTTCGCGCAAATCGACGCCCTATGCGGCTCAAGTCGCGGCCGAAGATGCGGGCAAGAAAGCCATCGAGCATGGTATGCGCACGCTGGAAGTGGAAGTGAGCGGTCCGGGGTCCGGCCGCGAGTCCGCGCTGCGTGCGCTGCAGGCCGTGGGTTTGACGGTAACGTCGATCCGCGACGTGACGCCCATTCCGCATAATGGCTGCCGGCCGCCGAAGCGCAGGCGCGTGTAACGAGTTACGAGTTTCATCAACCCGTCGAACGAATTGGGCGTGTATTCGCGTCCGGAAAACGATGAGGCAAGACGTGTTTCAGAAAAATTGGCAAGAATTGATCAAGCCGCAGAAACTCCGTATCGAAACGGGGCATGATGTGGGACGTACTGCGACTCTGACTGCAGAGCCGCTCGAGCGCGGCTTCGGATTGACGCTTGGTAACGCGCTTCGTCGCGTTCTCCTGTCGTCGCTCCAGGGCGCCGCGGTCACTTCGATTCACATCGAAGGCGTGCTGCACGAATTCTCGTCGATCGCGGGTGTGCGTGAAGACGTGACCGACATCGTGCTCAATGTGAAGCAGATCGCGCTGCGCATGCATTCGGAAGGCCCCAAGCGACTTTCGCTGCGCGCCACGGGCCCCGGCGAAGTGACGGCCGGTCAGATCCAGGCGGTTGCCGACATCGAAATCCTCAATCCGGATCTCGTGCTCTGCACCCTGGACGAGAAAGTCGAGTTCCGTATGGAGCTGACCGTCGCGACCGGCAAGGGCTATGTTCCCGCCGACCGCAATCGCCCGGAAGATGCGCCGATCGGCCTTATCCCGGTCGACTCGCTGTTCAGCCCGGTGAAGAAAGTCAGCTACAAGGTCGAGAACACCCGCGAAGGCCAAATTCTTGACTACGACAAGCTGACTCTCACGGTCGAGACGAATGGCGCGGTCACGCCGGACAACGCGGTCGCCTATGCCGCGCGCATCCTGCAGGACCAGCTTCAGGTCTTCATCAACTTCGAAGAGCCGCGCGAGCGCGTTGCCGAAGAGGCGAAGCCGGATCTCGCCTTCAACCCGGTGCTGCTCAAGAAGGTCGACGAACTCGAATTGTCGGTGCGTTCGGCCAACTGCCTGAAGAACGACAACATCGTCTATATCGGCGACCTGATCCAGAAGACGGAAGCGGAAATGCTCCGCACGCCGAACTTCGGCCGCAAGTCGCTGAACGAGATCAAGGCCGTTCTGGCGGAAATGGGTTTGCATCTGGGCATGGAAGTGCCCGGCTGGCCGCCCGAGAACATCGAAGATCTCGCCAAGCGTTACGAGGACCAGTACTGAGTTCGTCCTTCTCTGATTTGAGATCGACGACAGGGGAAGAAGTGAGACCACGTCATGCGTCATCGTAATGCAGGCCGCAAGCTCAACCGCACCAGTTCGCATCGCACTGCGATGTTCGCGAACATGATGGCGGCGTTGATCAAGCACGAGCAGATCAAGACGACGTTGCCGAAGGCGAAGTCGCTTCGCCCGATCATGGAGAAGTTGGTGACCCTGTCGCGTCGCGGGCCCACCGATCTGCACGCCCGCCGCCAGGCGATCGCGCAGGTGCGCGACCTGGACCAGGTCAGGAAGCTGTTCGATGTGATCGGCCCGCGCTATGCGGCACGTCCGGGCGGCTATACGCGCGTGCTCAAGGCCGGTTTCCGCTATGGCGACAACGCCGAGATGGCGGTGATCGAGTTCATCGATCGCGACGAGGACGCCAAGGGACTGGATTCCGGTCCGGTTGCCGGTGGTGATGATTCCGACAGCGAGGAGTAATCTTCGCGATATGTTGGACAATGGGAAAAAGGGGCGGCCCGCAAAGCCGCCCTTTTGCTTATGCGGTTTGTTGAAGGAGCGATCGATGAAATCGAATCTGTTTTTCGCTGTTTCTCTCGCAGGGCTGATAGCGCTGGCGCAGCCGCCTGCCGCGGCGCAATCGCGGACCGGTACCGTTCCGCAATCGATGCCGCAGATACAGCTGACCTTCGCGCCTGTCGTGAAGCGCGTGGCGCCCGCGGTCGTCAACGTCTATGCGCGCAGCGTCGTGCAGGCGCCGATGAATCCGCTGTTCAACGATCCGCTGTTCCAACGCTTCTTCGGTGTATCGCCGGAGTTTCGCCAGCGCGTGCAGCAATCGCTCGGTTCCGGCGTGATCGTGCGCTCCGATGGCGTCGTCCTCACCAACAATCATGTGGTCGAAGGCGGTCAGGACATTGTGGTTGCGCTCGCAGACAAGCGTGAATTCAAGGCGCATGTCCTTCTCGCCGATGCGCGCACCGATCTGGCGGTGCTCAAGATCGACACGAAAGGCGAGAAACTGCCTACGGTCGACTTTGGAGACAGCGACAGGCTTGAAGTGGGCGATGTCGTTCTTGCGATCGGAGATCCGTTTGGCGTCGGCCAGACCGTCACGATGGGAATCGTGTCCGCGCTTGCCCGAACACAGGTCAGCGCCAGCGATTATCAGTTCTTTATCCAGACCGATGCCGCCATCAACCCCGGCAATTCGGGCGGCGCGCTGGTGACGACGGACGGCAGGCTCGCCGGCATCAACACGGCGATCTTTTCGCAGTCCGGCGGCTCGGTCGGAATTGGGTTTGCGATTCCTGCCAATCTCGCGCGGCGCGTGGTCGAAGGCGCGCTCGGCGGCGGTGCCGTCAAACTCGCCTGGATCGGCGCGGACGGTCAGCCGGTCACAGCGGAAGTCGCACAATCGATGGGACTGCCGCGACCGGGCGGCGTGCTGCTCAAGAGCGTATTTCCAGGCGGGCCCGCGGCGAATGCGGGATTACGCTCCGGACAAGTGATCGAGTCGGTCGACGGAACGGAAGTCGACGACATGCAGGGCCTTAATTATCGGATTGCGACTCACAAGGCCGGCGATGTCGTTCATGTGCATGTCGAAGGCGGTGGGCCCGCGCACGATGTGGCGGTGACGCTCGGATTTCCACCTGAAACGCCGCCGCGCCAATTGACTGCCGTTGCGGGCCGCAATCCGCTGACAGGTGCGAAAGTCGAAAACCTCTCGCCCGCGGTTGCTGTCGATCTGCAGCTGGATCTGATGGAGAAAGGCGTCGTGGTCGCCTCAGTCGCCGAAGGCACGATTTCCGCCAATCAGGGATTTCGGACCGGCGACATCGTCCGCACCGTGAACGGCGTCGCGGTCAGCAGCGTGAGCCAACTGCAGAACGCGCTGAACAGCGCCGGCGGCCACTGGGAGATGATCGTGCAGCGGGGCGGGCAGAAATTGACGTTGAGCGTCAGCGAATAGCGCGTCGAAATTGCGACACAATGGCTGGTCAAACTGACCTCTCCGTTCGAGGGGCAATAATGAACAGGAATTGCGCAATTGGGTTGACGCTGCTGTGTACGCTCGTAGGCCCGGCGGCGGGGCAGGGGTTGAATGTCTTGCACCCGGATGGTCCGTACACGCAGGCTGCCACGGGCATGACCTATCCCGTTTCGGTGGGAGATTTTCAACGCGTCAGTATCATTCGTTATAAGAGCGACGGTACCGACGAAAGTGCGGGCTACAATCAGTCCACGCCAGCGGGCGGGATCGTGGCAACGGTGTATGTATTTCCGTCGCCTAGCCTCACGAGCATATTTTCTCCGCAATCCGTTATCGATGATGCCCGCAATTACCTCTGCAATTCGCAGTTTCATACCGTTCAGCGGGAGATTGTAAGTGCGCATCCGGACGCGGTCTTGAAAAGCGAGCGAGCCGCTACCCTCACACAGGGCAGCGCGGCCTATACAGGACACCAAGCATCCTACACGCTCGCTCACGCTGCGTTTCTGGGCAATCCGCAGATTTTGGTACATTCGGATGTCTACTTGTTTTGCTACGCAGGAGGGAAATGGTCTGTGGAATATCGCATTGACTATCCCGCTGACTTTGACGCGAGCATTCCTATTGCGAATTTCATGCGAGATTTGACCTGGACAATTCCGCCCGAGAAATGACGGCGGTTGTATTTGTGGCGGAATAAGCAATCACAGACTAAGCTCCGCCCATGACCGATCTCTTTGAAGCCGGTGGATTGCCCGACGACGCACCGCGGCCGCTGGCCGACAGGCTGCGGCCGAAGACGCTTGGCGAGGTCGTTGGACAGGATCATCTCTTGGGTCCCGAAGGCCCTATCGGTCGGATGGTGGCGCAGGGGCGCCCGCATTCGATCATCCTGTGGGGGCCACCCGGGACGGGCAAAACCACCATCGCGCGGCTGCTGTCGACCGCGTTCAAACTGCATTTCGAGCAATTGTCGGCCGTGTTTTCCGGTGTCGCCGATCTGAAGAAAACCTTCGACGCCGCGCGCCAGCGCCGCAAGACGGGGCAGGGCACGCTTCTGTTCGTCGACGAAATCCACCGCTTCAATCGCAGTCAGCAGGACAGTTTCCTGCCCGTGGTCGAGGACGGCACGGTCGTGCTCGTGGGTGCGACGACGGAGAATCCGTCCTTCGAACTCAACGGCGCATTGCTGTCGCGTGCGCAGGTTCTCGTGCTGCGCCGGCTCGACGATGCGGCGCTTGAAACACTGCTCGAGCGGGTTGAGAAACACTACGGCGAAAAGCTTCTGCTGAACGTCGACGCGCGCGCGAGCGTGCGCGCGATGGCCGATGGCGACGGCCGCTATCTGCTCAACCTTGCCGAAGACGTCGCGGCATTGAAGGTCGTCAAGCCGATGGATTCCGCAGCGCTGGTCGCGGCCGTGCAGCGACGCGCTCCTCTCTACGACAAGAGCCGCGAAGAGCACTACAATCTCATCTCCGCGCTGCACAAATCGATCCGCGGGTCCGATCCCGATGCGGCGCTCTATTGGATGGCGCGTATGTTGGCGGGCGGCGAGCAACCGCTTTACATCGTGCGGCGCCTCGTGCGTGCGGCGGTCGAGGACATCGGCCTCGCCGACCCGCAGGCCGTCGTGCAGGCGCTCGCGGCCAAGGATGTCTACGATTTCCTCGGAAGTCCCGAAGGCGAGATCGCGCTCGTGCAGGCCGTGCTCTATCTCGCGAGCGCACCCAAATCGAATGCCGTTTACAAGGCGCAAGGTGCCGCGAGGCGGGCCGCCGAAGAGCACGGCTCGTTAATGCCGCCCGCGCATATCCTCAACGCACCAACCAAGCTGATGAAAAATCTCGGCTATGGCAAAGGCTATGAATACGACCACGAAGCCGAAGGCGCATTCTCGGGCCAGAACTATTTCCCCGACGGCATGAAGCGCGAGGCGTTCTACCGCCCGAACGACACGGGCTTCGAACGCGAGATCGCCAAGCGGCTGGAATATTGGGCGAAACTGCGGGCGAAAATGAGCGGCAACGAATAATCGCCGTCATTTGTCCAGTTCGCGCATGCGCGCCGCGAACCAGGCCATGATGCTCGCGCGCTTGCCCTGTAACGGCCGTGCCCATTGCTGCATCTTGATGACGTCGCGCTCGCGGCCGCCCCACCATTGCTCCTTGGCGACGATGAGCTTCCAGGAATCTTTGCCGTCATGGTTGGCCGTAAAAACTTCCAGCGCGTAGCTATATATCGGGCCCGTTAGATTGTGCCGCGCCCGTTCCCATTCGACGCCGTGATCGGACCAAACATCCAAAGCAAGATCGGGATTGGCATCGCGCACAACCTGCTCGAACAACAGGAGGAACGACGCCGAGACGAAGCTTTTCATTTGACCTTCGCGGGAGAGCTCTCGCCGTAACGCAGCACCTGCACCTTCTCGAGAGTCACCAGTCCGCTCTTCATCATGCCGTCGAGCACGGGCAGGAAGCCGTTGATTGTCTGCTCGCTGTCCACGATTTCGATCACCAGCGGCAGATCCTCCGACAGGCGCAGGATTTTCGCCGTGTGCAAACGGCTGGAATGTCCGAAACCCATGGGTCCGCGCAGCACCGTGGCACCGGCCAGATGCAATTCGCGCGCTTTCATCACGATAGCTTCGTACAGCGGGCGGCCGTTGAATTTGTCGGACTCTCCGAGAAAAATGCGCAACAGCACAGCGTCCTTGGGAATTTGCATGTTCATGCTCCCTTCAATTGATTGATCGCGGCAGCGGCGGTTGCGCCGAGCCAGACGAAGAGAAGGCACAGCGCGACGGAGCCAACGACATTACCGCCGGCATAGAGCCATTCGCCGTCGTTCATTAGGTTCAGCGTTTGAAGGCTGAACGACGAAAACGTCGTATAGCCGCCGCAGATGCCTACCATCACAAATTGACGTGTCGTGCCGCTGACGAAAACGCGGCCGTCCGGCGCGGTCAACGTGCTGAAGAATCCGATCACGAAGGAGCCAGTCACGTTGATGATCAGCGTGCCCCAGGGAAAGGTTTGGCCGAACGCGTTGGCGACGAGTCCGGACACGAAGTAGCGCGCCACGGTCCCGAGCGCGCCGCCGGCAGCGACGGCAAGATACATCTGAAACGGCATTGAGAAACTCCGAAAGCGCGACAGGTCCAACAGGCGGCGACTCCCGCCGTTCCAAAAGCTACGCGGGGGCCGAGTGCTTGTCATGGCTCTTCGGCCGCGATGGCCTCGGCGGGGACAACCTCGTTGGCATCGGCCATCGCTTTGAACACGGGCTGGAACCAGGTCTGCGCGATGATGGTGGGAACCACGGCGCTGCCGATCACGGCCGTGACCAGGATCGTGTATTGGGTCTGGTCGATGATCTTGTTGTTGAGGCCGAACAGGGCGGAGATCGTGCCGAAGGTCAGGCCGGTCGACATCAGCAAGGTCGTGTACATACCCTCGCGCGGTTCGAAGTTGTGATACCGCGTGAGCGGCAGGATGCCGACGAATTTCGTCACCATCTTGATCGCGAGAAACACCGCGATCAGCCCGATCGAGCTCATCACCGCATGTGCCTGGACCAACGAGCCGGCCTTGAGGAAATAGAACGGCGTGAGGATTGAGAACGCGATGATCCGCATGCGATGCGGAAGCTCCTGCTCGGCCAGAAAGGTGGGCGCCAGCGCCATGCCCACGAGATAGGCGGGCAGCACCGCCTCGCTGCCCGCGACGCTCGCAAGGCCGCCTAGCCCGAGCAGAATGAGCGACACGAATTTCGTCTGGGGTTCGCTCACACGGTTTCCCAGGCTTCGGAACATTTGCGGCGCGTAGCGCGCGAGGATGACGAGCACGGCGGCCGTGACCGCGCCGAACAACAACATCCAAAGGTCGTAGTGCGCGAAGACGATCCCGAGTGCGAGCACCGTGCCCAAGTCGTTGATGAAGCAGGCCGCGAGAATGATCTTTCCCAGCTCGGTCTTGTTGAACCCGGTTTCGATCATTACGGCATAGACGACGGCGACGGAGGTCGTGGACAGCGAGATGCCCGCGATTTGCGCCTGCGGCCAAGGCCAGCCGATGCCCCAATGCGCATAGGCCAGAACGCCCAGATAGGGCGCGAAGAACCCCATCACGCCGATGCTCATGCTCGACCAGAAATGCTTGCGGACGATGCGGGGATCGATTTCCGTTCCGGCGAGGAAGGTCAGGAGGATGGCGCCGAAGCCCGCCAGGAAATTGACCCAGTCGGTGATGTGCAGGCCCACAAGATTGCCCGCGATCGCGCCCACCACGATCTCGATCAGGGCGACCGAAACCGCCACGCGCACGGAAATGAGCGAGGCGAGGAGGGCGAGCCCTAGCCAGAGCGCCGAATCGAGCCAGACATTGTGCATAAGGGGTCTCCCGTTTCTGCCTATCGCCTAGGACGCAGACAGCGGGAGCCCGGGAATCTGGGCTTTAGACGGAGTCCCACCGCAAACATCCTTCAGCGGTAGGAGTCATCAGCCTTGAGACCGAACGGTCGTCGGGCGGTTGCGGGGAACCCCATCCCCTCGTATTGAGCAGGCTAGGCAAGTGGACGGAAGGCGTCAATTGCATGTCGGACGACAGCACCGCGGGCGTTCAAACCGCCCGGGTTGATTTTGAAGAGAAAGACATACGACTCGACCGCTGGTTCAAGCGGCACTTCCCGGCGCTGGGCCACGGCATGCTGGAGAAGCTGTTACGCACAGGGCAAATCCGGCTCGACGGCAAACGCGCGAAAGCCGGCGAGCGGATATCCACAGGGCAAATCATACGCTTACCGCCGCAACTTCAGACGATCCACAAAGAAGCCAACAGCCTTGTGGAGCGTCGTTCCACAGATTCACAGCCGGTTCGTCCACAGATCGACGGAGATGAGAGGATCTTCGCAGAAAGCCTTGTCATCCATAAAGACAATGCGGTTCTGGTTCTCAACAAGCCGGCCGGGTTGGCCACGCAGGGCGGCAGCGGTATCACCCGCCATATCGACGGCCTGCTCGAGTTCCTCACCTTCGGCAAGAAGCAGAAGCCGCGGCTGGTGCATCGGCTGGACCGCGACACCTCAGGCGTCCTGGTCGTGGCGCGCACGGCGCCGGCGGCAGCGGCACTCAGCGAAGCGCTTCGGCAGCGAAACGCGACCAAGATTTACTGGTCGCTGACCAAAGGCGTGCCGCGTCCCCATCGCGGCACGATCAAGGGCGCCATCGCCAAGGAGGGCGAAGCAGGCCATGACGAAAAGATGGCGATAGTCGGGCGCGATGTGGACGGTGCGAAACACGCGATCACGGACTATGCGGTGCTTGGTCAGGCGAGTCAGGAATTCGCCTGGGTCGCGGCTAAGCCCGTCACGGGGCGTACACACCAGATTCGCGTGCATCTCGCGTCGAAGGAGACGCCCATCGTCGGTGATTTCAAATATGGCGGCACGGCCGTGCGCCCCAAGGGTGAGATCGAGGACAAGCTTCACCTCCATGCGCGCTCGATCGATATCGCGCATCCCGATGGCGGTCGGCTGAAGGTCACCGCGCCTTTGCCGCCGCATATGTTGAAGACCTGGAACCTTTTGGGCTTCGACCCCAATTCCAAGGAAGACCCATTTCCGACAGAGCGAAAGCGATGAAGAAAAGACCTCCATTCATCCGCAATTGGCGGGAGATCGAGCCGCAGGAGCAGGTCAGGCCGCCGATGATGGACGAGGCCTTCGCATTCAGCACGGCTTTGGGCGCGGCCTGCGATCTCGCGCAGCTTCAACTCCTGCATGGACGCCTGCCGCCCGGCGTGCGCTCCAATCCTCCGGTTGCCTCGCGCGACGAGGAGGAATTTCTCTTCATCCTTGCAGGGACGCCGGATTTGTGGCTCGACGGCTATCTTTATCGCCTGAAGGAAGGCGACGGCGTATCGATGGCGCACGGTACGGGCTCGGCGCGCGCGCTCCTGAACAACAGCAACAAAGAAGTGCGGTTCATCTTTCTCAGCGAGGGTTCGCGCTACGCATCGAAGTTTTTCCATCCTGCCGCGCTCGACGCGAAAGCGAATGAGTTCCTTGCGAATATCGGGAAATCGTGGACCGACGCGCCGAAGAAAAAGCTCGGTCCCCATGACGGGCTGACGGACAAGAGGCGCGGCAAGGCGAGCCCGAAAGCTTCGCGAAAAAACGGAAGGCCCGCCATTGTCCTGCACTGGAAAGAGATTCTCGAAAGAGACGAAAACAACACCTATCCGGGCAGCAAGGAGCAACATGCAATCGCGGCGCGTTTCGGGCGCAGGGCGCGACTGTCGCAACTCGGAATCCACCTCGACGTTCTAAAGCCCGGGCGTCACACGTCCTGGCCGCACGCGGAGCGCGATGAGGAAGAATTCGTCTATGTCGTGTCGGGCAAGGTCGATGTTTGGATCGACGGTCATATCTTTCCGGCAGGTGAGGGCGATCTGATCGGTTTCCCATCGCGCACCGCCATCACGCACACGATCATCAACAACGGCGACGAAGACGCGATTCTCCTTGTGGGCGCCGAAGCGCCCAAGGCGCGCAATCAATATTTCTATCCGTTACATCCGAACCAGAACGAGGCCGTTGGCGCGAGCCACTGGCGCGATCACCCGAAGGTGGATCTCGGGCCGCATGATGGCATGCCGGATGCGCTACGTGCGAAAGTTAAAGGCGCGAAGAAGCAAGCGGAGAAAGCCTCGAAGAAGACGCGCAAGTGACCGTTCGGCCCGTATCGCGTTTTTACAAGACCGCCGCCGTCGCCGAAGATGCCGGCCGCTTTGTCGTGCAACTCGACGGCAAGCCGGTGAAGACGCCCCATCGCGCCGTTCTTGCGTTGCCCAATCGCGTCCTCGCAGAAGCGATCGCCGCGGAATGGTCTGCCCAGCACGAGAAGATCGATGCCGGATCGATGCCGTTGACGCAACTCGCGAACACTGCGATCGCGCTTGTGCCCGAGCATCGCTCCAAAGCGGTCGAGCAGATTCTTGCTTATGGCAAATCCGATTTGCTCTGCTATCGTGCCGAGGCGCCCGACGAACTGATCCGGCGGCAGGCCGCACTGTGGGACCCGATCCTCGACTGGGCCGACGCGGCTCTTGGTGCGCGACTCGCAATCGGGCAGGGCATCGGCTTCGTCGAACAACCGGCTGCGTCTTTGCTTGCGCTCGAAAAAGCAGTCTGGCGGCATGACGCGTTCGGGCTTGTGGGTCTGCATGCGGCCGCCACCACCACCGGCTCCCTGGTACTGGCGCTGGCTCTCGCCGAAGGGTGCCTGACAGCGGGTAAGGCTCTGGAACTGGCCCATCTGGACGAGATCTGGCAGACCGAAAAATGGGGTCGCGACACGGCGGCCGAAGCCCGCTCGGTCAAGCTGAAGACGGACCTCGAGGCGGCCGAGCGCTTTCTGCGGCTGCTGGCCGCTTGACCGGTTAGCCCGCGCCCCACAGTCTGCAACCAGATTTTCCTTTGGTAGCACCCCCATGAAACACATTCTCCAGGAGCTCGAAGAGCGGCGTAATCGTGCGCGGGAGGGCGGCGGCGAAGCGCGCATCAGGGCGCAGCACGCCAGGGGCAAGCTGACGGCCCGCGAACGTATCGATCTGCTCCTCGATGCGGCCTCCTTCGAGGAGTTCGACATGTTCGTGGAGCACCGCAACACCGAATTCGGGGCGGAGAAGAACCGCATCCCCGGCGATGGTGTCGTCACGGGCTGGGGCACGATCAACGGGCGCATGGTCTATGTGTTCGCCAAGGATTTCACGGTGTTCGGCGGCTCGCTCTCCGA
>PLJH01000016.1 GCA_003139615.1 Alphaproteobacteria bacterium
TCCGGCGCCTTGTCGATCTGGTCATAGGCGGTGAACGTGGCGCCGCCGGTTTCGGCCAGCACCTTCGTGATTGCAGCCGTCAGTGACGTCTTGCCATGGTCGACATGTCCGATCGTCCCGATATTGCAATGCGGCTTGTTCCGCTCAAACTTCGCTTTACCCATGGTCGTGTCTCCGTATCTGACGATTAGTTAGGCTACTTCTTTTTGATTTCGTCCGCGATCGCTTGCGGTACTTGCTCGTAGTGGTCGAACTGCATGCTGTATTGCGCGCGACCCTGAGACATCGAGCGCAATGTGTTGATGTAGCCGAACATGTTCGCGAGCGGCACCATCGCGGTGACCACTTGCGCATTGCCGCGCGTGTCGGTGCCGTGCACTTGGCCGCGCCGCGAATTGAGATCGCCGATGACGCCGCCGAGGAAATCATCCGGCGTCACGACTTCGACCTTCATAATCGGCTCAAGCAGCTTTACCGCGCCCTTCGCGGCAAGTTCGCGGAAAGCCGCGCGCGCCGCGATGTCGAAAGTGAGCGCGTTCGAGTCCACTTCGTGATACTTACCGTCGGTCAAGGTCGCCTGGAAATCGATCACCGGGAAGCCGGCCATCAAACCGCTTTCCTTCTGCGCCTTCAGGCCCTTTTCGACCGACGGAATGAATTCCTTCGGAATCGAACCGCCGACCACGTCGTTCTCGAACACGAAGCCGGAACCCGGGGGGAGCGGCTTGAAATCGATCGTCACTTCGGCGAACTGGCCCGAACCGCCGGTCTGCTTTTTGTGCGTGTATTTGACGGTCACCGGACGCGACAGCGTTTCGCGATAAGCCACCTGCGGCGCGCCCACATTCGCGTCCACCTTGTAGGTGCGGCGAAGGATGTCGACCTTGATCTCCAGATGGAGCTCGCCCATTCCCTTGAGGATGGTCTGGCCGGATTCCTGGTCGGTCGACACGCGGAATGACGGGTCTTCCTGCGCCAGGCGATTGAGCGCCATGCCCATCTTTTCCTGGTCGGCCTTGGTCTTCGGCTCGATCGCGACTTCGATGACGGGATCGGGGAATTCCATGCGCTCCAGGATCACCGGATTGTTCGGATCGCAGAGCGTTTCGCCGGTCGTGCTGATCTTGAGGCTTGCGAATGCGACGATATCGCCGGCAAACGCTTCCTTGATGTCTTCGCGCGAATTGGCGTGCATCAGCAGCATGCGGCCGACGCGCTCCGTCTTGTCTTTCACCGAATTCAGGACGCCCGTGCCGCTCGTCACGGTGCCGGAATAAATGCGCACGAACGTGATCGAGCCCACGAACGGATCGTCCATGATCTTGAACGCGAGTGCCGCGAACGGCGCCTTGTCGTCTGCGGGACGTACGACTTCCTTGTCGGTGCCGGGAACAATTCCCATAAGCGGCGGGATGTCGAGCGGCGACGGCAGGTAATCGATGACGGCGTCGAGCAAAGGTTGCACGCCTTTGTTCTTGAACGCCGAACCGCAGAACACGGGCACGAATTTGAACTGGGTTGCGCCCTTGCGGATGCAGCGCTTGAGCTCTTCTTCGCTCGGCATCTTGCCGTCGAGATAGGCGCCCAACACGTCTTCGTCTTCTTCGACCGCCATTTCGACGAGCTGGGTATGCAACTCCTCGGCTTTGGCTTTCAGGTCGGCCGGGATCTCGACTTCGTCGAACTTCGCGCCAAGTTGCTCTTCGTGCCAGACGAGCGCTTTCATCCGCACGATGTCGACGACGCCCTTGAAGTCGGCTTCCGAGCCGATCGGCCATTGCATCACCATCGGCTTGGTGCCGAGGCGGTCGATCATCATGGCGACGCAACGCGGAAAGTCCGCGCCCATGCGGTCCATCTTGTTGACGAAACAGATGCGCGGCACTTTGTATTTGTCGGCCTGGCGCCAGACGGTCTCGGATTGCGGCTCCACGCCCGCCACCGCGTCGAACACCGCAACAGCGCCGTCGAGCACGCGCATCGAACGTTCGACTTCGATGGTGAAATCGACGTGGCCGGGCGTGTCGANNGTGTCGATGATGTTGATGCGGTGGTCGTTCCAGTAGCAGGTCGTCGCCGCCGACGTAATCGTGATGCCGCGTTCCTGCTCCTGCTCCATGAAATCCATGGTGGCGGCGCCGTCATGCACTTCGCCGATCTTATGGCTCTTGCCCGTATAATAGAGAATGCGCTCGGTCGTCGTCGTCTTGCCGGCATCGATGTGCGCGGCAATGCCGATGTTGCGGTATTTCTCGAGCGGGGTCGTACGAGACATAACTCAATCAGTCCTTACGCATTACCAGCGATAGTGGGAGAAGGCGCGGTTCGCCTCTGCCATCTTGTGGGTGTCTTCACGCTTCTTCACGGCCGAACCGCGATTGTTGGCGGCATCCATCAGTTCGCCCGACAGGCGGCCCGTCATGTTCGGTTCGTTGCGGGCGCGGGCGGCATTGATGATCCAGCGGATCGCCAGCGCACGGCTGCGGTCGGTGCGGACTTCGATCGGCACCTGATAGGTCGCACCGCCGACGCGGCGCGATTTCACTTCGATGGAAGGGCTCACATTGCGCAGCGCTTCATGAAACACGGCCAGCGGATCCTGCTTGGTCTTCGATTGGATCGTGTCGAACGCGCCATAGATGATCGTCTCGGCGGCTGACTTCTTGCCGGAATACATCAGGCTGTTCATGAACTTCGCGAGTACGAGATCGCCAAACTTGGCGTCCGGGACAATCTCGCGGCGTTCTGCGCGGCGGCGACGGGACATGGATCGGGCTCCTCGTTATTTCGGACGCTTGGCGCCGTAGAGCGAACGACGCTGCTTGCGGTCTTTGACGCCCTGCGTGTCGAGCACGCCGCGGATGATGTGATAGCGAACGCCAGGAAGGTCCTTCACGCGGCCGCCGCGGAGCAGCACCACGGAGTGTTCCTGCAGATTGTGGCCTTCGCCGGGAATATAGCTCACCACTTCATATCCGTTGGTGAGGCGGACCTTCGCGACCTTGCGAAGCGCGGAGTTCGGCTTTTTCGGGGTCGTCGTATAGACGCGCGTGCACACGCCGCGCTTCTGCGGGCAGCCTGTCAGGGCCGGCACCTTGTTGCGCTTCGGCTTTTCGCCGCGTGGCTTGCGGATCAACTGATTGATCGTCGGCATCCGTTCTTCCCGTAACCCTTGCGCATACGCGCGATGAAACAAAAATCCGGAGCCGGCCCCTTATGGCCCGCCCCGGCGATGCGGAGGACTTGAGCCGGGGCCCGAGTCGCGCGTCAACGCTATTAAAAACTGGCTTCCCGACAGCGTTTCGACGCAAAAGCGCCGACGGCCTGTCCGCGAAGGTCCGGCTATATATCGGCGGGGTTTTGGGTGGTCAAGGGCTGCGAAATGTTATTTCGCGCGGCAGCGGGAACCCAGGCTTTCCGGGGCCTTGCGCCAAAACGGAGGGCGACCGCGGATCGAGGCCCCCAACCAGGCCGGCCCCTACTCGTCCGGCACAGGCAGCACCTGACGAACCTGGTCTATTATGCCACTTTCCGGGAGCCCGTCGGCCGCTTCGTGGCGCCCAAGCTCAAAAATGGATTTTCGGACATGCTGATCCACATTGCGAACGTCTTGACGGCCGAGGAACTCGCCACCTGCCGGGCGCACCTGGCCGAGGCAAGCTGGACTGACGGTCGCGCGACGGCGGGGCAGCAGTCGGCCAAGGTCAAGGCCAATCTGCAGCTTGCCGAGGACAGCGCGGAGGCGCGGGATCTGGGGCAGATCGTGGTGCGCGCGCTCGAGCGCAACCCGTTTTTTATGGCCGCGGCTCTGCCGCGCCATGTTTTCCCGCCAAACTTCAATCGCTACGAACCCGGCATGACCTACGGCGCGCATGTGGACAATGCCATCCGCCAGGTCGGCCGCTCTCCGTTGCGGCTCAGGACGGACGTCTCGGCGACGTTGTTTCTCTCCGATCCCGCCGACTACGATGGCGGCGAACTGATCATCGACGGCGCCCAAAGCGTGAAGCTGCCGGCCGGCGATCTGGTGGTCTATGCGGCGACAAGCCTGCATCGCGTCGCGCCCGTGACGCGCGGCGCCCGCAACGCTGCATTCTTCTGGGTCCAAAGCATGGTGAAGGACGAGAGCGAGCGCGCCTTGCTGTTCGAGCTCGACCGTTCGATCGTCGAATTGAACCGGTCGCTGCCGGACAATCCCGCGCTCGTCAGGCTGACGGCCTGCTATCACAATCTGCTGCGCCGCTGGGCCGATATGTGAATCGGTGAATTCTCCACGCCTGAAACAGCCTGCTTCCCCGCCGCCGCGCTGAACAGGTCCAGCGGCCTGCCGACCACGCGCGCTTCGTGCTCGAGCAGCGCTTTCTTGAGCGGCAGCCCTCCTCCGAACCCGGTCAGGCTGCCGTCGGCGCCGATGACGCGATGGCAGGGTACGATCAGCGCGATGGGATTTGCGCCGTTCGCCAAACCCACGGCGCGCGCACCATTGGGATAGCCGAGCTTCTTCGCAAGCGCGCCATAGGATGTCGTTTCGCCAAAGGGTATCCGCCACAACGCTTCCCACACGTCCTGCTGAAACGACGTGCCTTGCGCCAGGCGCACCACATCGAATTTCTGCCGCTTGCCGGAATCGTATTCGTCGATCTGGCGCTGGATATCGGCGATCGCCTTCTCGTCGTGGATCGCGTCGGGCTCGACGGAGGCCGCACCCTTGGTCCGGAAATTGAACCGCAGCAGCCGTCCCTTGCCGTCGACCCACGCCGCGAACTCGCCGAACCGACTTTTGATCTTGCCCCAATAATGCAGATTGCCCGTCATGCCGCGTCTCTCAGGCTGTTCCACAGATGCATCGTAGCAAGGCTGCGATAGGGCGCGAACGGCTTCATCATCTCATGCACTTCATCGTGATCCGGGCGATCTTCGCGCTTGTGGAACCGCTGGAGCGCAGTGGCGAGCGCGCTGTCCCCCACGAGTGCGCTGTCGGCGAACCCGCCGCGGAACAGCACATAGCGCGCCGTCCAGGTTCCGATGCCGCGAATGGATGTCAGCTTCTTCTCCGCGGCAACACCCGAGCCCTCGGGCAATTTCTCGATATCGAGCGCGCCCGTTGCCACTTCTTTCGCGGCGCCGATCAGATACTCCGCCTTCGAGCGCGAATAGCGGCGCTTCGTCAGCGCGGCAGCACCGATATCGACCACGCGCTCCGGCGACGGATGGGCGATCATGCCGCCTTCGGCCTTTTCGCCGCCCAGATGGATGATCTCGCGGCGAAGCGCGCCTGCGAACTTCACATTGATCTGCTGCCCAATGATCGCCCAGCAGAGTCCATCAAACCCTGTTGGAATAGACGGCACGCGCAGACCCTTGCGGCGCAGAAACAGGGCCGTTGCAGGATCTTCCGACATGCGCTTCTCGAACGGCGTCACCTCCCCGTTCAGTCCCAGCATTCGAAGAGCCCCCGCGTGGATGAATGCCATGCTTTCGCGACCGAGCTTCTTCGCCGCATGCACACGGCACCACGCGCCATCGCTTTCCAATGAGATTTCGAGGACGGCGACGCCCTCGGCGGTCGCGAGCGCTTTCCAGATTTTGTTGCCCTCGCCTTTTTCACAGAGGCTTTGGGGATCGCGGCCGTGATAGGCGACAATCTCCTGCGCACGCCATCCTGCCGGCAAATGGAGCGTGAACACGGACGCATCGGCCAGCGCGCGATAGGCGCCCGGCGTCATGCGCGTGAGCGCAAGGAATTGGCGATGAAAGACGGATTCACTTTCGAATCCCACCGCAAGTCCGATGTCGACGATGCGGTCTGTCGTGTCGAGCAGAAGCCGGCACGCCGCACGCACTCTCTCGCGACGCAACCAGGTCGCCGGCGCCAGATGCGCATGATCGCGCATCAATTCGCCAAGCTTGGTCTGGCTCACGCCGCAAGCCGCCGCCAGTGCCGACGCATCGGCGAACGATTCGGGTGCTGCGCGCACGCGCTCCGCCAGACCATCGAACAGCGAGACGTTCCAGTCCTCGCCCTTGTAGAAAAGGTCGGGACGGCAGCGCTTGCAGGCGCGCAAGCCGGCGGCCTTCGCGTCCTCTTCCATCTTGAACATGCGCACATTTTCGGGCTTCGGCGGATGCACACGGCAGGACGGCAGGCAATAGATGCCCGTCGTCTTCACGCCGATGATGAACTTGCCGTCGTAACGGCCCGCCCGCGCGGCGGTTAAGTCCCAGGAGAATGGTTTTGGCAGCATGGACTCATATTAGCGCTGGCTTTGCGCCCGCGCCTCCCAATTCCAACGTTTGTCCTTCCCCGAAACAAAAGTCCGCGCGGAGAAGATTTGAAAACGAGCCGGCGATCGTCGTGGCGCACCACCCTTCGCCCGCCCGGTACCCCAGGGATTCGCGACCGGTCGGTGGATTCCTGTGCGAAAATTTTTTCACTGCAAAATCTGCTGCAGATTCAATCGCTTGAGTTTTCGGATCAGGGCTTTCGCGCCCTGCGGAATTCCCTGTGTTTGACCTGCATGCGTGCGGTCCTTTGTGCCGCGGAAAGCGCATCGTTTTCTTCGCAATTTTTTTCTGCAACTTTCTTGGCTGAAAAATTTCCATGCAATTCAACCGTTTAACATTCCAGAACAGAGCTTTTTCGCTTGTTCTTTTGCCTGTTATTCCGCCTGTTGTTTCGCCTGTTCTCGCCTGATCTTTGTTCGGCAACGGTGCGACGGATCGGCAAAACGATGCGCGCGCCAAACCGGCCACACGCAGCTGCATACGCGACACACCGCTCGATTGTCCCGGCATCACAAGCATGTCGAAGCTCAAATCTTTCGTCTCCATCTGCGCGCTCCTGCGCGTCGGAAACATTCAACATGGCGACGCCGGAGCTCGCGCGCAATCGAACAAATGTTCGATTCGAAAAAATAGTTGGAACAAAACTCGAATCTTCAGCGCATTCGCGGCGCGAATTTATTGACGGGTCAGGAGGTTATGGTGCGTGAGAGTTTGAAAAATCCGGATGCGGCGGTGAAACACCGTCCAATTCCCATCACCTATGCTTACAAACCAACCAACACGGTTCGGTATTTGTGCGCTGTGCTGGAGCTCATTCGAGCGGCTGGGGAACGTTGCCGCTGTCACCATATTTCGCCATATTTCGAGAAGTTGAGCCTCGAAATTCCACTCCGACCCCAATACTTACCATCGTGAGGGCATCGAGATCG
>PLJH01000103.1 GCA_003139615.1 Alphaproteobacteria bacterium
TTCCTGCAGGTCGACACGACCAACATCCTCTTCATCTGCGGCGGCGCATTTGCCGGCCTCGAAAAGATCATTTCGGGCCGCACGCACGGTACCTCGATGGGCTTCGGCGCCGCGGTGCGTTCGCAGGACGAGCGCGGAACCGGCGAAGTGTTGCGCGAAGTGGAACCAGAGGATCTGCTCAAGTTCGGCCTGATCCCGGAATTCATCGGGCGCCTGCCGATCCTCGCAACCTTGGGCGATCTGTCGGAACCGGCTCTGATCGAAATCCTTACGCGTCCCAAAAACGCGCTGGCGAAGCAATACCAGCGCATGTTCGAGATGGAAGGTGTCAAGCTGCGCTTCCAGGAAGAGGCCATGCATTCGATCGCGAAGAAAGCGATTCTCCGCCGGACGGGTGCCCGCGGCCTACGCTCGATCATGGAAGGGTTCCTGCTTGAGACCATGTTCGAACTGCCGACTTTGAACGGGGTTCAGGAGGTGGTGATCACCGCCGACGTGGTCGAGGGAAAATCGCGCCCGCTATACACCTACTCCGACAAGGGACAAGCCCGCGAGCAGAGCGCTTCCTGAGCAGCCGATCTTATGGGCCAGCGACACGCTGCGGCCACCAGATACGGGCAGGTTTCCGAATATCTTGAAAGCTCCCCCACGGGGGCCCACTTTATCTGCCTGAGAGTCGGCCCTCGGGCGACTCTTTAACCCGGTTCCGTGCGCCCATTCGGGGCATGGTTCCCCAGCCCGGCGCTGGATGCGCCCGGCAAGGAGACGAGTAAATGTCAGAGTCCGAAATCAAGGCAAAAGGCGAAGCTGGCGGATTGTTGGCGCCGGTATTGCCGCTGCGCGATATCGTTGTGTTTCCCCATATGATCGTCCCCCTGTTCGTGGGCCGCGAGAAATCCGTGCGCGCCCTCGAAGAGGTCATGAACGAAGAGAAGCAGATACTGCTTCTGACCCAGAAAAACGCCGCCGACGACGATCCGACGACCGATGGCCTCCATCGCATCGGCACGATGGCAACGGTGCTCCAGCTTCTGAAGCTGCCCGACCAGACGGTTCGCGTGCTGGTCGAAGGCAAGTCGCGCGCCCGCGTGACGGGATTTGTTCCGCGTACGGATTTCTTCCAGGCGACCATCGAGCGTGTGCCCGAGACGGTCGGCGAGGCGAAGGAAACCGAAGCGCTGATCCGCACGGTCAAAGCCAATTTCGAAAGCTATATCAAGCTCAACAAGAAGGTGCCGGCCGAAACGCTGGCGTCTCTCGCGCAGGTCGACGACCCGGCGAAGTTGAGCGACATGGTTGCTTCGCATCTGTCGGTCAAGATCTCCGACCGCCAGGAACTTCTGGAAACACTCAACACCGTCGAGCGGCTTGAGCGCGTGCTGAGCCTCATCGAAGGCGAAATCGGCGTGCTTCAGGTCGAGCGCAAGATTCGCACGCGCGTCAAACGCCAGATGGAGAAGACGCAGCGCGAATATTATCTGAACGAGCAGCTCAAGGCGATTCAGAAGGAACTCGGCGAAGGCGAAGAAGGTCGCGACGAGCTCAACGACCTCGAAGAGCGCATCCGCAAGACCAAATTGTCGAAGGAAGCGCGCGATAAAGCGCAGGCCGAAGTCAAAAAGCTGCGCCAGATGAGCCCGATGTCGGCGGAAGCCACCGTCGTGCGCAACTATCTCGACTGGTTGCTGTCGCTGCCGTGGGGCAAGAAGTCCAAGGTCAAGAAGGACCTCAAGCTCGCGGAAGACATCCTCAACGAGGACCATTACGGCCTCGACAAGGTCAAGGAACGGATCCTCGAATATCTGGCCGTGCAGTTGCGCGCCGGAAAAATGAAGGGCCCGATCCTGTGTCTCGTGGGGCCTCCCGGCGTCGGCAAGACCTCGCTCGGCAAATCGATCGCACGTTCAACGGGCCGTGAATTCGTCCGCATGAGCCTCGGCGGCGTGCGCGACGAAGCGGAAATCCGCGGACACAGACGCACCTATATCGGTTCGATGCCCGGCAAGGTCATCCAGTCGATGAAGAAGGCGAAGTCGTCGAATCCGCTGTTCCTGTTCGACGAGATCGACAAGCTGGGCGCCGATTGGCGCGGCGATCCTTCCTCGGCGCTGCTCGAGGTGTTGGACCCCGAGCAGAACCACACCTTCAACGACCATTATCTTGAAGTCGATTTCGACCTATCGGATGTGATGTTCATCACCACGGCCAACACGCTGAACATGCCTCAGCCTCTGATGGACCGCATGGAGATCATCCGCATCCCCGGCTACACCGAGGACGAGAAGGTGGAGATCGCAAAGCGGCATCTGATCGAGAAAGAGATCAAGGCCCACGGGCTGAAGGACCACGAGTGGAAGATCGACGACTCCGCGCTCAAGGACCTCATCCGCTACTACACGCGCGAAGCCGGCGTCCGTAACCTCGAGCGCGAGATCGCAAATCTCACGCGCAAGGCGGTGAAGGAAATCGTCTCCGGCAAGGCGACGTCGATCGAAGTCACGAGCGAAAACCTCGGCATCTACGCCGGCGTGCGGAAACACCGCTACGGTGAGATGGAAGGCGAGGATCAGGTCGGTGTCGTGACGGGTCTTGCGTGGACGGAGGTCGGCGGCGAAACGTTGCAGATCGAGTCCGTCATGCTGCCCGGCAAGGGCCGTATGCAGACGACCGGCAAGCTCGGCGATGTGATGAAGGAATCAATCGATGCGGCGCGCTCCTATGTGCGTTCCAAATCGACCTCATTCGGCATCAAGCCGACGATGTTCGACGTGAAGGACATCCATGTGCACGTGCCGGAAGGTGCAACGCCTAAGGATGGGCCGTCGGCCGGTGTCGCGATGGCCGTCTCGATCATCTCGGTGCTGACGGGCATTCCGGTTCGTCGCGAAGTCGCGATGACGGGCGAAGTCACGTTGCGCGGTCGCATATTGCCGATCGGCGGCTTGAAGGAAAAGCTGCTTGCGGCATTGCGCGCAGGACTGAAGACGGTTCTGATCCCGCAGGAAAACGAGAAGGATCTCGCGGAGATTCCGGACAACGTGAAGTCCAATCTCAGGATCGTGCCGGTCGCGACGGTGGAAGAGGTGCTGAAGGTGGCGCTCGCACGCCAGCCCGTGGCGATCACCTGGAACGAGACGGAAATCGTGCCGGCAGCGGCGGCCATCGTCGATGCCGATGCGGACTCTGTTGTAACCCACTAGGCGTTTTTTGACTGTCAGGGGCCCGAGTCGCGTCCGATTCGGGCCCTTTTTCTTTAAAAATCCCCGGCTTTCCACGGTTTTTGGCTTGGCGTGGCAAGGGCCGCGGCCCTAAAGTCTGCCGACGAGAGCGAATCGCACAAAGGAGCTCGCCTGTGAACAAGAATGATTTGATCCAACAACTTTCGGACCGTACGGGTCTTGGAAAAACCGAAGCCGCCAAAGCGGTCGACGGCGTGTTCGATGTCATTGCCGATGCGTTGAAAGCGGGCGACGAAGTGCGGTTGACGGGCTTCGGCGTTTTTGTCGTGGCGCAGCGCGCCGGCGGCAAAGGCCGCAATCCGCAGACCGGCCAAGAAATCACCATCAAGCCCTCCAAGCAGCCGCGGTTCCGCGCCGGCAAGCAACTCAAGGACATGCTGAACTAGACGCGGCCTTTCGGCGTCTCATTCCATTGCCTCGAAAAGCTGCCTTGATTTCAGCGGCCTGCTGGAGTTTGTCGCCCAGTCAGGGAAGACCTTGGCAAAGGGGCGGTTAGCTCAGCTGGTAGAGCGCTCCCTTTACACGGGAGTGGTCGGCGGTTCGAACCCGTCACCGCCCACCAGCCCGCTCGGGTTCTATGGTTGCATCCAAGCCATTCGATTGTTCAAATAACCGGAGCGTCGACGCTTGGAGGGCGTCCTGGAACAATTCGGGCGTTCTTGCCCAAGCTATTTTCCGGCGCGGTTGGTAGCTCCTCCCTTTTGCGGAGGGAGCCATGCCATTCAAGTCCTTGCGCCGTTGGTCTGCGCGGATCGCAGTGAGCCTGCTTGCCGTTTCGGGTGCGCCGCCGACCGCGTTTGCCGGCGGCAATAGCGCTCAGGGCGACGAGCAGCAATCCGAACCGGCGAAGCCCGTTGCATCCGCAGGCTTCCCGGACATCGCGCTCATTCACTACGCCGAAACGTCGGGGCGCGGTGCGTTCCTCGCCACCGACTCGCTGACCGCAACCGTCACGTTGCGCGCGGTCAACACCGGCAAAGTCGCGACCGGTCCCGTCTCCGTCTCTGTCACGGACGTTAATTCTCTGATGAAGCAAACGTCGCCGGCGCAACCGATCGGCGCGCTCCAGCCCGGAGAGTCCTCGGAGCCCATCGCGATTCAACTCGCTGCCACGATGCCGCCCTCGAAATCGCAGTCGAGCGAGACGCCGCAGTTTACCGACTGGAAGAATGCCTATGATATGCTCTGCGGCGTCGATCTTATGGCCGCGATGGTTTCGGCCAATCCTCAACCGGTATCCGCCGCCGGCGACCGCAAGCAGGAATATCTGTACCTCGGCTACGGCAACTCGAAACCGTGGGACGAGGGTCATCCCGTGCCGATGGCCAACATCTGCGACGACACGCAATGCGTCTCGATCCATCACGTCGCCAGAAGCATCTACAAACTGATCGGCTGCAAGGTCGTAGGTTATGCGTTCTTTGTCGGCGACGGCCTTGACCCTTCGCGGGGAATCCTGGGCGGCTTCGGCGAGGCGCGCACGCGTCTCACGCCGCCGGAAACTTGGTTTGCGCCAAGTACGAAAATGCAGATCGCCAGTTCCAGCAAGGTGCTGACTGCGCTCGCGAGCATTCGTGTGCTGGGCCCACGCATCGAAGATCCGGCCTACCCCTATTTCCCATCGGACTGGAGAATGCCCACGGCCAGCATCGTGAAGAACATCACGTTTCGGCAATTCTTGTCCCAGACAAGCGGCGTTCAACAATATTCCGCGGGCTCGCTTTACGCGACCGCCGATGTGCTCGAAGGGTTCTTCACGCAACAATTGCCCAATCCCGACGCGCCGAAAAGTTGTCCGGGATATCATGCCAATTCAAAAAATATCCCAAACCCGATCGTGTCGGACCACGCGCCGTGTTACTCGAACACGAATTTCGGAATCATGCGCCTTGCGCTTCCGCGCGCCGCCGGCGACACGACAAACAATCCATTGGAGCTCGCGGAGGATTATGTCAGGCAGGTTCGGGATAACGTCTTCGCGCCGGTGGGCGTGCAGGACGTCGGTTGCAGGCCGCCGGCGAACCCGCGGGCCACCGCGCTTCTCTATCGATATCCCGGAGACAGTGTCTCGTACGATTGGGGAGACACCACGCCCGCCTGCGGCGATTGGGGCTGGTACGTGTCGGTGGAGGATTATGCCAAAGTTTTGCTCAGCCTGAATTCGGGCGATCACCGCATTCTCACCGATTGCCAATTCTTCGACATGGAAACGAATCCGGCAAGTCATCCGGTGGGGTGGGATGTCAAAGCCGACGGCCCGATACGGCGCTGGCTCGAGAAGAACGGCGAGCAAATCCACGGCAGCGCGTTCCAGACCACATCCGTCGGCATTTACGGCGGTCGTAGCGGCTGTCCGAGCAGCGGCAGTTCGCCCGTGCCGGGCGTTGCCGGCGTGCTGTTTATCGATTCCGACATTTCAGGTCAGCCGAACGCCGGCGCCTGGACGGTTCTTACGCGAGCATTCAGAAGCGCGGTAACGCCGAAGCCGTAGTTCGAAATGGAAGCCGTCAGGGCGCTTGCGCACAATCGTGGCGCTTGCGGCCAAGAACCCGCACTATTCGCGCGCTAGAGCAGACTCCCATTAAT
>PLJH01000011.1 GCA_003139615.1 Alphaproteobacteria bacterium
ATAATGAAAGCGTACCGCTGTTATAAAGATTTCCAAACAGGACCAGGTTTGCGCCGCCGGCGATCGCGATTTGACCCTCATTTCTTGCAACACCTACACCGGCATTTTGAATGTCGAGGGCCCCTCCAATCGCTTGAATAAGACCAGTCTTTTCGTTGATAAAATCAGTGAAGGTTGTGCCCGAGCCTTGGATCGTGCCCCAATTTAAGAGCGCGCCTTGAACCTCGAGGTTTCCGTTTAGCTGCGTTAGACCGTGGTTCTGGAAATTTCCCTGAACCGTTCCCGCCATATTGTACATCGAGCCCTGGTTCAGAAGATTCTGCTGGACCGTAAAATTACCATCACCCGTGAGTTGGCCGGTCGACTCGACGGTCAAATTCTCAAGCACAATAGATGGCTGGTTCATCACGACTTGCGAGCCGTTCGAGATCGTGACGTCGAAATTGAAATTGAGCGAAGCGGAAAGATTCAACCCAAACAATTGTCCGCCCGCCGACAGGGTCTCTTCTGTCGGGCCGGTATTCGCAAGTGCATCCCTCATATTGTTAAGCGCACCGTTGAAATTGCCGGTAAACGTCAGCGCACTTGAAGGCTCGTCGAAGAGCGTCGTAACGCCCGTAGTGACGTTCGTTATACTGTCGACGATCTGAACTCCCGTCAGGTCATACAGCAGCGCCGGATTCGACCAGGCAAGTGGATTGTTCCATTGCCACTGCGTCGCTCCCGGCCGGGAGCTGATCTGGGCAACCGGCGCGTCCATGGAGAGGTTCACGGAGACCAAGGAGAGCGGACTGAATGAGCAGTTTCCCTGATCGTCGCAGGATTCAGTCTGCGATAAATCGGTCGAACCCGTGACGGTAATGGTCGGCGATGCGGCAGAAGCCGCCGCGGAGATTGACAGCACGCACATTGAAATCAGTGCGCCGCCGTACAGCTTGTCCAAGTCACACATTTTTGCCCCCCGCCCTTATGCTAGCGATCTCATAATATTCGCGAATATTGGGAAGGTAAATGGAAATTCGGCAACGCCATACGTGACGCCAAACGAAGGCTGATGGAATCGAGCCTTTTAGTGTTTAGGTATCGAGTCGCCCGCATCTGCCCGCTGAAGCTTTCCCGGACGAGCCACATAGTCTGGCGAAACCTTGGCCTAACTAGGCTGCATGGAAAGTGGCATCTGCGCAGACGCCGCTCTGCCTGCGCGAAGCTTATGCTTTGCTACGGCAGATGCGGGCAGGATGCCCGCGCTCCGGCGAAACTTACTGCCCCGCGCCCTCGGGCAAGGTCGGCAGCTGGTCCTTTGCTCCCGCATCGGGCGAAGCAACCTTCACCGGCGCGGTCGAGGCCACTGCGGGGGCTACCTGGCCCGCCTGGTTGGTGATGCAGCTGATCACCCAGACATCGTAGATCGGATGCTGCATGCCGTTGAGCGACGGGCTCGAGGCGAGCATCCAGCCGGAGAAGGCCTTCTTCGGCGGCTGATCGGGACGGTCGTCTTCGATCTGGATGAACGCGGTCGTTTCGGGTGTTTCGATTTGCGGCGTGGAATAGCAATAGCGCGCGGTGATCGCGAGCGTCGCGTAGTGCACGGTGACGCCGATTGGCGCGTAGATGTTGACGGCACGGCCCGTGATCTTGTCGAGCCCCTTCAGCACCACGAGGCGCCTTACGCCGTCCTTGCCGGGAATCGCATCCGCGACCGAGTAAGCCCGGTTCGTGCCCGGAACGTCGAGCGTCACGTTTTCATTCTGTGCCGCTGCGGGAAACGCCAACGCGGCAATCGCAGTCACGGCGAAGGCGAATCGCGACGCGCTCATTTGCTGCCGCTCGAATTGCCGTAGATCGCGCGCGCGATCAGGCTCATGAAATCGACCGAGCCTTGCGTGTTCGTGATCTGGCCGCCCGCCTTGAGCATGGCGTCGCTGCCGCCCGGCTGGATCGCAAGATAGGAATTCCCGAGAATTCCGGACGACGTGATCTTGATCGACGAATCGTCGGGGATCGGCACGTCGTTGTGGATGTTCAAATGCACGATCGCGGCATAAGACTTCGGATCGAGCGAAAGCGTCGAAACGGTACCGATCTTGATTCCGTGCAGGCGCACATCCGTGCCGGTGACGATGCCGTCGGCGCTGGAGAACCGCGCCTGCAGATCGTAGCCGCCGACGCTGCCGCTGCCGGTTGTCGTATAGGCGAAAAAGAGAAACGCGACGGCAACCGTCACAACAAGAGCGCCGATCAGCGTTTCGACCGTGTTGTTCTGCATGGACTTTCCTATTCTGGCCTAATCCGGTTTCCAGGCCTGGTAATCGCCCGTCGCGGGCGGGCGCTCGCCTTTCGCAGCCAGGCTGCCTTCAGGATGGTAGGCGCCGTCCGTGCCCGTCAAATTGGGCTGGTGCTCGAGACCCCAGGATTTCGGTTTCACCGGCGCGATCGTCGGCGGTTCCTTGAAGGTGTGGTGCAGCCACCCATGCCACTCAGGCGGCACGCGCGAGGCTTCGACCGTGCCGTTATAGATGACCCAGCGGCGAACGCCCGCCTTGTTCTGGTAATAGCGGTTGCCGAATTTGTCGGTGCCGACCGCCTGGCCCGAGAACCACGTCGTCATCATCGTGCCCAGCGTGGGACCGCGCCACCAGATGAACATCATTCGCAGCAAGGACATCATCGACGAGAGGCCTGACATGGGATTCGAGCGCGACTATAAGTGCCTCATCGCGCATGCGCCACGCAACGCAGTAGCGCACCGGCCTTCAAATTTGCGTCCGGCGTGGCCCGGCGGCGATATCCACAATCCATCCACTGTCATCAAGATGAAAAATTTTTTTGGGCGATTCCGAAACCCCGCTTGACTCGCGGCTTTTTGGGCAAGGCTTAAGCTACAATATGTGGTAGGTAATCTTTGGTTAACCACTTACCGCTTGCACGCCCCTCCCCTGCGTGCCCATACTTGGCACCAGTCGCTCATCGCGGCACCAAATCTGGCGGACGCTACAAAGCCTAGCCGCCGGTGGTCCTTCCTGACAATCAGGACCCCGGCGGACGGAAAACTGTCCCCAAAACGGTGCCAAGAGAGCTTTTGGAAGCAATTCAGGCTTGGGGGCCAGCATGCGTATACGGCGTCAGTTCACGGTCGAAGGTCGTTCCCCTTACGAGGGCATCGCATTTCGCAGTGCGTCCAGCGAGATCCGGAATCCCGATGGTTCGATCGTGTTCCGGCAGGCGGATATGGAAGTCCCCACCGACTGGAGCCAGGTCGCGTGCGACGTGCTTGCGCAGAAATATTTCCGCAAGGCCGGCGTGCCCGTGAAGCTTACGGCCGTTGCCGAGAAAGACGTTCCCTCGTTCCTGTGGCGCCATGAAGCCGACGGCGCGGAACGCACCGGCGAGAATTCCGCCAAGCAGGTGTTCGACCGCATGGCCGGCACCTGGACCTACTGGGGCTGGAAGGGCGGCTATTTCGACAGCGAGACCGATGCGCGCGCGTTCTTCGACGAGATGTGCAGCATGCTCGCCACCCAGAAGGCGGCGCCCAACTCCCCGCAATGGTTCAACACGGGCCTCCATTGGGCCTATGGCATCGATGGCCCGAGCCAGGGGCACTATTATGTCGACCACGTCTCCGGGCGTTTGGTGAAATCGGCGTCGTCTTATGAGCATCCGCAGCCGCATGCCTGCTTCATCCAAAGTGTGAAGGATGATCTCGTAAACGAAGGCGGCATCATGGATTTGTGGACGCGGGAAGCGCGTCTCTTCAAATATGGTTCGGGCACGGGCACCAACTTCTCCAGCCTGCGCGGCGAGAACGAGAAACTCTCGGGCGGCGGCAAGTCTTCCGGCCTGATGAGCTTCCTCAAGATCGGCGACCGGGCGGCCGGCGCGATCAAATCGGGCGGCACCACGCGGCGCGCAGCCAAGATGGTCATCGTCGATGTCGACCACCCCGATATCGAGAACTTCATCGACTGGAAGGTGATCGAGGAACAGAAGGTCGCGGCCCTCGTCGCGGGCTCCAAGCTTGCCGAGAGGCATCTCAAGGCCGTGATGAAGGCCTGCATCAATTGCGAAGGCTCGGGCGACGATTGCTTCGATCCCAAGAAGAACCCGGCTTTGCGCCGTGAGGTGAAGGCCGCCCGCAAATCGATGATTCCCGACAATTACGTCGAGCGGGTGATCTCGTTTGCGAAGCAGGGCTACAAGGAAATCGACTTCAACTTCCCGACCTACGACACCGATTGGGATTCGGAAGCCTATCTATCGGTCTCCGGCCAGAATTCGAACAATTCCGTGCGCGTGACCGACGAATTCCTGCGCGCCGTGCTGGACGATTCGGACTGGACGCTCAGCTATCGCAACGGCACGCCTGCGAAGGTGCTGAAGGCGACAGAGCTGTGGGACAAGATTTCGTTCGCGGCCTGGGCCTGCGCCGATCCCGGCATCCAGTTCCACACCACCGTCAATGACTGGCACACCTGCCCGGCCGGCGGCCCGATCCGCGCTTCCAATCCGTGCTCGGAATATATGTTCCTGGACGACACGGCCTGCAACCTTGCGTCGCTGAACCTCATGGCGTTCCGCAAGGATGTCGACGGCCGAAAGGAATTCGATGTTGCGGCGTTCGAACATGCCGTGCGCCTTTGGACCATCGTGCTCGAAATCTCGGTGCTGATGGCGCAATTCCCCTCGAAGGAAATCGCGCAACTCTCCTATGATTACCGCACGCTGGGCCTGGGCTTCGCCAATATCGGCGGGTTGTTGATGGCAGCCGGCATTTCCTATGACAGCCGCGAAGCGCGCGCGATTTCGGGCGCGATCTCTGCCGTTATGACGGGCGTATCCTATTCCGCATCGGCCGAGATGGCCGGCGAGCTCGGGCCCTTCGCCGAATACGGCGCCAACAAGGATTCGATGCTGCGCGTGGTGCGCAACCATCG
>PLJH01000125.1 GCA_003139615.1 Alphaproteobacteria bacterium
TCCAAGGATGGGGGCAAGTTCACTAAAGGGCCAGACTCAAGTTCAACCCGGATTAAACCGCGGGGGCAACGTCATCGCCAATATATTTCCCATAATATAAATTATACGAAATCCTGACTTAGCCCCGCACGACCGGGTGCGGGCATTTCGCGGGTTCGTTGGTATAGTCCGCCCTGCTTCCGGGACGCCCCATGCCGACCAAAGTCGCGTTCGCCCTGTTTGCCGAAGCGATTGTCTTCGCGCTGCTCCTGTTCGTTGCCGCGGGCACGGCAGACTGGCCAGCTTGCTGGGTGTTCCTCGCGCTGTTCTTCGGGCCTGCGGCTGCGCTCACGGCGGTCACCGCGCGGCGCGATCCGGCGCTGCTGGCCGAGCGCATGAAGCCGCCGGTCCAGAAAGGCCAGCCGGTCTGGGATCGTGTCTTCCTCGTGATCCTGGCGGTCCTGTTCCTCACGTGGCTGGTCTCGATGGGCGTCGATGCGCGCTATCGCTGGTCCTACATGGCGGATTGGCTGCGCGGGATCGGCGCCGTAACGATGCTGGCGAGCTGGTGGATCTGCGCGCGCGTGTTCGATGAAAACACGTTCCTCGCGCCTGTTGTGAAAATTCAGGCCGAAACTAACCAGACGGTGATTTCGACGGGGCCCTATGCGATCGTGCGGCATCCCTTCTATGTGGGCGCGATCCTTTTGCTTGCAAGCAGCGCCCTGCTTCTTGGCTCATGGATCGGTGTCGCCGGCGCCGGTGTGATCGCGATCGGGATCGCCATTCGCATTCCCGGCGAAGAGCATGAACTGCGCCGCAAGCTCGCGGGCTATGAGGACTACGCCGCCCGCGTTCGCTATCGGCTCGTGCCTTTCGTCTGGTGAAATAGCGCTTGACCTTGCCCCAGGGGACGGCCTCACAAGCACTCAGGTCGATAGAGAGTTGTTCATTGTGAAGGACCGGCATCTCAGCCCTGCCGAAGCCGCGCGTCGCCTGGGCGTGAGCCCAAAGGCGTTGCGGCTTTACGAAGCCCGCGGACTTGTTGCGCCGGTGCGCAGCGCCACCGGATGGCGGACCTATGGTCCGGCGGAGATGGCGCGCCTGCATCAGGTTCTGGCGCTCAAGGGTCTCAGCCTGCCGCTCGCGCGCATTGCGGAGCTCATGCAGGGCCGGCTCGGCACTTTGGCCAAGGTGCTTGCGCTGCAGGAACAAGCGCTTGCGCGCGAGAGCTCGCGGGTCGGCCGCGCTCTCCAGCTCGTGCGCGCGGCCCGGGCCAAAGTCGAAGCGGGCGATGACCTCTCCATCGACGATCTCACCACCCTCACCCAGGAGACCACGATGACGACCAAACCGAGCCAGGACGAGATGAAAGCGATCTTCGATCCGCTCATCGAAAAGCATTTCACGCCGGAGGAGATCAAGGACCGCGCGTCCATCGGCTATGATCAGCACCAGGTCGCGGCCGAATGGGATACATTGATTTCCGAAGCGAAGGCCTTGATGGCAAAAGGCGATCCCGCCTCACCCGCCGCACTCGATCTCGCGCGACGCTGGAAGGCGCAGGTCGAGAAATTCACCCAAGGAAGTCCGCAGGCCGACGCCAAGGTCCGTGCGGTGTGGAACGATGCGATGTCGGATCCCCAGGCCGCGCCGAAGCTTCCGCTGAACCCGGAGATTTTTGCGTTCATGGGGGCCGCGGTGGCGAAGCTGAAGGAGCTTGGCCAGGAGAATAGCGAATAGGAGAAGAACTTCACTATTCGCTATTCGCCATTCGCGGTACCTCTTGGGCATGACAAACGCCTTGCCCGACATCTCCACCCTCCTCGACATCATGCGCCGTCTGCGCGACCCGCAGTCCGGTTGCCCGTGGGACATCGAGCAGAGCTTCGCGACCATTGCGCCTTATACGATCGAGGAAGCCTATGAGGTCGCGGGCGCCATCGAGGACGCGGATTGGCCCGGGCTGAAGGACGAGCTGGGTGATCTTCTGTTGCAGGTCGTGTTCCATGCGCGCATGGCGGAAGAGCAGGAGCTGTTCGCTTTCGGCGATGTTGTCGCCGCCATCGTGGACAAGATGACCCGCCGGCACCCGCATGTTTTCGGCGACGCCGCCGGCATCGACAGCGCGGATGCGCAGACCATTGCCTGGGAAGAACACAAAAAGCGCGAGCGGGCCGAGCGTGCCGGCGGCCTCCTCGACGACGTTCCCCGCGCCCTGCCCGCATTGCTGCGTGCGGTGAAACTTCAGAAGCGCGCCTCAACCGTTGGATTCGATTGGGATTCCGCGCCCAAGGTGGTCGAGAAGATCGCCGAAGAGGCGCATGAGATCGTCGAAGCGCAAACGGCTGGTGGGTCGGCCGAAAAGCTTGAGGAGGAAGTGGGCGACCTGCTCTTTGCGGTCGCCAATCTCGCGCGCCATCTGAAGGTCGATCCCGAGTCCGCGTTGCGCGCGGCCAACGCCAAATTTATCCGCCGTTTCAAGATCATCGAAGAAACGCTTGCGGCGCGAGGTGAGTCTCTCGAAGCGGCGACGCTCGCCGAAATGGAAGCGATATGGCAGGCGGTGAAGGGGAAAGAGAAGTGATTTTCCTCCTCCGTTCACGGGGGAGGTGCAGAGCGGCAGCGAGGCAGAGGGCGCCCCCATCGACGCGCTTCGCGCGCCACTTCCCCCGTAAACGGGGGAAGAAAGATTGGAGCGAGCTCTCAACTCACGCGCTTAGCAGACTGCTCAGCCATGATTTTCGCCCCATAATGGTTCTGGAATTTCTCGACCTCCGCCGGATCGACGGCCACGCTGATGCGCAGGCCATTCTTACCGTCGCTGCGCTTGAGCACGCGGCCATGCGCATAGGCCCAAGCGAGGCCTGCGCCGTCGGATTGGTCGAGCTTGAGTTCCAGGGTCACTTGCCCCTGCCCCAGAATCTCTTCCAGCCGCGCGAGCAGATCGGGGATGCCGTCGCCGCTGAGGGCCGAGATCGCGATCGGTCCATCGGAGCGCCGGTTCTGCGCCAGCATCCCTTTGCGGATCGCCGGGTCGACCAGGTCGATCTTGTTGAGCAGTTCGAGGATGGGCCGGTCGCCCTCCGGATCGATGCCGAGCTCGGCCAGCACCTTCAGCACGTCCGCCTTCTGGGCATCCGATTCGCCATGGGCCGCGTCACGGACATGTGCGACGATGTCGGCTTCCAGCACTTCTTCGAGCGTGGCGCGGAACGCGGCGACCAGCTCCACCGGCAGGTCGGCGATGAAGCCCACCGTGTCGGACAGGATCACATTGCGCCCGCCCGGCAGCCTGAGCGCGCGCATGGTGGGATCGAGCGTCGCGAACAGCAGGTCCTTCGCGAGCACGCCCGATTTCGTCAGCGTGTTGAACAGAGTCGACTTGCCGGCATTCGTGTAACCGACCAACGCCACGATCGGATAAGGCACCCGCTTGCGCGCCTGACGATGAAGGCCGCGCGTGCGCTTGACCTCTTCAAGCTCTTTGCGGATTTTCGCGAGCCGCTCGCCGATCAGCCGCCGGTCGGTTTCGATCTGCGTTTCGCCGGGACCGCCCAGAAAGCCGAAGCCGCCTCGTTGCCGCTCAAGATGGGTCCAGCTTTTGACCAGGCGGCTGCGCTGATAGGAGAGATGCGCAAGCTCGACCTGCAAGCGCCCTTCGCGCGTCTGCGCGCGTTCGCCGAAGATTTCGAGAATGAGCGCTGTCCGATCCAGTACCTTCGCGTTCCACGCCTTCTCCAGATTGCGCTGCTGCACCGGGCTTAAATTCGTATTGACGACGATCACTTCGGGCTCGAGCCCGCGCGCGTTCGCCGCGATCTCGTCAACCTTGCCGCTGCCGATCAATGTGGCGGGCACCGGCCGCGCGAGCGGCACGATCAATTGCGAGATGACGTGAAGACCGATGGCGGCCGTGAGACCGACGCATTCCGCGAGGCGCGCTTCCGCATCGCGATCGTAACGGTCGTCCGCGCCGCGGCGCTTGGGCTCCACGTGAACGACAAAGGCGGTGCGCGCCTTCTCTCGCCCGTCGGACTTTTTCGAAGTAGGACTCAGGCGCTGTCCGCTGCGGGCTCGATCTCCTGCAGCTGGATCGGACCCAGCGGCATCACGGTCGAGATCGCGTGCTTGTAGACGAGCTGAGCTTGCCCGTCCCGGCGCAGAAGAACGCAAAAATTGTCGAACCAAGTGATATTTCCCTGAAGCTTTACGCCGTTGACGAGAAAGATCGTGACGGCGGATTTGCTCTTGCGAACGGCGTTGAGAAAAGTGTCCTGCAAGTTTTGTTGTTTTTCGCTCATGGGTCGACCCATTTGTTCTTGCGCCAATGCTTCAGCCCCTCGCCGAAGCGGGTCGAGCATAAGGTGATTTGCTGCGCCTGCGAATGGCCTTAAAGCCCTTTCTCCGCCCCCGCCTTTTTTGCCGCAGCAGCGAGATAGAGCTCCTGCAGCCGGCGGGTGACGGGGCCCGGTTTGCCGTCGCCGACCGGGTTTTCGTCGATTGCGACAATGGGCATGATCCCCGCCGACGCCGACGATAGAAACGCCTCGCGCGCCCCGGCAGCTTCCTCCGGCGTGAAGCGGCGCTCAATGATCGGAATTTGGGCATCTGCCGCCGCTTCGAGCGCCACGCGCCGCGTCACGCCGGGTAGAATCGCATTGCTGAGATCGCGGGTGACGAGACACCCCTCCCCGTCCACGATCCAGGCCGTGGTCGAGCTGCCCTCCGTTACAAAGCCGTCGCGATCGACCAGCCACGCTTCATAAGCGCCCGCAGTGCGCGCAGCAGTCTTGGCGAGAACGTTCGCTATGAGACCGGTCGATTTGATATCGCAGCGCGCCCATCGCTGATCCGGCAACGTCACCACGCGCACACCTGCGTTGCGCCGGTGATCGATGGCATGCACATCGAGGCTGCGCGACGTAAGGATCAAGGTCGGCTTGGGAGGATGCGACGGAATCGGATGATCGCGGCGCAGCGTTCCGCGGGTGACCTGCAGATAGACCAATCCGTTCTCGACGCGATTGCGCCGCGCGATCTCCCGCAGCACGAATTTGAGAGATTTGCGCGCAATGGGCATCGCCATATCGAGTTCGTGAAGCGAACGTTCGAGCCGATCCAGATGTTCTTCTTCGTCGAAGATGTCGCCGCCGGCGATGCTCCACACTTCATAGATCGCATCGGCGAATTGCAGCCCGCGATCTTCCACATGCACGCTTGCTTCCGCGTGCGCGACATAGCGCCCATTGACATAAGCAACGCGGCCCGACGGCGCGCGCGTGGGCCAGCCGTGAGTCATCAATCGCATCAGGCGTTATAGATCTGTTCGCGGCCTGTCGGTCCCACACCCAGCGACTTGAGCTTGCGGTGCAGCGCCGAACGTTCCATGCCGATGAACGACGCGGTACGCGAAATGTTGCCGCCGAAGCGGTTGATCTGCGCCATCAGATATTCGCGCTCGAAAATCTCGCGCGCTTCGCGCAACGGCAGCGAGATCACGAGATCGCTTTTGCCGCTGTTGCTCCAGGCGGCGCCGTTGCCGAGATCGGACGGAAGCAGATCGGCCGAGATCGCGACTTCCGCGTCATCGGTCGCGAGGATCAGCAAGCGCTCCACGATATTGCGCAGTTGGCGCACATTGCCCGGCCAGTCATGCGCTTGAAGGACGGCCATCGCATCGTCGCCGATCTCGCGCATCGGAAGGCCCGATGCCGCGGACAACCGCTTCATGATATGCGACACGAGATGCGGAATGTCGTCGCGCCGTTCGGCGAGCGACGGCACGCGCACCGGCACGACATTGAGCCGGTGATAGAGATCCTCGCGAAATTGCCCCGCTTCGATCTCCGTGCGCAGATCGCGCGTCGACGACGAGATCACGCGCGCATCGACCTGCACCCGCGTCGTGCCGCCCTGGCGCAAAAATGTTTGATCGACCAGCACGCGCAATATCTTGCCTTGCGTCTCCAGCGGCATGTCGGCCACTTCGTCGAGATAGAGCGTGCCGTTATGCGCCACTTCCAGCAGACCGATCTTGCGCGGACCATCCCCCGGCTCCTCGCCGAACAACTCCGTCTCGATGCGATCGGGCGCCATGGTCGCGCAATTGATCGCGACGAACGCATTGCCCGCGCGCCGCGAACGGCTGTGCATCAGCCGCGCGACGACTTCCTTTCCAGAGCCCGCCGGGCCCGTGATGAGGACGCGGCTGCCGGTCGGTGCGATCTTGTCGATGAGCTGGCGCACCTGCGAAATCGCGGACGACACGCCCACGAGATCCTGCTCGTCGCCGGCCTTCAATTTCAATTCCTGCACTTCGCGTTTCAGACGCGCAGCTTCCAACGCGCGGCCCACGACATGGATCAACCGGTCTGCCTTGAACGGTTTCTCGATGAAATCGTATGCGCCCTTCTTGATCGAGGCGACCGCCGTCTCGACCGTGCCGTGACCGCTGATCATCACCACGGGCAGATCGGGATGCTCTCTCTTCAGCACATCCAGCACCTGGATGCCGTCGAGCCGGCTGCCCTGCAGCCAGATGTCGAGCACCACAAGCTGCGGACGGCGCGTGCGCACGCTTGCGATCGCACTGTCGCTGTCGGCAGCCACGCGCGTCTCGAAACCTTCGTCGTGAAGGATTCCCGCAATCAATTCCCGGATATCTTCCTCGTCGTCGACGATGAGAATCTCAGGCGCGATCAACGATCCGTTCTTGCTCATCCCCTGAACCCTTTTTTGTTTCACGCACGCTTTTTTGCCGGAGTGGGAAACTCAAGCGCACTTCCGCGCCGTCTTCCTCGCCCCTGTCCGACAGCGCGATTTCGCCGCCATGGTCTTCCAGAATCTTGCGCACGATGGCGAGCCCGAGGCCCGTGCCTTTCGCACGCGTGGTGACATAGGGCTCCGTGAGCCTGTGACGATGTTCGGCCGGCAGGCCGATGCCGTTGTCCGCCACGCGGAACGTCACGCGCTCGCCGTTCGCGTCCAGCACTATGGCGATGCGCCCCGGCTCTTCGCCACCGACCGCTTCGCGTGCGCCGATCGCTTCCGTCGCGTTCTTGAGCACATTGGTGAGCGCCTGCGACACAAGCCGTCCATCGCATTCGAACTTGACCGACTCCGAAGGCGCGCTGGTCTCGAAAGTGATCTGCGGATGCGCGACGCGCTGCAGGAACACCGCCTGATGAATCAACTCCTGTGCATTCTCCTTGCGCATCACCGGCACCGGCATGCGCGCAAAGGACGAGAACTCGTCCACCATGCGGCCGATATCGCCCACCTGGCGGATGATCGTGTCCGTGCATTGCTGAAACACTTCAGGGTCGGTGGTGACCTCCTTGCCGTATTTGCGCTTGAGGCGCTCGGCGGAAAGCTGGATCGGCGTCAGCGGATTTTTGATCTCATGCGCGATGCGCCGCGCGACATCGGCCCAGGCAGCAGTGCGCTGCGCGGAGACGAGATCGGTGATGTCGTCGAAGGTGACGATGAAATCGCCCCGTCCCTCCTCGCTGTCCACCTGCACGCTCAGGCTGCGCACCGTGCCGCCACGCTTGACGATCGCCTCGCCGCTCGCGCGACCGATCGGCTCTTGCAGCGCGCGACGAATGAGGCCTGACAATTCCGGGACCGCTTCGGCGTAATGGCGGCCCTCGATTTCTTCGTGGGTGGCGTTCAACAGGCGCGCCGCCGCGCGATTGACGATGGTGATCTTGCCGTCACGGTCGAGGCCGATCACACCGGCGCTCACGCCCGCCAGCACCGCTTCCGTGAAGCGGCGGCGCGCATCGATCTGATGGCTTGCCTCGATCAGCTCCGTGCGTTGCACATTAAGTTGCGCCGTCATGCGGTTAAACGCGCGCCCCAGCAAGCCGATCTCGTCGTCGTCGCGATGGATCTCGACCTGCGCCTTGAGATCGCCTTCGGACACGCGCTCGGCCGCGCCGATCAATCGCGAAATCGGCTTGATCAACCGGTTCGCGGCCCACAGGCCGAGCCAGATCGCCGCAAGCAGAATGAGCAGCGACACGACGGCGTAAAGGGCGGCAAAGATGAGCTGGTATTTGGCCCGATCGCGATCGAGGCGCTTATATTCGCTCACCGCATTCACGGTGCGCTGGTAATAGGCGAACACTTCCGGATCGACGCGCCGCACCACGAGCAGATAGGCGTCGTTCAATGCATCGAGCCGCACGAGCGCGCGCAACACGCCGATTTTCGAGTTCGCATCGATCAGCACGGGACCGCGCGCGGCCTGCGCAATTTCGGCCGGAGACGGCGGCTCGAGATCCGGCAGCGAGCGCAATTTGCTCGAGCCCAGCACCTGCCCTCTGCCGTTGAGGATGTAAGCGGCCTGCAGGCCGTGATCCTCCGTCAGAATCTGCAGGCGCGAGAACAGAAAGCTCACATCGGCCTTGCCGTTCGCATCGAACAATTGCGGATCGCGCTGGATGTCCTTCGCGATCTGCCGCGCATCGGCGACGATGAGATCCTGCTTCTCGTCGCCATAGCGGTGCGTGACGTTCACCGCGCTTTCGAGCGCGGATCGCACGTGCCCGGAGAACCACGCCTCGACGCCGAGGTTGAGGGTCACGGTCGCGAAGATCGCCACGAGAATGGCCGGCACCACGGCGATGACCGAGAACATCGTCACGAGCCGCACATGCAGCCGCGCGCCCGCGCTGCCCGAGCGGCGCTCGGCCCAGAGCCGCGTCAGCCGCCAGGCGATCAGTGCGCCCAACGCCAGCACAAGCGTGAGGTTGATGATCAGAAGGGCGATTAAACCGGCATGGTCGGGCGTGTAGGGAACGAGGCCGGTCAAGCTTGTGTAGGTGGCGACGCTGGAAATGACAGCCAGAAGGCCGATGGCGAGCGCGATCAGCGACGGCCGGGATATCATCCGGAACGGCCTGGGATCGCCTCCCCCAAGCGGAACATCGACCGTACTGGTTGTCGCCATGCAGGCCCGCCGCTAGCGCCCCAAGACAGGCGCGGATGATGGAAGATCGGGCCGGAGTGTAGCCCAGCCACATCTTGTTGCAAGAATGCCGCGTTGCAAAACCGCATCAGGGTTAAGCCCGGAGGCAACAGCGGCAGCTCTCTTCCGAGGAGTTCCCCTGTTAAACAGGGGAAAATAACAGGGGACGGATCTTTTCGGGCCGCCCAATCTCCTGATTGTCGGGAAAATCACAGGAGGCTCGGCGGAGCGCGGGTGTCCTCGCCCGCGTCGCGACACTGCCATCAGTCTTACAGGTAAGATGCCCGCGTTCCGTTCCATCCACATGAATGCACCAAATTACTTATTTGGACTTCTAATATACCATATAGGATTTACAGTCAACTTAAACGGGCATATTTTGCCTTCGATCCTAAGATCGAGGCTCCGATGACCCCTGAGATATGCGAAGACATTTTTGAACGACTGCAGGCGGCGCAACTTATCGAGGCCCAAGACCGCTTGGCCGACTATCTGAGACGCGGCCGGCGCTATGGGCCCTTGTCGATGGTCCGCGTGCGCGTGCTCTACATAAAGTCGGAATGCGATATGGCGCTCGGCGCCCCCTACTCGCAAATGTCGACCGAAGGACACGACGCCGAAGCCGAACTGACGATGCGCGGCGAGCCCCTTCCGGAAGCCGAAATCGCATCTGCGAGAGAACTGATCCGCGACGAGCTCATCTCCTGGTATGACGCACATCCGGAAGCTCGGAACGAGGACGTATCGGCGCGCATGTACAAGACGCCGAAATGGGTGAATTAGCCGGCTCAAACCTATCCCAACAAAAGAGGTCCGTTAGTCTTCAAAGACATTCTGAAAACTGTCATCCTCATCTCCGAAAAGGCTGGTCGGGGGATGACGGCTTGGGGTATCAGCAGAAACTTCATGGCGATGTCGCGACGCGCGGTGACGTAGCGTGAACCTTCACCGCCGAACTGTCCTCGCCGGAATGGCCGGTCTCGCTTTTGCCGGCTCATCCAACGCGATGGCAGATGACGCGCCTACCTCACCCGTCGCACACGGCATTCTGGCGAACAATGCATTGGCCCTCGCCTTCGAACCGCCGACGCGCACCGCACTTCCCGACGTCACACTAATCGGTGGAAAAGACCGCGAGCTGGAGATTGCCGATCTCAAGGGTCGGACGCTTCTCATGCCGCTCTGGGCGGAATGGTGCGCGCCCTGCCTCAGCGAGCTTCCGGACTTTGCGCGATTACAACAGAAATACGCCAACGACAAATTCGCGATCGTACCGATACTGACAGGCACGCAAAAGCGTCTGACGAGCACGAACCTGGCCGATGTTCTCGTGTTCCTGCATGCAGGCATCTTCGAGCCGCTGATGGAAAAAAACTACCGCGACACGCTCATGAAGGCGATGGCGCGAAAAGGCGGTGGCGTTGAGATTCCCTGCAACCTGTTGGTTGCGCCGGACGGCACGGTGATCGGTCGGGAGATCGGCGCCAAACGCAGCGACGACGAGCAGGCGATGGTCGCGTCGGACAACAAATCGCAATTGATCAAACGCGCGGAAGCCGGAGAAACGCTAAGCCTGTGGGGCAAGGAGGAAGGCGAACAATTCGCCGCCGCCATGGCGAACGGGTTTCTGGCGCACGGTTGAGGCGAGATGAAGCTATTGACACTGTTGTTCAGCTTCGGCGGACGCGCAGGACGCAAGCAATTTTGGTTGACGCAACTGGGATACGCGATTTTTTTCGCGATTGTCTTTAGCCTCACTTTGTTTTTTGCGCAATTCCCAAATCAAACACTCATCATTTTCGCTGCATGGATTCCCGGCGCCCTTGCGGTGTACTCGGTCACAATTCGGCGGCTCCATGATCGAGATCGTGGTGCAGTATGGTTCTTCCTGTTTTTCATACTTCCCGCGATTATGTTTGTTCCATCCATCTTCCTTGAAACTCAACTGCAAACCGGGAAGATATCTCAATCGTTCCACGATATAGCGATTTGCATCCTGGCAACGGTTGCCAACATCCCGATATGGTGGGGTTATATCGAGATAGGATTTCTGAGAGGCACGCGCGGCCCAAACAGGTTCGGACCCGATCCGTTATCGCCAACGCCGCCTCCAGCATCGCTCACAACGTAAAGGCATCCAGGAAAGTCATTGAGGACTTCTCGCCGGCACGCTTGTCGGCGCGGCGGGTGCTGGGGCCGCCAGACCGTCCAGCGCTTCCGCAAAGCGCGTTCGAAACACGACAGGATCTGGGATGTCGGGCATCGTATCGTGCGAACCGCCCGTGCCTGTGATGATCACCGAACCGTAATTCAACAGGCGCCCCGAGATGTCCTGATGCACGCTGACGCTCTCAATCTTCTCGAGGCGAATTTCCTGCGTCCGCAATGTGATAAATCCATACTTGGCCACTACGCGGCGGTTGGTCAGGGCAAGCTCACTGGTGAGATAACGCAGTATCGGCGGAACGATGAGCAGCGGTGTGAGTCCGACAAAGAGCCATCCGAACCGGGCGCCATCGGCGATTGCAGCAATGCCGAAAACAAATGACGCACCGCCCAGAACGAACGACCCGATATAGCGCCGAAGCGCAATTTTGGTCTGGAGGAGGATGCGTTCATCTTTCAACAGCGTTTGTTCCAGATAACTGGCTATGCGCGACATCCTTCCAATTCGTCAAAGACACATCGGGCGCTTTGTTCCACGGAGACAAGGCATCCGTTGTTCCCATACCGCGATGAGAATTCATCGCGCGATTGCTATTTGCGTCATTGCTATGTGAAAGCGAACAAGCGTCAACTCCCCCTCACCCTGCCCTCTCCCCCTACGGGGTAGAGGGAAAATAGGGGAGGCGCCCTAATCCACCTTCATCCCGCGAAACACCTCCAGCCCCAGATCGCGGATCTTCTTCCTGAGCGTGTTCCGGTTGAGGCCAAGCAGATGCGCGGCGCGGATCTGGTTGCCGCGCGTGGCGGCGAGGCAGATGGAGATCAGCGGACGCTCGACCTCCTGCACGATGCGATCGTAGAGCCCGGGCGGCGGGAGTTGATCGCCGTGGGTGGCGAAATAGCGCATCAGGTGATGCTCGATGGAGGCGGAAAGCGTGGCCGCTTCGCCGTCTTCGCCGCCATGGCCGTTTTGCGCGGGCTCGCTCAATTCGCCCGCGATCACGGAGGCGGAAACCGTGTCGCCCGAATGCAGCACGGTCAGGCGGCGGATGAGATTTTCCAGCTCGCGCACATTGCCCGGCCAGCGATAGCGCCGCAGCATTTCGAGCGCTTCGGCATCGAGCCGCTTGACGGGCAGGCCCTCGCCTTCCGCCTTGTGCAGGAAATGGCGCACGAGATCGGCGATGTCTTCGCCGCGCTCGCGCAAAGGCGGCAGGCGCAACGGCACGACATTGAGCCGGTAATAGAGGTCTTCGCGGAACAGGCCCTGATTGATCAGCTGGCGCAGATCGCGGTTGGTCGCGGCGATGATGCGCACATCCGTGCGGATGGGCGTGCGGCCGCCCACGGTCGTATATTCGCCCTGCTGCAGCACGCGCAGCAAACGCGTCTGCGCTTCGAGCGGCATGTCCCCGATCTCATCGAGAAACAGTGTGCCGCCTTCCGCCTGCTCGAACCGGCCGACGCCGCGATTGGTGGCGCCCGTGAACGCACCGCGCTCATGGCCGAACAATTCGCTTTCGACGAGCTCTTTCGGAATCGCCGCCATGTTGACCGCCACGAAAGGCCCATGGCGCCTGCGCCCGTAATCGTGGAGCGCGCGCGCGACAAGCTCCTTGCCCGTACCAGATTCGCCCATGATCATCACGGTGAGATCGGTCTGCGTGAGCCGCGCGATGACGCGATAGATTTCCTGCATGGCGGGCGAGCGCCCGATGATGGGCAGCCGCTCTTCGGCCGAATCGCGCTCGGCCTGCGCATCGCGCTTGCTGCGCGGCGTGGCGAGCCCGCGCTGCACGACGGAAATCAATTCCTTCAGGTCGAACGGTTTCGGCAGATATTCGAATGCGCCCCGCTCCGCCGCCGTGATCGCAGTGAGAATCGTGTTCTGCGCGCTCATCACCACGATGGGAAGCTCCGGCCGCACGCGCTTGATGCGGGGGATCAGGTCGAACCCGTTCTCATCGGGCAGCACAACATCGGTGATAACGAGGTTGCCCTCGCCGCTTTGAACCCAGCGCCACAGGCCCGCGGCCGTGCCGGTCGTGCGCACGTCATAGCCTGCGCGGCCGAGCGCCTGGTTCAGCACGGTGCGGATCGCGCTGTCGTCGTCGGCAACGAGGATCATTCCGGCCGCCATCTTACCCTCCTTCGCCTTCCGCCTTCGGCAGAAGGACGCGAAACACTGTGCGCCGTGGCGCGGATTCACATTCGATCACGCCCCCATGATCGCCGACGATCTTGGCGACGAGCGCGAGGCCCAGCCCCGAGCCGCGCGCCTTGGTGGTGACGAAAGGATCGAAAATATTCGGCATCAAATCTGCCGGAACGCCTGCGCCGTTATCGCGAACCGTCACTTCCAGCGGCAGACTCAGGCGCGTGCCCGACAGCCCCCCACTCACGCGCATGCCGGGGCGGTAGCCTGTTGTTAATGTGATCTCGCCGCCCGATTCCGGCACGGCGTCGCTCGCATTGCGCACGAGATTCATGAACACCTGGATCAGCTGATCGCGATCGCCCAGCACGGACGGCAAAGACGGATCGAACACTTCGGCGAAGGTCACATGCCTGGCAAAACTCGTTTCAGCCACTTTGCGCACGCGATCCAGCACTTCATGGATGTTGACCGGCGTGCGCGGCAGCGCACGCGTGTCGCCGAACGCTTCCATGCGATCGATCAGCGCGCAGATGCGGTCGGATTCGGCGCAGATGAGTTGCGTGAGTTCCTTCTCATTGTCGGCGAGCGCTTCCTCAATCAATTGCGCCGCGCCGCGAATGCCGGCCAGCGGATTCTTGATCTCATGCGCGAGGACCGCCGCCATGCCGTGCAGCGAGCGCACCGCGCCGCGATGCGAGAGTTGCCGGTCGAGGCGTTGCGCGAAGCCGCGTTCCTGCAATGTCACCAGCACCGCGCCGTCCGGCTTCGCGACCGGCGTGACGATCACATCCGCCAGCCGCTCGCCATGGCGTGGCGTGGTGAGGTCGACATCGTGCTCGCTGATCGAGGAACCGCGCTCGCGCGCCTGGGCGATGACCTGGATCAGCGGGCTCGCGAAAGGCGTGATATCCGGCAGCCGCTGGCGCACCAGAAGCCCGGCACCCATGTCGAAGAACTGCTCCGCGGCCGGGTTCACAAAAAGGATTTCGAGTTGTGGTCCGATTAGCAAAACAGGCATGGGCAGCGCGGCCGCGATGAGGCTCGCTGCCGGGTGTTCTAATTCCTCGATGCCGTTGTGCTGCCCCGGAGCCATATTGCCTATAGTTTAATCAGTGCCTAGCCATGACTATAGGATGGGCATACCCATTCGCAAAGCCCGGCAGGGCATTTTGCCCGACTTGACGCACCGTTTGATTGAAAGAACTGTGGGAACAGGCCGCCTCAACCGCCTGATTCCGGAAATGAAATGGCAAAAATCGCCGCCTTGATAGTGGCCGCGGGCAGCGGCGAGCGCGCCGGAGGCGGGATTCCGAAGCAGTATCGCGCGCTCGCGGGCGTGCCCCTGCTGCGCCTGACCGCGGATATCTTTGCGCGCTTTCCGGGCATTTCAGACCTTCAGATCGTCATAGGTCCTGGTCAAATGGAGCAAGCCGAAAAGGTGCTGGACGGCGTCGCCCATCTTTCACCCGTCACCGGCGGCAAGACGCGGCAGGAATCGGTTCGCAACGGGCTGGAGGCACTCGCGGCGCGGGCACCCGATTACGTCCTGATTCAGGATGCCGCCCGGCCCTTCGGTTCGCATGCCCTGATCGAACGCCTGATGTCCGCGCTTGAAGGCGGCGCGGATTGCGCGATTCCGCTCCTGGCCGTCGCCGATACTTTGAAACTGGAACGGCCACCCGGCGTTTGGACCACGGTACCGCGCGACGGACTGATGCGCGCGCAAACTCCGCAAGGATTCCGTTTCGACAAGATACTCGCGGCGCATCGCCGGCATGCCGATGCCGCAGTCACGGACGACATGGCGCTGGCCGAACTTGCGGGATTGAAGATCGCCGCGGTCGCCGGCGAAGAGGTCAATATGAAGATCACCACGGCGGAAGATTTCGCCTACGCGGAGCGATTGATGGCGGGGCTAGCGGATTTTCGCACGGGTTCGGGGATAGATGCGCACCGCTTCGTGGCGGGCGATCATGTGTGGCTGTGCGGCATTCGTATTGCGCACGATATGGGACTCGAAGGCCATTCCGATGCCGATGCCGGATTGCACGCTTTGACGGATGCGATCCTCGGTGCGCTTGGTTCGGGCGATATCGGTTTGCATTTTCCGTCGGAGGATCCGCGCTGGCGCGGCGCGCCGTCGTCGAAATTTCTAGCGCATGCGGCAGGGCTTGTTCGCGAGGCGGGCGCCGCTATCGTACACGCCGACGTGACGCTCATTTGCGAACGGCCAAAAGTCACGCCGCATCGCGAAGCCATGCGCGCAAAGATCGCCGAAATCCTCGAACTCGATGTGTCGCGCATCAGCGTGAAGGCGACGACGACAGACGGCATGGGCTTCACCGGCCGACGCGAAGGCCTCGCCGCGCAGGCGGTGGCGACCTTGCGGTTTCCAGTATGACGCTGCGCTCCACCTACAACGCCATCGCCACAGTGTTCGGCGTCGGCCGCCTGCCCGTCGCACCCGGCACGGCCGCAAGCGTGATTGCGCTTCCGATTGCATGGCTGATCGTGGCGCTCACCGGCAGCCCCTTTCTGCTGCTGTTCGCAGGCCTGCTCGTAAATGCTATCGGTGCCTGGGCCTGCGAACTTTATTCGCGCGACAAGGGCGAAAAAGATCCTTCCGAGTGCGTGATCGACGAAGTGGCGGGACAGTGGATCGCTTGCGCGTTCATACCGACGCATTCGACATTCGGCCACACGCTTCTCTGCTATGCCCTCGCTTTCGTCCTGTTTCGCGTGTTCGACATTTTGAAACCCTGGCCCATTTCGGCTGCCGAACGCCTGCCGGGAGGAATTGGTATCATGGCCGACGATTTCGTCGCGGGTCTCGCAGCGGGCGCGATCATTGCGGTGCTTGCGCACCTCGGCCTAGTCTGAGCCCCTCATGTTCCCGTCTCCCTTCCTGCGCCTTGCCGAAGTCGTGCTCGCCGATGCGCGCACGCAGAAGCTCCGCATTGCCACGGCCGAAAGCTGCACCGGCGGATTGATTGCGGCGCTGCTGACGGAGATTCCCGGCTCGTCCGATGCGTTCGATCGCGGCTTCGTTGTTTATTCGAATCGCGCGAAATCGGACCTTCTCGGTGTGCCGGGCGATTTGATCGCGGATGCGGGCGCAGTTTCCGAAGCTGTCGCGCGGTCAATGGCCGAAGGCGCTGTCGAGAATTCGAATGCGCATTTGGCGGTTTCGGTAACGGGCGTCGCCGGCCCGGGCGGCGGCACGAAACTCAAACCCATCGGCCTCGTCCACATTGCAGCGGCGCGCGAAGGCCGTTCGATCATTCACGAAGCGCATCGCTTCGGCGATATCGGACGCGCGGAAATCCGGATGAAAGCGGTCGAAGCGGCGTTGCAGCTTCTACACCGCCTGCTTTGACAATTTCTGCGCTTGAACTTCGAACGCCTGGGTCATGCGCGTCATCACGCGCGCGAGGGCTGCTTCCGCGATCAGTGCGAGCACCTTGCTTTTGAATTCGAACAGAATCGAGAATTCGACCCGGCAGCCCTCGCCGTCCGGAACGAAATGCCAGTGGTTTTCGAGTTTCCGGAAGACGCCTTCCGTCTGCACCACATCGACTTTGTAATTCGCCGGGTCGAGCGTCACCCGGCTGGTGTAGCGTTCGCGGAAATTCCGGAAGCCCACGATGGTTTCCGCGATCAGCTGCTCGCCGGTGGACGTTTTCTCGCGGCTGTTGACGCGCAACCCTGCGCACCACGGCACAAATTGCGGATACCGTTCCACATCGGAAACGATCTCGTACATCAGTTGCGCCGTATACGGAACAAATCGCGTTTCAGAATGACTTGGCATGGGCGTGTGCGGTGCGTGCGGCCTGCAGTGCCGTAAAATCCGTGTCTGCGTGATAGGAGGAACGCGTCAGCGGACTCGCCGACACCATCAGGAAGCCTTTGGCGTGCGCGATCTGTTCGAGAGCCTTGAATTCGTCCGGCGACCAGAAGCGCGCGAGTGCGGCATGCTTGCGGGTCGGCTGGAGATACTGGCCGATGGTGAGAAAATCGACTTGCGCCGCGCGCAGGTCGTCCATCACCTGCATGATCTCTTCGCGACTCTCGCCGAGGCCGACCATGAGTCCCGATTTCGTGAACCCCGTCGGCACCAAGTCCTTCGCATGTTCGAGCAATCGCAACGACGTGAAATAGCGCGCGCCCGGCCGCACCGTCAGGTAGAGCCGCGGCACGGTTTCAAGATTGTGGTTGAGCACGTCCGGGCGCGCCGCCATCACGATCTCGATGGCGCCGGGCTTGCGCAGGAAATCCGGCGTGAGCACTTCGACGGTCGTGCCCGGGCTGAATTCGCGGATGGCGCGGATCGTCTGCGCAAAATGTTCGGCGCCGCCGTCCGCGAGGTCATCGCGGTCCACCGACGTGATCACGACATGCTTGAGGCCCAGTTTCGCCACCGCGCGGCCGACATTTGCAGGCTCGTCCAAATCGAGCGGCCCCGGCAATCCGGTTTTCACGTTGCAGAAGGCGCAGGCCCGCGTGCAGGTGTCGCCCATGATCATCATGGTGGCGTGCTTGTTCGTCCAGCATTCGCCAATGTTCGGGCAGCCCGCCTCTTCGCAGACCGTGTGCAGCCCGTGCTCGCGCACGATCGCCTTGGTTTCGGCATATTCGCGGCTGACGGGCGCCTTCACCCGAATCCAGTCGGGCTTGCGCTGCACGGCCGAGTCGGGCCGGTGCGCCTTTTCCGGGTGGCGGGCCGCCCGGAGGTCCTTCAGATCCTGGTCGAAAACGATGGCCATCGCCCCTACATATAGGCATGCCCTTGGAAAATCACGTGGCCTTAGGGTTGCCATTTGCCACAACCGTCGCCTGGGCTAGCTTGGGCGGCAAAAAGGGGATGGGCTGTTCGCGCCCCTCCAGACAGGGAGCATTCGGGTGAGCCTTGCAACCGTCGCCGCCGCCTCGGGCGAAGAGATCGTGCCTTTCGATGTCGACCGCGCCTACAAGCCCGTATTCCGGGCGCTGACCCAGGCACGCAGCAGATTCGGCGGCAAGCGGGCGGCGCTGGTCGACGGTGACGAACGCGTGCTGACCTATGATGAGATCGTGCGCGCATCGCTCGCGCTGGGCCATGCGCTCAAAGCCGGCACGCGTGCGGGCGAAGCGGTGGGCGTGATGCTGCCGTCGGGCGCAGGCGCTGTAATCGCGTTCTTCGCGGTCTCGGCTTACGGCCGTGTACCGGCCATGCTCAATTTCACTGCCGGCGCCGCCGCCATCAAAGCCGCGCTGCAGATGGCGCAGATCAAGCGCATCGTCACCGCACACAAATTCATCGAGCTGGGCAAATTCGAAGCGTTGATCGACGAGCTGAAAGATTCCGCCGAGATCGTCTATCTCGAGGACGTGCGCGAAAAGCTGACGATCTTCGACAAAGCGTTCGCGGCCGTGGGCCAGTTCCTGCCCGGCGCGGTGACCGCGCGGCCAGCGCACGCAACGCCTGCAGTGATCCTGTTTACTTCCGGCACGGAAGGCGATCCCAAAGGCGTCGCGCTTTCGCATCTCAATATACTTTCTAATGTCGAGCAGGTGCGTTCGCATATCGCGCTCTATGAATCCGACATTCTGTTCAATCCGCTACCGACCTTTCATTGCTTCGGATTGACGGTAGGTGTGGTGATGCCGCTGCTGCTGGGCATCAAGGTGGTGCTGCATCCCACACCGTTGCAGCCCCGCGAGATCGTGCGGCGAATCAAGACCTCCGGCGCCACAATTCTGCTCTCAACCGACACCTTCATCTCGCAATATGCACGCGCGGGCGATCAGGGCGACCTGAACAGCCTGCGTCTTGCGGTCTGCGGCGCGGAACGGCTGCGCGACGAGACGCGTGCGCTCCTGCGCAAGAAATACAATATCGAATTGCTGGAAGGCTACGGCGTGACGGAGGCCGCACCCGTCATCGCCGCGAACCAGCCCGGCGCCAACCGCGCCGGCACCGTCGGCCGTCTCGTGCAGGGCATGGAATGCAGGCTTGAACCCGTCGAAGGCATTCCCAATGCCGGCAGGCTCTATGTGCGTGGGCCGAATGTGATGCTGGGCTACATCAAGGCTGACAATCCCGGTGTCATCGATCCACCCCATGGCGGCTGGCACGATACGGGCGATGTGGTGGCGATCGACGAAGAGGGCTTCATCGCGATCAAGGGGCGCCTCAAACGCTTCGCCAAGATCGGCGGCGAGACGGTGTCGCTGGCGGTGGTGGAGAATTGTGCGTCGGCTCTGTGGCCGGATTACGCGCATGCCGCCGTGACGATTCCCGACGGACGCAAAGGCGAGCAGATCGTCCTTGTCACCACCTGCCCCGACGCCCAACGCACCGATCTCATCGGCTGGGTCCACAATCACGGCGTCCCCGAACTGGCCGTTCCCCGCCGCATCCTCCAGGTGGATTCGGTGCCTGTGCTCGGAACCGGAAAGACGGATTACACCAAGGTGCAGAAGATGGTGAAGGAAAGCATGGAGTCTGTCGCGACGCCGGGAGATGCAGCGAAATGATTCAAGCCTTCGAGCTTTGCGTCGCTTCGTGACCGGACGTTTCCGAGTCCTCCGGCTCAAACATGCGATTAAATTTGTCGAGGTAGAAATACACGACGGGCGTCGTGTAGAGCGTCAGAATTTGCGACACGAACAATCCGCCCACGATGGCCCAACCGAGAGGTTGGCGAAACTCCGCGCCTGTCCCGTTCATGAGGATCATCGGAATGCCGCCCAGCGCGGCGCAGGCTGTCGTCATGAGAATGGGGCGCAGCCGCTGGTGTGACGCCTGCCTGACGGCTTCCTCAGGTTCAAGATGGTGTTCGCGTTCGAGGCGCAGCGCGACATCGACGATCATGATGCCGTTTTTCTTGACGATGCCGATCAATAGAATGATCGCGATGATACCGATCACGTTGAGATCCTGCCCCGCGGCCTTCAATGCCAGCAGAGCGCCGACACCGGCCGACGGCAGAGTCGAGAGAATGGTGATGGGATGAATGAAGCTCTCGTAGAGCACACCCAGGATCACGTAGACCGCTATCAATGCTGCGGCGATCAGGATCGGCTCGCTCGACAGCGACTGCTGGAACGCCTGCGCCGTGCCCTGGAACGCGCCCGTCAACGTGATCGGCGAACCCAGCTTTTCGCGCGCAGCCAGCACCGCATTCGTCGCCTGGCTGAGCGCCACGCCCGGCGCGAGATTGAACGCCAAGGTCGCGGCGGGATATTCGCCCTGATGGTTGACCGTCAGACTGCCCGTGGCGTTGGGGTTTACCTTCACGAACAGCGAGAGCGGTACGGTTTTGCCCGTGATCGGTGAAAGGATAAACACGGAGTTGAACAGATCGGGACTCGCTTGCAAGGCCGGCGGCGCCTCGACGACGATGTGATAGCTGTTTTGCTGCGTATAGTATTGCGCAACCTCGTCCTGGCCGATCTGTTCGTAAATGGCTGTGTCGATCGCGGTGGGCGTGATGCCAAATCGCGCCGCCGCATCCCGGTCGATGGTCAGATTGACGGCCCCGCCATTGGATTGCTGATCGGAGCTGACATCCTTCAGCTCCGGCAAAGTCTGCATCAATGCGAGCATGCGCGGCGCCCATTCGTCCAGTTCGGTCAGGCTGGAGTCCGATAGCGTGTACTGATACTGCGCCTGCCCGGCGCGGCCGCCGACATTGATGTCCTGTGCCGCCTGAAGGAAGGTCTGCACGCCGACAAGCTCGGCGAGCTTCGGGCGCAACCGGGCGATGACCTGATCGGCGCTTGCCTTGCGGCCGCTGTCCTTGGGTTTCAACGCGATAAACAAATTCGCCGAGTTCGTGCTCGAGCTTCCGACGAAGACTCCAAAGCCGGAGATGGCGGTGTCGGCGCCCAGGACATGGGCGACATCCAGAATCTTCCGCTTTGTCTTCGTGAACGACGCGTCCTGGGACGTAATCATGACGCCGCTGAGAAAGCCGGTATCCTGCTGCGGAAAGAATCCGGTGGAGGCAGTGGTGTAAAGGACGACCGCGAACGCGATCGTCGCCAGAAAGACCATCAGCGTTGTGAATTTGTGGCGCAGCACGATGTCCAGGGTGCGCGCATAGCCCGATTCGAGATTCGTGAATCCCTTTTCGAGCCCTTTGGTGAACCAGTTCGAAGGCGGCTCGGGCACCTGGAGGAATCTGCTGCACAGCATCGGGGTCAAGGTCAGGGTGAGCACGAGCGACAGCAGCACCGCGGCGCTGAGCGTGATGGCGAATTCGCGCATGAGCAGGCCCACCACGCCGCCCATGAACATCAAAGGCGTGAACACTGCGACGAGCGAGATCGAAATCGAGAGTACCGTGAAGCTGATTTCACCCGCGCCGGCCAGTGCCGCATCGAACGGTTTCTCGCCCTTTTCGACGCGCTGCCAGATCACTTCCACCATGACGATCGCATCGTCGACCACAAAGCCCACGGCAATCGTCATTGCCATCAGTGAAAGATTGTCGAGGCTGAACCCCAATGGCAGCATTATGGCCGTGGTCGCCAGAAGCGCCAACGGGATCACGGCGCTGGGGATTAGGGTCGCCCGCACATTGCGCAGGAACAGAAAGATGACCAGCACCACCAGAAATACGGTGATAAGCAGTGTCACCTTAACGTCAGCGACTGACGCGCTGATCGTCTGCGTCCGATCCATCAGGATATGGATTTGAATGGCCGGCGGAATGTTCGCCTGGAGCGACGGCAACGCCTTTCGGATATCGCCCACCGTCTTGATGACGTTCGCGCCGGGCTCTTTGTAAATGACAAGGAGGATACCCTGTCCGCCCTTCAGGGTCGGATCGGTGTTGGCTTGGCCTGGATACACCCAGGCGCCGATCTGGTCGTTCTCCACGCTCTGGCTGGCGCTGCCCAGATCCTTGACGCGGATTGGCGAGCCGTTCTGGTAGCCTACGACGAGATCGTTCCACGGTGCCGCGGTGAGAATCTGATCGTTCGCGTACACGGTGAGGCCACGTTGCGCGCCGACGATCGAACCCTTGGGCTGATTGGTCGTGGCGGCGACGATCTGCGCGCGCACATTGTCGATCTGGAGACCGCGCGCCGCGACTTTGCGCGGATCGATCTGAATACGCACAGCCGGTTTCTGCTGGCCGCCGATGGTCACAAGACCCACGCCGTCGATGCGCGAGACCTGTTGGGACAGGATCACGTCGGCATAGTTGTCGACCTGATCGAGCGGCAAACTGTCGGAACTGAGCGTCAGGATCATGATCGGCGCGTCGGCAGGATTGACCTGGCGTATCGTGGGCTGTGCCGGAAGATTGGCCGGAAGTTGCGCGCTCGCCGCGTTGATTGCCGCCTGCACCTGTTCGAAATCCGTGGTCATGTTCTGACCCAGCTCGAATTGCAGCGTGATCGAAGTGGATCCCAGCGAACTGACCGACGTCATCTGGACGATGCCGGGGATAAGCGAGAACTGGCGTTCGAGCGGCGTCGCCACGTTCGAGGCCATGGTTTCGGGGCTGGCGCCCGGCAAGCTCGTGCCGATCTGAACGGTGGGAAAATCCACGTTAGGCAGGGCTGCGACGGGTAGACTCACATAACCGACGATCCCGACCAGCAGGAATGCGAACGCTATCAACGTGGTAGCGACAGGACGGCGGATGAAGGGAGCCGAGAGGTTCAAGAGTATCCCTATTTCGCCGCAGGAATGATTCGAACCGGCGAGCCCGCTTTCAAAATCATCTGTCCGTCGGTCACCACGGTTTCACCGGCGCGAACGCCGCTCTTGACCACGACCGTCGTGCCCTGCGTCCATGCGACCGTCACCGGTCGCATTGAGACTGTTTTATTGGCGCCGACCACGTAGAGGAACGAACCGTTCGGACCTTGATTCACGGCGTTCACGGGGATGGTCGTGACGCGCGGCAGAACCTGAAGCGTCAGTTGGACGTTGACGAACTGGCCGGGCCAGAGCTTTTCGGCCGTGTTGGGGAAGCGCGCTTTCAATTCGACAGAACCGGTGGTCGGATCGACGCGATTGTCGGCAATGCTCAGTTGACCTGTATCCAGCAACTCACCGGATTCCTGACTGAACGCTTTGGTCACCATGGGCTTGCGAAATCCGTTGGAGACATCCGACAGACGTTGGAAGTCGCCCTCGGGAACAGTGAAGGTCACGGCGGTCGGCTGCAGCTGGTTGACGATGACGATGCCGGTTGCACTGCTGCTCCCACTGATCGGCGCGGAAGAACTGGTCGCGGCAGCCGTGCTGGGTGTGCTGCTGACAGAGCCGCTCGAGCTCACCAGATTGCCCGGATCGACAAGGCGCACGCCGACTCGCCCTGTGACGGGAGAGACAACACGACACCATCCGAGATTGACATTGGCCGCCGCGACCGTGCCCTGATCCAGAAGGACCGTTCCTTCGTCCTGCTGCACGAGTGCTGCCTGGGTGTCGACGGTTTGGCTGGCGATTGCGTTTTGCGCCTGCAACGCCCGGTAACGCGCCAGATCGATACGGGCGTCGGCGAGCAGCGCTTCATCGCGTTTCAACGCACCTTCCGCCTGCATGAGAACGGCGCGATAAGGCGCGGGATCGATCTGGGCGATGACCTGCCCTGCTTGAACCTCGCTTCCCTCCGGAACGTTGACGCTCAGAAGCTTGCCGCTGACCTGGGCCAGAACGGTGACGCTGGTCCAGGCCTGCGCCGCGCCGAGCGCGGTGATCGAGACGGGAACGTCCGCGACCGTGGCCTTGGCAACCGTCACGGGAACGGCGTGGACTTTTGGCGCCGCCGGCGGCGGCGCACGAAAGAAAAGCACCCAGACAAGCGCCAACACCAGCACGAGCCCCAAGCCGACAAGAAGCACGCGCCAACGGGAGACAGCGGGGCGCCATCGCGGGGGCACGATGGTTCCGGTCCAGACGTCGTCAAAGGCGCTGCGCAGTCGAGTATCCATGGGTCGCTATTCTTCGGCGCTCATTATACGGCGGCGCGATCGCGCCGGTTTCCAGGGTTGATTCCAGGTCAAAACCGTCCGGATCTGGGCGGTGCCCCGCCGAATATCGAACTTGTTCCTAAGCTTCTGGTTGCCTAGCTAGCACGGGAATTTGCCGGAGCGTTGCTTTCCGGACGCTTTGGCACAGTTTTTTACAATTTCGTTTGGCCGGGTTCCAGGGAACTTTATCGGCCTTTTGCCGCCTTAAGCGCGCCTCCGGCGGCCCAGCGAATCAGCCACCACCCACGCGACGCCCGTCAGGAGGAGATTCTCGGCGTTCTCGCTCCAGTTAAAATGGAGGGAGGGATCGGCGAACAGCGTCGGGATATGTACCAGTGGGGTGAAGGACGCGAACATGACGGTCAGCAGGATTGCCGCGAGGCGGGCCTGCACGCCCGTCAGAATCGCAATGCCGGCCGCGATATGGCCGATCGCCGTCACATAAACCCAGAATACCTGGTTGGGCGGCAGCCATTTCGGGACCAGCACGGCGGTGTAGTTCAGATAGGCAAAATGCGAACCGCCGAATATCAGCGCGCACACCCCAAATGCGATCTGGCCCACGCGCGTGAGGCGCGCGGCGAGCGCCGCATCGATATTGGCATTGGCGGCGTAGATGATCAGCGCGCCTGCCGCGATCGCGATCTGTTCGGCGGCGGACTCATAGGTACCGAATTCGCCGTAATGCTTGAGCATCAGATGGCCGTACATCAGCACGACGACAATGAGCATGTAGTAGGCAGTGAGTGCCGCGGTCGCCCATGCTGTCGTCCGCCGCCATTCGATGGCTGCACCGGCGATAAGCAAAAACGCGGCGGCGGCATAGCCGAGGACGGCGCGCTCGGGAAACGCCTTGGGGACGGGCTGTCCGGGGTCGAAGCCGCTCCACACGAAGCAGACCGCGGCCAGGGCCATCAGACCCAGGCCGTAGACGCGCCAACCGAAGTCCATGGGTGCTTTTTCTGCGGTCATGACTTTTCCCCCGTGATCGCAAACGCCCTTGGTTTTAGGGGCGCGGGAGGGAAAAGTATCTTCAACTATCCGCTACTTGGCCGCCGGAGCGTTGTTGCCCTCCGCTATGCCGAAACATTCAGTGTTCGTCGTACGCGTCGTGGTGGCGGACCCAGGGCCCGGTTTCATTTCGACCTTTGGGCGCGCGATCGAGCCATTGGTACATGCCCCAGAGACTATCTAATCCACGCGCATAAGCCGAATAGGTGTGATAGACGACGCTCCCGTCGCGCATGAAGGCGCTTATTCCCGGTGCCTCGCGCGCATATGTCGGCACATCGACACCGGTCATGGCCGCCACCGCAGCAACTCCGGCCGGCGCTGCTTTTCCCGAGAGTCGATCCGGCGATGGGGCAGCCTGTCGCCGGAAATTATATTCGATGCCCTCGCGCCGTTGCTCCTGCGTGAACGCAACGGCGTAGTCGTAATTGAAGTCGCTGCCGAACGACGACGCCCACGGGAAGCTCCAGCCCATCCGCTGCTCGAATGCCTGCAGTTTTGCGAGCGGCGCGCGCGAAACGGCCCAGAGCATCACATCATGGTGGGCCAGATGTTCGGTGATGCCGTTGAAGCCGTCGGCCATGGCGGAACAGGACGGGCAGCCGGCCTTGTAATCGGGCCCGAACATGAAGTGATAGACGATGAGCTGCGAGCGCCCTTTGAAGAGGTCTGCCAGCGAGGCGGCCCCTGTGTCGGTTTCAAATCGATAATCCTTGTCGACCCGGACCCACGGCAACTCCTGACGCCGCCGAGCCAGATCATCGCACCGCCGCGTGAGCTCCTTCTCCTCATCGAGCAACTGCAGTCTAGCAGCAAGCCACTCTTCGCGCGTTCCGATTTGGTGATCGGTCATCGTTTCTCTCCACGTACATTCCCTCCCCCGGGGAGAGAGAGGGAAAGGTAGTTCTGTCTGCGCTACTTCCCCACCGGCGTCATGCCCTGGAAGCTGACCTGGTCGCCCATGCCATCAATGAGGGATTTGATATCGATAGGCGGGGCCACATCGATGCCGGTGCCGGGGTGGTGATGCTCGAGGTCTTCGAGCGAGAAATCCATTGTCACGTCATAGGTGCGGTCGGGCTGGTTGCGCAGGCGCTGCTCGCCTTCGTACCATTTGCCCTTGTCATGCCCTTCCGGGCATGACTGGCGCTCGTCGCCCTCCGCACCCCAACGCATCTCGATGCAGTGGAACGGATCGAACGACATTTTGTACAGGCGATGCACCATGTCGTCGAACGTCATCGCCACGGGCCGTTTGGCCGTGCTCAGATAGGTGATCGTGCAGGCCTGCGATTGCTCGTCATAGGCCTTTTCGAGATCCTGCTTGAGGAACACGCCGTCATAAACGATGCGCGGATCGCGATGCACCCACATATCGATCATTTCATTCATGTCTTTATAAAACTGCACGAACGCCGCCTTGATGCGCGCATCGCGTGATGGCGTGGAGTAGGTCTCCCACTCGACATTGCTGGAGCCATAGATGTTGTCGGGCAGTCGCGCGGGATGCGGTTTGTTCTGGAAATTCTCCTGGATCGCCTGATCGACATATTGCGCGCGATCGTTGAGATCGTTGCACAAGGTCTGCATCGTGGCCTTGAGTTCGTAGATCGGGTTGTAAGTCATCTTGCCGCCCGACACGGCGACACGGACATATTCATAGAAGCCCAATTCCGCACCGTTATATTTAAAGTGCGCCTTCGTCACATCCTGCTTTGGATTGGGTTCCGTGCCGACATACTGGACGAGAGAATAATCCGCGATCTGGTCGTTCTCCGCATAAGCCATATGGCCGCCGATCAGATGACCGGCGCTGTCACGATGCGCGCCGACGAGCTTGAACGGCCGCCAGTTCTTGAACCCTCCCCCCAGCCGCATCGGACTCTGGCCGAATTGTGCGCCATAGACGCTGCGCGAGATGGTGAAATCGGGATGCGCATCCATGTAGTAGACGCGCCCATCCTCATCGACCTTGTAGACGATGCCGACATGGCCGTTCACGTCATAGACGATGGTGCCGGGATGGATGGAGCCCGGCTGCAAGGCGGGCGCATAGAAATCCGACAGCACGCCACGCTTCTCGCCCGCATCGGTGCGATATGTACCCGAGTAAACGGTTTCGAGTTCGCCGCGGATAGCTTCCGGCGCATTGATGCCGGCGCCCCGGTCGATCATGTCGTGTCGCGAAGTCGCGCGGTTCGCGGTTTTGGTGAAGCGCAGATCGCCGCCTTCGCCGCTCAACCCATCGACATAGCTGAACGGCAAGCCGTTCTTCCACGCATAATAGGCGCGCAGCATGTAGGGCAGCTTGGCGCAATCGACATCAATATCGAGGAACGCCTGGTCGGATTTGCGATAGGGATTGGCCGGATTGCGCAGGCAGCTTTCCGAGGAACTGCAATTGGTCTCGCCGAGCGCCTGGACGAAATCGCCGAAGCCCTTTTCGTCGGCCTCGCTCCAATGGTCTTTGACGATGCGCCACGAAGCGGCCTGGGCAGACCCGGCGAACGCGACGGCCGCAATCAGGATCAGAACGGCCGAAAACGCACGCATCACAGTCCCCACTTGTTCAGACGAGCGAAGCGATGCCTCCCGACCAAGTCAAGAGCGCCCGGCGGTGTCGGTTAGCGCCGGTGCCGCCCGCGTCATTTTCCTGCGCTGATTCGGCGGGCGGCTAACCAGATATTGCGTGACAGTGATGGGAAAGTATCATATGAGTCCCGCCCACAAAAGATTGTGCAAGGCCGCAAAAGGTCAAGTTTGGGGAGCGCCAAGGCCGGGAAACCGGCCTTTGGCATTTCTGGTATTCGCCCTTCGCGACTTCACACCTTTCTCAGCTTCCGGACGGCCGGGAATACGGCTAATCTCCAATACGACGCTGGTCATATGGGGCATGTCGGCCATCGTCCTTCATCTGCCGATCATTCCGTCGGTGGAGGACATTTGGGGGCAAACTCATGCGTCTTTCGATTTTTTTTGCTGTCTCATCGGCACTGCTGCTGAGCGCCTGTGCGACTGCAACTGTAAATCCGCCGCTGCCCGATGCAGCGCGCAACAGCATCGCTTCTACGGAAGTTGTGGTGCCGATCCGTCAGAGCGAAATCTACGTCTATGTGCCGCCTTCGACCGCCAACGCTGCGGGTCAAGGAGGTCTTCTTGGCGCGCTGGTCGTTGCGGCGATCAATGCCGGAGTCGATTCCGTTCGTACGCAAAAGGCGGAAACAGCGGTCAAGCCGCTGCGTGACGCTCTCGTGGACTACAAATTCGACGCGACACTGCGGGACGACGTCAAAGGCTCCCTTGCAAAATTGCCTTGGCTGCACACGTCGGATGTTCGCGTCGTCAAGGAAGTGACACCAGCCAGCCTCGACTCCGCGTTGGAGCACTCAAAAGCCAATGCCGTTCTGTTCACGACCGCCGACTACCAACTGTCGAACGATGCGGACATCCTGACGGTCTCGCTTACGGCGAGCCTTTTCGGAAATACCGATGCCCTCAATGCGCTGAGGACGAAAAAGACGAGCTCCGGCAGGTTCAGCACGGACATCGCCAATGCCATTTACTACAACACCTTCACCTTCGTCGCGAAGGTGCCTGGCGCGACCGGCGATCGGGATCACAACATCATCGTATGGGATGCGCAAAACGGCGCGGCGATGCGCGCGGATCTGGCATTGGGGGTCGATAAACTGTCGTCGATGCTTGTGGCGGATTTGCAGACATCCGCTGCCGATCGCGCAGCCGGCACCGCCTCGACCTTGATGGGTGCCCCCGTGCAAATCGTCGCAACCGACAGCTACGGCGAAACCGTACGACTTAAGGCCGGCAATATGGAATTTGCCGAGAAATCCATGGTGGCTCCCTGATTCCGGCGGGCTTCGCGGATCATGGCACGGCAAGAATGCTTTCGAATCTGGGTCGCAGCCGCAGCCGCCGCAGCGCTTTTCGGATGTGGCGAGGCACCGACATCCATGATGCTGTCGTCGGACTATACGCCGAGCTCCCATCTGGGCCGGTCCTCTCATTCGTCAAAGGACACGGGCGCAAATAAGGTTGCGCCATGTCATGTCCGTATCGGCGATATTCACGACTTGCGCGACGACAATCTGACGATGGGTGCATATGGCGACTTTCTACTGCGCGCCGTCGATAGTGTTGCTTGGGTGCGTGCAGGCCTTCAGTCGCTGAGCCAGGACTCGCGCGTCCTCGTCGAGGACGGCCCCCCTGATTCCACGCTCGTTCTGAATGCGGACTTGCTCAAGGCCTATGTCATGGACAGCGCCCAAGAGGCGCGCGCGACCAACGTCGTGGTGCGGGTTCACTTCAGCCGGCAGGGCGTCGCACTCGGCGAAAAAACCTACAGGGGGGCCGACGCAGGCCTGAACTGGACTGGCAGCAAGGGCGAAACACAATCCTCGCTCAACAAAGCGCTTGGCCAGATTATCGATGCGGTCGACGGCGACGTTCTCGGTTATTGCGGCTCAAAGGCTATTCAACGCGCTCAATAGCGCGCCCATCCCGCGGCGTTCCTGAGCCTGATGCCGCTCGCATGCAGCGAGCTGCTCCAGACACCGCACAGAGGGAGAAGACTATCGAGGATGCGCTGTTCGACGCCTTGAGCGCAAAGTTCGCTCTCGAAATTATCGATCTTCTTCACATCGATCGGGGCTGCAGACTTACGCGAGACCCACATGCCGGCATCGTCGAGGCTTTCGAAAGTCGCGGCGTCGAACTCGTAACGAAAAATCACACAGACCCCCAACCGATCAAGCCAGCTTTGCTCGATACAGGCGACCATGCGCGCCTGTGTATCGCCCATCCATCGCTTTCGATCCTCGTCGGCCGTCCGTGGTGTCGGCCACAGGAGAATGCGCGGGCATTCGCGCGGGAACAGATACATCGGCTGGTGCCAGCCATCGATCGCCCAGACGAGCGGTCCGTTCAGCCATTCTGAGCCGGCGCGCCGCTGCGCCGGAACGCTCACCGGTCGCGGCTCGAATATCACGATGTCGGGATCGTCGCTGAAATGAAACAAGCGCATCGGCAGTGACGCCGGCTAAAGGTCCAGCACATGCAGCAGGATCAGCGCATAAAGAATGCCCCACAGCACGACAGCCACGCCTGTCGCGATGAGCGCTTTGAAGCCGAGATTGGGATTGTGCGGCGCGCCCGGATCGGCACCCGCGACCACTTCCTCTCCGCTCTCATGCGGCGCTTTCACGCCGATGGGCATGACGATCTGCAACGCGAGAAACCAGAAAATGAAGAACGCTCCGACGAGCACGATCCAATGCATGGCTTACGCCTGCTCGAGCTCGACGAGCGTGCCCACGAAATCCTTGGGGTGCAGGAAGATCACGGGCTTGCCATGCGCTCCGATGCGCGGCTCGCCCGTGCCGGTGATCGTGGCGCCTTCCGCCTTCATGCGATCGCGCGCGGCGTAGATGTCGTCGACCTCGTAGCAGATGTGATGCATGCCGCCGGACGGATTTTTCTCGAGGAATTTCGCGATCGGCGAATTCTCGCCCAGCGGCTCCAGCAACTCGATCTTGGTGTTCGGCAATTCGACGAATATCGTAGTCACGCCGTGATCCGGCTGCGGCACGGGCTCGGACACCTTCGCGCCCAGGGTGTCGCGATAGACCTTGGCGGCCGCCGCGATGTTCTTCGTCGCAATAGCCACGTGATTGAGCCGGCCGATCATGTTTTCTCTCCGTGGTTCTTAGATTACTTGAAATTTTCCGGCGGGCGACCGCACATCTCCCGGAGTCGCGGCTTCAGCGACTGAAACAGCGCCGCCATCGGCGAACTAACTGCGATGAACAGCGCCAGATGTTTTAGCGCAATGACTGCAACCATCACTGTCGCCGCCGTACCTGCCGCCATCGGGATCGAGCGGAACAGCAGCAACATGGCAACGCCGCTCACGAGGCTGGTGATGCCAAGCACGAACCACTTCCGATTGCGCCCGCGCCTGTCCATTAGCGTCGTCTCGTAAACCGTCAAGTCCCTTATAACCTGCAAGCCTCTGTCAAACCCACATAATCTCCACGCGGGTGACGGGCTTCTTGCCCCAGGCGTCGGACGCGGCGCGCCGGGCAGCACGACGGACCGCCTCCCGCAGCACCTCGTCGTCGCCGCGCTTGGACCGGTGATGACGCAGCGCACCCTCCACCGCCTCGCGCACGGGCGCGTGGATTGGATCTGGAATGCCTTCCAGAAGCACCGCTGGTTCGCCTGCCACCCGGCCTTTGCTGTCCAGCGCCACCGTGATCGCGATCATACCTGCGAAGGCGAGTGCGCGGCGACCGCGGGCATGGCCCTTGCCCTCCTCGACCAGCACGCGGCCATCCATGTAGAGCCGGCCCGACGGGACTTCGTCTATGATTTCGGCGCGTCCGGGCGCCAGCCGCAGCATCTGGCCGTTTTGCACCACCACCGCCTGCGGCACCTGCAGCGAGAGCGCGAGCCGCGCATGGGCCGTCATGTGGCGCAGTTCGCCATGCACGGGCACCGCGATCTGGGGCCGGACCCAGCGATACATCTGGGCGAGTTCGTCGCGCGCGGGATGGCCCGAGACATGGACAAAATGGTCCTGCTCGGTGAGGACCTCCACGCCGAGCGCTGCGAGCTTGTTCTGCAGTTCGAAGATCGAAAGTTCGTTGCCGGGAATAATGCGCGACGAGAAGATCACCGCATCGCCCGCGCCCAGCTTCACATTCGGATGATCGCCGGACGCCACACGCGCTAGCGCTGCGCGCGTTTCGCCCTGGCTACCGGTGCACAGATAAAGAATGCGGTTCGGCGGCAATTGGGCTGCTTCCGCTTCATCGAGCAGATTGGGAAATCCCTTCAGATAACCCGTCTCTCGCGCGGCATTCGTGATGCGGTGCATGGCGCGGCCGACAAGCGCCACTTCGCGGCCGTGCTCGCGGGCGGCGCGCGCGATGGTATCGAGCCGCGCCACATTGGAGGCGAATGAGGTGACGGCCACGCGGCCCTTCAAGGTGCCGATCAATTCGGTCAGGCTCTTGCGCACATTGGCTTCGGAGCCGGAGCTGCCTTGCAACAGCGCGTTGGTGGAATCGCAGACAAGCGCCAGCGCGCCTTCGTCGCCAAGCTTCGTGAGCGCGCTGATATCAGTTACGTCGCCCAGCAGCGGATCGGGATCGATCTTCCAGTCGCCCGTATGCACGACGACCCCCAGCGGCGTGCGGATCGCAAGCGCATTGGGCTCCAATATCGAATGGGTGATCGACACGAATTCGACGGCAAACGGCCCGAGCTTCAGCTTGCCGCCGAGCGGCACGATTTTGACGCGCAGTTTCTCGGACAGACCTGCTTCTTCGATTTTGTCTTCCAGCAGGCGCGCGGTGAAGGGCGTCGCATAGACCGGACAGCGCAATTGCGGCCACAGATGGGCGACAGCGCCGATGTGGTCTTCATGTGCATGCGTGAGCACGATCGCGCGCACGTTCTCGCGCTGCTCGGCCAGATAGCGGATGTCCGGCATGATCAGGTCGATGCCCGGCGTGAGGCCCTCGCGGCCGAACAGCACACCGCAATCGACCACGATCCATTCCCGCTCGTCGGCGGGGCCGTAGCCATAGGCATTGAAGTTCATTCCGATCTCGCCCGCGCCGCCAAGCGGCAGCAGGACAAGCTCGTCGTCGCGACCCGGTTGAGCCATCAAGCTTTGGCAGGCGCGGCATTGCGCGCGTGAATCATGACAAGGCCGCGGATCGTGAGATCGGGGTCGAGATGGTCGATGACGGTCGTCTGCTTGTGGAACAGGTTCGCAAGCCCGCCCGTGCCGATCACGGTCATGGGCTCGCCATACTCGTCTTTGATGCGTGCGACGAGACCTTCGATGAGGCCGATATAACCCCAGAAAAGGCCGGACTGCATCGCCGGCACGGTATCCTTGCCGATCACCGATTGCGTGCGCTGGATCGCGACACGCGGCAACATCGCGGCGCCCTTGTGCAGCGCTTCGGCCGACAGATTGGCGCCCGGCGCGATCACGCCGCCTTCATAATCGCCCCTGGCGCTGACGATATCGAAGGTGGTGGCCGTGCCGAAATCGACCACGATCAGCGCGCCTTTGTAACGCTCATGTGCGGCAACAGTATTCACGAGCCGGTCCGCGCCGACCGCTTCCGGCCGGTCGATATGAATTTCGATGCCGAGATCGAGATTGGGATCGCCCACCACCAGCGGCTCGCATTTGAGATAGCGCCGGCACAGGAGGCGCAGATCGAACAACGCGGCCGGCACGACCGTCGCGATGATCGCGCTGTCGAGGTCATCGAAAGTCAACCCGTTCAGCGCGAGCAACGGCGACAAAAGCACGGCATATTCGTCGGCCGTGCGCGTCGTCTCGGTCACCGCGCGCCATTCCGCACGCACATCCTTGCCGTCATGAACGGCGAAGACGATGTTGGTATTGCCGGCATCGATGACGAGGAGCATGGCGAACCTAAAAAAAGACCTCTCCAGCCGAGATCACACGCGTGCGATCCAGGGTTTCTCGCAGGATCAGTGCGCCGCTCGCATCTATTCCTTCGAACACGCCGTGTGTCTCCTCGTTCTGCAACCGCGCCCGGATGCGCGTACCCAGGCCCGCCGCGCGCGACAGCCAGACATCCCGGATTTCGTCAAAACCCCGCGTCATCCAAACGTCATACCATTTCGCCCACGCGGCTGCGAGACCGGTCAATGCATCTTGCGGAGCGGGCGGCACGATGCCGAGTGCGGCCAGCGATGTGGCGGGGAACTCGGTACCTTCGGGAAAGACCTTGAGATTGACACCGATGCCGACTGCCAGCCAATCGAGCCGTTCGCCGCCGGCGCTTGCGGATTCGAGAAGGATGCCCGCGATCTTCCTTCCATCCGCAAGAACGTCATTCGGCCATTTGACCTTGATCGCGGCATTTCCGGCGTGACGCGACACCATATCGGACGCCGAGATTGCGGCGACAAAGGAGAGTTGCGCGCAATCCGCTGCAGCTTTCTCGGGACGCAGGAACAGGCTGGCCGCGAGATTGCCTGTGGGAGACTCCCAGTTGCGTCCTCTGCGCCCGCGCCCCGCACTCTGGCGGTCGGCGGCGATCCACACCGGACCGCGTTCGCCCGCGGCGGCCATGCGGCGCGCTTCCTCATTTGTGGAATCGATCACTTCGAAGTGCTTGAGCGCGTAGCCCGGAGGCCACGCGGGGGCCGGGTTCACGGCAGGAGCGCTTTGGCGCTGGCCGCGGCGACCGAAACGATCTGGCCTCCCGAGGCAACAAACCAAACCACGAACAGGCTGGAACCCGTGAGAATTGTCTTGAGGTTCCAACTCATGTCGGGATCGAAGGCCGGCGCGGGATCGTCAAAGTACATGATCTTGACGATGCGCAGATAATAATAGGCGCCCACGACGCTCGCGAGAACGCCGAGCACGGCTAGCGCATACATATGCACCGCGACGACCGCGAGGAAGATGTAGAACTTGGCAAGGAAGCCTGCGAAAGGCGGCAGTCCCGCAAGGCTCAGCATCAACGCCGCGAAAGCCAGCGCCAGCATCGGGCGAGTGCGCGCGAGGCCCGCGAGATCGGAAATCGTCTCGACCGCCTCCCCGTCACGACGCATCGCAAGGATGCAGACGAACACGCCCGCATTGGTGATCAGATAGATCGTCATATAGATCAGCACACCTTCGACGCCGGCCGTCGTCCCGGCGGCGAGGCCGAGCAGCGCATAACCCATATGACCGATGGAGCTGTAAGCCATCAGGCGCTTGATGTTGGTCTGCCCGATCGCGGCCACTGCGCCCAGGATCATGGACAGCGCAGAGATAAAGATCACGATCTGCTGCCATTCTCCAGCGGCATGCGCGAAGGGCACGATCATCGCGCGCAGGAACAGCGCCATGGCTGCCACTTTCGGCGCCATCGAGAAGAAGGCAGTGATCGGCGTGGGCGAGCCTTCATAGACGTCGGGCGTCCACATGTGGAACGGGACGGCGGATACTTTGAACGCAAATCCCACGATCAGGAACACGATGCCGAAAACAAGCCCGATATTGATCGGAGATGTGACCACATGCGCGATAACGGAGAATTCGGTCGTGCCCGTGAAGCCATAGATCAGCGAAATGCCGTACAGCATCATGCCGGAGGAAAGCGCGCCCAGGACGAAATATTTGAGGCCTGCTTCGCTCGATTTGAGTGAATCCCGGTTGAAGGCCGCGAGCACATAGAGCGCGAGGCTTTGCAACTCCAGGCCCATATAGACCGCGATAAAGCTGGACGCCGAAACCATCAGGAACATGCCGACGGTGGAGAGCACCAGCAGCACGGGGAATTCGAAATGCGCGATCTTTTCCCGCTCGAGATATTCCTTCGACATCAGGATCGTGAGACCCGTGCCCATCAAGATGAGGATCTTGGCAAAGCGCGCGAAATCGTCGGCGATAAAGGCGCCGTGAAAGGCGCGGTTGAACTGCGTCAGCGGGAACAGGACGAACCAGCCTGTCGCGACGAGCAGGATAATGGCGAGCCACGATACGAGCCCAAGCGAACGGTCGCCGCGCAGCACGCCCAGCACGAGCAGCGCCATGCCGCCGATAGCGAGCAGAATCTCGGGGAACAGAACCTGAAAATCGTTGGACATGAAGCTCACGGCATCGCTCCTGTCCGCGAGACGGACGCGAGTTTCGGCGCCCGGTCGATGGCGAGCGCCGTCTTGTGCTGTGCGATCAGGTTCTCGACCGACACGGACGTCACATCGAGGATCACTTTGGGATAGACGCCCAGCGCGATGGTGGCGATCACAAGCGGCGAGAGGATCGCGATCTCGCGCAGGCTCAGATCCTGGATCGCCTGCAGGCTCGGCTTCACGAGCGCGCCGAACATCACACGGCCATAGAGATAAAGCATATAGGCGGCGGACAGGATTACACCCGTGGCCGCAAAGATCACGACCCACGTGTTGACTGCGAATGTGCCCAGCATGGCAAGGAATTCGCCGATGAAGCCGCTGGTGCCCGGCAGGCCCACATTCGCAAGCGAGAAGATCAGGAAGCAGGCGGCATAGATCGGCATGCGCGCAACAAGCCCGCCATAGGCCGCGATCTCACGCGTGTGCATGCGGTCATAGATCACGCCGACGCACAGGAACAGCGCGCCCGAAACCACGCCGTGCGACAGCATCTGGAAGATACCGCCTTCGACGCCCTGATGGGTGAGCGAGAAGATTCCCATCGTCACGAAACCCATATGGGCAACGGAGGAATAGGCAATGAGCTTCTTCATATCCTCCTGCGCCAGCGCCACGAGCGAGGTGTAGATGATCGCAATCACCGACATCACGAAGATGAACGGCGCAAAATATTCCGTGGCCGAGGCAAACATCGGCAGCGAAAAGCGCAGGAAACCGTAACCGCCCATTTTCAACAGGATGCCGGCGAGGATCACGGAACCGGCCGTCGGCGCTTCCACATGCGCATCCGGCAACCAGGTATGCACCGGCCACATCGGCATCTTCACGGCGAAGGACGCGAAGAAGGCAAGCCACAGCCATGTCTGCATCGCGACCGGGAAATGCGCGGTCCGGATCAGGGTCTCGATGTCGGTCGTGCCGGTATAGAAATACATCGACAGGATCGCGAGCAGCATCAGCACGGAGCCGAGAAGCGTGTAGAGGAAGAACTTGAAGCTCGCATAGACGCGCCGCTTGCCGCCCCAGATCCCGATGATGAGGAACATAGGGATCAGGCCGCCTTCGAAGAACACATAGAACAGCACGAGATCGAGCGCGGTGAACACGCCGATCATGAGCGTTTCCAGCAGCAGGAACGCGATCATATATTCCGGCACGCGGTCCTGAATCGATTCCCAGCTCGCGAGGATGCAGAACGGCATCAGTCCCGCCGTCAGCACGATGAACAGCATCGAAATGCCGTCCACGCCGACGTGATACTGTATCCCGTATCCCAGCCAGTCGAACCGCTCGACAAACTGGAAGTCGGCGGTCGAGTTGTCGAAATTGGCCCACATCACGATCGCCAGGATCAGATTGACGACCGTCGAGATGAGAGCGATCGCGCGCGCGTTGCGGGCGGTCGTCTCGCGATTGCCGCGTGTGATCAGGATCAGGGCTACGCCGATGAGCGGGAAAAACGTGATGATGTTGAGGATGTGGCTCATCATAGCGCCATCCTCAGCTGCGCAACCCAGGCCATGAAGGTGACGCTGCCTCCCAGCATGAACCAGGTGGCAAGCGTCACGACGCCCAGCAGCATCGCGAAGGCATATTGATAGACATAGCCGGATTGCAACTTCACAGCTTCGCGGGTCGCATCCGTCACGCGGGCCGCAATGCCGTCGGGGCCGAGCCCATCGATGATCTTGCCGTCGCCGAACTTCCACAGGAAGCGGCCGAGCTTTAGCGTCGGCTGCACGAACAGGAAGTCATAGAGCTCGTCGAAATACCATTTGTTGTAAAGGAACTCGTAGAGCAGCCCGCCGCGCGCAGCCATCTGCGGCGGAATTTCGGGGTGCAGGACGTAATAGTAGAACGCGATCGCGAAGCCGAGGATAGTCGCAACGAACGGCCCGAACTCGACCCACATGGGCACGCTTTCGAGTCCGCCGGCCGAATGCCCGGCGACCACGGCGACCGTGCCATGCCAGAAGGTCTTGGCGCCGTCGCCGATGAAAATGCCGTCGAACAATGCTCCCGCAAACAACGCGCCGACCGCGAGCACGGCGAGAGGAATAAGCATCGTCAGCGGCGCTTCGTGGACGTCGGACAACGCGATCGCATGCCCGTGTCCGTGATCGTCATGGCCATCATGCGCGTCCGCTTGCGCGCCGCGATAGGGACCGAAGAACGTCATCAGGAACTGACGCCAGGAATAGAAGGATGTCATCAGGGCGGCGATCAGGACCAGGGTGAAGGCATACGTCCCGACCGGTGTGCCCGCGACATAGGCGGCGTTGATGATCGCGTCCTTGGAATAGAAGCCCGCGGCGCCGATGCCGAGGAGCGGGATGCCGACACCCGTCAGTGCGAGATTGCCGATCAGCATCATCGTGCCGGTGAACGGGATCTGCTTCCACAGCCCACCCATCTTCCGCATATCCTGCTCGTGATGCATGGCCACGATCACCGCACCCGCGCTCAGGAACAGGAGAGCCTTGAAGAAGGCGTGCGTGAACAGATGGAACATCGCGCCGCCATAAGCCGAGACACCGGCGGCCACGAACATGTAGCCCAGCTGCGAACAGGTCGAATAGGCGATCACGCGCTTGATGTCGTTCTGGAACAGGCCGACGGACGCCGCGAAGAACGCGGTCGTGGCGCCGATGAAGGTGACGAACGCGAGCGCATTGGGCGCCAGCTCGAACATCGGCGAGCAGCGGCAGACAAGGAACACGCCTGCCGTCACCATCGTGGCCGCATGGATGAGGGCAGAGACGGGTGTCGGGCCTTCCATCGCATCGGGCAACCAGGTGTGTAGGCCGATCTGCGCCGACTTGCCCATCGCGCCGACGAACAGCAGCAGGCACAGCGTCGTCAGGATATCGACCTGGTGACCCGCGAACAGGAAGGTCTTTCCGGCCATGGCGGGCGCGGCGGCGAACACATTGTCGAAGTCCAGTGTGTGGAAAATGAAGAACACGCCGAAAATGCCGAGCGCAAAACCAAAATCGCCGATGCGGTTGACGACGAACGCCTTGATGGCCGCAGCCACGGCCGAGGGGCGCGTATACCAGAAGCCTATCAGCAGATAGGACGAAAGCCCCACGCCTTCCCAGCCGAAGAACAGTTGAAGGAAGTTGTTGGCCGTCACCAGCATCAGCATCGCGAAAGTGAAAAGCGACAGGAACGCGAAGAAGCGCTGGCGGCTCGGGTCCTCCGCCATGTAGCCCACGGAATAAAGATGCACGAGCGAGGAGACGCCCGTCACCACCACGAGCATAACAGCAGTCAGCGCATCGACACGGATCGTCCAGTCGGCTTCGAACGTGCCGGACACGATCCATTCGGCGAGGCGCACGATCTGGGCATGGCCGAGGATCGCCACGTCGTAGAACGCGTAGCAGGACAACACAGCCGAAACGAACAGAAGCCCGGTCGTCACGATCTCGGACGAGCGCGCGCCTATGATGCGGCCCAGAAGACCCGCAATCAGAAAGCCCAGAAGCGGAAGGAAGACGATCGCCGTGTACACGCCTCAGCCTTTCATCAGGTTGACGTCTTCGACCGCGATCGTCCCGCGGTTGCGATAATAGACGACCAGAATAGCAAGCCCGATGGCGGCTTCCGCGGCCGCGACCGTCAGCACGAACAGCGCGAACACCTGCCCCACCAGATCGCCGAGGAAGGCCGAGAACGCCACGAGATTGAGATTGACCGCGAGCAGGATCAGCTCGATCGACATCAGGATGATGATGACGTTCTTGCGGTTGAGGAAAATACCGAACACGCCGATCGTGAAGATAAAGGCGGCGACAATGAGGTAGTGCCCGAGTCCGACCGCCATGACTAACTCCCCTGCCCCGGCAATACGTCTTTCAGTTCCATCGACATGGCCGGTGTCCGCGCATTCTGCGCCTTGATCGACTGGCGGCGCACGCCCGGCCGGTGCCGCAACGTCAGCACGATGGCGCCGATCATTGCGATCAGCAGCACGAGGCCCGCGGTCTGGAAGTAATAAATGTAATCCGTATAGAGGATGCGGCCGAGCGCTTCCGTGTTGGTGACGTGCAGCGGCGTCGCATGCGCAAGAGACGCAGCCGACAAAGGCGCGGATTTCCAGGCAATCAGGATCATCAGCAATTCGCAGGCGAGCAAGATGCCAACGCCCGCGCCCAAGAGCAGATAGTCCTGCACGCCGCGGCGCAACTGCTCGAAATCGATGTCGAGCATCATCACCACGAACAGGAACAGCACGACAACCGCGCCGACATAGACGAACAGCAGCACGAGCGCCAAGAACTCCGCGCCCAGCAGCACGAACAGCGCGGCCGCGTTGAAGAAGGTGAGGATCAGGAACAGCACGGAATGCACGGGATTGCGCGAGGCAACCACCATGAACGCCGCCGCGATCATGATCGCCGAAAACAGATAGAAGGCGATCGTTGTCAACATAGTCCCGTTACCGTCCCTCGATACCGATTATCGTCCGTGCCTAGCGATAAGGCGCGTCCATCTCCAAAGCTTGTGCGATTTCGACTTCCCAGCGGTCGCCATTCGCCATCAGCCTGGCCTTGTCGTAATAGAGTTCTTCGCGCGTTTCGGTCGAGAACTCGAAATTCGGTCCTTCGACGATCGCATCCACCGGGCATGCCTCCTGGCACAGTCCGCAATAGATGCATTTGACCATGTCGATGTCGTAGCGNNAGCTTGCAGGCGATGCAGCGCTCTTCGCCGTTCGGATAGCGGCGCAACGCGTGCTCGCCCCGAAAGCGCGGCGACAACGGACCTTTCTCGAACGGATAGTTCAAGGTCACCTTGGGCGAGAAGAAATAGCGCATCGCCAGGAAGAAGCTCTTGATGAACTCCCAGAAGAAGATCGAGCGCGCCGTGCGGTCTAGGTAAGCCATCAGGCGCCTCCATGGCGGACGAAGGTGACCCACGCCGCCGTCAGCACGACCCAGAGCAAGGAGGTCGGCAAGAAGACTTTCCAGCCCAGACGCATCAGCTGGTCATAGCGGTAGCGCGGCACGATCGCCTTCACCATCGCCATCATGAAGAACACCGCGAACAGCTTACCGAGGAACCAGAAGATGCCCGGGATTTCAGTCAGCGGCCAAATCGGGATCGGCAGCCATCCGCCCAGGAACAGCACCGTCATCATCCCGCACAGCATGATCACGTTCATATATTCGCCGAGGAAGAACAGCAGGAACGGCGTGGACGAATATTCCACCATGAAGCCCGCTACGAGTTCCGATTCCGCTTCCAGCAGGTCGAAAGGCGGGCGCTGCGTTTCGGCCAGCGACGACACGAAGAAGATCACGAACATCGGAAAGAGCATGGTGAAGAAGAACCAGCCATGCGCCTGGGCCTGCACGATGGCCGACAGGTTCAACGAGCCCGCGAACAGCAGCACCGTGATCAGCACGAAGCCGATGGAGACTTCGTAGGACACCATCTGGGCCGCGGCGCGCAGTGCCGACAGAAACGCGTATTTCGAGTTCGACGCCCAACCGGCGACGATCACGCCGTACACACCGAGCGACGAGATCGCGAAGATGTACAGAATGCCCACATTGATGTTCGCGACCACCCAGCCGGCACTCACCGGAACGACGGCCCAGGCGGCAAAGGCGAGCGTTGCGGCAATCAGCGGCGCCAGAATGAACAGGGCTTTGTTGGCACCTGCCGGAATGATCACTTCCTTGAAGAAGAATTTGAGCGCGTCGGCGATGGTCTGCAGCATGCCGAAGGCGCCGACGACGTTCGGCCCGCGCCGCAGATGCACGGCCGCCCAGATTTTCCGGTCGGCCAGAATGAACACCGCGACCGACAGCGCGAGCAGGAGCTGGAAGATCACGATGAGCGTGACCTGGCTGAGCGTCCATGACCAGCCGTAAGGCAGCTGAATGCCCACGGAGTGGAAAGCCCAGGTCCAGAACGGGATCAACGCCATCGCCTACTCCGCCGCCATCTTGCTTGCGCCGGAGACGAAGACCCTGCTGCATTCCGCCATAGTCAGGCTCGCGCGTGCGATGGGATTGGTGAAGTAGAAATCGGCAATCGGCGATGCGAGCGGCTGCGAGGCATCGATTTCGCCTGCCGTTCCGATGGCGCCCCAGATCGCGGCGTCGGCGCCGGCAGATGCCGGCACAATTCCGGGTTCCGCAAAATGCGGTGCATCCGCAATGATCGCGCGGCGCAACCCGTCACGATTGTCGTAAGGCAGGCGTTTGCCCGCGACGTCGGACAGCGCACGCAAGATCGCCCAATCTTCCTTGGCATCGCCCGGCGGGAAGGCTGCGCGTTCGGCCCGCTGCACGCGCCCTTCGAAATTGACGTAAAGGCCGTCCTTCTCGGTGTAGGCCGCGCCCGGCAGCACGACATCGGCGCGATGCGCGCCCGCATCGCCATGCGTGCCCTGATAGACCACGAATGCTTTGCCGAGATTGCTTGTGTCGAGTTCATCGGCGCCGAGCAGGTAGACGAATTCGATTTCAGCCTTCGAAGCGCCGTTGAGGATGCCGGCCACGTCGCGACCGTCCGCGCCCGGCACGAAGCCGAGGTCGAGCGCGCCCACGCGCGATGCCGCGGTGTGCAGCACGTTGAATCCGTTCCAACCGCCTTCGGCTACGCTGCCTGCCGGACCGATCATGCCCGTTTCCCCGGCGATACGTGCGGCAAGCTTGAGGATCGCAGCACCGTCGGCCCGCGCGAACGCGCCAGGACCGGCAATCACCATCGGCCGCTTCGCGTCTTTCAGCACTTTCGCAAAGTCGTGTGTGCCATCCGCGATCGCCGAGAGCACAGATGCGCTCGCGCCAAGCTGCTGCACCGGATAGGTCAGATCGTAAGCCTGTCCGACATTCGCGACCTTCAATCCGCCAGTGAGCCATGTCTTGCGGATGCGCGCATTCAACACCGGCGCTTCCCAGCGAAGGTTGGTTCCGATCAGAAGCAGCGCATCGGCCGCTTCGACGCCGGCAATCGACGTATTGAACAGATAGGATTGCCTCGGGGCGGCGGTAAGCTTCGCGCCATCCTGGCGGCAATCGATATTCGTCACGCCGAACGCGCTCATCAGATCCTTGAGCGCCTTGATCTCTTCGGCCGCCGCGAGATCGCCGACGATGGCGGCCATGGCGGCAGGTTTTGTCGCATTCATGCGCGCGGCGATCGCGGCAAACGCTTCGCCCCAGCTTGCGGGCACGAGCTTGCCGCCCTTGCGGATATAAGGCGTGTCGAGACGCTGGCGGCGCAATCCGTCGCAGGCATGGCGCGCCTTGTCCGCGATCCATTCTTCGTTCACATCTTCATTGAGACGCGGCAGCACGCGCATCACTTCGGAGCCGCGCGTGTCGACGCGGATGTTGCAGCCCTGCGCATCCATCACATCGACGGATTCCGTCTTGCGCAATTCCCACGGCCGCGCATTGAAAGCATAGGGCTTGGATGTCAGCGCGCCAACCGGGCAGATATCGACCGCGTTGCCCGACAACTCGGAGGCGAACGCCTTTTCGAGATAGGTCGTGATCTCCATGTCCTCGCCGCGGCCCGTGGCGCCNNTCGCACTCGCCGCCCTGGTCGCAGATCGGGCAATCGAGCGGATGATTGATCAGCAGGAATTCCATCACCCCTTCGCGCGCCTTTTTCACATAGGGCGAATTGGTGTTGATCTTGGCCGGCGTGCCGTCCTTGTTGGGGAAGATGTCCTTCACCTGCAGCGCGCAGGACGCTTGCGGCTTCGGTGCGCCCACCCATTCGACGAGACACATGCGGCAATTGCCGGCCACCGACAGGCGCTCGTGATAGCAGAAGCGCGGAATCTCGGCACCCGCCTGTTCGCAAGCCTGCAACAGCGTCAGCGTGTCTTCCGCTTCGACTTCCTTGCCGTCGATGATCAGCTTGCGCATCGCCTACTCCGCCGCCATCGGCGCTGTGCCTTTGCGCTCAGCGATACGGCGTTCGATTTCGGGCCGGAAATGGCGCAGCAGGCCCTGCACAGGCCAGGACGCGCCTTCGCCGAACGCGCAGATCGTGTGACCTTCGATCTGCTTGGTCACTTCCTGCAGGAGATCGATATCGGCGAGATCGCCATCGCCCTTCTGGAACCGCGTCAGCACGCGCCACATCCAGCCCGTGCCTTCGCGGCACGGCGTGCACTGGCCGCAGCTCTCATGGCGATAGAAATAAGCAAGCCGCGCAAACGCCTTGATGATGTCGGTCGACTTATCCATCACGACGACGGCGGCGGTGCCGAGGCCGGATTTCACGGCCACCAGCGAATCGAAGTCCATCAGGATAGTGTCGCAGGTATCTTTCGGCAGCACGGGCATGGACGAGCCACCGGGAATGACGGCCATCAGATTGTCCCAACCTCCCCGCACGCCGCCCGCGTGGCGCTCGATCAGCTCGCGCAGCGGAATGCTCATTTCCTCTTCCACATTGCAGGGGTTGTTCACGTGGCCGGAAATGCAGAAGACTTTCGTGCCGGTATTGTTCGGGCGGCCGAAACCCGCGAACCATTCCGCACCACGGCGCAGGATCGTGGGCACCACCGCAATAGATTCCACATTGTTCACGGTCGTGGGGCAGCCATAGAGCCCGACATTCGCCGGGAATGGCGGCTTCATGCGCGGCTGGCCCTTCTTGCCTTCCAGGCTTTCGAGCAGCGCGGTTTCCTCACCGCAGATATACGCGCCCGCGCCGTGATGGACGTAGAGGTCGAAATCCCAGCCGTTTATATTGTCCTTGCCGATCAGCTTTGCTTCGTAAGCCTCGTCGACCGCGCGCTGCAGCGCCTCGCGCTCGCGGATGAATTCACCGCGCACATAGATGTAACAGGCATGCGCGCGCATCGCGAAGCTCGCAACGAGGCAACCTTCGACCAAAGTGTGCGGATCGTGGCGCATGATGTCCCGGTCCTTGCAGGTACCGGGTTCGGATTCGTCCGCATTGACCACGAGATAATGCGGACGGTCCTTCAATTCCTTCGGCATGAACGACCATTTCATGCCCGTCGGGAACCCAGCGCCGCCACGACCGCGCAAGCCCGACTTTTTCATCTGGTCGATGATCCAGTCCTGGCCTTTTTCGAGGATCGCTTTCGTGCCGTCCCACTGGCCGCGCGCGCGTGCGCCCGCGAGGCCCGGGTCCTTGAGGCCGTAAAGGTTCGTGAAGATGCGGTCCTTGTCAGAGAGCATCGGCGATCCTCACGATTGCGTCTCCTTCAAGCTCGTCAGCCCGCCGATCGGCTCAGACGAATGGCGGCCGTTCTGCGGGCCGGGCTTCGGCGTCTCGCCGCGGCGGAACGCGTCGAGAATCGCTTCGGTCTTCGGTCCGTCGAGGTCTTCATAGAAGTCCCGGCCGATCTGCAGCATCGGCGCGTTGACGCAGGCGCCGAGGCATTCGACTTCCATCCAGGAAAATTTGCCGTCCTTCGAAATCGTGTGCTGGGTGTCGGCGATCTGCTTCTTGCACACGGCCACGATATCGTCCGAACCGCGCAGCCAGCAGGGCGTGGTCGTGCAGACCTGAACCAGATGCCGGCCCTCCGGCGCGAGATTGAACATCGTGTAGAACGTGGCGACTTCGAGCACGCGGATGTAAGCCATGCCGAGGAGGCTCGCGATCGCCTCGATCATCGGCTTGGTCACCCAGCCGTATTGTTCCTGCCCGATCCACAACAGCGCAATCACGGCCGACGCCTGGCGGCCGGGCGGATATTTCGCGATCTCGCGATCGACGCGCGCCTTGCTCTCCGCCGAATAGGCGAAGCTTGCAGGTTGTTCCTGATGCAGTCGGCGCGCGCTCACCGGTCGATCTCCCCGAAAACGATATCGAGCGAACCCAGCACCGCGGAGATATCCGCGAGCATGTGACCCTTGCACATGTGTTCGAGCGCCTGCAGATGCGGGAAGCCCGGCGCGCGGATCTTGCAGCGATAGGGCTTGTTCGAACCGTCCGACACAAGATAGACGCCGAACTCGCCCTTGGGTGCTTCGACCGCGGCATACACTTCGCCGACCGGCACGTGATAGCCCTCGGTGTAGAGCTTGAAATGATGGATGAGCGCTTCCATCGAGCGCTTCATCTCGGCGCGCCGCGGCGGCACGATTTTGTGATCCGTCGAGACAACCGGCCCGGACGGCATCTTCTCGATGCACTGCGTCATGATGTGCGTCGACTGACGCATCTCTTCCATGCGCATCAGATAGCGATCGAAACAGTCGCCGTTCTTGCCGACCGGAATCTTGAAGTCGAGTTCCGAATAGCATTCATAGGGCTGCGCGCGGCGCAGATCCCAGGCGAGGCCCGTCGAGCGCAACATCACGCCCGTAAAGCCCCACGCTTCCGCGTCGGCGCGCGATAGCACGCCGATATCCACATTGCGCTGTTTGAAGATGCGATTCTCGGTGAGAAGGCCCTCGATGTCGTCCAGCACCTTGGGGAAATGCTCGCAGAATTTGTAGATGTCTTCGAGCAGCTCGGGCGGCAGGTCCTGGTGCACGCCGCCTGTCCGGAAATAGGCCGCGTGCATGCGGCTTCCCGAGGCGCGCTCGTAGAACACCATCAACTTTTCGCGCTCTTCGAAGCCCCACAGCGGTGGCGTGAGCGCGCCCACATCCAACGCCTGCGTGGTGGTGTTGAGCAGATGCGACAACAGCCGACCGATCTCGGAATAGAGCACGCGGATATATTGCCCGCGCTGCGGCACTTCGAGGCCCAGCAGCTTTTCCGTCGCGAGTGCGAACGCATGCTCCTGGTTCATCGGCGCGACATAATCGAGCCGGTCGAAATAGGGCAGCGCCTGCATATAGGTCTTGTGCTCGATCAGCTTCTCGGTGCCGCGATGCAGCAAGCCGATATGCGGATCGATGCGCGTGACGATTTCACCGTCCAGATCGAGCACCAGACGCAAAACGCCATGGGCCGCGGGATGCTGCGGTCCGAAATTCAAAGTTATGTGATTGTCTTCTATCTCAGGCATGTGCTCGATCGGATTTGAAACTGCTTACTTCCCCACTCGCTATTCGCTACTTCTTCACGACGTCCGCCTTCTCATCGCCCGGCAGGATGAACCGCGCGCCTTCCCACGGACTCATGAAATCGAAGTCTCGGAATTCCTGCACCAGCTGGACCGGCTGATAAACGACACGCTTGAGGTCGTCGTCATAGCGCAGTTCGACGTGCCCGGTGAGCGGAAAATCCTTGCGCAGCGGAAAGCCCGAGAAACCGTAGTCCGTCAGGAGCCGGCGCAAATCCGGATGGTCTGCAAAGGTGATGCCGTACATGTCGAAAGCCTCGCGCTCGAACCAGTTCGCGGCGGGAAACAGCGGCACGACGGTCGCCACCGGCGTGTTCTCGTCGGTTTCCAGCTTCACGCGGATACGGTGATTCTTGGACAGAGACAGCAGATGGTAGACCACATCGAAGCGCTTCTCGCGCTGTGGCCAATCCACACCGCAAATATCGATCAGCATCTTGAACTGGCAATTCGGATCGTCGCGCAGGAATTTCAGGACGCGGGCGATTTCGCCGAGCTCGATGTCGAGCGTGAGTTCGCCGCGCACGACCGCTTGGCTGCGCACCGCGCCGGGAAGCGCCGCCGCAATCTGCTTGCCGAATTCCGCGAGGGCCATCAGCAGCCCTCAGCGGATGATCGTGCCGGTGCGACGGATCTTCCGCTGCAGCAGCATGATGCCATAGACGAGCGCCTCGGCCGTCGGCGGGCAACCGGGAACATAGATATCGACGGGCACGATGCGGTCGCAACCGCGCACCACCGCGTATGAGTAGTGGTAATACCCGCCGCCATTGGCGCAAGAGCCCATCGAGATCACATAGCGCGGCTCCGGCATCTGGTCATAGACCTTGCGGAGCGCAGGCGCCATTTTGTTGGTCAGAGTGCCGGCGACGATCATCACGTCGGCCTGGCGCGGGCTCGCGCGCGGCGCAAAGCCGAAGCGTTCGAGATCGTAGCGCGGCATGCTTGCCTGCATCATCTCAACCGCGCAGCACGCCAGCCCGAACGTCATCCACATCAGCGAGCCCGTGCGGGCCCAGTTGATCAGCGCATCCGCGCTCGCGACCAGGAACCCCTTGTCCTGGAGCTCGAGATTCATCTGGCGGAAATAGGGATCGTTGTCGGCGACCGCTGCGCCGCCTTCGACACCTGCGCGTGCGCCCTCGCCGGCTGCGATCACTCCCATTCGAGCGCGCCCTTCTTCCACTCATAGATGAAGCCGACGGTCAGCACTGCGAGAAATGCCATCATCGACCAGAATGCGAAGACACCGGTCTTGCCGAGCGTGATCGCCCAGGGAAACAGGAACGCCACTTCGAGATCGAAAATGATGAACAGGATCGACACGAGGTAGAACCGCACGTCGAATTTCATGCGCGCATCGCCGAACGCATTGAAGCCGCATTCGTAAGCAGAGAGCTTTTCCGGGTCGGGGATCGAGGGCGCGAACAGGAGCGGAAAGACAAGAAAGGCGGTCGCAATGCCCCCTGCGATCCCGATGAACATCAGGATCGGCAGATACTCGAACAGCAGCCCTTCCATGACTCGTCCTCAAGGTCCGGGCTGCCTCGAGAGGCATGCCGCATCGCACAGCCGGACCGGGTTTATTTCGCGGGCGCAGTATAGGCAGCGCCGCCCCGCATGCAACGCGGGTTTAACGGACGATTCGCCGCTTTACCAAAGGCTTTTTTTGGATAATTCGCCGTTCCCTTTGGGAGGGAATGGCGGGAGCGACGGGGCTCGAACCCGCGACCTTCGGCGTGACAGGCCGACACTCTAACCAACTGAGCTACGCCCCCGCGTGCGGCCTTGTGAAGGGGGCCAAGCGCGAAAGAGGGCCGATGTACGGCTCGCCCCCTACCCTGTCAAGCAAAAGCAGTCTTTTCGTGGATTATTGGCTGCCGGGGGGATTTCCGCCCGGATTTCCCCCGCCGTGATGATGACCCTGGTCGCCGTTCTGGCTTGGCGGCGTGGGCTTCTTCGCCGCGCCCGGATGCAATTCATCGGGCGTCAACTTCCCGTCGCCATTCCGGTCGAGCTGATCGAACAGGGATCGCGCGGTCTCCGCATATTCCTGGAAATCCACGCAACCGTTGTGTTTGAAATCGATCAGGGGCGAATAGGTCGACGCATCGAGCTGCCAGCGCCGCTGGTTCTCCGCGCGTACTTCGTCTTCATTGAGGCAGCCGTCGTGGTTCACATCGATCTTGTCGAAATCGACCTTGAGGCCGGCATTCATCGCAGCGCGAGTGACGACACCGTTCTTGTCGGCATATTTCTCGACCATGGCAGTGGCCGGGTGCCACGGCGCCTCCTGGTGCCGCCGCGGCTGATCGGACGTGCCGGAACAGCCGGCGACACCGATTGCCAACCCGACGCCCAATACGATCCGCCAACGTCTCGACATGGAGGAACTTCGCCAGTTTCCGTCGCTCCGCGTCAAGGGGGGGCTTTTCAGCCGATCACGACCTTTGCCTCAATCGGCGCCGGCGATGATTTGGAAGCTCTCTTCCGGCTGTTCCTCGCGCGGGCCATCACTCCTGCAGTGCGAGGAGATAAGGCAGACCGCCATCGATGGACTTGTTGCTGCCCCACACCGCGGCGCTGAAGCCGGCCGGAAGTCCCGATCTCAATTGTTTGGTCGTGAGCGACATGGTCGTGTCGGCGCCGACTACCGAACCGATACCGTTCAATGTCGGGTCGGTTGTGCTGTCCCAATACACATCCGTGAGCGTCGCCCCGGCGCTAAGCCCTACCGACGCCCCAAGAGAGGGTGACGATGGATCCGAGGCACTCGCCACACCGATCGAATACGCTTGGCTTACTGTCAGCCCCGAATCGGCAAAGCCGATCAATCCGCCGACATCGTTATAGCCGCTGACTTTGCCGGTCGCGTAAACATTGGAGATCGTTCCCGAAGCAAGCCCAACCAGTCCTCCGGCATCGGTGCCGTCTCCGGCAACCGCAGGGTCTGCAGTCGCAGTTACATTTCCGGTGGCCTCGGACGTCTCGATTTGTGCGCCGCTGTCGTTGACGCCGACCAGTCCGCCGACCTCGTCGTTTCCCTTCACCGCGCCCGTCGCATAGGAGTCGACGATCAGAGCTTCGCCATCAATTGCCTGGTTTTCGCCGACAAGCCCGCCGACGCCGACGCTTTCTGTGCCTATCTTGGTTCCCAATTGCGCAACGACGGCGCCTGTGGCGTACGAATTCTCGATTGTGCTGTTGGTCTCATTCAGGCCAACGAGGCCGCCGACATCGCTCTCTCCGCCCATCACGTTGCCGGTTGCATAACTTTGGTCGATCGTCCCCGCATTATTGAGGCCAATGAGTCCGCCGATATCCTCCGCGCCAGGCCCTACCGTCACGGGATCCTGTGAGTACGAGCCCGTCACGCTTCCTCCGTTGTTGAATCCGATCAATCCGCCGATGTCGCTGGACCCCGAAATCGACTTGGCAACGGAGACGCTGCCATCGGTGGTGTAGGAATCCAGAATCTCGCCATTGAAGTTATCACCGACCAGGCCGCCCACCTGGCTCGGCTCGTGGCCGATGCCGCTTACAGAACTATACGAATAGGAACTCGTAATACTTCCGTCACTGTCGCCGACGAGGCCACCCACGTCGAAGACGCCAGCAACAGTCCCACTTGAATACGAATCGGTAATGCTGCCGCCATTGCCACCCACAAGTCCCCCGACATACGACGCACCCTTTTTATAAGGAACGACGTTTCCTTCCGCGTAAGAGGACGTTATATTGGCGTAATTTTGGCCGACGAGGCCGCCGACAGAGTATCCGTCGGCTGTCACGGATCCAATGGCGTAAGACGACGTGATCGATCCAGGCACTCCATTGAGAGTGTCTTCCTCACCCACAAGACCGCCGGCGAGGGCGTTACTTCCCGCCGATACCGTTGCAACAACATTTCCAGTGGCGTAGGAGTTTGCGATCGTGCCGCCGGCGTCGTAGCCGACAAGGCCCCCTACATCGGAATTTCCTGTAACGCTTCCCGTCGCGTCAGAGTACGTGATGGAACCGCCATCTTCAACTTCACCGATAAGGCCGCCGGCATACGTGACACTTACCCCCTCCACCTTTCCTGATGCAGAGGACACATTCACGCTTGAACCATTGCTCTCTCCGATCAACCCTCCGATATATTCGCTTCCCCTCACAATATCGCTGGAAGATGAATATTCGACAGAACCGACGGTGTATCCTGCAAGCCCACCGACATAGTCGGTTCCGCTGACGGTTCCTTCTTCCGTAGAACTTCCATAGATCGCACCTGTGCTCGCTCCCGCCAAGCCGCCCGTATACCCGGTCCCGGTGACCGATCCGTTCATCCCATCAAAATTAAGATTTCCGGAATTGGTGCCGACGAGACCGCCGGTGTAGGCGGTGCCGTTCACTGTGCCGGACACATCGCTGCCGTAGATCGTGCCGGCGTTCGAGCCCGCGAGGCCACCCGTGTAACTGCCGCCGGTGATCGATGCGGATGTCACTGTAACGCCGCTGACGCCGCCGCTGGCGCCGATCACGCCGAACAGTCCGACATCGTTGCCGGAACTGTCGATGAACAAATGACTGATCGAATAGTAATCGCCGTTGAAAGAGCCCGTGAACGGGTTTGCCGCGTCGCCGATCGGAATAAATCCCGCGCCGGAGTTCCAGCCGCTGGTCGCTTTGGCGTCGATCGCGCGTCCGAGCACATAGGAGCCGGCCAGCGTCGTCGCGTCCATGCCGATTTCCTGCAACTCGGTGAGGTTGTTGACGAGCATATCCGCTTGCAGGGAGGCACCGTTCGTCAGGACCACATTGCCGGAAAAGTTGGTCGGCGTGTCGTAGTTGATGGGATTGTAGAAGATAGACACGACCGAATTGTTCGCATCGATCGCGCTCTTGTCAATGAAGTTTACGGTTCCTACACCTCTGCCGGTATCGTCGGCATACAGCAACAGATTGGCCGCGCCGGTTGCGCCGATAGTTACTTCATTGTCGATGTCGATGTTTCGATAGGCGTCGAGCGTCAGCCCGTTTCCCGACGACCAGGCGAAGCTGTTGGCGATCGTGATATTGCCCTGCTGGGTTCCGGTTGCAGCGGTCTGAAGAAATACGTTTCCGGCCGCGAGTTCACTCTCCAAGGTTGCAACCGATATCGCCGATGCGCCCGCTTCCGGCGCCGTGCCGGTGGTGTTGATGTAAAGATCTGTCGGGTCGAGCAAAAGGGAGCCGGACTTTCCGGACACAGCCGAGGTGTCTGCAAAACCAGTGAATTGCAGAACACCTTTGGTCGACAGCTCAACATTGCCGCCTGTGCCCGCTGCACCGGCGCCCTTTGCGGAAATGAGGCCATTGAATTCGGTATCATTCTGCGAATCGATCTTCACGCTTCCGCCGTTGCCAGATTGCGTCGCATCGGCAGACAGGTCGGAGCCTTTTTCGAGCGTGATGTTTCCGGCCAGTGCATTTTGCGAGTAGCCCACAGCGATCGTGCCGCCGCCGCCCGCACCCGATGCGTTGAGGGAGCCCGAGACGTCGATATTGCCTCCGGTGCCGCCGTCGAGAACGATATTGCCGCCCTGCAGATGGGCACCTTGCGCCACGATCGTTCCGCCCGCATTGACTACGCTGACGGCCGCACCTTCCGCGGAGCGCGCATCCATGGTGATCGTAGCGCCCGCAAGATTGCCGCTGTTCGACACCTCACCGCGACCCGCCGCCGGAGCCGCAAATGAGATGAGGCCGTCGCCATTGAAATCGACGGTGAAGTTGTTGGCCCCCGCCAGCGTCACATTCCCAAGCTTGGCCTGCACTGTTCCCGTGTTCCTGACGGAAGGCGCCACCAGCGCCACAAAGCCGCCTTGTGATGCGTTGATGGCTCCCTGGTTGACGATCTGGGCGCCAGCGTTGCCGGATCTGGTGAAGTTCGCCTTTCCGGCAAGCATATCGGCATTGCCGGCATCGCTCGAAGTCGCCAGCAGCCCGCCAACATTCACTTGCGAACCCTTACCAAACAGAATGCCGTTGCCGTTGATGAGCACGATGCGGCCATTGGCATCGAGCGTGCCGAAGATCTGCGTGGCGTTGCCTCCGCCAATCCGGTTGACGGCTATCGCCTGTGCGTTTGGCTGGACGAACGTCGTGGTCTGCCCCTTGCCAACGTTGAAACTAGACCAGTCGATGACGACGCCTTCGCTTGTTTGCTGAACCTGGGTCGCATTCGACGATGGATTCGCGATGACGGCCGACCCACTCGTCACCGTTCCGCCCGCGGGGTTCGCCTGTGCCGGGTTCATCGCAAACACCAACGGTGCGGCCATCGCCATCGCGAGCATGCTCGCACTGCTGCGCATCCGTAACATCGTCGATCGCATGTCCCGTTCCTTTGTTCGCGAACCTCCAACGGGCCGAAGCCTCTGGATGTTCGTTCCACCCCAAATGGTTCGTTTTGGGCCAAGAAGCGGGCAATTCGCCCTTCTAGCCTTGCGGGGACCCTAGCGGGCGCTTGCTTGCGCTTCGTGGGGGATCGCGACAGTCGAAGGTGATATCGCGACAAAAGCGAAATCTTCAGACCGATGCGCGAGGACTGACGACCGTAATAGAGGAGCTGTGCACTCGACGTGGTAAAGCAATTTCCCGGTGTCTATCGATTTTCGACGAATTCGGTGCCGGAGCGTGACCGAAGGGGAATTTGGCGCGAAGTCGTTGCGCGGCAATATCTCGGAATGGATTCTGATGCGGTTCCGGATGTCCCTTTTTTTGTTGACATGAATGCGCGCGAATTGCCGGGCCTGACGATCGGCGGCGTCATGCTGTCCGGCACACTCGAAAAACGCACGCGCGAGACACTCAGCGACGGCAAAGCGGATTTTTGCTTTAATATCAATCTGCACGGCGATTATCAGATTTCTTCCCGCGGGCGAGAATTAATCGTGGGGCCGGGTGAAGCGAATTTGCAGTCCTTTGCCGAGGTTGGCGACTATTCGCGGCCAGTTCTGGGGGGAGGCGTCGGCCTCAGATTGCCGCGCGAAACCCTCGCCAACATCGTGCCTCAAGTCGACGACTTCGCGAACCGGGCCATTGCCGCGGACAACGAAGCGCTTCGCTTGCTCGCAGACTATGCGCAGGCCGTGAACAAGCTGGGTCCCGCAACGGACATCGTCGTACAGCGAACCGCGGTGTCTCACTTGTTTGAACTCGTTGCGTTGGCGCTGCGCTCCGCATTCGGCGCGCAAATCGAGGCGACCCGGCAAGGAATGCGGGCCGCTATGCTGCATCGAATCAAGCAGGATATCCTTCGCAATCTTCACCGGTCCGATCTTTCGCTGGGATACATCGCGCAACGCAATGCACTCACGCCGCGGTCGGTTCAGCGTCTGTTTGCGCAGGAACAGAAGGGTTTTTCGGAGTTTGTCCTGTCAAACCGTCTGGAAAGGGTTTACGAAAGGCTGCGCGATCCGCGCTGGCACGCGTCGACGGTGACCGTAGTGGCTCTGGAGTGCGGTTTCGGCGACATGTCGACGTTTTACCGGTTCTTTCGTCGGCGATACGGCCTCTCGCCGACCGACATCCGAAACGCTTCGCGAAGATTCGACTAATTCGCAGCCGGAAGGTGGTGGGATTGTGCCCGCCGGGAATCGCTTCGCCCCGTTTGGTGCACGTGCGAGCGCGTGTGCCAAATCGAACGCTGTATTGACCAATTAACCCACATCGGCTTTTCGTTGGGGGCGGGCGGGCGTAAGATTCTCGCGCATCGGGGTTACGAAAGGTCGATTGTCGGCATGGATGCGCCTCCATCGGATCATTCCTTGTGGCACTGGTCGAGCGAGCACGCGCCGAAGCGCGCGCGTCTCGATGCGTGGCGCGATCTTGTTTCGCGCAAATTGCTGCGCGTGGACGTCGAGCCGCTCGGCGACCAGCCGTTTCGCGCCGATGTGCAATTGCGTGCCCTGCCCGGTTTACGTTTCGCCTGGGGCTCCATAGACGCGTCGATCAACCGGCGCACGCGCGAGATGATCGCCGCGGACAACGACGACTTCATCGTCATGATGAATCTGGACGGCAATTTCGTCGCCGCGCAGAACGGACGCGAAGTCACGCTGGGAGAGGGCGACGCTTGCCTCATGGCCTGCCCCGATCCGGGCGTCTACAATCGGCCCACGCTTGGCCGGCTGCTTTGCGTAAGATTGCCGCGCGAAAGTCTCGCGGCGCTCGTTCCGCATCTGCACGACCGCACCGCCCAACTCATTCCGCGCGACACGGCGGCATTGCGCCTTCTGATGAGCTACATCCGCGTGCTCGACGACAATCAGGCGCTCGCGACGCCGGAGCTTCGCCGGTTGATCGTGGCGCATATCCACGATCTGGCCGCACTCGTCTTGAATCCCACCAGAGACAATTTCGCCGCGATGGAATCGCGAAGCGTGCGCGCGGCGCGCCTGCGCGAGGCCAAGGCTTTCATTCTGAAGAATCTGGAACGCCGCGATCTGACCGTGAGTTCGGTCGCCGCGCGCCTCGGCGTCACGCCCCGCTACGTCCAGAAACTGCTGGAGAGCGAAGGCACGACCTTTTCCGGATTTGCATTGGGCGCGCGGCTTTCACGCGTGCATGACACGTTAAGCGATCCGAAATCGCAGCATCGCAGCATCAGCGATATCGCTTTCGACAACGGCTTCGGCGACATCTCGCACTTCAATCATGCGTTCCGCCGCCGTTACGGCGCGTCGCCGTCCGATATTCGCGGATACCGCGCGGCCGACTGAGAACGGCCGGAGACACGCAAGCGACGCGGACGGGCGCCGTGTCTTTTCATGCGCCGCGCCCGCGTCGTTCGATGCGAACGGACCTACTGCCCGTTTGGCCCGCCATCGGGCGGCTGGGATTCGGCAAAGGCGCCGTAAGCAACCTGCGCGACTGCACCGGAACCGAGATTGACCAACATCAGATCGGGCCCGTAGCGGACCCATTGGTAGCCCGGAGGCGGCGGCTGGAGGTCGTAGTCGGCGAAGTCATTGATGAAATATTGCTGCAGCCAGAATTGCTGCGGAAGACTGTCGCCAATCGAATATCGCATATAGCCGTAGCCTTGGGGCCAATAGTAGGGCCCTACGGCGAATTGCGGATGCGACTGACCGCCGATCGTAAAATAGTGGCCGTTCACCGCATGAATCAGCTGCTGCTTCGATGCCATCGGCGTGAAGTAGTGATTGGCGAAGTTCTTGATCTTTTGTTGCTTCACTTGCGGCTTCACCAGCAGAACCGGCTGAGCGGGCTTATGCGTTCTCGGGCCCACGACGGGTTGAGGCGTTGGTATTTCCACAGCTTGTCTCGGTGGATTGCCGGCATTTGCGACATCGGCAGATAGAGATAGCGCGATCGCTCCGCCGATTCCCGCGGCAGCAATCACGATGCTTCGAATTTCGCGTTTCATAGCGTTGCCTCTTAGGCTTTCGACACAGGTGCCCCTGCACAACGGCATCACTAGAGCATCTTCGCTGAAAC